>JAAXWR010000002.1 GCA_013334825.1 Candidatus Yonathbacteria bacterium
TGGTGTGGTTGCTGATTCAACCTCTTTTTTTGAGAGTTCATTCCATTTTTCCATGGCAAGGCGCTCAGCCTCTGAACCGGAAGGAGCGCTGTTATACGCCGCCTCGGCTTCCTCTGGTTCTGAATCGGAAGGAGCACGGTTGTACGCCGCCGTGGCTTCCTCTGGTGTGGTTGTGGGAATATGTATGCCAAGGGCATTTTTTATTTTTTCAATAGGAATGCCCGTATCCACAGACATTGCATGAGGATCAAAACTATTTTTTGTCTCTGACATGATTATTATATTTAAATTATCAAGAACAACACTTTTTCTTTATACACTATTCACAACATTTGTCAAATCTTTCGACATGAAGCGCCCATACTGGTATACTCTCTTGCATGTCATCTTCAAAAACGTACCGCCTTGCCGATGTCCCCGAATCATTACCCGACGGGCTTTCTGGTTTTCCTCGTCTTGTTGCCACACTTCTCTATAATCGTGGCATCATCGACAGAGATGAAGCGGAGCGTTTTCTCAATCCAGACTGGGACCGTGATACGCATGACCCATTTCTTCTCAAGGATATGGAAAAGGCGGTTTCACGTATTTGGATAGCGATGGGAAACGGCGAGAAGATTCTCGTGTATACCGACTATGATGCGGACGGCATTCCAGGTGGTGTGATATTGCGTGACTTGTTTGCCAAACTTGGATATACAAACGTCGAGCATTATATGCCTCATCGACATGACGAAGGATATGGACTCAATGCCGAAGCAATCGAAGTATTTGCTACGAATGGGACGCATCTCATCATCACTGTTGATTGTGGTATTACCGATGTCGCACATATTGCGCGTGCTCGTGAACTTGGTATGGATGTGATTGTAACAGATCATCATTTGCCCGGTGAAACATTGCCACCCGCGTACGCAGTCGTTGATCCAAAACGTATTGATGATACGTATCCCGATGATATGCTTTGTGGCGCAGGACTTGCGTTTAAGCTTGCACAAGCGATTCTTATGCAAGGACGAGAACAAGGTGTTGTCACGGTATCTGAAGGATGGGAAAAATGGCTTCTCGATATGGTTGGCATCGCGACAGTTGCGGACATGGTGCCACTCCTCAAAGAAAATAGAACGCTTGCACATTTTGGTATGAAGGTGCTTCGCAAAAGTGGACGTCCGGGACTTCGCGCGCTTCTTGCCGGTGCGAAGACTCTTCAAGACAAACTCACTGAAGATGATATTGGTTTTACTATTGCACCACGTATCAATGCAGCGAGCCGCATGGAACATCCTGATATTGCATTTGCACTTCTCTCAACACCAAACAGAGAAGAAGGGGAGCGTATCGCGATGCATTTGGAAGGATTGAATGGTGAACGCAAATCACTTGTCGCACATATTGCCAAAGAAGCACATGCGATGATTCGCGCGCGTGATGTCGGTGACGTTATTGTGCTCGGGGACCCGTCGTGGCGTGTGGGAGTGCTCGGTATTGCCGCAAATAATTTGGTGGAACACTACGGTAAACCAGTGTTTCTTTGGGGACGTGAAGGTGCGGAAATGATACGTGGTTCCGCGCGATCTGATGGGACGGTCAATCTTGTTGAGCTCATGTCCGCATTTCCTGAGGGGACACTTGTTGATGGAGGTGGACATGCGCTCTCGGGTGGATTTTCTCTCGCATTTGACGCAGTACATACCTTTGCTGATGTGGTGAATACGACTTACGGAGCAATGCGAGGTGAGCGAGCAGTTGATGAACGGATTATTGATGCGATACTTTCCATTGATGATGTACACAATGAAACGTACGCGCATATCGCGAGTCTCGCGCCCTTTGGCATGGGTAATCCAAAACCGTTATTTATTTTTCAAGACGTTGTCCTTGATGATGTGATTGTCTTTGGTAAAGGGAAAGATCATCTCAAACTTGTTACGCATGACATACTAGGAAGGACAGTTGAGGCGATTGCGTTTTTTGTGACACCAGACTCATTTGGTGAAATAACACTTGTCTCTGGTATGCGCTTGAATATTATCGCATCCATTGAAGAATCATGGTTTCGTAACCGTCGGGATCTCCGCTTGCGTGTGGAGGATGTAAGGGTGGTATAACAAAAATGGTTGGATGATTGTATGCGCAAAGCTGTTGACTTTTTAAAATTATAGTATAGATTGGGATAGGAATCGCCAACACAATATAAACATATTTGTTATGTATAAAAAATTTGGGAGAAATATTTTGTTAATAAAATAAAAGAAAATGATTGAACTTAAACTTGGAATAAACATGAAGGTCTTTCCCGTTGATGTGCAGGGGATAGACTTTTACGGAAGAGAAGAATATAAGGCGAGGTCATCGTCTCGTCTTCCGGGAGACTTCAAGCGCATGCAGGCGCTTCGCTGGCATGAGCTCCTTCTTTGGAAGAAGAAGTTGTGTGAAAACAGAGTTGCGTTTACATGTATGGGGAATATTTTCAGATATTCCGAGACATGCTCAGCAGAAGAAGAAAGAGTACGGAAGGAAATTTCTGCTGTCGAGCGGGAAATACGTACAAAAACAGAACTATTTTTCGCTCGTTTTACTCTTGAATCCGCCTCATAGATAGGCGGATTTTTTTGGTATTGTTGTTTGACAGTACAAGAAAGGGGGTGTAGATTTACGCGAGAGTTTTTCATAAATATAAATTACAAGTGTCATGCATACAAACGCAAAGCCGTTGACGCCACTGTATAACACAGTGTCAGCAAGTGATGCCCTGTTATTACAGAGTGTTCTCATTGCTGTTTCTCTTATCCCCTGTTTTTTCCATGCAATACTCGGTGTTGCATTTGCTCTATTTTTGTTTCTTGTGATAGGAGTGCCCTATCTATTTGTGCATCGTTCCGCGAATGTATTTCTGAATACTTCCGGGGAAGCAGAAGCGCAATCAGAAAAAAGTTGGGATCTTTTTCATAAGCTTTCAAATAATGCGGCATGGATTCCCTTTTTGGGATTGTTCTTGTTTCATGAACAGTTTTCTTCCATGTTGCGAAAATTGCGTGAACGATACGAGAGTACGTATTGGGACGCGATGCTTGAACATGCACACAAAGAAATGAAAGATGGAATGATGGTTGATTTTTTGAAGTGGTTTACATCAGGTGTCGCCGAAGAGAAAAAAGGGAGTGAGTTAAATACGGTACTCGAACATATTTCTCGGTATTATACTCAGATTGTTAATCAGCATAAAGATAAAGATGTTGAGTATATCAATCTTTTAGAGAGGGAAAAAAAGGTGATACGAAGAGGAAACATCAATGCGATACGTAGATTTTATTATCGCTATGGAGAATCACTTCTTTCTGAAAAGGATAGTTCTTCTCGTGCTGAAGTACTTTCTCGAAATGAAAAGATATGTGCACTGATAGATAGTCTTCAGAAGAAGATAGACTCAGGTGAATCAGTAGATGCAGAGGTATGTCTTTTGGGAAACATGACATTCCTTCGAGGAATAAAGACTGTTTCTATAAAACCGCTGTGAAGCGGTTTTTTTATTTTCATGATTTTTCGTTTTATTGGAGTGGTTTTTTATACATATTTCGTTTTTCTTATTTCATTTTCTGCGGTATGATAGGCGTAATGACACATGCACATACTGATATCATTATGTACACCGACGGAGGCGCACGGGGGAATCCCGGTCCTGCCGGAGCTGGTGCGTATATTACCGACGGAGAGGGACATGTACTTGCTGAAGTTTCTGTGTATTTGGGAGAGAAGACGAACAATTGGGCAGAGTATCAAGCGATTGTTCTCGGTCTTGAAAAATTACACACACTTTATGGGAAGGCGCTTTCTGACATGCATATTGTTATGCGTATGGACAGTGAACTTGTCATGCGACAACTCAATGGTATCTACAAAGTGAAACACCCGGAACTCAAGGTGCAATATGAAAAAGTACGCGACCTCCTCGAAATGCTCAGTCATGTTGATATTGTGCACGTGCGTCGTGAGTACAACAAAGACGCGGACAGATTGGCGAATGAAGCAATGGATAGAAAGAATTAGTTTCAAGTTCTTAGTTTTAAGTTTCAAGAATGCGAGAAAATTTTTTCACAGTAAACATGTTTGCGTGAACGATTGATGTGTTGTCTTGAAACTCGCAACTTCTCACTTGAGACTTCGTTTTATTATGCATCCTTCGCATGTGTTGACTCTGATCATGCTTGGTTTCACGAGCGGTGTTCTTGCGCGGTCGTTTTTTGTTATTGATTGGTATGGGGTTATATTCCTCCTCCTTCTTGGTTTTGTTTGCGCGGTGCTGTCGCGTATGTCACGAACATCACATAGCGCACTCGTGACAAGTATCGTGCTTATCGCGAGTGCATGTGGCATAGCACGCTATCATATGCTCGATACGTCATCTGACAAAGAGGCGTATGCTTCTTGTGTTGGTGTGACGTGTACTGTTGATGCGATTGTTATCAGAGAACCAGATGTTCGTGAGAACAACACACGACTGATGCTTGAGATAATGAACGAAGACGGGCATCGTTTCACACGCGGACGTATACTTGCATATGTCGATCGGTATCCAGCATATCACTATGGTGATGTGCTTCGTTTCACAGGAGAACTTTCACTTCCTGAATCATTCGCGTCTGATGATACGGGGAGAGTATTTGATTATCCCGCGTACTTGCGCAAGGACGGCATCGCATATCAAGCATTTCGTCCAACACTCGAAATGACAGATGAGCATGCGGGTAACCCTGTGTATACATTTATTCTTGATATGAAAGAGTCGTTTCTCGCGGGACTTTCGCGCGCTCTTCCCGAGCCAGAATCATCGCTCGCGGGAGGGCTTATCGTTGGTGCAAAACGCGCGCTTGGAGAAACGCTTTTGAATGATTTTCGTATCGCGGGTGTCGTACATCTGGTCGTGCTTTCTGGATACAATGTTACTATTGTTGCCGAAGCTGCGATGCGGGCACTCGCGTTTTTACCCGTGGCGTTTGCTTCATCTGTTGGTGCGATAGGTATTGCTGTGTTTGCACTTATGACGGGAGCTGGCGCGACAGTAGTGCGTGCATCGCTCATGGCACTTCTCGTTATTCTCGCGCGGCGCATTGGTCGTCCTCATGCGATGGAGCGTGGACTTATGATTGCGGGCGTGGTGATGGTTGCGCACAACCCATTCATTCTTGTATTCGACGCATCCTTTCAATTATCATTTCTCGCAACACTTGCGATTGTTCTCGTTGTCCCTAGTATCGAACCGTATCTTTCACGTATTCCTGAACGGTTTGGTCTGCGTGAGATTGTTGCCACGACACTCGCGACACAACTCTTTGTCTTGCCACTCATAATGTATCTGATGGGAGATGTTTCACTCGTTGCACTGTTTGCGAATGTGCTTATTCTTGGTGCGGTACCAGCGGCGATGTTTTTTGCTTTTATTGGTGGTGTCGCGGGTATGGGAGGAACAACACTGGGTATTGTTCTCGCGACACCTGCGTATGTCATACTCGCGTATATGCTTGGTGTTGTGGAAATCCTTGCACACGTTCCGTTTGCAACGTTCCATATCCCTGCCTTTCCTTTTGGTGTTGTTGTGTTGGTGTATGTGTTGTATGCATATGCGATATATATGCTGGGCAAAAGACGTGTGGGTCTATATGAAGAAAGATATTGACCATACAAGAAGAAGGGTGTACTGTTGCGACAGAAGTTTTTCGTCATCAAAAAAAGAAAAGAAATGAAAAAGAAAAAAGTAGAACCGTTTTTGGTTTTGGGACCCGTCCTGCTTGGCCCAGTTTCTTCATGTGCGTACCCGAGTACTTCGTGGCGCACGCGCCCTGAGGTCAAAGAAATAGTAAGGTGTATTGCAGGACTCCCTCTTGAATATTCTTTGGTTGATGTCTGCTTCATACAGAAAGCAAAGGTACTACATTTCTGTGAAGCAGAGGACATGTCCATGTTGGACATGTGCATGTATGTCATCAATCATTGCAAAGATGAAGGCGGAACATTGTGTCCCTATCAGTTATGGACGCAGTTTGCTTCGACATACATGGATACGCGTATCAGGATGCCCGAGCATGTATCTCTCATTGCTCCCGACTTACCTGTCCCCACGGATGCTTTTCGTGGAATTGGGGTTGCGTATACACATTACAATCTCGCGTGGCGGAGATGTTCGTGTGGAGAGATAGAACCTCGTCTCCCGATGGTTGGTTTTACATACGACTGTCTTGCGTATGTGCGTGCGCCAAAAAAGTCGCCTTCGGGATTAATACTCCCGAAATTTTTCGAAGGATAATTGTACAAAGCGGACATCTGGTCCGCTTTTTGTTTTGTCCATAGTGTACATATGTCGTGATACAATACACTCATGTCATACATGTTTCGACATCGACGGCTCGTTGTTCTCGGCGTATTCTTTTTCATGACGATGATGATATGGATTGTTGTATGGTACGGCTCGCGTACCGCACTGACATTTACAGTACTTGATGTAGGACAAGGGGACGCATTATATATCGAGTATGCAGGTAAACAAGTACTCATTGATGGTGGAAAAAATGGTGCGGTACTGTCTGGGCTTGGTAAGTCCATGCCGTTTTGGGACAGATCCATTGACGTGGTCATTGCGACGCATCCAGATGCCGACCATATCGGTGGGCTTCCTGATGTGCTCATGCGGTATGATGTCGGGACAGTCATTGAATCAGGTAATATGTCCGATACCGCTGTGTATGAAGAGTTTAAAAAAGATATTGAGCATGAAGGCGCGGTACATATCATAGGAAAAAGTGGCACAATCATTCGTTTTGGTGATGATGCCTATCTGGAAATTCTTTTTCCCGATAGACCATCCGAAGAAGTTGCGCAGTGGGAAAGTAATATGGCGTCACTTGTTGTGCGACTCGTGCATGGAACGTCCGTGGCGATACTTACCGGCGATGCCCCTGATGATGTAGAAGATTATCTTGTCGGCGTGTATGGCAATGCGCTCGTTGCTGATGTGCTCAAGGTCGGGCATCATGGCTCCAAGACATCCACGTCGCCCGCATTTCTTGTATCCGTTCTCCCCGCGTATGCGGCGATATCGGTGGGGTGTGATAATACGTATGGACATCCGAGTGCTGATATTGTCAGTAGTCTCAAAAGCATTGGCGCGATAGTAAGTAATACTTGTGAAGAGGGAACGATTGTGTATAAAAGTGAGGGGAAGGGGTTTGTTCGGAAGTGAAAAATAAAAAACATGTTCTGTTCATTGAATGGTTTACACAGTTGTTGTTTACGAAATATACAATATGATAAACAAAATTTCCGGACATATGTCCGGAAATGGTTATTTGATAGACTCTCGTTTATCTTTTATTTGTTCTTCTATTCCCTCTCGCACACACCTGAGACGTCCTCGTTCTTCTCCGATAATTTTGAAAATGCGTTCGGCTAAGTCTTTTTGATAGCTTGGCAAAAATTTCATACAGTCTCCAATGACTTCACTGACAGTCTTTTTCATCTCTACAGACCCTTTGATGATGTCCAGACTTATCTCGAGTCTATGCTTATAGTTCGAGCTATCAGGTATGTAAGCTGTTTTGAATACAAAAGGAGACTTATCAACAAAACAGATAACATATCGGACAGGGCGATTTCCTTTCTGTTTTACTTTTTGTGATAAGAATTTTTCTCCAGAATAAAGAGAAGAATAGGAAATATTTTCGCGTTCCTTCTCAAATTGCCTCGCGCATTCATGGATGAGCTGGATGAGTGTTTCCGTATTTGACTCCGGAATTCCCGAGAGGATTTCAGGCGCTTTTTTTGCTCGTTTTAAAAGACTTTCTGCTAACTGCAGTTGCTTTTCGCAGATTTGTATCTCCACGTCAACTTCTCTCGCGAGAGCAGAAAGGTTTTTGATGTAGGAAACAGTATGATGTTTCTCGAATAAAAAATACAGTCTGAAAAATACCACACCCGCAACAATCCCCAGTATCATTGATATGCCGATGTTCATCTCCGAGAAAAACATTGCTATAACACACACAATGATAAATATCAAAAAAAATACATATTTTTTTTCCAGCGTCTTTTTTGCTGCAAGGACAGGTCTCTCATAAGATGCTACATGCATGTTGTGCTCCCTTTTATTGTTGGTAGAACTGATCATCTTTCTTATATAGGAAGATGTGAGTATTGTCAATCAAACAAACCGCGCGAACATATGTTCGCGCGGTTTGTTTGATTGTGGTGATTATGCCAAGTGTTTGTTTGCTTTGAGACAACGGGTACAGATTTCGATACGGGTACCGTCCTGTTTTGTTGCTCGTTGCAAATTCGCCTGACGGCGTTTGGTGCCGGTCGGGTTAAATTTGGTTGCACGGGTGCGGTTGGAATATCCAGCAGCCGTGAGTGATCCTTTGCCACAAATTGCGCATGTCTTTGCCATAGTGTTGTGTATCCTAGCAGAGAGACGTCCTGATGTCAACAAAACGAACAACTTTTCGTCTGTCCCTCTTAATTCATTATTCATCATTCACGTTTATGATATACTATTCTTCATGCTAGAATCACTCGAAATTACATTTGGCGTTGCTGTGCTCATCATGTCTGTCGTTGCTCATGAGGTGTCGCACGGATATGCCGCCGCATTGCAAGGCGACCCAACAGCGCGCATGGCAGGACGGTTGACCTTGAATCCAATCAAACACATCGACCCTATTGGTTCGGTCGTGGTGCCCTTTATATCATATATGATGGGAGGATTTATTTTTGGTTGGGCAAAACCAGTGCCTTACAATCCATACAACTTGCGCAATCAACGCACGGGACCTGCTCTTGTGGCGATTGCTGGTCCCGCAATCAATCTTTTTCTTGCACTTGTCTTTGGTCTGGCACTTCGTTATGCTACCGAACTTGGTCTCGCGTCTGAAGCATTTATGTCTATTGGCGCATTGGTGGTGTATATCAATATTCTCCTTGCGGTGTTTAATTTGATTCCCATTCCCCCTCTCGATGGTTCGAAAGTGTTGTACGCCATTCTTCCCACAAAATGGCTTCATATTGCGGAACACATGGAACGGTATTCTTTCCTTTTTGTATTGTTATTTGTTTTCTTTCTGTGGCGGTTTATTCTCCCTATTGTGTTTTTCCTCTTTTCACTTATTACAGGAATGGCGCTGTAGTAAAAGGGAAGCACGAATCAAGAATCAAGAAGCAAGAGTAAAAAAAGAACGATAAAAAGAGAGCTTTCAAACATATAATAAAATCCCAAGCACTAAATCCTAAACAAATTCCAATGACCAAAATCCAAAAAATAAAACACTACGTTTTAAACATTTAAATTTTTGATTTCGATATTGTTTATCTGCACATCACGGTGGGTAGACCCGCGCGCTTCGCGCAGCGGAAATATTGCGGGAAACCCGTCCATTTCCGCGACCTTCCCCTGCACCACGTAGGGTTCAGGGCAGGCGCGTTAGATGCGCATTGCTTCCGCATAAGTTTCGCGCTTGATCCGCGTGTATCCGCGTCAAAGCGCTTGCGCTTTTAGGAGCTTTCGTGTATAGTGCTTCCCACATGCGGTCATCGACCGTTTTCATATATATGCCGACAATCAATCAACTCGTCAAAAAGAATCGCAAAAGCCCCGTCAAGAAAAGCAAGACGGTGGCTTTGACACGTGGGTTTAACACTATCAAGAACCGTCCCGTGTATTATCCTGCTCCATTCAAACGTGGCGTATGCACCAAGGTAACTACCACGACTCCCAAAAAGCCGAACTCAGCACTCCGAAAGATTGCCCGTGTTCGTCTCACGAATGGATTGGAAGTAACTGCATATGTTCCGGGAATGGGACATAACCTCCAAGAGCACTCAGTTGTTGTGCTTCGTGGTGGTCGCGTGAAAGACCTTACGGGAGTTCGCTATACTATCGTGCGCGGTGTCCTCGACGCTTCTGGAGTTGATAAGCGTCGCAAGAGCCGTTCTCGTTACGGTGCGAAAAAACCCAAATAACAGATGAGTTGCAAGTTTTCAGTTGCAAGTTTCAAAAAACGAACACTGAAAGCATCATTTTTACCCTATTTACTATGCGTCATCCTCACAAAAAACGTCCAGAACCAAAAGCCGACCGCAAGTACGGATCTGCTGTGGTATCTAAATTTATCAATGCATTGATGTTCGATGGCAAAAAGAGTACTGCCGAACGTGTTGTCTATGACGCACTTGACGAAATTGCCAAGAAAGACGCTGGTGCAAAACCGCTTGAAGTATTTGAAGGGGCAATGCGTAACGTCGGTCCTTCTATGGAAGTTCGTTCCCGTCGCATTGGAGGTGCAAACTACGCTGTTCCACGTCCTGTGCAACCAAATCGTCGTCAGGCACTCGCATTCCGCTGGATCCTTGAAGCTGCACGAAAGAAGAGTGGTTCGCCAATGTCTGTCCGTCTTGCCAATGAGCTTATTGCCGCAAACAAAGAAGAAGGGGAGGCAATCGCCAAGCGCGACAATGTGCACAAGATGGCAGAAGCAAACAAAGCTTTTGCACACTTTGCACAGAATTAGGAGAATAGGAGAATAGGAGATTAAAGATTAGGAGATTAACATCCTTATCCTATCCACACAAAAATCATCATTCAATGAGATTGATGATAAAATAAAACAAAGCCCCTTTGGCTGAAAAAGGAGCTTTGTCGGAATAATCAATAATTATTCCTCGTATTCTGTTGTTGAAATGGTCGTGTCCTCATTGAGGTTGCGACCATTTCTTTTATCGTTGTCATGCTGGATAGGTACCCAGCGACCATTCTGATTCAAACACCACATGATGGTGCCATCCTCAGAAAGATGACAACGTGTAAGCACGTTAGGCATACACTTTCACTTTACGTCTGATGTGACGATATCGGGGAGATATATTATGCTAATCCTCGTTGAGAATCAATGAGGCGCCCCGTCCAATCCAGCAACAGTGTTTTGGACTGAAACGACGCCCCAATGGATAACATAAAAACCCCAAAGACCGATACATGAATCTCTCGATTCGCAAGTATCCGTCTTCAGGGTCTTGAAAGTTCAGCACGTTTCAATCTTCTTATTACAGACACTCGCTTTTTGTTCGGTCTCTATTTGTTCCAAAAATTTTCATCTGGAACGCTGCTATTATAACATATTTTGTAAATACAAGCAACAAAAAAAGCCGGCTCTCGCTGGCTTTTACGTTTCTGGTCTCGGTTTTGCGTGTCGGTGCGAGAGGTTGTTACCAATCATCATCCGTGTCGCCGTCATCAGGGTCGCGGAGGGGCGGAATGTACCCGCCTGTCGCTTGTGTGTGGTACCGGCTCTCGATGGTGACATAACAGCTGTCTTCGCCACCACCGCCACAGGGTCCGTCACGCTTGCTTTTTACGTAATAATCTCGTGGATTGTATCCAAGCATCCTTAGAATATCCGCATCGCTTGCGTTTTCGGCATCTGTCCCGACGTATAATTCTTCATTGTTTCCCATTGCGATTTCTTTTTATTTAATATTGGGAGATGATGACTTGCTGTCGCAAATATATATCTTTGTGATATGTCTGTCAACAAAACAAAAAGCGGGCTATGCGCCCGCTTTGGTTTAGTCTGGTATGGGTTCCTGTTGTTTGAGACGTTTTTCTATTTGTCTCATAGTATCCAAAATTTCACCATCTTCGATAGTTTTTCCAACATACACCTTTCTCCATATCCATTCGAGAATATCGTTCTCCTGAAAAACGGGGGGCTTATTTCTGTACGTTGGAGTCACCTTTCTTAAGGTGATACGGGAAATATGAGAAAAAAAATGATACGAACCATTACCAGAGTAGTCATAATTTGCATTCAGAAAATCAACTTCGATTTTGATAAAAGCGTCAAATTTTCCTTGTTTTGCGATAGGGTCTGTTTTTTCCGCCAGTATGATGACGCTGTTTTCCGCTGGACGAAAATCTTCATGTACTTCTACAAGGCGCCAATCATTTTCTTTTAGTATGGCTCGAAGGTCATTCGTGTTCATTATTTTATGGATTTGTGTTGGAATGTATTTTATTACCGCTGTTACCATAAGTCCTTGTGTTATATTTGTCAACAAAAACAAAAAGCGGGCGCTATGCGCCCGCTTTGACTCGTCCGTATGTTGTGTCGATTTCCGAAAACACTTTGGGAATATCTTTGACCATAAGTTCATTCCAGCGGTCTGCTGTCATTTCAATAACGTCTCCTTTTTCTGGGTCGTGATACGTACGCTCTTTATCAAGTGTTATTGTGTGTATTATTTCAAAAGAGAGTATGAATCTTGAGGGGTCAGATATAATATCCTTGACAGTTATTGTAAGAGTCAATCTTATACCATCCTCACTTTTCCCTGTTGCTTTGACGAACACTTCATCGTGCGTTTCGTGGCAGGGCGATTCAAGTTCCTCTTTTTTCTTGATAATCCGCCACTCGTGCACGGAAAGTAATTCGCAAAGTTCCTGAGTATCCATAGTCTTTCCTTCGTTTATGTATCTATAAGTACAATTATCTGGAAGCATAGTATCTCTTGAGTAATATTTGTCAACAAAAAAGCGGACACATAGCCCGCTTCGGTTTAAATCCAACGATGTGGATTAGATAAAAAAATGTTTCCTCATGCGTTCTGCTTGGGAAATGGGCTCTACTGAGGAAGTTTCTGGGAGTTTCTCGAGCTCTTTGAGCGGAGTTTTGGAACTTAATATTTTTATCAGTTCCTCTATAGAGATGTTTTCTTTTTTAACAATACTCCCATCTGCTCTTTCAGCGCTGATTTCAGTCACTATAAGAAAATCATAATTTGGAAAATAACCCGTGAGATTTTCTATTCGAATCAACAACTGTTTAATATCATACCCTGCAGCACTTATTTTGAGAGTGGCACTGTCCCCGTGAGAGATTACACTATTTCCCTCCATGCCAGGAGCTGGAGTAGTCCAGTCTTTTTCTTCATATCGTTTAAGGAGGTTTGGTATGAGAGATATCTTAGCTGTTTCCATGCGGATTCTTATTTATTATTTTTTTTGAACGCTTATTATAATATACATAATAAATATAAATATGTCAAACAATAAAGAGGAGCCGTGTGAATGGTGCTGTTCTGAGAACAGTACTACTCTGAGAACCATGCACCACGTAGGATGCATGGCAGGCCTTAGCACCACGTAGGGTGCATGGCAGGCTGAGGACTTTATACTGTATCCACGTAGGATCTCAGAACTCATTACGTCTTCTGTGATGTTCCGCGTTCGTGCTACGAACTACGAACTAAGAACTACGAACTCGTATTATACTTGCATAATGCACCAATTTACACTATAGTGTTTCCAAATTGCCACACGGCTTTTTTGTTTTCGTATCAATCGGGCGACTGTGATTTTATTGTTATAGTTTCTCGTTTATCGTTAATAGTTTATCGTTAATCGTTTATCATTATTTTTATGGAACGGGATTATCCTCTTGAGAAAGTACGCAACTTCGGTATTATTGCCCACATCGACGCGGGTAAGACGACCGTGTCTGAACGTATTCTCTTTTATACGGGCGTATCACACAAAATCGGTGAAGTGCACGAAGGTGCAGCAGTCATGGACTGGATGGAACAAGAACAGGAACGTGGTATCACCATTACGTCCGCGGCGACGACATGTTTTTGGACACCGACATATGATAAGGGTGATGTTACGCGCAAGCATCGTTTCAATATTATTGATACCCCGGGGCACGTTGACTTCACTGTCGAAGTAGAACGCTCACTCAAAGTGCTTGACGGTGGTGTTGTTGTGTTTGACGGTGTTGCTGGTGTAGAGCCTCAATCCGAAACCGTGTGGCGTCAAGCGGACAAATACAAAGTTCCTCGCATGTGCTTCATCAACAAGCTTGACCGCACGGGTGCTTCATTTGAACGTTCGTTCAAATCAATCCTCGATCGTTTGACGAAAAAAGCAGTTCGTTTCCAAATCCCCATGGGGGAAGAAGATCAGCATGTGGGTGTTGTTGATCTCCTCAAAATGAAGGCGTATTACTTTGAAGGAGAGATGGGAAGTGTCGTCCGTGAAGATGAAATCCCTGAACAGTATCGTGAAGATGCTGAGCTCTTCCACAATGAACTCGTGGAAGCAATCGTGGAACATGATGAGCAAGCGATGAATGACTTTCTCGAAGGAAAAGAAATTTCCGTTGAAACACTCAAGACCCTTACGCGCAAAGCAGTGCTCGCGAGTGAACTCGTCCCTGTCTTTACGGGCACCGCGCTTAAAAACAAAGGCGTACAGCTTCTTCTCGATGCCGTTGTCGACTATTTGCCGTCCCCGACTGATGTTCCTGCTATTCCGGGTGTAAATCCAAAAACAGGTGCCGAAGAAGACCGTCATGCTTCTGATACCGAGCCGTTTGCGGCGCTTGCGTTCAAGCTCGCTGTGGACCCGTTCGTTGGACAACTTACGTTCTTCCGTGTGTATTCGGGAACACTTGAAGCAGGTTCTTACGTATATAACCCTCGTACAGGTAACAAAGAGCGCATCGGACGCATTCTTCGCATGCATGCCAATGATCGTGAAGATGTAAAGAAAGTATTTGCGGGAGAAATCGCTGCCGCTGTTGGACTCAAAGATGTGCGCACAGGTGATACGTTGTGTGATGAAAATCACGAAGTGCTTCTTGAAGGTATTGAATTTCCCAAACCGGTTGTTGACTTGAAGATTGAGCCCAAGACAAAAGCAGACCAAGAAAAGATGGGGCTTGCGCTTTCTCGTCTCGCTCAAGAAGACCCGACATTCAAAGTGTCTACCGACCAAGAAACACTCGAAACGATTATTTCTGGCATGGGCGAACTTCATCTCGACATTATCGTAGACCGTATGAAACGGGAATTTAAAGTGGAAGCCAATGTCGGTAAGCCACAAGTCGCGTATCGTGAGACCATCACCATGCCGTCTGAATCAGAAGTGAAGTACATCAAACAAACAGGAGGTCGTGGACAATATGGACACGTCAAGATTCGTATGAAACCGATGGTTCGTTTGACCGAAGAACAGATTGCAGATTTGCCCAAGACAGTGAAGCGCTATGAAGGGTTTGAATTCGTCAATGCTATTAAGGGAGGTGTCATTCCTCAGGAATATATTCCTGCATGTGAAAAAGGATTTAAAGAGTCTCTTGAAAAGGGTGTTGTCGCAGGATTCCCCATGGCGGATATTTCCGTGGAGCTCTATGATGGTTCGTATCACGATGTAGACTCTTCAGAAATCGCATTCAAGATTGCGGCATCACAAGCGTTTCAAGAAGCAGCACAACGTGCCAAGCCGGTACTCCTTGAGCCAGTCATGAAAGTTGAAGTCGTTACGCCAGATAAGTTTATGGGAGATGTTACCGGTAATCTCTCGTCCAAACGTGGACAAGTTGAAGGTACCGAAGACCGTGGCATGAGCAAGGCAGTGCGTGCGTCTGTTCCCTTGTCAGAAATGTTTGGATACATGACACAACTTCGCAGTATGACCGAAGGTCGCGCAAGCTTCACCATGGAATTTTCTCATTACGCGCCCGTCCCCAACAATATTGCTGAGGAGGTCGTGTCGAAGCGAAAGTAAAAACTAGGAGTTAGAAAATAGAAATAAGAAATATGTGACGGGCTACGAAGTACGAATAAGTACGCTTGCCCTGCATCCTACGTAATGCCAGTGAATTAAGAATAATAAAATAACGAAACACAGCGCGGGCATGCATGCCCGCGCTGTGTTTCGTTATTTTCTTCATTCATTTCTGTACAGAGAACGGATTGCAAAAGATAGTATTTTGTGTTCGCGTAAGTTCCGTGACCTTTCGCGTCTGATCTGCATAGTTTCCGCGTCAAAGCGCTTGCGCAAATCCGGCGCCTCTGGTAGGATAGTGCTACCGCATTGATGGGCGTATTTTTGTATGCTCCAAAATTGTCGGCTTATTTATTCATCGATAGCCGCTACGATCGGACCGTGCTCTCGCGCCGGATCGTAGCGGGTATTCACACACATTTTTCGTATGGCAGAAACATTCGATCGTTCCAAGCCGCACGTCAACGTGGGTACCATCGGTCACGTCGACCACGGCAAGACCACGCTCACCGCGGCAATCCTTCACTCGCTCAATCTTGCGGGAAAGAAGGTTAAACTCGAAGATGTCGGTTCCATCGACAACGCGCCCGAAGAACGCGAGCGCGGTATTACCATTTCGCTTCACCATAGCGAATACGAGTCTGATACCCGTCACTACGCGCATATTGACGCGCCGGGACACGCCGACTATATCAAGAACATGATTACCGGTGCCGCCCAAATGGACGGAGCCGTACTCGTTGTTGCCGCGACTGACGGTGTTATGCCGCAGACCCGCGAACACATCCTTCTTGCACACCAAGTTGGTGTTCCGAAAATCATTGTCTTTTTGAACAAGATTGACATGGTTGATGATCCGGACCTTATTGACCTCGTGGAAGAAGAAGTTCGCGAACTTCTCACCAAGAATCACTATGACGGTGCGAATGCTCCGGTTATTCGTGGTTCTGGACTCAAGGCTCTTGAAGGCACCTCTCCTGACGATGAATACGTCAAGAAAGTACTTTCTCTTATTGATGCTCTTGATACATACATTCCTGAACCGGTACGCGAAACGGACAAACCGTTCCTTATGCCGATTGAAGATATCTTCTCAATCGAAGGTCGTGGCACTGTTGTTACTGGTCGTATTGAACGTGGTATCATCAAGGTTGGTAGTGAAGTAGAAATCGTTGGTATCAATCCAACCACCAAAACAACCGTTACCGGTATTGAAATGTTCAACAAGTCTCTTGACCAAGGTCAAGCAGGCGATAACGCTGGAGTTCTTCTCCGTGGTACCAAGAAAGACGATATTCACCGTGGTCAAGTACTCGCAGCTTCGGGAAGCGTTACTCCGCACACAGAATTTGAAGCGGAAGTATACGTTCTCAAGAAGGAAGAAGGAGGTCGTCATACACCGTTCTTCTCTGGTTACAAGCCACAGTTCTACATCCGTACAACGGACGTAACGGGTGACGTGAAACTCGCTGATGGTGTAGAAATGGTTATGCCTGGCGACACCGTAACCTTCAAGGTCAAACTCGTCGCTCCGGTCGCTCTTGAAGCACAACAGCGCTTTGCTATCCGTGAAGGTGGTAAGACTGTTGGCGCCGGCGTCGTGACCAAAGTCATCGCCTAATAATGCGCTCTTCCCTGTAATGGAAAGACGTATTGTACATTTACAATGACAGCAACCGACACACAAGAAAAGAAAGCGACCAAGACCGATACCCCGTCGCGTTTGCGCATTCGTGTGCGCGCGTACGAGAGTAAGGTGCTGGACGCGTCTGTGAAGCAGATTATTGACACTGCGATGCGCTATGACGCGACTATCGCTGGTCCGATTCCTCTGCCCACGGGCACCAAGAAATATACCGTCAATCGTTCCACGTTCGTCCACAAGGACGCGCGAGAGCAGTTCGAGATGCGGGTGCACAAACGCTTGATTGACATCGTCAATCCGACACCAAAAGTTGTTGAAGCGTTGACATCCCTCTCCCTCCCTTCAGGAGTGAGCGTGGACGTGAAGATGCAATAATATTGCGCTTTACTATTGTACGGGTTCGCGTCCCCGAGGTTTTACTTCGGGGACGTCATACCCGATCAATATCGGCACCATCTGACAAAAAGATGGGAACATGCGAATGATGTGCGTGAATAGATACGCCGTCAGCCGTAGGGTTTTGTGTGTACTTTGAAATAGGAATGAGAGATGAGAAGGCAGAAATTCGAAATTACGATACTCATGTCTTCATATTTCTCATTCCTAGATTTGACTTTCCTTTCCGAAAAGGGTAGTATCGGGAAACATATTAGAAAGTTTCAAGTTGTCAGTTTCAAGTTTCAAGAGTGGACTCACGGAGATTTTCTTTGTAAGTCAGCCAAAATAATCAAAAACTAACACCTATAAGCTATTTCCTATAAGCTAACACCTAACTTACTATCATGAAATTTATCCTCGGCACTAAAGAATCCATGTCCCAAATCTTCCGTGAGGACGGAACGGTCGTTCCTGTTACTGCGGTTGTTGCGACACCGGTAACGGTAACACATGTCCGTACAACGGAGAAAGATGGCTATACTGCGGTTCAAATCGGTATGGGAGAACAAAAGAAGTCTCGTATCAGCAAGGCCGAGGCAGGTCACTTGGGTGATTTGGGACCGTTCAAAGAACTTCGTGAATTTCGTATGGATGATGTCTCTGGTTTTGAAAAAGGCGCAACCTTGTTTGTTTCTACGTTTGCTCCAGGCGACAAAGTGCAAGTTTCGGGTGTTTCCAAAGGAAAAGGTTTCCAAGGTGTCGTGAAGCGTCACGGTTTTGCCGGAGGTCCACGCACACACGGTCAAAAGCACTCCGAACGCAAGCCAGGTTCTATCGGCTCTGGTGGTATCCAACGTGTGTTCAAAGGTTTGCGCATGGCAGGACGTATGGGTTCCGATCGTATCACGGTAAAAAATCTTGAAGTTGTTGCCGTGGATACAGAAAAGAATATCTTGTTCATTTCTGGTGCGGTCCCAGGAAAGCGCGGTACTGTTCTTGAAATTCGCACCGCCTAATATTTTTATACTTACATACTCCCTTACTCACATACTCGTATACTTACTATCATGAATTCTGTCGTTTACAACACACAAGGCAAAGAAGCTGGAAAAACTGATCTTCCAGATGCCGTTTTCGGATTGCCATGGAATGCTGATTTGGTCCACCAAGTCGTCATTGCTATGGAGGCGAATGCGCGTACTCCTATTGCTCATGCAAAAATGCGTGGCGAAGTGTCGGGTACAGGTAAGAAACCTTGGAAACAAAAAGGTACTGGTCGCGCGCGTCACGGTTCCCGTCGTTCCCCGATTTGGGTAGGTGGTGGTGTGGCACATGGTCCACGTAATGACAAAGACTATTCTCAAAAAATTAACAAGAAGATGTCTAAAAAAGCATTGCACACCGTATTGTCTGCCAAACTTCGTGATGGTGAACTTATGTTTGTAGATTCTCTTTCTGTTGA
Organism: Candidatus Yonathbacteria bacterium; assembly: GCA_013334825.1. Taxonomy (GTDB): domain Bacteria; phylum Patescibacteriota; class Minisyncoccia; order Phycocordibacterales; family JACNGX01; genus JACNGX01. Next base: position 19,093 of record JAAXWR010000002.1, read on the forward strand.
TGCTCCAAAAACTGTATGGGCAAAAGAAGTTCTCAAAGCACTTTCCAGTGTACAAGGATTTGATGGTGTATCTACGCGTCGCAACCATGCTGTACTTATCGCGACAGGAAGCAAAAATGACGCTGTATACAAGAGTTTTGGTAACTTTGGCAATATCGCCATTGGAGAAGCCCGCAACTTAAATCCAGTAGATGCACTTCGTTACAAATATATTATTGTTACCGAGCCAGAAGCGAGTATTCCCGCGATTGCTCGTGAACGTAAAGCCACGACGGCATAATCTGACATATCCTCATGACTACTGAAACAAAGGACACAAAGAAGAAAGCCGCTCCTAAAGCGAAAAAGGTAACAACATCAGGTACGCCGGGTGTGTACGCGCATGTGCTTCGTGAACCACGCATCACTGAAAAGGCAACTGCAAGCGCAGAAAAGAATGGATACGTATTTAATGTTGATCCTCGCACGACAAAGTCTGAAGTCATCAAGGCGGTACGAGAAGTATATGGTGTGGAACCAATGCGTATTACCATGACGACTATCGTTCCAAAGACCAAGACAAACCGAGGTCGCGTCGGTGTTCGTTCTGGAGGCAAAAAAGCGACCGTGTGGCTCAAAAAGGGTGATACTATTGAAATTGTCTAATCTTACTTTCATATACTAACCTCCTAATCTCCTAACCTCCTAACCTCCTAACATACTAACTTCCTAATCTCCTACCTATGAAACACTATAAGCCAACAACGCCATCTCGTCGAAGCACCAAAACCGTTACCTATCGCGGTGTGCTTACTGCCAGTGAACCGCACAAGAAACTTGTCTCAGGAGGCAAGCGTTCTGTTGGACGCAATAGCGCGGGACGTATTACTGTGCGCCACAAAGGAGGTGGACACAAACGTTTGTTCCGTGATGTTGATTTTGTATACAATAAAAAAGATATCGTGGCACGTGTGGAGACGATTGAATACGATCCGAATCGTTCCGGCTTTATCGCTCTCGTATGCTATCGTGATGGTGAACGTCGCTATGTTCTTGCCCCCAAACACATGAAAGTAGGAGATGAGTTTGTTGTGTCTGAAGAGGCCGATATCAAGACAGGTAATCGTTTGCCACTTCGCAAGATTCCCGCTGGTACATTTGTGTACAATGTCGAACTCAAACCTGGTGCAGGTGCACGTTTGGCACGTTCCGCCGGTTCATTTATCGAAGTAGTTGCCAATGACGCTGGCTATACTCAACTCAAAATGCCATCAGGTGAAATCCGCAAAGTGTTGGACACTGCGTGGGCATCAGTAGGAGCTGTCGGTAATGAAGAATACAAACTTCGTTCGTTTGGAAAAGCAGGTCGCAGTCGTTGGATGGGTATCCGTCCGACAGTCCGCGGTACCGCTATGAACCCAGTAGATCACCCACACGGAGGTGGAGAAGGACGTCAAGGACGTGGACGCCGTCGCGCAGTCTCTGCATGGGGTAAACCGACCGGTAAAGGCCACAAGACACGCCGAGCAAAGAAATACTCAGATAAGCATATTGTTGCTCGTCGCAAGCCGAAGAAGAAGTAGGAGACGAGAAGCAAGAATCACGAAGCACGAATCAAGAATAAAGAAGTAAGAATATCAAGCGCGCCCTTCGGGCGCGCTTGATTACTGAAAGAGAAGATGGATATGAAAAAAACAACCAAAAAGCCCCTCGCGGGGATTTTTGGGTGGGTGTGGAGATAGTCTATTGGAGACTTTCCTTATCCAATAGATATGTGTTATATTTAATTTATGAAAAAGTCAACACAAAACAAAATAGAAAAGAGAAAACAGGTTGATTTTTTGCTCAAGAGAATAGACAATCTTCCTAGTCTTCCAATAAATAATTTATCTGAAAAACAGAGTTTTACAGATAGATGGGTTATCTCAGGGGGAGATTCTAATTTTGATAATAAATTAATTAAAATATCAACATGGCAGACTGGACAGACATTTTAAGAGAGATACAGAGCACGAGAGGTGACTTTGATGGTGTGCGTCGTAAATATTTAAAACAACTAAGTATTTACACAGGAAGAAACACGATTATTTATTATAGTGGGTGGCTTCAAAAACCAGGACCGTATCCTTTGGGTATAAATGATTTGGATAAAAATGCTTTTATGGCAACAATTAGAGGATTGGATAGATCTAAAGGACTTGATTTAATTTTGCATACTCCGGGAGGAGAAGTCGCAGCCACAGAATCAATAATAGATTATCTTTGCCAGATGTTTCTTGATATACGAGTCATAGTTCCACAATTGGCAATGTCTGGAGGGACAATGATAGCGTGTTCAGCTGACTCTATTGTTATGGGAAAACAATCAAGTCTGGGGCCGATAGACCCACAAGTCCCTACTCCATTTGGTCAAGTTCCCGCGCATGCTTTAATTGAAGAGTTTGAAAAAGCATATAAAGAGATAAAGAGAGACCAAATCGCAATACTTGTTTGGCAACCTATTCTTTCAAAATACATACCAACTCTTCATGGGGAATGTCAAAAGGCTATGAAATGGGCAGAAGAAATAGTGACAGAAAGACTAAAACAAAGAATGTTACGCAATCTTTCCACAGAAGAAATGAAGAATGTTCTTGAAAATATAATGAGAGAGTTGGGTAATCACTCAGTTAGTTTATCACATAGTAGACACTTGTCAGTTCAAAAATGTAAGGATATAGGATTAAATATATACAACCTTGAAGAAGATCAGAAATTACAAGATTTAGTTTTGTCTGTTCATCATGCGACAATGCATACACTATCTTCCACTTTAGCCTTCAAGATAACAGAGAATCAAAAGAAATCAGCAGTTATTCAAGCTGTTCCTGTGCGCGAATAAAAAAATTCCAAAAAGTATATGTTTTGTAGTCAGTCCATCTTTGATGTTTCCTGATTCTTTATTCGTGATTCTCAAATCCTACGGGGCGGTTTCCCGAAGACTCGGGAAACCGCCCCGTAGGATAGGCTTAATGGCTGATTGGAAATGGTATAAACTAAAAAACCAATCTAAACTTCTCCCGATGCCTGTTACTCAAGTTTCCCCTATAAGCTAACACCTAACTCCTCACCTCCTAAAATATTTGACATTATCTGCCAATCTGCTAGGATAGGGTGCACGAGCAATGTTTGGCTCATTTTGTTTTTGCATTTCATTCATGACACGATCGCTTAAAAAAGGTCCCTACGTGGACGAAAAATTGCTAAAGAAAATCGCTGGTAAAAAACCAGGCGATACTTCCGTCATCAAGACATGGGCACGCGCAAGCCAGATTTCCCCTGAAATGGTGGGATTTAAGTTTGGTGTGCACAATGGTCGCCAGCACGTAGAGGTGCTTGTTTCCGAGGAAATGGTTGGTCATCGTTTGGGCGAATTTTCTCCGACAAAGAAATTCTTCCGCCACGGAGGAAAGATGCAGAAAGAACTCGAGCAAAAGAAGAAAGATGCCGAGATTGCGGCCGCCAAGGCAGCAAAAGCTTCTACGACGGACACAAAAGCTGCTCCCAAGAAGAAATAATCCTTTTGTTTCCCGTTTTTTACTATCATGCAAGCAATTCTTCAAAATTATCGTCAATCCCCGCGCAAGGTTCGCCTTGTCGCCGATATGGTGCGTGGCAAGAGCGTCAACCGTGCCATCAAAGAACTTACGTTTCTTTCCAAGCGCGCGTCTGGGCAGATTGAAAAGCTTATCATGTCCGCTGTCGCTAATGCCGAGCATAATGACGGGCTTAAAAAAGACGATTTGGTTGTTGCCAATATTACCGTGGACAAAGGGCCAACCCTCAAGCGTAGTATGCCCCGCGCCATGGGACGTGCGTTTCCTATCAATAAGCGCACCAGTATTGTCAAAGTAACACTTGCCAAGAAACAGCCAAAGAAAGAAGTCGCTCCCGTGGAACCCGCACCAAAGAAAGAGAAGGTTTCAGCCACGAAAGAATAATCATATAGTTTCCATACCAACCTCTTAATTTTTTCGTATACTAACCTCCTAACCTCCTAATCTCCTTACTTACTATCATGTCTCACACTGTACATCCGTATTCCCACCGCATTGGTATCATCCGTGATTGGAAGTCGCGCTGGTTTGCCGTGGGTGAAGGATATAAAGATGCGCTTCGTGGCGATGTGCTTCTCCGCCAATACCTCACAAAGCGTTTGCGTGGTATGTATGTCTCAGGTATCGATATGGAACGTGGAAACAATTCTCTCCGCGTTGTTATTCGTACATCTCGTCCGGGACTTGTCATCGGTCGCTCAGGTGATCATATGAACAAACTTCGTGCGGATATCGACAAAGCGATGCGTCGTTTCAAGATTGCCAAGCCAGCGTCATTCAAGGTTGACGTTGAGGAAGTGCGTGTACCAGAAGCGGATGCCGCTATTGTTGCTGCTATGGTTGCCGAAGGACTTGAGCGCCGTATGCCATTTCGTCGCGTCATGAAGCAAACGATTGACAAGGTCATGACGACACGCGAGGTAAAAGGCGCGCGCATTGTCCTTTCTGGACGTCTTGGTGGTGCTGAAATGAGCCGTACCGAAGACTTGAAGCGTGGAGGTATTCCACTCCAAACATTCCGCGCGGATATTGACTTTGCTCGTGAACGCGCACATCTCCCGTATGGCGATATCGGCATCAAGGTGTGGATTTATCGTGGCGAGGTGTTTGAAAAGGATGCCGCCGTTAAGAAGGCGCCTGCACGCAATTAATTACCGACATACCATCATGTTGTTTCCGAAAAAAGTAAAATATCGCAAATGGCAAACTGGACGTAAGAATCCGGTGAAGCTGGAGCGTCCCGCTACACGTGGTACGACAATGGCATTTGGTTCTTATGGTATGAAAGCCGAGACACAAGGTCGCGTCAACTCTCAACAAATCGAAGCGGCGCGTCGTGCGCTCAATCGAGCCATTGGTAAAACAGGCAAAGTATGGATTCGTATCTTTCCTGATCGTCCGTATACCGCAAAAGCTGCCGAAGTCGGCATGGGAAAGGGAAAGGGTGATTTGAAAGGATATGTCTTTGAAGTTCGCCCCGGACGCATGCTCTTTGAAGTCGATGGTGTATCCGAAGAAGCCGCACGCAAAGGTATGCATACTGCAGGTGCAAAGCTTCCCGTTAAAACTCGTTTCGTCATCCGCCCCTAATATACGACCCCTTGATTTTTCTCATTCTGTCCGTATACTGTGGGAACATTATCACGTATGAATACATTTACCCAAAAAACAGCCGAAGACCTCAAGCGCGAACTTCTTGAAAAGCGTGCCTCACTCCGACAATTCCGTTTCGGTGTTTCTGGGAGCAAGACCAAGAATGTTAAAGAGGGTCGCATCCTCCGTACTGACATTGCCCGCATTGAAACTGAGCTTTCCCGTCGTCGCGGAGAAGAAGCGATCGCCTAACGTATTTCACAACATTTTTTATGGAACACACTACACACACGAATACGAAACGCCTTTCAGGTACCGTTGTCTCTGATGCTATGGATAAGACGGTTGTTGTCTCGGTTGATCGTTTTGTCAAACATCCTAAGTACGGTAAGTACTACACGATGTCCAAGAAGTACAAAGCGCACGATGAAGCAAATGCCTATCATATTGGCGATACCGTAACCATCGAGCCATGTCGTCCGATTTCGAAAGACAAATCGTTCCGCGTTGTTACCACCACCACTGAAGCGAAAGCGAAATAGTATATCAATACATTTATACTAACCTCCTAACATACTAACTTCCTAACTTACTAACATGATTCAACCCGAAACAAAAGTAAAGATTGCTGACAACTCCGGCGCGAAAATCGGTAAGGTGTTCAAGATACCTGGAGGGAGTAAGCGTCGCTATGCACGTATCGGTGATATCGTCATTCTTTCTGTGAAAGTCGCCGAACCACGCAAACCGGTGAAAAAGAAAGATGTTGTGCAAGCTGTTGTTGTGCGCCAAGTTCAGCCGTTTCGTCGCAAGGACGGCTCGTATATTCGTTTTGACGAAAACGCTGTTGTGATTCTTGAAAAAGGCAAAAAAGAACCGAAAGGAGGTCGTGTCTTCGGTCCTATTCCGCGCGAGTTGGCAGAACTCGGTTATCAGAAAATCATCTCCCTTGCCCCGGAGGTTCTCTAATTGTTACATACGCGTATGAAGATCAAAAAAGGAGATGTTGTCATCGTTATCGCTGGCAAGGACAAAGGAAAAGAAGGGAAGATTGCTGAAGCACTTCATGCCGAAGAGCGTGTGGTTATTGATGGCGTCAATATGGTGAAGCGTCACAAAAAATCCCGCACTGGTTCGGGAAAAGGTGAAATCATTTCCTATGCTGCTCCGATGCATGTGTCCAATGTCGCACTCAAAGACCCCAAGACGGGCAAGCCCACGCGTGTTGGTTACAAGGTCGAAGGAGGCAAGAAAACACGTATCGCCAAAAAAAGCGGCGCGGTACTCTAATTTTTTCATATTATGAATATTGTAGAAACACAACTTAAAAACACCTATACGTCACTCAAAGACCGCTTTGGGTATATCAATGAACGTCAGGCACCTCGTTTGGTCAAGGTCATTGTCTCTGTTGGTGTTGGTTCGGTAACGGACAAAGAAAAGCTCACACTCATCCCACAACGAATCATGACGATTACGGGACAAAAGCCATCTCCTCGTTCGGCGAAAAAGTCTATTGCGTCATTTAAGGTACGTCAGGGGACTGTTGTTGGATACGCAGTAACGCTTCGTGGTGCGCGCATGATTGGTTTCTTGGAGAAGTTTCTTCAGGTTTCACTTCCTCGTACACGCGACTTTAAAGGTGTTTCCATGAGTATTGTTGATGACATGGGCAATCTTACTCTCGGTATCAAAGAGCATACTATTTTCCCTGAAACATCTGATGAAGAATTGCGAAACGTGTTTGGTCTCGCGATTACCCTTGTTTCCACAGCAAAAAATAAAGAAGAAGCAATCGCATTTTACGACCACATCGGTGTTCCATTTAGAAAGGACTAAGAAAAAAAGTTCGTAGTTCTTAGTTCGTAGTTGTTCGTAGTTCGTAGAAACGGACAAGTTTCAAAAATTACCTTAAACAAACACCGCGCTTCCGCGCGGTGTTTGTTTTATCATTCATAAGTCACAGAATAACTGGAGTTTTTTCATAAAATACATTACGATTACAGTATGCAAGATTATCATTACTATACGATTGTCTTACCAACGCGTTTGCAGACTGACACAGTCATTGCAATTTTTTTACTTAAGTTTTTCGGTAAGGAACGTTTTCCCGGTATTGAGACGGCGACGGTAAAGATACAAAACCATATTTCAGGTGATGAATCATCGCTTCGGGATGAGGGTATACTTCTTTTGGATATGGGCGGAGGTGTGTTTGATCATCATGCATATGGAAATACAGCGTCATATCTTGTCGCGAAGGAGTTGGATATGTTGGATAACAAAGCGATTGAAAAAATGCTACAACTGGCCGACCGTGATGATCGTTTCGGAAAAGGCACGATTTCCAATGATCCTCTTGATAGAGCCTTTGGCCTCCCAGGGCTTATTATGTCCGTTAATAAAAGTATGCCAGACGATCCAGACAGGATTTGCAAATACATGATGCCGCTTTTGTGGGGACACTATTCAGAAGAGTGGCGCAGAAACTATGGTATTCCTGATGAATATCAAAAACAAAAAGAGGTAGGAAAAGTAAAAGAGTTTACCGTGCGACACAAAGGGAAAAACCTCTTGGGAGTATACATTTTTTCTGATAATCAAAGTATGGCAGGATGGCTACGATCACAAATGGGTCCCTCCGCGGATGTGGTCATTATTGAAAATTCAAATGGATATATTAATATGCTGACGAAACAAGTGAAGCGTATTGATTTGCGCATGGTTATCTCTTTATTGCGTCAAGAGGAATTGAAAAATGCAGGAAAGACTGTTGAAAAGAAAGCCGAGTATTATATGCAGACAGGACGTATGGATGAGGTGCCCGTATGGTACTATGACACGGCTACCAACTCTATTTTGAATGCCACAGGAACATCACAATCAATCAGCCCAACAACACTGAGTGTGGATACTGTCATCTCGTCGGTAGAGAAAGGGTTGAATGAATTTGAGAGACCTTCCGCATAATATTCTTTAGAAAGATTAAATGGTTGTTGTTTTTCGGTGAGAAGGATAAACTTCGTTCATACAAAAAGCCAGCACTTGCGTGCTGGCTCTACTGTTTGGGAGTTGTCGTTATCTTGCACCAGCAAGACGCCGGTGTTCCTTTTTTTTGCCCTGAACGGACTTCTTTCCGTTCTTGACAATGTGTGCGTCGCGATCGACGATATTCACACTCAGCCAGTCCAACCCCGTCTTCTGCCCCTCTCCGTTTACGATAGGGTTTGCGTGCGCCATCATGGCGTACATGTTCCTGTCGCGGACGAGATTTTCAAGGAGTGTAAACAGATCTCCTTTAATCTCATCAAAGACGGGGTTTTTTTCGCCCCGCAGTTTCGCCTGGAGCGGAAGCTCGAAGCGGAATGCGTAGGCGTGAAAAATTTTTGAGTGACGTCCGCCCCCAACATGCTCCGGCAATATCTTGTGCATCAGGCCGGTAAAGAGATATCCCCGCTGACGGAGTTCGTCAATAACAGCGAAGATGCTCTTTGCATCATACTGTTCCGATTCGCGAATTATTCGCCCCTTTTCCTCTTTCGGACGAGGAAGGTGGCGGTCGCGTTCCGCGACAAATCTGTCCATCTCCTCAATTTTCCCCTTGAGGTGGGGGGTGGAGACCACTCGTGTGGTCCGGAACTTGATGACAAGCATCGGGTTCCGGTCGGCATTGATACCGACAAAAGGACGGACGTTTGCATTTGCACTGGCGCTCATAATTCCTCCTGGGAATTGAATTGTTGGAAATGACAATGTATTCTTTTTATATCTTATCACAATACCACACAAAAGTCAATACCCTTGGGGTTTGACTTTTGTGTGGTATCTGCTAGTATGGAGCGACGCTCATATGGGCGTTTGTTTTTAGAGATATTTGCTCTTGATCCGTGTTTCTCCTTGTTCACCTCGCCGAAGGTACGCTTGAGCGGACTGAAGGCGGACAAGCCCGCTTCCGCCAAGGCTCCAGCGAGGTAAAAAAGAAAAAACACGAGATATCAGAGTGTTGGTAGCTAGTTACTAGTATGCTGAGGAGTTTCTTATTATACTAGTTTCCTAGTCTCCTAGTTTCCTAACCTCCTAATCTCCTAGTTTACTAACTTCCTAACTCCCTATCCATGGCAAAAACCTCTGTTATCGCGCGTTCACAGAAAACACCAAAGTTTTCAACACGCAAAACAAATCGTTGTTTCAAATGTGGCCGTAAACACGGGTATATGCGCGATTTTGGTTTGTGCCGTATTTGTTTTCGGGAGCTTGCCAACGAAGGTCATCTTCCTGGCGTGCGCAAATCTAGTTGGTAATCGTAGGAAGCGCGCGTAGCGCGCGACCTCCTAATCTCCTAACATACTAATTTCCCAGTTTCCTAAATATACTAATTTCCTAACCTCCTAACATACTAACCTCCTAACCCTATGGATCCCATCGCAGACATGATCATTCGTATCAAGAACGCCAGTATGGCGGGTCTTCCTATTGCGAATATTCCGTATTCGCGTATGAAGCACGATATTGCTACAGTTCTTGAACGTGAAGGATATGTTGCTTCAGTTACGAAGCGTGCCAAGAAGGCGCGTAAGCATATTGAAATCGGCATCAAATACGAAGGCACAAAGCCTCGTATCCATGATGTGGACCGTGTATCCAAACCATCTCGTCGCGTGTACGTTGGTGTCAAAGATATGCATTCGGTTCAGAATGGACACGGTTCTCTTATTCTCTCAACACCAAAGGGCATCATGACTGACAAAGAAGCCCGCAAAAATCACACTGGTGGGGAAGCACTTTTCATCATCTACTAATATGAGCAGAATTGGCAAACAACAAATTACTCTTCCTGCAAAGACGGAAATCATCCGTGATGGTATTGTGCTGACTGTAAAAGGTCCGCTTGGTACATTGTCGCGCGATTTTCCACACAAGGAAATTGATATTGTCGTCGAAAACGGCGTGGTCTCTTTTGTGCAAAAGAAAAATACTCCGTTTACGCGCGCGCTTTGGGGTACATACGCTTCTCATGTGAGAAACATGGTTGATGGTGTGAATAAACCCTATGAAAAAAAGCTCATTGTCGAAGGTGTTGGTTTTAAAGCTGATGTGAAAGGAAATGAAATCGTCATGGCGCTTGGTTTTTCTCATCCCGTTACGGTTACAATTCCGGAAGGGATTACGGTTACATCCGAGAAAAACACCCTTACCTTCTCGTCTATTGATAAAGAACTCATTGGTCGTTTTGCCGCCAAAGTACGCGCGCTCAAAAAGCCAGAGCCGTACAAAGGAAAGGGCATTCGCTATGATGGTGAAGTTATCCGCCGTAAGCAGGGCAAGAAGTCCGCGAAATAATTTTGTATTGATTTTTCTTTTTATGACTACTGTAACTGACAATCGCACACGCCGCCGCAAGCGCATTCGCGCCAAGGTGTCTGGCACCGCATCACGTCCTCGCTTGTCCGTGTACAAGTCGAATGTGCGTTTGTACGCGCAACTCATCGATGACGTTACTGGTACAACACTCGTGTCTGTTTCTGATGACACCATGAAAGGTGCCACCAAGACTGACCGTGCTCGTGAGGCAGGCAAAGCACTTGCGCAGGCTGCTTCCCAGAAAGGCATCAGTGCTGTCGTATTTGACCGCGGAGGATATATTTACATCGGACGCGTGCGCGCGATTGCTGAAGGAGCTCGCGAAGGAGGTCTCGTATTCTAATTTTTGATCATTTTCTTATCAACTTTCTCATTGTATGGAACACACACAAACATCACAACAGCGACGTCCCGCGACACGTGGTAGCCGTCCACAAGGCGGTTCTGCTCCAGCACGTCGCGGAGGACCTTCTCGTGGAGGAGCATCTTCTTCTCGTGGCGGTCGTCCCGAACGTCGTACCGGTGAACGCGAGAAAGTACGTTCTGAATACGATCAAAAAATCATTGATACACGTCGTGTTACGCGCGTTGTCTCTGGTGGTCGTCGTTTCAGCTTTAGCATCACTATTGTCATTGGTGACAAGAAAGGTTCAGTCGGTGTAGGTATTGGTAAGGCAGGAGACACCGCACTTGCTATTGAAAAAGCGACTCGTGATGCAAAAAAGAATATGATTAAAGTGAAGCGCACGAAAGAAGATTCTATTCCTCATGCAATCGAATCCAAAGTGGGAAGCGCGCGTCTGACGCTTAAACCAGCTCCTGGTCGTGGTATTGTCGCCGGTTCATCCGTCCGTACCGTTCTTGAAATGGCTGGTCTCAAAGACGTTGGTGCCAAAATTTATTCTCGAAGCAAGAACAAGCTTGGTATCGCCCGTGCCACAGTCAAAGCACTCGCCGAACTCTAATATTTTTAATTATTCGTATTATTTCCCCTTTCCATGCAGTTACATAATCTCAAACGTAATACCGCCAACAAAAAAAGCGCCCGCGTCGGACGTGGGGGGAAGCGTGGCAAAACATCCGGTCGTGGTACCAAAGGTCAGAAAGCGCGTTCTGGACACAAGCTTCGTCCTGAAATTCGTGATACCATCAAGAGTATTCACAAACGTCGTGGATATGGTATCAACCGTACGCGCACCGTTAATGCATCTGTCCTTAAACCAGAAACAGTAAATGTTTCTGTGCTTGAAACCGTGTGTGAAAACGGCATGACCGTGAATCCCGCATTTCTTTTGGAAAAACGTTTGGTGCGTCGTCAAAAGGGTCGTACGCCTGAAGTAAAGATTCTCGCCAAAGGTGACATTACCAAAAAGATTATTGTTGAAGGATGTCTCATGTCTCTTGGTGCCAAGACAAAGATTGAAGCAGTAGGTGGAACAGTGAAATAAAGTTTCAAGATATCAGAAGAATGCTTGAAACTTGCAACTGACAACTTGTAACTTATCTTTATGCAAGACACACTCCGCAAATTGAACATGGTACTTCGTGACCGAGCGCTCCGTAATCGGGTGCTCTTTGTCGCGGGCGCACTCGCGGTCTTTCGTGCACTCGCAATCATTCCTGTGCCAGGTATTGATACCGGCAAGCTTGCGCAGTTTTTTGCGAACAACCAATTCCTTGGACTTCTCAATATCTTTTCTGGGGGTGGTCTCGACAATCTTTCTCTTGTCATGCTTGGCGTTGGTCCATATATCACCGCGACCATCATCATGCAACTCATGACGATTCTTTCTCCGCGTCTCAAGGCGGTATATCATGAAGAAGGAGAAGCGGGTCGTCGCAAGTTTTCTCAATGGTCGAGAATACTTGCTGTTCCGTTTTCATTCATCCAAGGATTTGGGCTTATTACACTTCTTTCTCGTCAGGGAGTTATCGCGACGATGTCTGCGGGTGATATGTGGCTCAATCTTCTCGTGATTACCGCAGGGTCACTCCTTCTTATGTGGATTGGCGAACTTATTTCGGAGTTTGGTATTGGAAACGGTGTTTCTATTATTATCTTTGCGGGTATCGTTGCTTCTCTCCCGTCTGCTATTGCGCAACTTGTCTTTACCTTTGATATGGCGCAATTGCCACTCTACCTTGCTTTTGTTGTTGCCGCGCTTGTCATTGTCGCAGGTGTTGTATATGTCAGCGAAGCAGAGCGTTCAATCCCCGTCACCTATTCCAAACAGATGCGTGGAGGTAAACTCTATGGCGGCGCCACTACGTACTTGCCACTTCGTCTTAATCAGGCGGGCGTGATTCCGATTATTTTTGCACTTTCCATATTGCTCCTTCCTCAAATGGTGGCAAATTTTATGGGTGGCATCAACAATGCTATTATTCAATCAGTTGTTACGGCAGTGAATGGATTTATGAATAATATGTGGGCATACGGTATCGCGTATTTCTTCCTTGTGTTTTTGTTCACGTATTTTTATACCGCGATTACATTTGAACCAGACACGATTGCGAACAATCTCCAGAAGAATGGCGCATTCATTCCGGGTATTCGTCCGGGAAAGAATACATCTGAATATTTGGCGACGATTATTACACGTATCACATTTGTTGGCGCACTTTTCCTCGCTATCATTGCAGTACTCCCTATTGCTATGCAAGGTATGACAGGCATTCAAACACTTGCCATTGGTGGTACCGGACTTCTCATTGTTGTTTCTGTTGTTCTTGATCTCATCAAAAAAGTAGACGCACAAGTCGCGGCACGAGAATACTAGATGAGTTGTTAGTTGTTAGTTGTTAGAATAAACATAAAAGTGCGGGCTTACGCCCGCACTTTTATGCGATTGACTTCTCTTTCGTATCTGTTATATTCTCTATAGCATTTCATTAAATAATATAGAGCGAAAACATGATAGTACAAAGTATTGTTCTCTGGGTCGTCTGGACAATGATTCTTGGTGGTTCTTGGTGTTTTGGTTGTGTGTCTGATGAAAGTACACTTTCCAGATATACAGGCACGTTTATAGCTTATCCGGTTTCTGGACTGATATGTTATATGTTTGGACTGTTTGGTGGGTTTCTGGGACTACCTCTCTCTGTGCTTATGAAGATTGGTGAGTTTATGGTGTTACCTTTAGTGACACTCCAGACATTCTTTTGATAGATTTACTCCGACAAAGGTGCCTCGCAGAGGGTGCCTTTTTTTATATGGAAATATTGTAAATATTTATACTTTTTCGTTTCCCCTAACAAGCTATAAGCTATTTCCTATCACCTATAACCTAATACCTATTTCTCTAAAACGTGTTACAATACCAACATGTTCTCATTTTTTACGCGACATAACAATTCTCCCACATCGGTTTCTCGTAACTCGATACTTGTAACTCGACATTCAAAACTCGTTACTCCTCCGCTCGCATTCATTTTTTATGGTCGTTCTGGCTCAGGAAAGGGAACACAGGCGCGTTTGTTGCAAGAGTATTTGGAACAACACACAGGACGTCAGGTGCTCTATGTAGAAACGGGAAATGGACTTCGCGATTTGGCGACGAAAGACCGTTTGACGAGTCGTTTAGTAAAGCAAATTATGAATGACGGAGGTCTTATGCCAGAGTTTCTTCCTATTTGGGTATGGGGCAACGCACTCGTAAAGAAATTTACCGGAGAAGAACATCTTGTGCTCGATGGTCTTGCGCGTCGTGTAGATGAGGTACCTATTCTTGATTCAGCACTGCGCTTTTTTGGTTTCGGACAGCCATATATTGTATATTTGAATGTCCCCAGAGAGCGTGCATTTGCTATGCTCAAAGGTCGGGGTCGTCCCGACGATACTGATGCGTCTATCAATGAACGTCTTGATTGGTTTGAGCAGAATGTCCAATTTGCTTTAGAACGTTTGTCCTCAATACCCAATTATCGTTTACTTGATATCGATGGAACTAAGCCAATTGAAGATGTCCATAAGGAAATAATTGGGCGGATTGAGGAGTTAGGAATATGAATGTAGGAAATAGGTTATAGGTTATAGAAACGGACGGGAATGAGGGATATGAAGGAGAAGACTATAAACGGTAAAAGATAAAAATTCATTATTCAATTTTATTCATATAACAAGAAAAAACACGTATTTATTAAAGAATTAACAAATTGATATATTGCAACATTATTTGAAAAAATTAGAAATTGAAAATTTTTTTACTCTATATTTCTTATGTCCAATATATATACTCAAAAAGAGATAGCATCACTTCGTGAAGGCGGTAAACGCTTGGCGCGAATTTTGAGTTTGCTTGCCGAACGATCAGTGCCGGGTGTTTCCACTGCCGAGCTTGATGTGTATGCGGAAGAGCTCATTCGTGCGGGTGGTGATATTCCATCATTCAAGGATTACGCGCCGGTGTGGGGTGGTCCAGCATATCCCGCGGCACTTTGTGCATCGGTAAACAAAGAAGTTGTGCATGGTGTTCCTCGCGCGGACAGGATACTTGAAGAAGGTGATATCATTGGGCTTGATCTTGGACTCACGCATGACGGACTTGTTTCCGATAGTGCTATCACTGTTGCTGTGGGAGAGATTTCTGCGGAGACACAGCGACTCATGGACGTTACAAAAGAGGCAACATATGCTGGTATCAAGGCAGCTGTCGCCGGCGCGCGTGTAGGTGATATCGGTCATGCGATAGAGGATGTTGTAAAGGAAGCGGGTTTTTATGTTATGGAAGATCTTGGTGGACATGGTGTGGGGCATCATGTGCATGAGGCGCCTGTTATCCCCAATTTCGGTACTCCGGGGAAAGGTCCACTTCTCCATGAGGGGCAAGTGCTCGCTATTGAAGTCATGACTGGAGCGGGGACAGGAAATGGAAGGACATTGAAAGACAAATTTACCTATGTGACGAAAGACGGGTCAATGTCTGCTCACTTTGAACATACGATTGTGGTAACGGATACGGGAGGGGAGGTGCTGACTAAATAGAAAACGTGAAGTAAGCACACAGATGCGTTTTGAGGTAGGAATATGAATGTAGGGACACTCGAATCAAGAATTAAGGGTTACGAAGTACGAACTTATACGAACATACGAAACTGGACGGGATGAAGGGTTACGAAGTATGAACTTGTACGCTTGTCCTGCACTCTACGTGGACTGCTGTGCATCCTACGTGGTGCACAGTGCACAGTTCAGGGAACATACGAATACTACTCAACATGATAGATTCTTCTCAATAGTCCGTGTTCGTATGTTCGTACTCGTTCGTACTTCGTAACCGATCTTGCAACTTAACACTCGCAACTCACCATTCATTTGGTATACTATATTCATGGAACAAGGCACGATTGAACGGCAACATTTTACTAATCCTGAAGAAGAGATTGCGTTTTTGCGTAGGCAACTTGCTGAACGTGAGTCGTCACTAGAACGCCCTGCGTCTCCTGAAGAACGTGAACAATTTGCTGAAGAAACAGTACGCGCGTATGAAGCGCTTCCTGTTGAGGAAGTCATTCTCCCCGAACAACGCATGACCCCTGAAGAGACAGAGGGAATTGTGCTTGAGTTATCTCCTGAAAACCATGATAAAACAATGGAAGATTTACTCGGTTTTATTATCGAAAAAGGACTCAAAAATACCTTGGGTATTGTAGAGCGCATGAACAACCCGCATATCGCTGATGATTTTCATCGCTTTCTCGTACAATATATTCGTCATACACCCGAGTTACCTGATGTTCGTCGTGATGTACGTCTCAAAAAAGCACTTCATATGTGTTTGTATGAAGTAACACTTCCTGATATCGGTACACGTGAAGAAGGAAATAAAGCATTTAAAGAAATTATTTCATCTATGGAACAGTTTTATGCGGGCATGATGTCAATTTCCGAAGATAAAGAACCAATCCCAGGGAAAGATTTTTTCTCCATAGAAATAGCACAATCCGATGCCCGTTCCGATGTCGTGTTTTATGTTTCCGTACCGACAGAAAAAGCGCTCATGTTTGAAAAGCACATGGAAGCCGTTTTTCCAAAAGCACGTATTGAAGAAAACAAAGACGACTATAATATTTTTAGTGAAACAGGTGCAGCGGCGGGTGCATGGGCGCGTCCATCGCGAAGTTCTGTCTTTCCTATTCGTACGTATGACGCATTTGACCATGACCCGCTTGATATCATATTAAATAGTTTTTCTAAGCTCAAAAAAGATGGTGAAGGTGCCGCAATACAGCTTGTTGTCTCGCCCGCGGGGAATACCTTTGTGAAGCGATACGGGAAGGCACTTGATGATATTCGTAAAGGTGTGTCAGTAAAACACGCGACTGATGTTCCCCGTGATTTAGGTGGCGATGTTGCCAAAGGTCTCAAGGAAGTGGTGCTCGGTAAAGGACTTCCCAAGAAGCATGAAGATGGTATGAAGACGCCTGAAACGGATCAGTCAGCAGTTGAACAGATTTCCAAAAAAGTAGAAAGCACTATTTTTGATACTAATATACGTCTTGTCGCATCTGCGGAAACAGTGGCGCGCTCAGAGGCAATTCTCGCTGATTTGCAGTCGTCTTTTCATCAGTTTACAAACGCGCAAGGAAACGGTTTTGTGTTTGTGCGTGAACAAGGACGTGCGCTCAATCGTCTTATCAATGAATACACCTATCGTACATTTGACACGAGTGAGAGCTTTCCGCTCAATCTGCGTGAAATGACAAGTATTATACACATGCCTGCGCATCAAGAGAATGCACCGCTGTTGAAACGTGCAAAAGCAGGGAGCGCGCCTGCTCCCATGGAACTTGGAAATGAGGGGATTGTGCTCGGAGTCAATCGGTATCGCGGAGATACTAAAGAAATTCGTATGTCACCCGAAGACCGTTTGCGCCATTTCTATGTCATTGGACAGACGGGT
The DNA here is from genome assembly GCA_013334825.1 of Candidatus Yonathbacteria bacterium. Classification (GTDB taxonomy): domain Bacteria; phylum Patescibacteriota; class Minisyncoccia; order Phycocordibacterales; family JACNGX01; genus JACNGX01. The sequence continues at coordinate 36,524 of JAAXWR010000002.1, forward strand.
ACTGGTAAAACGACCCTGCTCAAAAACATGATTGTGCAGGATATTAAGAATGGTGATGGTGTGTGTATGATTGATCCGCATGGCTCGGATATTCAAGATATTCTTGGACAGATTCCTCCTGAACGCGCCAAAGATGTGATTTATTTTGACCCTGCATATACTGACCGACCGATGGGACTTAATATGCTTGAATATGACACACGTTTTCCTGAGCAAAAGACATTTGTCGTGAATGAACTGTTGGCTATTTTCAAAAAATTGTATGGTGCGGTGCCAGAAAGTATGGGTCCTGCATTTGAACAGTATTTTCGTAATGCCACGATGCTTGTGATTGAAGATCCTGCAACGGGTAACACACTGCTTGATGTGTCGCGCGTACTTGCTGATGCGAATTTCCGTAAACTAAAATTGTCGCGGTGTAACAACCCTATTATTGTGCAATTCTGGAGAGAGATTGCGGAGAAGGCAGGAGGGGAAGCATCTCTTGCGAATATTGTGCCGTATATCACCAACAAGTTTGACGTCTTTCTCGCGAATGAAATTATGCGTCCGATTGTCGCGCAAGAACATTCTGCGTTTAATTTTCGTGAAGTGATGGATGGGCGTAAAATTCTTCTCGTCAATCTTTCAAAGGGACGACTTGGAGATGTGAATGCGAACCTCATCGGTCTTATCATTGTGGGCAAAATCTTGATGGCTGCACTTTCGCGTGTGGATACTGTAGGACGCGAAACACCCCCGCCGTTTTATTTGTATATTGATGAATTTCAAAATATTACCACCGATTCTATTTCCACGATTTTGTCTGAGGCACGTAAATACAAATTGTCGCTTACGATTGCACATCAATTTATTGCACAATTAGAAGACAATATTCGTGATGCGGTGTTTGGTAACGTGGGGTCGCTCGGAGTGTTTCGTGTAGGAACAGAAGATGCGGAGTTTTTGGAAAAACAATTCGAACCTGTCTTTTCGGCGACGGATATTATCAAAATCGACAACAGAAATGCATATATGAAAATGCTTGCCGATGGTCGTCCTGTGAAGCCATTTAACATGGAAACACTTGCTCCCGCGGTACCGCGTGTGGATTTGGCAGACAAAATTAAAGAGTTGTCATATTTGCGATATGGGCGTGATCGTGCCGAGGTGACAGAAGAGATCATGCGGAAGTATAGAAAAAGCGAAGCATGAATCAAGAAGCACGAAGCAAGAATAAACGATGAAGGGAGGGAATAGAAGTTGGGAACATGGAGAAAGAATGATTTCTCAGACATCCGCACGACACGGATGCGGTTCTCAGAACAAGTAGCGTCTATTTTTTAAGAACTACGAACTACGAACTAAGAACTATGTAGGGTGTATGGCAAGCTTCCAACTCATATGCTATGATACCGGCATATTTATCCGTTATTTCACCAGAGTATTTTACATATGTCCCACCCTAAAGAAGAACGCACACTTGTTATCATAAAACCCGATGGAGTTCAACGATCTTTGATCGGCGAGATTATATGTCGATATGAGAGGGCGGGATTAAAGCTGGTTTCCCTTAAGATGGTTATTCCTGATGAGCAAATAGCAACCAATCATTACATGGTTGGTGGTGAGGAGTGGCTTGAAAATGTAGGAAAGAAGGCGACCGAAGCCTATGCTCGAAAGGGAGAGAAGCCCCCATTTGCAACACATCGTGAGAATGGTCTTGCTGTCCTCAAGTCTTGCTCAACATATCTCTCAGCTGGCCCCGTCATTCCGATGGTGTGGGAAGGAAATCAGGCAGTTGGTGTTGTGCGTAAGATTACTGGTAGCACAGAACCACTTTCTTCTGATGTGGGAACAATTCGCGGTGATTTTACCGTTGATTCATATAAGATTGCAGATATGGCTCAACGCGCTGTGCGTAATCTCATCCATGCATCTGGTTCTGTAGAAGAAGCGGAAAAAGAAATTGCTATCTGGTTTAAGGAAAACGAAATAGTTTCGTATCGTCATTTGCAAGAAGCAATTCTTTATGATGTAAATCTTGATGGTATTATTGAGTAAAAGAATAGAAAACAATTATAAACAACAACGGGACGGGGCGAAAGCCCCGTCCCGTATTCGTATGTTCCCTGTAGCACGTGGGGTGCAGGGCAAGCGTACAAGTTCGTACTTCGTAGCCCGTCTCTAGTACAGCGTAGGGTGCAGGGCAGGGCGTAATTTTTAATTCAGCATTCATAATTTATACACAGTTTCCTTTTTCTCATGTTGTATCGTGTGTTCGTTCTACGAACTAAGAACTACGAACTACGAACTTGTGTTCGTCCATGTTCCACTACACCAACTTTTCTCATGCTTGTCATGCTTGCGTATCTTTTTTCGAGAATTATACTGATAGGGGGTTGCTACGGGTATTTTCTAGGACAAATCGTTTTTTCAGGGAGTCCGATGTTACTGCGCGCTTTGGTGCGTATGTTCAGGACACCCACCTGGCAATACGCTAGGGAATGCCCGGTTTATGCAACCCCTCAAAAGTCGTCCATCGTTCTTTCCAAGAATGCTGGACGTTTTTTGTTTGTTCTTTTCTTTCCTGTGATATACTTGTTGTATGAAACGCCCTCTCCTCGGCATTGTGATGCTTGCTCTCGTGTGGTTGATATTCATTTTGAATACTCTCGCATTTGAACATTATTGGTATTGGATATATGAATGGTTTGATATACCAATGCATTTTTTGGGAGGATTTTGGGTTGGAGGAACTATTATATGGATACTCGGTACATTTCTTAAACGTCGTTTTGCGTCCACACGTGGCGGATATCTGTTATCTGTTGTGGGTCTTGCGATGGTCATCGGGCTTCTTTGGGAACTGTTTGAATTTAGTATTGATACGTTTATCACATTTCACATGAATGATATCATTGATACGCTTTCTGACCTCTCGATGGATTTTTTGGGAGCAACGGTTGCGCACGTGCTTTTTTCTCGTCAAAAGGATACGCCTGCACTCACTCCCCATGAAGAATCATCTTCTGTTGATACGCTGTTGGGATAATATATTGGTATCATTATTTTTTTATGTCTTCTACACTTACTCTTACGTTTGCCGGTGGCGCTGGTTCAGTTACTGGCGCAAATTTTCATCTCACTGATTCTGTGTCGGGTATGCAATGTCTTGTTGATTGTGGACTTTTTCAAGGTGCATCGACGTCACTTCCGAAAAATGTTGAACCGTTTTCATACGTTCCTGCTGATATCGCATTTCTTTTTGTTACACATAGTCATATGGATCATATTGGACGCATCCCGCGTCTCGTAAGAGAAGGATTTCATGGTGTTATCCGTTCCACTCCCGCGACGAAGGATCTTGCGTATGAGATGCTGAAAGATAGTTTGTCTGTGCTTCGCTCTGAACAACGGAAGACTGGCATCGAACCTCCCTATGATGATGAGGACATTGAAGGGGCAATGCGTTTATGGGAAGGTGTTGAATATCATCAAGACATACCTATTTCAGGTGGTCTTGTTGCTCGATTATATGATTCGGGACATATTCTCGGATCTGCTATGGTATCGTTCACGCGTGAAGGAAGAACACTGGTTATTACTGGTGATTTAGGCAACTCTCCTGCACCTATAGTCCGTGATACGGAAGTATTGCCAGAGGCGCACTATCTGGTGATGGAAAGTGTGTATGGCGACCGTAACCATGAAGACCGCGATGGTCGTACAGAACTGCTTCGTTCTCTCATCCTTGAAACAGTAGAAAAAAAGGGAACGCTTGTTATCCCCGCATTTTCTTTGGAGCGTACGCAAGATGTGCTTTTTGAAATCAATAATTTTGTCGAGTCGCATGCGATTCCCAATGTCCCCGTATTTATGGACTCACCGCTTGCAATACGGGTCACGTCTATTTATCGCAAATATGAACGCTATTATAATGCCGATGTAAAAAGTGTCATAAAGAGTGGTGATGATATTTTCAAATTCCCTCATTTGTCATTTACTGAAACCCGTGAAGAGTCGGAGCGTATTAATAGTATTCCGGGGCCGAAAGTAGTTATTGCGGGTTCTGGAATGTCCAATGGGGGACGTGTGCGTCATCATGAACGTCTGTATCTTCCTGATGCAAAGAACACGATTCTTCTTGTGGGGTACCAAGTACCAGGGTCGTTAGGACGACAGCTTCTTGAAGGTGCAAAAAAGGTGCGGATATTTGATACTGAAGTACCTGTTCGTGCGCGTATTGCTTCAGTAAATGGATATTCAGCGCACAAAGATATGGATGGACTTATCGCCTTTGCTGCACAAGGAGCAAAAACACTAGAAAAAGTATTTGTGACACTTGGTGAACCGCGCTCTTCGATGTTTCTCGCGCAACGACTTCGTGATTATGCTGATCTCAATACGCATGTTCCTGAGGATGGTGAAACAGTAACACTCGCACTATAGGTGTGGTATCATATAGAGTATGAATGATACGCGTATCACGTCTCATACACAAAAACGTCCCACGATTTTTGTATCGGGACCATCTTCTTCGTGTGATGCTGACACGGCAGGGAAGGGACGTGCGCTTGGACATGCGATTGCACGTGGGCAAGCAATACTTTTGACAGGAACGGGGAATGGTTTTGCGAGGTATGTTGCAGAAGGTGCAATGTCCGAAGGAGGAACGGTCATAGGACTATCACCCGCATCAAACGTTGAAGAACATACATCATTGTATGGTCTTTCCACGTTGTATCACGATACTATTATATACACAGGATTTGGCTATGCGGGACGAGATATGCTTTTGTCGCGTTCAGCAGATGCCATGATTGTGGGATCAGGTGATGTGGCACATGCATATGATATTATGCTTCTCCTCCATGAAAAGAAACCCTGTGGTGTACTTGAGGGACCATGGCTTCTTGATGATACACTCAAAGAATTATTTACGCGTTCTGGGCGTACACGTGAGGGAATGGTGTTTTCGCCAGATTCAGAAACGCTTGTCACGCGAATACTCGAAGAGATACGCATGACGCGTATGCGCGCGTGAGAAGTACCTATGAACGATCTCGACCGTATTGCTGACGATATTCGTCTCTGTCACAAATGCCCATTGGCACAGACACGCATATGTGCTGTCCCAGGAACAGGAAGTGGAAAAAGCGATATCGTCTTTATTGGTGAAGCTCCTGGTGCGCGTGAAGACCGTGAAGGATTGCCATTTATTGGTGCTGCGGGGAAATTTCTTGATGAAATGCTTGCGGATATTGCGCTCTCTCGTGCCGATGTGTTTGTTACGAACGTCGTGAAATGTCGTCCACCGGACAACCGTGACCCGCTTCCTGAAGAAGTGCGTATCTGCACAGAAGCATATCTCTGGAAACAGTTGGAAGTGCTCAAGCCAAAACTTCTCGTGCCACTTGGTCGGCATGCCATGCACCGTTTTCTCCCAGTAACAGAAAAAATAAGCGAGATACACGGCACGCCTGTTGGTATTACAAACCCTCTGTCAGGAGAGAAATATGTTGTTCTTCCGCTCTATCACCCCGCGGCAGCGCTCTATAACGGGAGTATGCGGGAAGTACTCAAGCGTGATTTTCGCGAAATACCGAAGATGATTGAAAAGATGAAATATGAAAAATGAAATATGTATAAAAAAGCGCACGAACTGCCGCCCGCACTTTTCCTGAGTAAAAAGGGTAATAATTTCCTAGTCATCCGTAGGATCAATCAGAATATATTATAATTATAAAAAATCACATGTATTATTTGTGTATTATTAGATTTTTACTTTTTTGGTTTGAATATGAACTAATTGAGTGGCGCCATCTGACGCCTTTTTGTAAAAAGAAAAACACGCCATCTGGCGTGTTTTTCTTTTGTCTGAAATTTAAAATAGTGCGTGGCTTTTATTTCTTTACAGCCGTTACAATACGAGCAAATGTTTCTGGGTTTTCATGCGCCATTTCTGAAAGCATTTTGCGATTGAGTGTGCTTCCGTATGCTTTGAGTGCACCCATAAACGCACTGTAGGACATGCCATGTTCACGAACCGCGGCATTGAGACGTACTTGCCAGAGACGGCGGAAGTCATTTTTCTTGTCGCGACGGTGGGCAAATGCATAATTGCCTGCGTGAGCAATCGCTTCACGTGCTTGACGCTCTTTCGTGGAGCGACCAAAGCGATAACCCTTCGTCATTTTCAAGACGTTACGGCGACGCTTCATTGAAATGGTACCTCGTTTAACTCGGGACATGATAGTAAATTAAATAGTAAACAATAATATAAATAAACGATTTTGTGTTACCTCGTACAGGTTAGTCGAGATTTGACAAGTAACGGCGTTTGGCACGGGTTGTTAAAGCAAGTGTGCGACCTCCTTTCTTTTCGAGTTGAGAGGAGCGTGACGCTTTGGCATTAAAGTGATTGATGCCCGAACCACGGACGATCACTTTGCCTGTTTTGGTCGTTTTGACCCGTTTTTTGAATGATTTGTTGGTTTTCATGATGATATGTAACAATTGTCCGACTACTGTATCATACTTGTTTACCTTTTTCCAGTACCAGAGAAAGTCCTTTTGGGCTTTTCTTTGCAGGGTCGGCAATGCGGTAGGGTACAGAAATAAGTACAAGAATACGGTCGAGGCGTTCTTTGAGGAATTCTTCTTTCATATATTTTGCGCGTCCAGCGAGGAAGAGATCCAATTTAACACGATGTCCTTCGGATAACCATGCAGAAATACGTTTTGCTTTGAGCGCGAGGTCATGGTCGCCTGTACCGATTTTGACTTGAACCACTTTTGTTTCGGTTGTATGTGCTTTGCTTTTGACGTCGCGCTGTTTTTTGCTCTGTTCGTATTGGTATTTTCCGTAGTCAGTGATGCGTGCAACAGGGGGAACAGCATTCGGCGATACTTCAATAAGGTCAAATCCGAGTTCATGGGCTTTGCGTACAGCCTCTAGTGTATCCATGACACCGAAGTTTTCTCCTTCGGGACCAATAACGCGTACCTCAGGAACACGAATTTCTTTATTGAGGCGGGTACGTCCCGCGGGAATTTTTTGTGGAGGGTAATCACTCATCTATTGAAAAAAGCCCGCTTTTCGCAAGCTCTCGTCAATCATATAAGAAAGAGAGTAAAGAGTCAATAGCCCCTGCGCCAAGGAGGATGCAGGGCGGGCTTGTTTGGAGTAAGGAAACAAAACAATATGCCGCGCTTCGCGCGGCATCCGTCTATTGTAAATTATATTCCTCATCTCCTTTTAGTGCTTTTTCTCGTAAAGCTCTTTCAGCGTCCTCAGCCGCTTTTCGTTTTCTATACAACTCTTCATCTTCTGCTGAGCCGACGAATGCGATATGTGCGTCAATTTCTTCTGCATCGTTCAGCGCATCATGTATAGCTTCATCGTGAAAAGGTTGTGTTTCCATGATATGGGGTGTTGATTGATAATACTGTAGATGATACTTCTGTATATAGTATATATCACGAAACATATCTACGCGCAATATGTTGAATGGTGATACTATATACATATACTATGACAGTACGAGACACGCAGATATATAAGCGGAGTATGCCATATATCCTGATAATCATTGTCGCGGGAGGTGCTTTTTTATGGGGGAGAAATACCGCACCTCCTCTTACTCTGCATGGAGACATTGCTTCACCAATTGATACAGATATATATGTTCCAACAGAAAACATAGCTTCTGTCGCTCCACTCGATGATGTATTCATGACAGATAGTCTCGCAGATGAAACACCTGTTCTTGTGGAACATTCTTCTGTTGTATATCCTCACGTGCAGACAGATGAGCGTGTGTCCCATGAGACATATCGTGTTCTCTCTGTTGTTGATGGTGATACACTTACAGTGGATATGGACGGTGTGTCGCAGACACTTCGTTTGATAGGGCTTGATACACCCGAGACGGTTGATCCACGCAAGCCGGTACAATGTTTTGGCAAAGAAGCCTCTCAGAAAGCAAAAAATGTTTTGACAGGAAAGCGTGTGCGTATTGAGCGTGACGTAACGCAAGGTGTATATGACAAATATAATCGACTTCTTGCCTATGTGTTTTTGGAGGATGGAACATTTTTCAATGAAATGATGATTCGTGAAGGATATGGACATGAATATACGTATGCGACACCATATGCGTATCAAACACTGTTTCAGGAAGCAGAACATGATGCACGCGCAAACGGTAGAGGGCTGTGGGCAGTGGACGCATGCGCGGGAGACACAACGTCTCCACCCACACCAAGTGTAACAACCAGCGTAGTGGTATCTTCTACAACATCAGGATATACATGTGCTACGAATACCTATAATTGTACAGATTTTAGTACACAAATGGAGGCGCAACACGTATTTGAGGAATGTGGGGGAACAAACAATGATATACATCGTCTTGATTCGGATAAAGACGGTCGTGTTTGTGAAAGTCTACCGTGAGAGGTAGATTTTCTAGAAACTACGCTATTGCACGTATTGTCTGTATGGTGTACAACAAGGGTAGTGTTTTTTGCAAGAACATATAATCCATAAAACAAAGGAAAAAGATGATACAAGTAACAATGTTGGATTCCGGACCTACGTCTGCCGTTGAAGCGATTTCATTCGGCGCACTTGTGTGCTATCAGGGAGAGATTCCTGAATACGGCAAGAAAATTGATATCCAAAAACGTCTCTTTGAAACAGGGCACCATACGACATTTCAACATACATACTGCTCATTCGTTATTGACGGTATTCCTGTTGGCAGTGTGACGTTCGGTCTCCATCTTCACCCGTTCTATAACACGGGACAACGGTCGGGGAGGTTCTGCTCGGGGATGTTCGCGAACCCGGATCTGGATGCGATACAAGAGTCAATCGCGACATTCTGGTCACTTGAAAAGGATGTTATGGCGGAAGTCATGGACTATGTCGCATCCGGCTTTGCTGTGTATGGAACATGGTTCGATCGTGCGAAAGAACTGACCGCGACGTATATACAGGAAGACCGCCCTTATGCTTCGGAGAAGTATGTGACGGCGAACGCGGAGAAGATAGCGCAGGAACAATTGCGCGTGTTTATTCCCGTGATATTTCCCACAGCTCTTGAGTACACTATCAATCTATCCACACTTGCCGCGCTCTACGCAAGCGCATGGTCTCCTGTGTTACAGGATGTGACGAAACAGATGGCCGAGAGGGTGCTTGAGAAATGGCCTGAACTCTCATTCATGTTTGAAAGAGGAAGGAGATCTCTCAGTCATTTTTTCGTCTCCATGGATGATGATATTTATGACAAGAATGCCATTCTCTTTGACCCAGTCCTCAGCGTGCTTCATGTGGATGATGTTTCTGAAAGTGACATGTTCATTATTTCTGAAACGGACATGCACCCAATCAACCTCCTCCCGTTTTATCCCACATTCATGGAGTTTGATGTTGCAGAGTTAAAGACAGACGTTGAAATGTCTGTCGCGACACTCGGGCAGAAACAGCGACACAGGACTGTGCGAAGAAGTTTCCCGAGATTTACCGGGAACTTCTATCTCCCACCCGTTCCTCGCGGTTTGGGACTTGAAAGAGATGCCACACTTCTCATGGAGAAATGGATGTCACTTCGGATGAAGATACATTCGGACCTTTTCATGAATCTTGCACCGTATGGCGCAATGGTTAGATATCAGGAAATTGCTTCATTTAATTCAGCAATTCATGAAGGGGCGAAACGTCTGTGCTTATGCGCACAAGAGGAGATTTATCATCTCGCTCGTCAGGAGGAAGCACAGATTTCAAGTACTCCTTTGAGGAAATTTTTTGCTCCTCCGTGCATGGCGACAGGGAAGTGTGGTGAGGGGGTGCGGTACTGTGGCAGAGACCTCAAGAAACTGCCGGAGGATCCTTTTCCGAAACGGCGGGTATGATATCCTTTTTGTTAAGTGTTCATTCGTGTGATAACAGGTTCTTCGAGGGCCTGTTTTTTGTAAGAATATAGATACAAACAAAAACGGCCCCGATGGGCCGTGTGATTTTCACCTGTTTTTATGAAGGAACGCAAGGATGCGTTCTTTTTCAGGGTGTTGTTCCGCAATCCTGTAAAAGATGTACGGATTTTTGTAAAGGTCGAAGTACTCCTCAAGGAGTGCCACGGAGATTGTTCGACCTTTTTGTACGATACGAAACTCCACTTCTTTGAAATGCTCCTCTAACAGTTGTTCTGCGAATGGGATATCCGAAATAAAAAATAATGTTGATAATCCCATGGGGTATTTGCCCCATTCTCTGAGGCGTTCCTTAAGAGACATCAGACATATGTCGTAGTATCTTGCGACATAGACAAATGCCAATGTCACTGTGCCGAGTGTCGGGATCCTTTCTTTGAGAAGTTCGATGATCCGCGCATCGCGCGTTCTCTCGTCTTCATCAGGGAGAGGTTCCATGGCACCAAATAGCGTCTCCCATTCTTTTGCGTAGACGGCACCTATGCCTTCTTTTGAAAGGATACGACCATTGCTTGTTTCCATTTTTTCTTAGGATTTTGAGGTTGTGGAAAGGACTTTGTTAAGTGGACTATAGCATACTTTTCTGGTTTTGGGAAGGGGTATATCGCAGGAATGCCCGTTACTGTTTTTTTGTATGAAGCCCTATATTTCAACATGACTTTTTATACACAGGTGTATTTAAAATATTTTTTGATTTGATATTATGAAGTACATGAAGGACTTTCTTATGTGGATACAACAAAAAATAACATTGGATAGGAGTATTCATCGTCCCCCTTTTGTTTCTGAAGGTGATATATGGTGGGCATCTATCGGAGAAAATATTGGTTCAGAAATTTGAGGAAAGAGTTCTCTTTTTTCAAGACCAGTGATTATTTATCGTAAACTTGTTCATGGTTTTTATTTTGTCATACCGACGAGCACAAAGGAAAAAGAAGGAAGTTGGTATGTCCCATATCAACATAAAGGTGTAAAAAATGTTGCGTGTTTACACCAAGCTCGCGCTGTTGATCATCGCTGTATTTAAAATAAATTAGGCACATTAGATGATAGGGACTTCGAATTGGTTCGTCAAGGTTTTCATGATTTGTATAAATAACAATATTCCCCGCCCTTATGGGCGGGGTCGCGGGACAATCCCGAATGTATGTTAAGTGTATATGAGGTATAAAAATTGTGTAACTATTTAAAGGAGTCCATAAATGCGCACAACATTTATAGGGTATCGACCCCGCAGTTATCCAGCTCCACTTTCATAATAAACACACATGCTATGATAGATTTTTTATCCGAGACGTGAGTATTGTTTATAGATAAAGTCTTTTATGAAAGTGGGGCTGGATGCTCCTGGGCGCCGAGCACCACTTTTATAACGATAAAAGTGGTGCTCGGTTCGATACCCCCACGCGAGCCGAGCAGTCGGCTCGCTCATCTCCACACGCAAAACAACAAACCACCCTTTCGGGTGGGTTGTTTTGGTGTGGAGATGGGGGGTATTGGTCAGGAGTCCGTGAAAATCATAGTCGCTTTGCTCCTTGATTTTCTACGGCTCACGACCCTGGCTCGGCGACAAGCACTCGCACGCAAGCGTGCTCGTCTTGTGTACCGCCTCCGCCTTTCGATACCCCCAGCGAAAAGCTCGCTTTTCGCTTCACATCTCCAATCCATAAAAAAGAAACACCTCTTTAAAGAGGCGCTTCTTTTTTATGGTGGAGATGGGGGGTATCGAACCCCCGTCCAAACGTGGTTTGCGAGTGGGTCTACGCGATGTAGGTTGTTTTTTGGATTTGAACCGATTGTTTTTGAAACAAACAAAACGACAATCAGTCGAGTTTCGTCGATTCTCGAGCGTCTGATGAAACGGTCAGATGCTCCAGTCCGATGAGTATGACACCCTCTCAGACATATCGGACGTCAGAAGAGAGGACGCCGCTTAGGCGAATCGAGACACGAGGTCTTGATTAGGCGAAAGCGGGAGCGAAGGACGGTATTCCAAAGTAGGAAGAGGCAATACCTTTTGCTTTAAGAGACAAGTTCGCACTTATCGTTTGTGACGGTTTTACGAGTCATCACAGCTCGATCGCGCGCACGGGCAGAGACACGCCTGTCGAAGCCGATCATCCCCGCACAACACTTCGCTCAGCGGAGAGGAGTGTTGCGCGGGAAGGACCGCAATGGGGCGGCATGCACTTATTCATCTTTCAAAGATCGACGCATTTCACGTTCTGCTTCACGCTTTTTGATAGTTTCGCGTTTGTCGAACTGTTTTTTACCACGTCCGATAGCGACTTCCACCTTGAGAAACTTATGTTTATTATACACTGAAAGTGGGATAACTGTCAATCCATTGGTAGATTCAGCGTCGGAGAGTTGTGCGATTTCTTTTTTGGACAAAAGAAGCCGTCGTGTCCGCGCGGGGTCATAGGACAGAGGAGTATTGACACTTTGATAGGGCGGTATGGTCATACCGACAATATATGCTTCACCTCCACGCACGAGAACGTGGGCACCTTCAAGTGACCCCCTCCCGCCACGAAGAGACTTTACTTCAAAACCGTGCAAATCCAAGCCCGCCTCAAATTTCTCAAGGATGTCATAATCAAAATGTGCTTTTTTGTTCCGTATCAGAGACATGCCCGTATCATATCAGAAAATTGTATCTTTGTGCGATTTTCTTTAAAGGCTTTCTTTCTGTTCATATATATGATAAAAAGGAATAAGTGCTTTTTCTTTGCTAATCTTTTAGAACATTATTTTAATGAAAAACAATGGTCTTTCAAAAATCATATGCGTCATGTTTTTCTTTGTCGCTATACTTTTTTCTTCTCTGGCTTATGCCAATGAGGTTGAAAAAGGAGAATCTCCCGCACTTGTGGCTGTTGTGGTTGGAACATATCATGGCAGTTCTTTTAAAACAGAATTACCGTGCAGGGAGAGAGATGTGGATGGGGCGATTGATTTACTCCAACTCAGTCTGTTTTTGGTAACAACCGAGATGGAGGATGGTGGAGTTTCAGGAGGGTATATTGAAATCGCTCTTGCGGGTGATTATCGCGGGGAACGTTTCACCATGACTGTTTCTGGGGAACGCGATATCGCGGTCACAAAAATCATCGAGCGTTTGAAAGAAAAAATTACGCTCATTCGTAAAAAGATTATTGTATAGTGAACCGCCCATGAGGGCGGTTTTTTTTGCGGGTTTTTCTGACACGTATTTTGTGTTAGTATGTGCATATGCAACATAAATCTTCTCAACCAAAAAAAGGCGGTAAGGCACCATTTTCTCCGCGTCGTCCACAAATGCCTCTTTCTCCAAAAGGGCAAGGGGGTGGTAAGTCTCCGCGCAAGACTCCCGTGACTGGTTCGCAATTTGCCAACAATATCATTGGCACGGTGCTTATCTTTGCCGTGTTGATGTCTTTATATTCTTTTTTGTCGGGAACAATGAAAGAAGAAAAGGACATGACTCTCTCAGAACTTGCTGCGGATGTGCGTGGGGGCACTGTTACCTCCATTGACGTAGAAGGAGATGTGCTCACGGTGATGCGTGTTGAAGACGAAGCAACGTATACCGCAAAGAAAGAAGCAGAAACATCACTTTCAGAAAGTCTCGCGCTCTATGGTGTGACTCCCGAACAACTTTCCGCGGTGAAACTGACTGTTAAAGACCCGTCGGGTTTTGCGTTCTGGGCGCTCAATCTCTTGCCATTCCTCTTGCCTGTTCTCTTTTTGGTGTTCCTTGTTTGGTATATGTCGCGACAAGTAAAAGGGGCAGGTATGCAAGCAATGTCTTTTGGACAATCAAACGCGCGTATTATTGATCCAAATGATAAAAATCAGCAAGTGAGATTTAAAGATGTTGCGGGTGTAAAGGAAGCAAAAGAAGAATTGACTGAAATCGTAGACTTTCTCAAAAATCCAAAAAAGTTTTTGGATATTGGCGCACGTGTACCGAAAGGAGTTCTCCTCATGGGTGCTCCAGGAACGGGTAAGACACTCCTTGCGCGTGCGGTAGCAGGGGAAGCCAATGTGCCATTCTTTATTATTTCTGGTTCTGAATTTGTGGAGATGTTTGTGGGTGTTGGTGCAAGTCGTGTACGTGATTTATTTAAAATGGCAAAACGTGCGGCACCTGCGATTATCTTTATTGATGAAATTGACGCGGTAGGACGTGCACGCGGTGCAGGTATGGGTGGAGGGAACGATGAACGTGAACAAACACTCAATCAGATTCTTGTGGAGATGGATGGTTTCGAACCGCAAGAAAAAGTGATTGTCATGGCGGCAACGAATCGCCCTGATGTGCTTGACCCTGCACTTCTTCGCCCCGGACGTTTTGATCGTCGTGTTGTACTTGATCTTCCTGACCGTGCCGACAGAGAAGAGATACTTGGTATCCACGCACGCAAGAAACCACTTGCCGAAGATGTGAATATGAAAGTTATTGCGGAACGTACACCAGGATTTTCGGGTGCAGATTTGTATTCGCTTATGAATGAAGGTGCCATTCTTGCTGCACGTGAAGCGCGCACACAAGTTGCGCAATTTGACCTTATTCGTTCTATTGAAAAGGTCATGCTTGGACCTGAACGCAAGAGTCGTGTCATTTCTCCGAAAGAAAAAAAGATTACCGCATGTCATGAAGCGGGACACGCTATCGTCGCATCCGTGCTTCCTGATGCTGATCCTGTACACAAGATTTCCATTATCGCACGTGGTCATGCGGGTGGATATACACTCAAGTTGCCTGTGGAAGAACGTAAACTACAGTCACGCAAAGAATTTTTGGATGACTTGGCAGTATCTCTTGGTGGATATGCCGCCGAAGAAATGAATTTTGGAGATGTGACGACGGGACCTTCGCATGACTTGGCAGTTGCCGCGGCACTCGCGCGTGATATGGTTGCACGATATGGTATGTCAGAAGCCATTGGGCCCGTTGCGTTTGAAGGGCGACGTGGAGGGCGAATTGTTTTTGGACAAGATACGGGAGAAAATGATTATTCAGAACAGATTGCCGCAAAGATTGACGGAGAAGTGACGGTAATGATTACCGAAGCACTTCGTCGCGCCAAAGAAACGATTACGACACATAAAAGAGCGTTTGACGCAATTGTTGCGCGGCTTCTTGATGCCGAGACGATTGAACGTGAAGAATACGAACAGATTCTCATTGCGCATGGTATTGCCCTCAAAAAAGCTGAAGAGATTGATATTGTTGCGTAGTCATAGTATATGTATTGCGTAATACGCAAAGAGATTTGCGCTGGTATGCACAACATAGAGCAATAGCTACTGTTGATAAAGGACGTCATTTATGACACAGCATTTTACTCGTACAAAAGAAGATTTTGTTTGTGAACACTGTGGTATAGAGGTGTCAGGAGATGGGTATACCAATCACTGCCCTGTGTGTTTGTGGAGCAAACATGTTGATGTCCATCCAGGAGATCGCGCGTCTCTCTGTGGTGGTATGATGCGTCCCCATGAACTTATTGTGTCTGGAGGGCAGCAAACGATTCTTCATGTGTGTGAGCGATGTGGACACCACAAACGAAACAAAACATCGGATGATGATGATACCGATGTGCTTATTCTTCTTTCGACACGAACTCTTCGTTGACATGCTTACTATTCTTGTCTTTGCCATCGACACGCTCACTGATACGGAATATCCATTATCTATGCGCATTGCAACATATGCTCAAGTAGCAGATGTGGTGTATGTTGTTGTCCGTGCGGGTGTACATCTAGAAGTTCCTTCCCATGTGAAGCTCATTCCCATCGAAGGAAATTCTTGGTATGTGCGTATGTATCGCGCGTTTCGTGGGGGATATGCTGTCGCACGAACATTCGTTTCGAAAAAAGGACAGTGTATTATTGTTGCAGAAAGTCTTTATGCAGATGTTATGCTTGCAGGACGTGTTGCAAAAAAGACAAACATACCATTTGAATTATCTTGTGGTGGTCTTGATATTCTTTCAACAAACGTATTGTTAAAAGGGTGGAAGCGATATTATTTTTTTCGACAACTTTCTCGTGTGACGTCTGTACGTGTTTTGTCTCTTCGTGAAAAAAATAATTTAAGCACATTATATCCTCATCTTCCAGAAGCAACGGTTGTCCCTTTTCCTGTTTATATAGAGAAGCATCTCGTTTCGCAGGTTTTTGAAACGCGAATGATACTTGGGTATGTTTCTGGTAAAAAAGAAAGAGAAATGTTTTTGCGCGCATGGAAACATATTGTCAGTAGATATCCTGATGCGCATGTGTCGGTTATTGTTTCTGGTGATGAAAAAACTTCTTTTGTTGGAGAGATATATAAAAAAGGATTCAGTGATAGTGTTGTCGTTGTTCTTTCATCTGATAGAGTAGCACTTCGTGATATATATACACGTGCGATACTCTTTTTGCATATGTCAGATCCTTGCGCGTTTGGAACGCACCTTATACAAGCAGTGTATGATGGGATACCCTCGGTATCTTCAGATGTGGGTGTGATGCATGGGGTGCTGACTTCCAATGATATATTTGTGTGTCCCGCGTATGATGCTGATTGTTTTGCCAAGCATACACTTTTTCTTCTCGATAATCCTCAGATTCATATATCACTTGCGCAATCAGCCATGCGTGCAGGAGAACAGTTACCCCTTGTTATTACGGATAGAAATCGAAATATAGAAATACGAAGAGCTTTGTGGGATATGTTAATAAGGGGTGTGAAAGAAAGAGAAGTATAGAATAACTTGCATTATTTTTTATTTCTGCTATAATACAGTGGTGAGTGCTGTAAAGGCGCTTCCAAAAACAACGAATGTCTGCGTAAGTCCCGCCCTTGGGCGGGATTTGCGTATCTCATCCTCTGGTAAATGGGTTGCCCTTTTTTTTCTTCTCACATATACTATATCGGTGCATATGTTATGTCGACGTTCTGCTTGAACACGGCCGACGGTTGCACTCACATAAGACATTTGTTTTGGAGCTCGCCCCGTCGGCCATGTGCGCGCGGAACGCGGTTTCTGACACGAACAACAGACATCATCACGATGTCTGTTGTTTTGTTTGTTTGCGATGTATCATACACATATGAACACATACGATTCCCATGTGTATAAGAGTGGATATTGTGAGCTTGGCGGTGGAAATCGTGCTTATGTTGAATGTTTTGGTAATAAACATGCACAACCGATGTTGTTTTTACATGGTGGACCAGGAAGTGGTTTTTCTGATAGTCATAAAAAGTTGTTTGATCCAGAGCGTGACAATGTCATTTTCTATGATCAGCGCGGAGCAGGAAAAAGTATTCCTTTTTGTACCATCTCAGAAAACACGACTGACAATTTGGTTGAAGATATTCCGCGCATTCTCGCGTATGCAGATGTTGATAGCGCATATGTTATTGGTACATCATGGGGTGTCGCACTCGCACTTCTTTTTGCTATGCGGTATCCAAAACGGGTGAGTGGACTTTTTCTGGCAAGTGTTTTTTTGGCGACAAGAAAAGAAAGTCGTCATTTTGTTGATGGAAGTATTGCAAGTATATATCCAGATGCATGGGCGCGTTTTATTGCCCCTGTTCCAATTTCTGCTCGAGATGATATGGCAATGTGGTATTGGCAACATATGACAAATGGAATAGAAAAAGAAAAAGAAATGCTTGCAAAGATATGGACAGCGTATGACTTGTCGATTTCTTCTGGTGTGATGGATCAAGAAAAAATTGAGCGAGTACTTGCCACCATATCATATCGTTCACTCGCAGTGCTTACAGCACATTATATTGTGCATGACTTTTTTCTTCCTGACGGATATATTGAATCAAACATATCTCAAGTACCAGCAGTTCCTGTGACCATCATACACGGGAAAGAAGATGCAGTAACAGATTCTGTTGTTGCGTTGAAATTGCATTCCTTGATACCCGAATCAGATCTCGTGTTGATTGAGGCAGGGCATGGTTCATCTGTGATGTTCAACTCTATACGAGAGTATATCGCAAAAATTTCAGCATAAAGATAGGATATATTTTTTATTTTATCTTTTTGCTTTTTATAGTTCATAGTTTATCGTTTATATTTTTCTTTTTATAGTTTATCGTCCATTATTTTTAATTTTAGTTTTTATTTTTTCTTTTTATAGTTTATCTTTTTTATTTTATTTTTTATTTTAAAAAAGTTATCCACATTTTTTTCAAAAAAAATATTGTCATCGTGCGCAATGTGTACGATAATAGAAAGAGAAAAAGTTTTTTCGTAAGAAAAAATTTTTCCGAAAATATTTTTCAGACCATGTGGTCGACATTATTAGAGATAACTTTGTATGACTATCATTATGGCAGCAGCAAAGAAGAAGATCGTAAAGAAGGCGGTAAAGAAAGCAGCCCCGAAGAAGGCCGTTAAGAAGACCGTCAAGAAGGTTGCAAAGAAGACCGTTAAGAAGGCGGTAAAGAAAGCAGCCCCGAAGAAGAAGGTTGCGAAGAAGAAATAATCTTCATCCCACTTCGGAAAAACCCGCTCGTTTGAGCGGGTTTTTCCGTGTATGATGTAAGCATGCATGAAAAGAAAGTCTATGGTACCATGGAATGATTATGACATTGTTTGATGTATTATCGGGTGACACACCCGCAAGAAAACTCAAGAAATTTGAACCATTTGTCACGCGCGTGAACGTGCTTGAAGGGGATATGAAAGCCCGTTCCGATGAAGCATTACGTACATATTCTTTAGAACTTCGTGAGCGCCTTTTGCAGGGAGCGACAACGGACGAGATAACTCCGGAAGCCTTTGCGCTCGTGCGTGAGGCGGCACGACGGACGCTTGGACAACGACATTACGATGTGCAACTTCTCGGAGGAATGATTATGCACAAAGGAGGTGTCGCTGAAATGCGCACAGGTGAAGGAAAGACATTGGTCGCTACATTGCCGACGTATCTGAACGCACTTTCCGGAAAGGGGGTGCATGTTGTTACCGTGAATGATTATCTCTCACGTCGTGACGCCGCGTGGATGGGACAGGTGTATCATGCACTCGGACTTTCTGTGGCAGTGATTAATCATGACGCATCATTTCTCTATGATCCGACGCATACCGAACTTGATACTGAACGTGACGAAACAGGTTCATTTAAAGTAGTGCGTGAATTTCTCCGTCCTGTGTCACGCAAAGAAGCGTATGCGGCGGATATCACCTATGGAACAAACAATGAATTTGGTTTTGATTATTTGCGTGACAATATTGCGTATCGCGCGGAGGACATGGTGCAGCGTCCCCATCACTATGCGATTGTGGATGAAGTAGATTCTATTCTTATTGATGAAGCACGTACGCCACTTATTATTTCCGCAAAAGCAGAGGGAGCAGGTGCAATGTATGCGCAGTTTTCTGCTATTGCGCGTACACTTCTACGTGATGAGGACTATACGGTAGATGAAAAGTTTAAAGCCATTCAACTTACTGACGCAGGGATTGAAAAAGCCGAACGTGCGTTAGGGGTTGAAAATATTTATACAGACAAAGGTATTGTCCATGTGCATCATTTGGAAACCGCGGTACGTGCCAAGGCACTCTTTGAACGTGACCGTGATTACGTGGTGCGCGATGGACAAGTGATTATTGTCGATGAGTTTACGGGGCGATTGCAACCGGGAAGACGGTGGTCTGAAGGACTTCATCAGGCGGTGGAAGCAAAAGAAGGTGTTCCCATCCAAAACGAATCACGCACCGTTGCGTCTATTACCTTTCAAAATTATTTTCGTTTGTATGAGAAGCTTGCGGGTATGACAGGAACGGCACTTACGTCTGCTGAAGAATTGTACAAAGTGTATGGACTTGATGTTATTCCTGTTCCTACCAATAAAAAACCACAACGTATTGATAGTAATGACTTAATTTTCCAAACGGAAAAGGGTAAATTCAAAGCGCTCGCACGCCGTGTCAAAGAATTGCAAGAACAAGGACAGCCGGTGCTTATCGGTACGGTCTCAGTTGAAAAGAATGAACTTCTTTCAGCGTATTTGACGAGAGAGGGGATTAGGCACGAAGTTTTGAATGCCAAACAGCACGAGCATGAAGGAGAGGTTGTCGCGCAGGCAGGACGTAAAGGGTCTGTTGTTGTCGCGACGAATATGGCGGGTCGTGGTGTCGATATTAAACTCGGTGGTAATCCGGGAAGTGATGATGCGTACGCGGAGGTCAAAGCACTTGGTGGTTTGTATGTTATTGGTACAGAACGACATGAAGCACGACGTATTGATGATCAGTTGCGTGGGCGCGCGGGGCGTCAAGGTGATCCAGGTTCCACACAATTTTACGTCTCCCTTGAAGACACGCTTATGCGCGTATTCGCGTCTGATGCCATCAAGACGATGATGGGACGTTTTGGCATTCCCGAAGATGAACCGATTGAAAATAAGATGATTACTCGTTCACTTGAAAGCGCGCAAAAGAAAATTGAAGGATTTAACTTTGATGCACGAAAGCGTGTTCTTGAGTTTGATGATGTGATGAATAGACAACGAACCGCTATTTATGGTGCACGTCGGGATTTGCTTTTGGGAGATAAAGCTCAAGTGGAGATGTATTATGCTGATATTGTCACTGCACATCCCGAGGTGGGTGGTATTATTGAAGAGCGAAAAGCGCTTTTGGGTGAAGATGTGTTTTGGGATATGGCACGCCGTGTGGCGCTTCAGACAATAGACATGTTATGGATGGAACATTTGGAAGCAATGGATCATCTACGGGGAAGTGTGAATCTCCGCGCATATGGACAACGTGATCCGCTTGTTGAATACAAGAAAGAAGGACTGCGCATGTTCCATGAACTTGAAGCGGGTATCAAAGCTGAAATCGCAGGGCTCTTACCCAATGTGGGAGCGGGAGCATTTAAGAGAGAAGAACAAAAACTACAAGAAGCGCATGCTGACGTGTCGCTTGTTGCGGCGGCTGGCGCTCCAGCCGCCGCACAACAGTCAATGGCGTCCATTCCACGTCCCAGCGAACCAACACATATCGAAGCAAAAGCTGAACGTAATGACCCATGTCCATGTGGTAGTGGGAAGAAGTATAAGAAATGTTGTGGGAAATAACTATACCGTCAAATTATTTTTTTACATTGAATATAAAGGGTATATTGGTGTGTGGACAAAACAGTTGACAAAAAGTGCATTCGTGATATAATTGACATATTATCAATTAAGTTGCTTAATACTTATGCAATTTGGATTTTCACCAGAAGGAGAAAAATTAACTCCTTCAGAAGAACTTACTCATCTTATTGATACGTACGGTGATTTAGACTCTGTACCTGATGAAATAAAAATGCGTATCGTAAATGATTTGAAAGCAGTTGGAGACGAACGGTCTCTTGAGCAAATTGTTCTTGATATGCAAGAAGAGAACTTGATGAATGCCGCATAAATACTACATGCTCAAAAAACGCGCTCGTCACGAGTGCGTTTTTTGTTTGTCCTTTCGCCTTCATGTAGCGTATAATAGAGATACAATGTATCACATCAAAAATCTCGACACATTCACCGCGACGAAGTTGCGCGCTGATGCGTGTGAAATACTAGAAGCAGGATATGCGGCGATTGATACGCGGGACGTGGTAAAGAAAAATGTTCACATGGATGGAGAAACCCTTCGTATCATGGATGCAAGTTTTGAATTGTCCGCATATGAACGTATTTTTGTTATTGCGTTTGGAAAATGTGCCGCTGATGCTTCGGTAGAACTTGAGCACATTCTTGGAGATTATATTACCGAGGGTATTGTCATTGATATACGGAGTGGCACGCCTCTTAAGCGATTGTCGTTTCTTGCAGGAACACATCCGTTGCCATCTTTGCAAAATGTTGTTGCGACAGAACATGTCGCGTCGCTGTTGTCTGAAGCAACGGAGAAAGATTTGGTATTGGTGGTTGTGTCGGGCGGTGGGTCATCGATGCTCTGTCTCCCGAGCGATATGACTTGTGAAGTGCTTTCGTTAGTGACGGACGCACTGATGAAAGCAGGTGCGACCATTGGTGAAATAAATACCGTGCGTAAACACACGTCCAAGATTCAAGGGGGACAACTTGCAACTCTTGCATATCCTGCGACTGTTGTAGCTTGTCTTTTCTCTGATGTGCCAGGGGATGACGTGTCTATGATCGCTTCTGGTCCAACTGTCCTTGATACGACTACGAGAGAAGATGCCGCGGCGATTTTGGCGAAATATAATGTGATGCGTGTATGCGCGCTTCCGCATTGTGAACTTATTGAAACACCCAAAGACCCAAGCATCTTTTCTCGTGTAACCAATTTGACGATACTTTCTAATCGCGCAATGCTCGTTGCCATGCGCAAGCGTGCGGAAGTGCTTGGATATCGTGCGTTTGTCGCGCATACAGCACTTGAAGGAGAAGCATCTGATGTGGGAACATATATTGTTGATGAAGCATCACGTGAAAAAACATGTATGGTATATGGAGGAGAAACGACAGTAACAATTCCAGAGGGTGTGGTAAGCGGAAAGGGTGGTCGCGCGCAAGAAGTAGCGCTGTCTGCTCTTATCCGTATGTCGGAAGAAGGAACAGTACATGAAACACTTATTGCTACAGTTGCATCTGATGGATGGGACAATACAGACGCAGCCGGAGCGATTGTTGATGGTATTTCGGTGGCACTCGCGCCTATCCTTGCTGGTTCTCCAGAGGTATATCTTACTCGTCATGATACGTATGGATTTTTTGAGCGCACGGGTGATCACATTATTACAGGACGTACGGGAGCGAATGTGTCGGATGTCTATATGACACTGACAGGATAGAGAGAGAAGAAGTATGTGGTAGCACATAAAAGAAATAATTTCTTTTGCGCATCTTGTACACCCTCTACAGAAAGTTCTTAGTTCGTAGTTTGTAGTTCTTAGAGCGACGGACGACGACTTGTGGGATTTTTGTTTTTAGTTTTTTATCGTTTGTCGCTTATAGTTTTCTTTTCGATATTTCATATTCCTCATCTATTGTTTGTTTTATCAACAGAAAAAAGAAGAAGAGTGCGCGTGAACATGTTATGATAGAAGTATTATCAATTGTCTCGCATATTGTGTATGAAAAAAGAAAAACAACTTCCCATTGTGTTGTGGTTTAAAGATGTCGGCAATGACGATGTTGCTCTTGTCGGTGGAAAAAATGCGTCATTGGGAGAAATGTATAATATTCTTACGCCACAAGGCGTGCGTGTCCCGAATGGGTTTATTGTGACTGCGCATGCATATGACTTGTTTATCAAAAGCACAGGTCTCGCCGAACTCATTACCAAAGAATTGAAAGGACTAAATACAAATGATGTCGCACTCTTGCAAAGAAAAGGCAAAAAGATTCGTACCGCATTCATGCGCAAGCGTATGCCAAAGGTGATTACTGATGAAATTAGAGTTGCGTATCGTACACTCTCGCGTACATATGACATGAAGCATGCTGATGTCGCAGTGCGTTCCTCCGCGACCGCCGAAGACTTACCAGGAGCATCGTTTGCAGGAGAACATGACACCTATCTCAACGTCCGTGGAGAAGAATATGTTATTCGTGCGGTTAAACGTGCGTTTGCGTCGCTCTTTACTGATAGAGCGATTTCCTATCGTGTGGACAAGGGATTTAAGCATGGCGATGTCAAACTTTCTGTTGGCATACAAAAGATGGTACGCAGTGACCGTGCGTGTTCGGGAGTTATGTTCACCCTTGATACAGAAACGGGATTTCGTAATGTTGTTGAAATATCATCTGCGTGGGGACTTGGTGAAATGGTCGTGCAAGGAAAAGTAACACCTGATGAATATGTCGTGTTCAAACCATCACTCCGTGCGGGGAAAAATGCCATACTCAAACGTACTAGAGGAGAAAAGAAAACAAAAATGATATATGGTGAGACGCGTGGAGAGCCGACGCGTATTGTTCGCGTACCTGAGGCAGATATGTCAGTACTCACTCTTACTGACGAGGAAGTTATCATACTTGCGAAGTGGGCACTTATTATTGAAGACCATTATTCTCTTCGCGCCAAAGAAGACCGCCCTATGGATATGGAATGGGCGAAGGATGGTGTGTCGGGAGAACTCTTTATTGTGCAGGCACGTCCCGAGACAGTACAAGCAGAGAAAGCAAAGAAAGGGCTTTCATATACGGAATACATGCTGGGCAAGACATCAAAAAAACCTATTGTAGAAGGTGTTGCTGTAGGAACAAAAATTGCTTCAGGATGCGCGCGTGTTATTGTGGACGCACGTCGTCTCGATGAATTTAAAGAAGGAGAAGTGCTCATTGCTGCGATTACTGATCCGACATACGAGCCGATTATGAAAAAAGCAGCCGCTATTATCACGGAAAAAGGAGGACGTACATCACATGCGGCGATTGTATCACGTGAACTCGGTATTCCTGCGGTTGTGGGAACAGGGAATGCGCGTAAAAAAATTGCGACAGGCGATATTGTTACTGTTGATACATCATCGGGAGACGTGGGACGTATTTATGAAGGACGTATTCCATGGCGAGAACATACCTATGACCTCAAGAAAGTTCCCACAACAAAAACGCATATTTGTCTCAATGTCGGTGATCCGGAGAGCGCGTTCAAAAATAGCTTCTTGCCACATCGCGGTGTTGGGCTTGCGCGTGAAGAGTTTATCATTGCCTCGCACATTGGCATTCATCCACTTGCACTTATTGATTATGATAAGCTGACTGATTGGAAATTGAAAAAGAAGATAGATGAAAGGACGGAAGGGTATGATGATAAGACAGCATTCTTTGTTGATAAACTTGCTGAGGGCATCGCACATATCGGTGCGGCATTTTGGCCGGAACAAGTGATTGTGCGCTTTTCTGATTTCAAGACGAATGAATACAGAGCACTTCTCGGTGGAGAACTGTATGAACCGGAAGAGGAGAATCCTATGATTGGATGGCGTGGAGCGTCACGATACGCGCACCCGGATTATCGTGAAGGGTTTAAGCTTGAAGTAGAGGCGATAAAACGGGTGCGTGATGATATGGGTATTGATAACGTGCATGTCATGGTACCGTTTTGTCGGACGCCGGAAGAAGGAGAAAAGGTTGTGGAACTTATGGAAGAGTATGGTTTGGGACGTAGTAAAAAGAAGCAGGGACTCAAGATATATGTGATGTGTGAAATTCCGACCAATGTCATCCGTGCAGATGATTTTCTTGATATCTTTGACGGTTTTTCTATCGGGTCAAACGACCTTGCTCAACTGACACTCGGACTTGATCGTGATTCCGCAATTATTGCGGGTATCGGTAATGAAAATGATGAGTCAGTCAAGGCACTTGTTTCGCAAGCGATTAAGTCATGTAAGCGACGCAAGAAATATATTGGTTTTTGTGGACAAGCTCCTTCAGACTATCCAGACTTTATGCGTTTTCTTGTTCAAGAAAAGATAGAAGCGATATCACTTAATCCTGATACGGTCATACCGATGACCATAGAAGCAGCAAAAGCGGAGAAGAGAAAGTAGGAATATGAAAAGTAAATGCGGAACAAACGCGGAAGCTCGCGGAACGGACGCGGAAGAAACAAGAAGTATGAATCACGGAATGAGAATTAAGCTCGCCCTGCACCCTACGTTGCCTGCTGTGCATCCTACGTGGCTTGCTGTGCATCCTACGTGGTGCACAGTGCATAGTGCTGGGGAATATACGAATGATGAAGAAAAAAGGTAGACGATGAAATAAGAAAATAGAAATATGAAGACGAAAACTATAAATGGTAAAAAGAAAAAATAAAAATGGTAAACTATGAACTATGAAAAACATACTAAAAATAAAAGCGGACATAGTGTCCGCTTTTTCTGTGTTCGTGTCACAGACTACCAGGTCTACCAGGTATATACTCGATATACTCCTGTTTCTTTAGGTATCTTTACGGGAGGTGGTCTCAGACTCTGTCCAGAAAGCCGAACGAGTTTTTTCACGATGGGGTGGGTGGTGTCCGCATCGGTAACAGTTCCGATGTAGGGGTCTCCGCTGAATATAGTATGACCTGACACAGGGTCAGATGATGTCAGTCTCATATTTCCCCACTCAGTGAAAGCTTCCCTTTTTTTATCCTCCATGGAAGACACATGGGGGAGTTTCAAGAACTTCGTCCGCACACAGAGTCTTCCAGCAGAATCTTTTACAATACCGTCCTCATCTCTTTTTGTTTCTGTCCAGATGAGATACCAGTCGCAAACAGTTGCTCGCTTTTCTTTTTTTGACATGTTTCTATATCGTTTTACGATTGAAGAGAGATTTTTTTACAAATTTTTTTCGTGGTATCTGCTCCGCAGACACTCTTGTGAAAGAAGGTATCTTTTTCGTATTCGCCATAACTTTCTTCATGAGAGTATCATGAAGATAAGAGATTCCTACGATACAAAATATGAGCCGTTGTGTAAATACAGAGTCTTTTTTCATAGGATTGTATGTTTATATTTCCAAATTACTGTTCCGTTGTCTGTTGTATCACACTATGACTAGTCAAGGCAAGTGTGCCTATGTTATGGACTATCCATTCAGTGTTCGGCAGTGCATGATATCTTACGTAGCTTGTGTTTTTGGGACAATATCGTTTTGTGTTATACTATAATGGTTATTTCCTAATATATGCATTATATGAAGATTATTAGTTTCTCCAATGAAGAGTGGGAAAAAGACTTTCTTTCAAAGCATCTTCCCGCACACACATTCATCTTTGTGGATGGGTTTATGCAAGACCGTACCGATGTCTCTGACCCAGATGCAGAGATTGTTTCTGTGTTTGTGAGTTCACATGTGGGCGCTACGGAGATGGATCGCTTTCCGTCACTGAAGTGTATCGTGACGCGTTCGACAGGGTTTGACCATATTGACCTTGCCGAAGCTCTGAAGCGCGGCGTTGTCGTATCCAACGTGCCAACATACGGTGAGAATTCAGTTGCAGAGATGGCGTTCGCGCTTCTCCTTGCGCTCTCGCGTCGTATTTATGATAGTTACAAGCAGGTTGTTGAGACGAGTAGTTTTTCACCAAAAGGGCTGACCGGCTTTGATTTGAAAGGCAAGACATTGGGTGTTGTTGGGACAGGACATATTGGTGTGTATGCGATTAAGATCGGCAAAGGATTTGGTATGGATATTGTCGCGTATGACCCCTTCAAAAATGATGCACTTGCGAATGAACTTGGCTTTCGGTATGTCGGTTCGTTTGATGAGCTTCTTGGTATGTCTGATGTTATTACACTCCACGTGCCACATAACGAGCATACGCACCACATGATCAATATGGATAATATCGAGAAGATCAAGAAAGGTGCCGTTCTCATCAACACCGCGCGTGGGCCAGTGGTAGAGACCATCGCAATGGTGAAAGCGCTTGAAGAGGGGATACTTGCGGGAGCAGGGCTTGATGTGCTTGAAGAAGAAGATTTTCTTCTCGATGAAGATGCACTTCTCCATATGGAACATCCGAATGGTGAGAAACTTAAGAACGTACTCGCCAATCAATATCTGATTGACCATCCACGTGTCATTGTGACACCACACAATGCGTTTAACACCAAAGAAGCACTCGAACGCATTCTTGCAGTAACTGTTGAAAACATTGAAGCGTGTGTAAGTGGAGCGCCGAAGAACGTCGTTAAAAGTTCTTAGTTCGTAGTCCTTGGTTCGTAGAGACGAAAAGCGGGGCGTGGGACCTTCGGTCCCACGCCCCGCTTGCGCTTACAGTCTATAACCTATAAGCTATAAGCTATTCACCTACAGCCTAATCTCCTCACATACTAACCTCCTAATCTCCTATTCTCCTAACCTCCTATCATTATGGCATTTACCGACGAATATCAATTTGAATCAAAAGCGGGCAAGGGCGGCGATGGCGTCGTTCGTTGGCGTCATGAAAAGTCTCGAGAGTTCGCAGGCCCTGCCGGTGGTGATGGTGGTCGGGGTGGTGATGTATATATACGCGCGGTGCGTGATATCGCGCTTCTTTCCAAGTATCGCAATAAAACACGATTTGATGCGGAGGACGGACATCCAGGAGAAAAGAAGAGTATGAAAGGAAAAAATGGCGAAGATTTGTATATTGAATTGCCAGTCGGCTCTGTGGTTACTAATCTTGATACGCACGAAATCTTTGATCTCACGCATGAAGGCGATACGTTCATGGTTCTCGCGGGTGGGCAAGGAGGATACGGTAATGAGAACTTCAAAAGTTCACGCAATATCACACCCAAACAAGCGACCACGGGAAAGCCAGGGCAAGAAGGACGTTTCGCGGTTGAGCTCCGTCTCATTGCAGATATTGGTCTTATTGGACTACCGAGCGCGGGCAAGTCTTCACTCTTGAATGCGCTCACGCACGCAGATGCGAAAGTTGGTGCCTACGATTTTACCACACTCGAGCCAAACCTTGGTGTGATGTATGGTATTGTGCTTGCGGATATTCCCGGACTCATTGAAGGGGCATCAGAGGGAAAAGGACTCGGACATAAATTTCTTCGTCATGTACGCCGGACGCATATTTTGGCGCACTGTGTCTCGTGTGAACATGATGATATCACAAGCGCTTACCATACTATCCGCGAAGAATTAAAACGATATGATGAAACGATGTGTGAGAAACCAGAGATACTCATTCTTACCAAGACAGATATGTGCAGTCCTGAAGAACTTTCGGAAAAAATAAAAGAAGCAAAAAAGCTTTCTCAGCATGTGGAAACAGTAACACTGTATGATGATGAATCAGTGAAATATATTGGTGGTGTATTTGCACGACTTGAGAATGAGAAACTAGGAATATAAATATAGGAAAGAGGTTAGAGGTGATAGGGGCGGACAGGAATGTAGGAGAGAGGTTATAGGTTATAGGGACGAACACTCGAATCAAGCGTGCCCTGCACCCTACGTGGTGCAGGGAATTAAGGGTTACGAAGTGCGAACTTGTATGCTTGCCCTACATTTCGCGTGGTGCTAGGAAACACACTTGAAACGGGACGGGAATCAAAAGATATGAAATCAGGAATATGCTGTGTATCAAATAAAAAACCGCACGACAGTGCGGTTTATGATATGTTCGCTAATGCGCGGGCAGCATATATTTCCTTTTGGACATGTTCGGGAAGCATAATCATGTCGTAACGAAAGTCAGCGACCAAAGGATGTTCGTATCGCTTATTCTCTGGACAGGACATGAATGCCTCATCAGCCTTAAGCATACCATCTATGATATTGTCAACGGCTGTGTAGAGTGGACCTACCTTGTTCACTTCTTGTTCTTTGTATGCCTTGCAACGAAAGATGGGAACAAGTAAATCGTGCCCTCTTTTAAAAGTCATTTGAGTTTCCATAGCGACTATGTTTGATTGATGGAAAGTATGTACTTATGCAACACTATCTTTTTTTATTGACGGTGTCAATATCTTTTAAATTTTACGCTCTTTTATTCAGTTTTTCGTATATTTATATACTTACTATGTTATACTATTTGCATGAAACAATTTCCTCCCGCATACGATGTTGCTATTGTCTATGACGGCGATTGCCCTGATGGTTTTGGTGGCGCATGGTCTGCATGGAAAATCTTTGGTGATGAAGCGACATATATTCCTGGGCGATACGGTGAAGATAAATCGAAAGAGCTTGCGGGTAAGCATGTGTATTTTATTGATTTTTGCTATGAACCGAGGGATGTGATTGTTGCGCTTCGTCCCCACGTGCAAAGTATTACGCTTATTGATCATCACAAAACGCGTGCCGATATGGTGGATATGCCCGAAATAGACGATGCACTTATTGATATGGAACAATCGGGAGCAGTTCTTGCGTGGAAATATTTTCATGAAGGACAACCAATACCACAAGTGTTGCAACATATTCAGGATTTTGATTTGTGGCGTTGGCAGTTGTCTGATACCGATGAGGTGGTAGAGATGCTTTCAACGTACCCATTTGATTTTTCTCTTTGGGACGGCATTATCGCATCCTTTGAAACAAAAGGAAATGAGATGGAACAGTATCTTGCTGAAGGTCGGGCTATCGTGCGTAAACGTGATGACAGTGTGGCGCGTATTGTGGATGATGCGGAGGATGTGGTGTTTGAAGGTATTCCGTGTCTTCTCGCCAACAGCCGCGCTCACGTGTCGCATGTTGGTGCGGCGCTTGCGAAAAAGATGCCACCTATCGGTATCATTTGGTCACGTCGTGATGAACAGCTTATTTGTTCGCTCCGTTCCGACGGAAGTGTGGATGTGTCAGAGCTTGCCAAGCGGTATGGGGGAGGAGGACACAAAGTCGCAGCGGCATTTCGTATCCATGATCCAGAGTTTACAAAACTTGCCGAATTGTTTGGGAAGAAGGAGCGATAGGAGATTAGGAGATTAAACGCTAGGAGATTAAAACGAAAAACGATAAACGATAAAAAGAAAAAGCCTCGAGCATGACTTGTCGTGCTCGGCTAAAACAAAAAAAAGCGACCGTGAGGTCGCTTACGCTTTTTCAATATATCCTTTTTCTTCCGCCCATCTGAACCATGTGTTGGACAGTATCTCGTGTTGATGGGCATTCTCTTCATCGTACTCTTTGATACCCAGAGGTTTTTCTTCAGTGACGAGAAAAAGGAATGCGAGGTGTTTTGTTTTAAGTACCCGTCGTTTTCCTGTTTCTTCGTCAAGAAGGATGATGCGAGACACTGTTTGCTCGTTAAGTGCACTTGCCATATGTATGACTTTCAGACTGAACGAGTCGTGTTTCATAAAACAGTCTTCGTTGTCAGGAGTTCGTCTCTCCCACTGGTTGAAACGAAAGCGGAATATGTCATCAGGACTTTTCGAGAGTATGTCATAGACTTCTCTCATAGATAGTAGAGTGGTCGTCGTTCCTTCTTCTTTCGGTTTCGTGACCATCTTTTTGTACTCTAATGCGCCCCATAGAGGGAAAGAAAGTATTCTCCCATAGAGAAGTATAAAGTATGATGTTCGTACTTCACCCGCGGAGAGCTGTTCTTCCGCATCTCTAAAAGAACGATAGGTATATTCCCATCCGTAGCCCGCCTCTAGTGATAGAAGATTGACGAGTATCCATAGGCAAAGAATACTTATTTCTATTCCCTGACGATAAGGAATAGATGGGGTAGTAAATACAATGACGACTATGCATAATACACATATGCTTACCGCTATGTTTATGTAGAGGGCAGAAAGAAAAGACGGAAGTGGCAATGCCTCGGCGCTGTGTTTCATTTGCTGGTGTTCCATACTGTTCTTGTGTTTTATGGTGAAAGGTAACTCTGTCGGTGAGAATACCATGCAGAGAACAAAAAAGGAAGTAAATATAAAAAGAGGAAAAAAAATGGGAATGTGTTATAATCAGCATATTGGCAGATGCAACAGAAAACTCGTCGCGTCTACCGAGAATTCTCTATTCTCTTGATTCTTACTTCCTGATTCTTTTTTCTCGTTATGCCGTATCGTCCCGTTATTGGACTTGAAATACATGCAGAACTTCATACACAGACGAAGATGTTTTGTGCGTGCAAGAATGATGCTGAGGAGACGCGCCCAAATGTAAATATTTGCCCTGTGTGTATGGCACACCCGGGTACTCTTCCGGTGATGAACAAGAAGGCAGTGGAGCACGTACTTCGTGTGGGGACAGCTGTTGGGGGAATGCTCGCAACACAGTTTACCGAATTTGACCGTAAAAATTATTTTTATCCCGACATCCCAAAAGGGTATCAGATAAGCCAATACAAATATCCACTGGTATCTGGAGGGATACTTGCTGGCGTAGAGATTACACGTATTCATCTTGAAGAAGATACCGCGACGTCTAAACATAATAAAGGCGATTATTCCCTGATTGATTATAATCGCGCGGGAGTCCCTTTGATGGAGTTGGTGACAGAACCAGTGATTGCGGATGCCGAAACAGCGATGCGTTTTGCAAAAGAGCTTCAACTTCTCTTGCGGTATTTGGGCGCGAGTGAGGCGAATATGGAAAAAGGGCAAATGCGCGTAGAAGCAAATATTTCTGTATATAAAGAAGGTGATGACCGCCTGTCCGGCACCAAGGTAGAAGTAAAAAATCTTAATTCGTTTCGTGTGGTTGGGAAAGCTATCGCGCATGAAATTGAACGTCAAATCACAGTAATTGAACGTGGTGAGAAAGTTGTACAAGAAACACGCGGATGGGATGAAAATAAAGGAGAAACATTTTCTCAGCGCAAAAAAGAATCTTCACATGACTATCGGTATTTCCCGGATCCTGATTTGCCGAAACTTGATATTTCAGAAATCACAGAATTTGCGACATTTGTTCTTCCTGAATTACCGTGGCAGAAACGCGAACGGTATGCGCGAGAGTATGGCATTAAGGCAGAAGATATTGAAAGTTATGTTACGGACACGATCCTCGGTGCATATTTTGAACGCATTGCAGACATTCTCGAAGGGGATACGCAAGCTGTCTTACTTGCATCCAATTATATTACGTCTGATATCATTGGGCTTATGCAAGTCTCGGATGGGGACATATTGAGTCGGATTACGCCCGAATCACTTGCGTCGCTTGTTGGTATGGTTGCTGGTGGGGAGGTTTCGTCACGTGGAGCAAAAGATATATTGAAAGTGATGTCAGAACGCGGAGGAGACCCTCGAATGATTGCGAGTGAGCACAATCTTTTTCAAAAGAGCGACACAGAAGCACTTGGCGTTATTGTTGATGACGTGATTGCTGGTAATACACAAGCTGTTCTTGAATATCGTGCGGGTAAAATCGCATCACTCCAGTTCTTGATAGGGCAAGGAATGAAAGCAAGTAAAGGCTCGGCAAATCCGTCAGTCCTTAAGGAACTATTTGAAGAGAAATTGAAATAGATAGTAAAAATAAAGAAGTATAGCGGGACAGAGTCCCGTCGTAATTTCGTTTTATAAAAAAACGGCGCGTTGCGCCGTTTGTAACATTAGCTCATCTTGGGAGAAAAAGGACCTTGCCCTGCTTCCAAGAATGGGCATAATTTCGCAATCCCTTTTCTTAAGAATTTTTTTCCTTTCCCAGAAAGTATGACAACATTGTCGACTTCTCTTGATGCAATAAGAGTCGTAAGAAAGTCTTGATATGTTTGGGGATTAGTAAATTCTTTATACATTCCATGAAGAGAATCACAGAAAGTAAAAAGAACACGGTATGTTTTCAATGTTTCCATGAGACACCTCGTTTTTTTGTTGTACGTTACCAGTTTTTATTATACCCAATGTATATACAGAAGATATGGTATACTGTGTACAAGGTTTATGCTGGTTTTTGTTTGATGTCAAGTTTCTCGCATACTAACCCCCTAATTTACCAATCTCCTGATATCCTAATTTACTAACCTCCTACCTTATGTCTACTACTATTGCTATTAATGGATTTGGTCGTATTGGTCGTGCGTTTTTCAAACTCGCATTTGCGCATCCTGAAATTAATATTGTTGCTGTGAATGATTTGGGTGATGTTGATAATCTTGCATACCTTCTCAAATACGATACCGCGTATGGGCGAAGTGGATTTGAGGCGACGGTGATTGATGGGGGACTTCTTGTCGTTCATGATGGTATCGAGAAAGAAATTCGCCTGTTTTCAGAAAAAGACCCGAGCATGTTGCCGTGGAGAGATCTTGATATTGATATTGTTATTGAATCAACGGGTGTCTTTGATAGTTATGAAAAATCAAAAATGCACCTTGAGGCAGGAGCGAAGCGTGTCGTGATTTCCGCGCCGGTGAAAGATAATCCTGCTGATGCGGGCATTGAAGGAGGGACGATGCTTATGGGTATCAATCATGAGGACTTGGCAACGGCGCGTATCAGTTCAAATGGTTCTTGTACAACAAACGCAGCCGCGCCACTTATCCAGATACTTCATGAGTCAATCGGTGTGGAAAAAGCGCTTCTTTCTACCGTGCATGCGTATACCGCAACACAGGGTATCGTAGACGGTCCTGCGCGTAAAGATTTTCGTCGAGGTCGTGCCGCGGCACAAAATATTGTGCCTGCTTCTACCGGTGCAGCAATTGCCACAACACAGGTAATCACAGATTTGGAAGGTAAGTTCGATGGTGTCGCCATGCGTGTTCCTGTTATTGTTGGTTCGATTGTGGATATTACATTTATTGCTTCTCGCTCAACTTCTGCTGAAGAAGTGAATGATATTCTGCGCGTGGCTGCTGCGTCAGACCGTTGGGAAAACATCTTTGGTGTGACGGAAGAAGAAATTGTTTCTTCAGATATTATTGGTAATCCCTATCCATCTCTTGCTGATTTATCATTTACCCGTGTGGTAGATGGTAATCTTGTTAAAGTGCTTGCATGGTATGATAATGAAGCGGGTTACACCAATGCACTTTTGCTCCACGTACTCGAAAGCGGAAAATATATTGGGTAGAAATTACAAGTTTCAAGAACGGTTACGAATAATGAGTATGTAGAAAATAGCCATCTTTTCCTTTCCTAATCTCCTAATTTCCTAATCTCCTAACATACTAATTTATGATTCTCCACATTGCTGCCGATCACGCTGGTCATGCTCTCAAAGAATACTTGGTATCTGTTTTTCGCAAAGAAGGATATGAAGTCACGGATCATGGGGCACATGCCTATAATAAAGAAGACGATTATCCCGATTTCATATATCCTGCTGCACGGGCGGTCGGAGAAGCATCTCTTAAGAACGAGGATGTACGCGGTATCATTATTGGTGGTTCCGGGCAAGGAGAAGCAATGGTCGCCAATCGTGTGCTGGGAGTACGTGCTGCAGTATGGTATGGAGGGGATCGTCATATTCCATTATTGTCACGTGAACATAATGACGCGAACATCCTTTCTCTCGGCGCACGCTTTATGGATAAAACACTCGCTGAAGATGTGATAAAAGAGTGGCTTGCCATGCCGTTTTCAAACGACGACCGACATGTGCGGAGGATTAAGAAGATAGACGGGGACGTGAATAATGAATAATGAATTACGAATTATGAATATTGAAGCAAAAGAATTTAAACAGCTTGTCGATCTGGTGTATAGTGCCCATCAAGAACATAATACGCGCAAGGACTATAGACAGGAGGGCACAGTACCGTTTGTTGTACATCCTTTGTGGTGTGCACTCACTCTTCTTAATGATCAGCGTATTCCGTTTGAGGAGCGTCGCATCGGATATCAAGCACTTCTTTTACATGATGTGTTAGAGGATACGGATATGGATATACCAGAGGATATTTCTCGTGAGGTTGTTGCGTTAGTGCAAGAAATGACACATGCCTCATGGGATGACGAACAAAATATCTCAGGTAAAAGTCATATCGTAAAATTATTGAAGCTCACAGACAAAATTGCCAGTATGTATGATGAGACAGTCCGTCCAGACCCAGTTCGTCGACGACAATGGAAGGAATTAATAGAGCGTTTGTTGGCTGATGTTGAAGTACACTATGGAAATATCCGATTAGTGACACTTGCAAAAGCGATTCTTGCCGATACAGATTGGTAACCGTACTCGTCTATTCATAATTCTTTATTCACGTATGTCTCTCGAACTCATTCCAGCCATTATTCCTGAAAGTCTCGATGATTTATCGCGTAAACTTTCTCTTGTTGAGGGTCTTGTTCCTGTTGTCCAAATTGATATGGTAGACGGTATCTTTGCGCCCCATGCGCGCAAAAGTTGGCCGTTTGCTGACGTGAATGGTATGGGGGAGTTTCGTCGGATCGGTGCAGAAGAAGACGGACTTCCTTTTTGGGATAGCTTTTTCTTTGAAGCAGATCTTATGGTGCGAGAACCAGAACGTATGCTTGAAGATATTATTGCGGCAGGTTTTGGTCGTGTTGTTGTTCATTTGGGAAGCACAGAGCAATTTCGTGATATTGTTGAACGTCTTCGCGCGTTTGATGTAGAGACAGTTATCGCGCTCTCTCTTGAGGATGATCCCGCAGATATCGAAATCTACGCGGATGATATTGATGCAATACAGTGCATGGGTATTAGCCGTATCGGTGCACAAGGACAACAGACGGATGAACGTATCTATGAACGTGTGTCCACATTGCGAGCAATGTACCCTGACCGTATAATAAGTGTAGATGGTGGCGTAACGCTTGCGAATGCGTCACTTCTTATCGGAGCTGGTGCTGACCGACTTGTATCAGGTTCGGCAGTGTTTGGTGCTGACGACATAGGAAAAGCAATTGCTGATTTTTACACGATTGAGGACCGAAGCGAAGAACTTTTTTCATGAAACCTCTTACTGATGACAATGTACGCGATCTCACAGAGCGTGCTCGTGCGATACGCGAAAGTATTATCGACATGCTTCTTTCTGCTGGGTCTGGACATACCGCGGGACCTTTGGGGATGGCGGATATTTTCGCGCTCATGTATTTTCATGTGTTGCGTCACAAGCCAAAAGATCCGTTGTGGTCTGCACGTGATAGAGTCATTCTTTCCAATGGACATATTTGTCCAGTGTTGTACGCGACCATGGCACATGCGGGATATTTCCCTGTGCAAGAATTGACTACATTACGCGCATTTGGTTCGCGTTTGCAAGGACATCCTCATCGTGAATGGCTACCAGGAATTGAGACAAGTTCGGGACCACTTGGCTCTGGACTTTCACAAGCGATTGGTATGGCGCTCGCCGAACGTATGGACAGAGGGCGTGCGAGTGACACGTATTTTTATGTGTTTATGGGTGATGGGGAACTTGACGCGGGACAAGTATGGGAAGCGGTGATGCTTGCCGGTAAAGAACGTCTTGCCAATATCTTGGTTATTATTGACCGCAACAATATTCAAATTGATGGATATACATGGGATGTGATGCCACTTGAGCCACTCTACGAAAAATGGGAGAGTTTTAATTGGCAGGTACAAGAAGTCGATGGGCACAACTTTGAAGCAATGAATGACGCTATTGGTAAAGCACAGTCCGCATATGGTATGCCGTCAGTTATCATCGCGCATACAATTCCTGGGAAAGGAGTAGATGGATTTGAGAAAGATTATACATGGCATGGGAAACCACCAAATAAAGAAGAAGCAACACGCGCGCTTGAAGAATTGCGAACGCTGGGAGGAAAAATAGCCGAAGATTAAACGAAGTTTCAAGTTGTTAGTTTCAAGTTGCTAGATTGGTTACGAAGTACGAACGAGTACGAACATACGAACATAAACTCACCAATATAGTTGTCCATGTTCAGTAGCGTTCGTATGTTCCCTAAACCGCGTAGGGTTCAGGGCAAGCGTATAAGTTCGTACTTCGTAATCTAATATTATTTACTGTACTATATGGATATCATCACCCAAAAAACTGAAGAACCAATTATTATTCTTGAGACAGAAACTACTTCTTCGCTTACTCCACCGATTTCCTACGATGATTTTATGTCTGTTGATATTCGTGTTGGCACTATTATTGAAGCGAGTTTGTTTCCTGAAGCGCGCAAGCCGATGCATAAATTCGTGATTGATTTTGGCCAGGATATCGGTCTCCGTCGCTCATGTGGACAAATTACTCAAAACTACACCCCTGAACAATTGGTGGGCAAGCAAGTTTTAGGTGTGGTGAATTTTCCTGAGAAACAAATCGGTCCCTATGTATCGCAAGCACTCACCTTAGGGTTTCGTGACTTTGAGAACGGTGTTGTCTTGGTAACACCAGAACATGCAGTGCCAAATGGAGAACGGTTGATGTAAGTAATAAAAAAGAAAATTTTCAATTTCTAATTTTCAATTTTCAAACAATTTCTAATATAGAAATTTGAAAAATGTATCAAACATATGCAGTACGATCTTGAAAACAGAACAAAAATTTTTAGCAAGGAGGTGATTATGTTCTTAAAACGTTTACAGAAGGATGAAATAAATAGACATATCATTTCTCAACTTGTTCGTTCGGCGACTAGTGTCGGTGCGAATTATTGTGAAGCAAATGGTGCTAGTTCACAGAGAGATTTCAAACATAAAATATTTATCTGTAGAAAGGAAATTCAAGAAACAAAATATCGGTTAGAATTAATTGCAGAATCGAATAAAGACGAAAAAGATAGTGTTGAAAAATTATGGAAAGAAGCTCATGAATTAACTCTCATTTTTAATAAAATATCAACAACACTAAGGGAACGCACTGAAAAATAAACTGAATATGTTTTGTGAAGCTTGAATCATTGATACATTGAAATATTGTTTGAAAATTAGAAATTGAAAATTGAAAATTAAACCAAACACTATCATATTTGTTATACTATATATATTATGTTTACCCCTTCTCTCAAATTAAATCCAAATCTTTTTGCCGATACCATTGAGCGTGTACCGACGCGCTTTGGTTTCGGTGATGGACTGGTTTTAGCAGGAAAGAAAAACACGCGCGTGGTTGCGTTGTGTGCCGATTTGACTGCATCTACCAAGATGGATGGATTTGCAAAAGCGTTTCCTGAAAGATTTATACAGATGGGGATTGGAGAGCAGTCTATGGCGAGTGTTGCTTCGGGACTTGCAGCAGCGGGAAAGATTCCGTTTTTTGCTTCGTATGCAATGTTTTCTCCAGGACGTAATTGGGAGCAGATCCGTACAACGATTTGCTATAATAATGTGAATGCAAAAGTGGTTGGCGCACATGCAGGTGTGTCGGTGGGTCCCGACGGAGGAACACATCAAGCGATTGAAGATATTGCACTTATGCGTGTTATTCCGCATATGACTGTTGTGGTGCCATGTGACGCACACGAAGCACACAGAGCAACGCTCGCCCTTGCGGAATACAATGGACCGGCGTATCTTCGTTTGACACGTGAACCAACGCCTCTCATGACGACTTCCGATACGCCTTTTGCTATCGGTAAAGCGCAGATTTTCTTCGAACCAAAGCGCGGAGTAAAAAAGACTATTGGTATCATTGGAGCGGGACCAGTCTTATATGAAGCACTCTTGACAGCAAAGGATTTGGAGGGAGAAGGTATTGGTGTATCAGTTATGAATCTTGCAACCATTAAACCACTTGATGAAGAAGCGGTGCTTTCGTTTGCCAAAGCACATAAAGCGCTCGTGACTGTTGAAGAACATCAAATTGCTGGCGGGCTCGGATCAACGATTGCGGAATATCTCTCATCCGTGTATCCAATGCATATTGTGCGTATTGGTGTACGCGATGCCTTTGGTCAATCGGGTACACAAAAAGAACTCATCGCGCACTATGGAATGGATAAAGAAAGTATCAAACGTGAAATACGGAATGTGAAATAAGGAATACGAATGTAGGAAATAGGTTAGAGGTGGTAGGGACAGATATTCGAATCAAGTGTGCCCTGCACCCTACGTGGTGCAGGGAATCATGAAGCAAGAATACGAGAGGCGAATAAAAAAAATATGAGCATACGAATAACGAATGTGTACGAATATACGAATGACAAAGAAACGATAAATTATAAAAAAAACTATAGACAATGAAATAAGAAAATAGAAATATGGGAAGAGAAAACTATAAATGGTAAACGATAAAAGAAAAGAGTCGTATTCGTACATTCGTACGTATTCGTTATTCGTAAGCATTCTTGAAACTTGCAACTGACAACTTAAAACTCGTCTAATGTGCTACCGCATACGCTTTTACTTCTCGTGCGCCTGCGGCGCGGAGAGTTTTGCGCGCTTCCGCTATTGTTGCTCCTGTTGTGGTGACATCATCGATAAGGATAACCGTTCTTCCTATAATGCGTGATGAATGAGATACAGTAAATGCGTCGATGAGGTTTCGTAATCGCTCACTTTTGTTTGCAAGCGACATTTGTGGTTTTGTGTCACGGGTTTTTATAAGGATATCGGTTGCAAGTACAAGATTTGAATCAGAAAAAGAAGTAACAAGAGCGCGTGCAATGTCTTCAGTATGATTGTATCCGCGTGTCTTTAGTCGTGCGCGAGAAAGGGGTATAGGTATGACGAGCATTTCTTCGTTACTGCCGACAAGCGACTCTTCTGCTATATCCTCTGCAATCATGTCATAGAGCGCTTCTGCACATACGGGTGCGACGGCGCGAATTCCTTCGTATTTAAGATTCCAAATGATCCGATGTACCGTAGGGTGTCTATACGACCATACGGCGCGCACTTCTTTGTCGGCAGAGGGTTCAGCAGGAGGGATAGACGCTCGACAAGTATCACATAAAAAGGTCCCAATTTTTCCACAACCAGTACATTGTGATGGAAACAATGCTTCGCATATAAAATTTATGATAGGGCGTATTACGTTTTTGGTCAGTTCCATGGTATAATCATCGCATAGTATGGCTGATATATTCAAACAACTCACAGGGGATTTCTTTAAGAAAAAAGCGGAAAGCGTTATTGGTGTTGATATTGGTTCAGCGTTTATAAAAGTTGTTCAATTAAAAAAGAAAAATGGAAAGGCTATTCTTGAAACATATGGTGAGCTTGCGCTTGGTCCATATGGTGGTGTGGCCGTTGGGCAGGCAACACAACTTCCTCCAGAAAAGATTGCTGAAGCGCTTGCTGATGTTATACGCGAAGCAAATATTACAACAAAAAACGCCGGTCTTTCATTGCCACTTCAGTCAAGCCTCCTTTCATTTATGAAGATGCCACCGCTTGATGATAAGAAACTTGCTGAGATGATTCCTATTGAAGCAAGAAAATATATTCCTGTTCCAGTATCTGAAGTATCTTTGGATTGGTGGATTCTTCCAAAAAGAGAAGAGGATGTCATGCTCGGAGGAGTTCCGTCTATGCCTGGAGCAATAAAAGGTGTTTCACCGAAAGAAGATAAACAGCTTATTGATGTGCTCGTCGTCGCGATTTTGAATGAGACGATTCATGATTTTCGCGATGTTGTCGCTCGTGCAGCATTTGAAAATGCATTTTTTGAATTAGAAGTATTTAGTACGGCGCGAAGTACTTTTGGTGCTAGTGCGTCTCCTGTGATGGTCATTGATATGGGTGCACGAACGACAAAAATTTCTATCCTTGAATACGGTATTATTCGTGCACAGCATATCGTTAATAGGGGATCTCAAAATATTACTGTTGCCATTGCGGATTCTGTCGGTGTTCCTGTTGAGCGTGCAGAACAATTAAAAAGAGAGTTCGGCCTTCTTGGTACAGGGAAAGAAGGACATATCACTGAGACAGCGCAGCTTGTCGTTGACCATGTTCTCAATGAGGCAGAAGCAGTTCTCCTTAATTATGAACGGACACACAATAGAATGATTAAACATATCGTTCTTACTGGAGGGGGTGTTCTTTTGAAAGGGTTGTACGAAGCAGCAGATAAAGCGTTTGAGACAGAAGTGACATATGCAGACCCATTTAAAAAGACTGAAGCCCCTGCTTTTCTTAAGCCAGTACTTAGTGATGCAGGTCCCGAATTTGCAGTTGCTGTTGGTCTTGCCCTCCGAAAACTCGAAGAACAAGAATAGTCTTGGTTGGTTTCTTCCTCAATCCACATTTTTCTGCTTTCTTTCCTTTCTAAAAAAGTGCATAATAATGATATTGTTATATGGTCACGGCTTCTCAAACATCATTCATCCCCAAGCAATCGTTTGATCAGGTGAAGAAAAAACGTAACACAGGGACATGGTTACTCGTCTCTCTCTCTGGGTTTGTGTTAGCTCTTTCTCTTGTTGCTGCTGCCGGTGTATTTTTTTATGAGCGTATGCTTACAACGGATGTTGCTGACATGCGAGACCGTCTTGAGCGCATGCGTTCAGCGTTTGAACCTACACTTGTACAAGAATTAAAGCGTCTTGATGAACGTCTGAGTACGCTCAATGCGGTGTTGGGAGGGCATGTTGCTTTTTCAGAATTTTTTTCTGTTCTTGAACAAAATACATTGCAGACTGTACGCTTTCGTCAGTTTACTTATCAAATGAATACAGAAAATGGAGCGGAAGTTACCCTCTCTGGAGAAGCAACAAGTTATTCTTCCGTTGCATTACAATCAGACGTCTTTGGAAAGAACCGTTATTTTCATGATCCTATATTTTCTGATATGACATTGGACAATAAGGGAAATGTAACATTTAATGTGACATTTATTCTTGATGATGAACTTATCAAGTATGATGTAGCGGATGCAGTAAATATTTCTTCTTAAATTGTATGATGCGATTCCTTACAACACTTGTATTTCTAGCCGCTGCGGGAGGTGTGTTTTTTGCTTTTACAACAAATCATTATGATACTGTTCGCGAACTTCAAGCAGAACAAAAAGAACTTACTGCGGCATCAGAAAAGATGCGTGAACTCAACGAAATGCGTTCAGATCTTCTCTCTCGTTACAATGCTTTTTCACAAGAGGATCTCGAGCGTTTGGAAAAAGCGCTTCCTGATAACGTCGATAACGTAAAACTTGTACGTGATATTGACGGAATTGCTGCACGGTATGATATGACAGTGCGAAATATTATGATTCAACTTGGTGGTGAGACACCGGGCATCATCTCTTCTGGTGATAAAACATATGGTTCGCTTACGCTCTCTTTCGCTGTTTCTGGCCCGTATAAGACGTTTGTTAATTTCCTCCGTGACTTGGAACGCAGTCTCCGCATTGTTGATGTGATTGATGTGTCATTTAATGCAGAAGAGAAAGATTTGTATGAATATACGGTAACACTTCGTACCTATTGGCTTAAATAAACAATATGTTTGAAATATTTTTTAAAAATAAAAAAATTATCTTCGGTGTCCTTGCTGTTATTCTGGCATTTGTTGCGTATCAAATGTTGTTTGTTTCGGGAAAGAGTACAGATGAGGGGACATCTGTTCTTATTGAAGATCAGGGAGATCTTTCTGCCGAAGATCAGACGACACTTCAAATGTTGTCAGATATGCAAACAATAAAATTAAATGCAACAGTATTGCAAAATCCAGCATTTATTAGTTTACAAGATTTTAGTATACCACTTCAAAATGAGCCACAAGGACGACGAAATCCTTTTGCTCCGATTGGGACGACAAACGATATCTCTACTGCTGACACATCTGATAAGACGGTGGTAAAGACAGGGTTGACCCAATGATATCTTGTTAAATGATATGTAGTGTCGTTGCGTAGAGACTTTTCCTCTTATGGCTTTTCTTGATTTTTTGTTAAATAAAGGTGCAATTTCATCTTCCGTAGCGGACGATGTTCGCATGCGTGTTGAAACAAAAGGAGAACAAATGGATTCTGCTCTTGCTGCACATGGTATGAATCCGGATACGATGCTTGGATTACGAAGTGAATATGCGGGCATTCCTCTGCGCGCAGTTGAAGAAAAAGACGTGTCATTTAAGGTGCTTGAATATGCACCCGAAGAATCAGCTCTGCATTATAAATTTATTCCTCTTGCTGTTGAGAAAGGTATTCTTGAGATAGGAATTGTTGATCCAGATAATATTGGTGCACGTGACGCGATACAATTTATTGCGAGTAAACTTGATATTCCTTATAAATTATTTTTAATATCAGAATCAGATTTTACAGAAACAGCAAAGAAATACAAAGGATTATCTGGAGAAGTGAACAAGGCATTGTCAGAACTTGAAACAGAACTTGATGGCGATGATGAGACTGTCGCTTCGCTAGAGGCAAAAAGTGATGATATCTCGCAAACACAAATTATTGAAGATGCTCCTGTAACAAAAATTGTTGCAGTTATATTGCGACATGCAATTGAAGGAAATGCTTCAGATGTTCATATAGAGCCACTCGAAGATAAAGTGAGAGTTCGTTTTCGCGTTGATGGTCTTATGCATACCAGTTTGGTATTACCCGCAAAAGTCCAAAGTGCCGTTGTTGCCCGTATAAAGATTTTAACGACAAGCATGAAGCTTGATGAAAAACGTAAGCCACAAG
This sequence comes from Candidatus Yonathbacteria bacterium, assembly GCA_013334825.1. Lineage (GTDB taxonomy): Bacteria > Patescibacteriota > Minisyncoccia > Phycocordibacterales > JACNGX01 > JACNGX01. Next base: position 80,404 of record JAAXWR010000002.1, read on the forward strand.
ATGGACGTTTTTCGGCACACATTGAGGGACGTAAGGTAGATTTCCGTGTCTCAACATTTCCGACGTATTATGGTGAGAAAGTTGTTATGCGTATTTTAGACACTGGAAAAGGAGCACTCAAGCTAGAACAGCTTGGCATGCGTCAAGAAGATATTGCAATTGTACGCGAAATGCTTGATCGTCCGTATGGTATCATCCTTCTTACTGGTCCGACGGGTTCTGGAAAAACGACGACATTGTATTCAATGTTGAGTGAAGTTGATCGGGACAAAAAGAATGTTGTTTCTTTGGAAGACCCTGTTGAATACAACATGCCGGGCGTGAGTCAGTCACAAGTACGTCCTGAAATTGATTATACTTTTGCAAATGGTTTACGTAGTATTCTCCGTCAAGATCCAGACATCATTATGGTTGGAGAAATTCGTGACAAAGAAACAGCACAGCTCGCTATTCAAGCTGCACTTACAGGGCATCTTGTCTTCTCTACCATTCACACCAATACTGCATCAGGTGTTATCCCTCGTCTTATTGATATGGGTGTAGATCCGTTTCTTATTGCTCCAACACTTGCTCTTGCGATTGGGCAACGTCTCGTCCCTGCTATTTGTAAGGGGGCAAAAAAAGAACGTCTTATTGAGGGTGGTATTCGTGAAATGATTTCTCAACAAATTAAAGATCTTCCCGCAGAACGACAGATGCTTTTTTCTGAAAAAACATTTGTCCATGACGCTGTCCCAACCGCAGATTGTCCTTCTGGGACTCGAGGTCGGTTGGGAGTGTTTGAGTTACTACGCGTGGATAGAAGTGTAGAAGAAGTTATCTTGACGAAGCCTGTTGAAGAGGAGGTATATAAAGCAGCGCGTATACAAGGAATGTTGACCATGAAAGAAGATGCTCTTCTCAAATCATTTGACGGAAGCGTTTCTTTCGAAGAGGTAAATATGCTGTAAAAGATATAAATATAGAGTATACTACTCATATGTCTACAACAACAGAACAATCACAACTAGCAATGCATACCGCACTTATTGTCGATGACGATAAGTTTCTTCTTGATATGTATGTACTTAAATTCAAACAGAGTGGATTTGAAGTGACTGCATGCTTGGGTGCTGAAGATGCGCTTGAGCGTTTACGTGCCGGTCTTCAGCCCGACGTCATTTTGACAGATATCTTGATGCCTTCAATGGATGGATTTTCCTTTTTAGAGCGCATGAAAGAAGAGAAACTTGCATTGCATGCGAAAAAGATCGTTCTTTCGAATAAAGGAGAAAAGCCAGATATTGATAGAGCGGCATCTTCAGGTGCTGTTGGATATGTGATAAAAGCCAGTGTTATTCCTTCAGAAGTGGTTGAAAAGGCACGTACAGTTCTTGGTTTGAAATAAATAAAAATACCCATAAATCGACGTTTATTGATAAAAAGTGGATAACTAATCCACACCCATTGTTCTTTTTGTTATCATTTTGTTATAATAAAATGGCTTCAAACGCAGCAAGGCGTGTGGGCTTTTATCAATAGGTCGTTATTCGTTTTAATCAAATTTTATCCTTATATCTTATGAAAAATAGTAATCGAGGTTTTACCCTCATTGAACTTCTTGTTGTTATTGCCATTATTGGTATTTTGTCTTCCGTTGTGTTGGCATCACTCAACTCCGCTCGTGAAAAGTCACGTGACGCAAAACGTGTCTCTGATATTAAACAACTTCAACTTGCGTTGGAACTTTATTATGATACCAATCAGGAATATCCTGATGTATTAACAAGTCTTGCATCTACATATATTGCTAATGTGCCAACAGATAACAGTGTACCCTATCTGTACGACAATTTAACATCTGCCGGTGCGGCGTGTTCAGCAGCCTCAGGTGTTTGCTCAACATACCACCTTGCAGCGAACCTCGAACAAGAGACCACTCACGCGGCATTTCAAGGAGATGCTGACTGGAACAACACCCCAGTTGATAGCATCACAGAAGAAGATGGTACGGGATGTACCTCAAGTGCTGCTGGTTATGGATGTTATGATGTTCGCAACTAAGAAACATCTTTGAACATGATAATAGGGATTTTTCCCACAGTCAAAAACCTCCGCTTACGGAGGTTTTTGGTGTATACTATATAAACATGGTTGACATAATATTTCTTTTAATAAATGTGAGTATATTTTTATTCGGAGCTATCATTGGAAGTTTTCTGAATGTGGTTATTTTGCGATATGGTTCTGGAAAATCGATTATAAAAGGAAGATCTTCTTGTGGAACTTGCGGCGCGCATCTTTCTTGGTATGACATGGTACCTATATTGGGGTATATTTTTCTTCGTGGGCGTTGTAGGTCATGCGGTATGAAAATAAGTCGACAATATATATTTGTAGAGATAAGCACGGGAATATTGTTTGTTTTTATTGCACAACTTTTTCTTCCTTATATTTTCAGTGGAACAGTTCCATTAATATTTCCTCTCATTGATACAATATTATTATGGGTTGTGGTGTCGCTACTTGTTATCATTACAGTCTATGATATGAGACACTTCATTATTCCTGATTTGTTTGTATATTTGTTTGCTGCAATGTCTCTTGTATATATCTGTTTTCCCGCCCTGTATATGGGGATGTGGACAATGTGGTGGGGAGATATTATTGCGGGACCTTTATTTGCTATACCGTTTGCACTCATATGGCTATTTTCACGAGGAACATGGATGGGGCTTGGAGATGCAAAATTAGTTCTTGGTATAGGATGGCTTCTTGGTGTTTGGGGAACTATATCTGCTCTTCTTATTGCGTTTTGGACTGGCGCATTGTGGGGACTTTTTCTTATTGGTATACAAAAAAAGGGTGTATTGTGGGGAAGAAAAAAAACATTTACAATGAAAAGCGAAATACCTTTCGGACCATTTCTTATTATGGGAACTTTACTCGTACTCCTCTTTCATATTGATATAGTAAGTATTCTTTTTTGACAGATATAGTATGTACATTTCTTTGTTACACCGAGCTTCACCATCTTATCATAAGGCATTTACCCTTATAGAACTTTTAGTTGTTGTTGGTATTTTTACTCTTATGACAGGACTGGTTCTTGCAAATTATCCACGGTTTGATTCACAAATTGTTCTTGAGAATACTGCACATGAAGTCGCCATTGAGGTACGTCAAGCACAAAGTTACGGTCTTGGTGTTCGTGAGTCTGTGACGGATGCAGATGCATTTCCGGGGTATGGCATACACATTCCTTCGCTCATAGGAGGTTTTTCACGTAGTGTCTTTATGTATGCCGACATACCATCACTTGGCTCTGAAGATGGTGATATGCGATATGCGGGTGGAAATACATGTGTTCCTGGTTCAGGAGAATGTGTGGAGATGTTGACGCTACGTAATCACCGTATATACGCTATTTGTGGTAATATGAAAGCCAACCTCGGAGCGATTGCTCCCTTCCGAAAAACAACAGATATCGTGGCATCAGGGGCTGCTGCATATTGTAATAAAGATTCTCTTGATGTGACATTTACGCGACCTGATCCAGATGCTGTGATGATCGGATATGTGGGAGGTTCTGAAGATTCTTCAGCACCGTATAGTGATGCAGAAATAGTTATTGCGACTACGGGTGGTGATGTGAGAACTGTTGTTATATGGTCAACAGGACAAATTACAGTGGAATAATATAAAATTTTATATACTATGTTTTTTAAGTTTTCATCAACAAAAATAAATTCCCATACTCGTCCTCAAGGAGGATTTACATTAGTAGAAATGATTGTTGCGGTTGCAATTTTTGCTACCGTTGTTCTTGTTGCAGTTGGGGCACTTCTGTCGATTATTGACGCAAACAGGAAAGCGAATGCACTTCGTGTTGTTATGGAAAATCTCAATTTTGCGATGGAGAGTATTGCCCGTGATGTGCGTACGGGAGATACATATTCCTGTTCAGGATTGGGAGATTGTTCGGGAGGAGATTCACTTTCCTTTAAAGACCAAGATGATTTACCAGTATCATACACATTATCAAATCATGTATTATTACGAGTGGCAGGAGGGGAGTCAATTGCTGTAACCTCGCCATCTGTATATGTTGAGGATGTAAGTTTTTCTGTGACAGGATCATCTTCTGGAGATGGTATTCAACCGCGGGTTCTGATGACAATTGTTGGGTATGCTGGATCGTTTGGAAAAAATCGTTCATCATTTAGTCTACAGACAACGATTTCACAACGTGACACAGATTCTTAATATGTTTTTATGATGTCTATACGTACAAATCATTTTCACGTGAATCATACTGGCTTCTCACTTATAGAAACACTGGTTGCTGTTTCTGTGCTTATGCTTGCTGTTGTTGGTCCGTTAACGATTGCATCAAAAGGTCTTATATCTGCTCAGTTTGCACGTGATCAAATTATTGCATTCCATCTTGCGCGTGAGGCAACAGAGCTTATTCGTAATACTCGAGATACAAATATGCTTCCTGACATTGCTGTTCCAGAAAACTGGTTGAGTGGAATGGAAGCTTGTATGGCACCAAGTGTGTGTCGTGTTGATGGACTTTCAACATCATTTTCTTCTTGTCCTGGAGGAGTGTGTCCGCATCTTAAAAAAAATAATGCTGGTGTGTATGGATACGATTCAGGATGGACAAATACTCCATTCGTTCGATCTATCAGTATCACAGAAATTGTTCCAGGTGTCGAAATTGCTGCAAATGTAAGCGTTGAATGGCAGACAGGCTTTTTAAATAAAGAATTTACGATTACAGAGCACTTCTTTAATTGGCGTCAATAAATGTATATGAAAAATATTTCTGTTTATCATCAAATATATGTAAAAAGAAAACAAGGATTTGTTCTCTTATTCGCAGTACTTGTCTCGGGTATTTTACTTGCTATCGGTTTAGGTATTTTTACGATTACATATAAAGAATTATTACTTTCATCATCTGACAGAGAATCTCAGATAGCATTCTATGCAGCTGACTCAGGAGGTGAATGTGCACTCTATTGGGATGTTGTACATCCCGGGTATGAACGAGGAATTTTTGGTCGAGTAACAGATACTGCTGTTTCTCCTGCGATTTCTGGAATAGGGAACGCACTTTGTTCAGGAGTAGATATAAATAATACATGGACAACGACGGGTTCTGGGGTGAGTCCTATTGAAACAGTATTCACTATTGGTTTTGAAAATGGATCATGTGCTGAAGTGACCGTTGTAAAAAAATATGATGATATCTCTGGAGAAAGTATAACGGAAGTTGATTCACGTGGTTTTAATACATGTGATGAAGGAGCAATGCGTCGTGCGGAACGTGGGCTTAGGATAACCTATTGATTTTTAAGACATGTTTTGTTTCTTAGTATGATTTCACCCAAGGAACGCATTATACAACTTCGAGAAGCCATAGCGTATCATGACAAGCGCTATTATGTTCTCGATGCTCCTGAAATATCTGATGAAGCATATGATGCACTTATGCGTGAACTTCGTGCGCTTGAAGAGGCATATCCTGAATATGATGATCCTGCAAGTCCTACAAAACGTGTGAGTGGTATAGCGGTGGATGGTTTTGAAAAAGTGCGTCATGCAGTACGACAATGGTCGTTTGACAATATTTTTAATGATAAAGAACTTGTTGCGTGGGATGTGCGTGTCCGTAGGTACGCGGAAAAAGAAGCAAGAGTTAATCCGCGTGACATCACATATATTGCCGAGCTTAAAATAGACGGTTTGAAAATTGTTCTCACATATGAACAAGGCGCGCTCGCGCGCGCCGCGACTCGTGGTGACGGTGTGACAGGTGAAGATGTAACAGACAATATCCGCACCATACGGAGTATTCCGCTTCGTTTGTCTCAACCGATTGATGGTACCTTCGTGGGGGAAATTTGGATGGGCAAAGATGTGTTTTCACGTATCAATAATGAGCGTGCGAAAAATGGTGAACAACTATTTGCAAATCCACGTAACGCCGCCGCGGGAACGTTGCGCCAACTTGATGCGCGTATTGTCGCGTCACGAAAACTTGATGTGTTTATGTACGATATAGAACTGATTGAAGGTGTGCCCACTCCTGAGACGCAGGAAGAAGAACTTGCGCTTCTTGAAACGCTTGGATTTCCTGTCAATACAGAATATCGTCATTGTCAGACCCTTGATGATATTCGTGTTATGTATGCCACGTGGACAGGGAAACGTGAACATGAAGCGTATGGTATTGATGGAATTGTCCTCAAAATAAATAATGTCGCCGTACAACATGCTCTCGGGTATACGGGGAAAGCGCCACGGTTTGGTATTGCGTACAAGTTTCCTGCAGAACAAACGACGACCCGTGTTGAAGATATTTCAGTGCAAATTGGTCGTACGGGTGTGCTGACACCAGTCGCACATTTATCTCCTGTTGTTGTTGCGGGAAGTACCGTATCACGCGCAACACTTCACAATGAAGATGAAATCAAACGTCTTGATGTGCGTATTGGTGATACGGTAGTGCTTCAAAAAGCGGGTGATGTTATCCCTGATATTGTGCATGTACTCAAAGAGTTTCGTACGGGGAAAGAAAAGAAATTTTCCATGCCGACAATATGTCCTGTATGTGGTGGGGAAGTGCGCAAGGAGACGATAGGTGCGGGAAAAGGAATTCGTGAAGGGTCACGCCATTATTGTGCCAACCCAACATGCTTTGCCGCCGAGAAGGAGCGCATTGACCATTTTGTAAGTAGAAAAGCGATGGATATTGATGGACTAGGTGCAAAAATTATTGAACAACTTGTTGATACAGGACTTGTTGTGGATATTGCGGATATTTTTGAATTGACGGAAGGAGACGTACTTCCTTTGGAAGGATTTGCCGATCTTTCAGCAAAAAATCTGATTGACGCGATTCGCGCAAGTAAAACAACGTCTTTGTCACGTTTTTTGTTCGCACTCGGTATTCGTCACGTAGGGGAAGAGACTGCGGATATTCTCGCCACACATGTTGGCACGATAGGCGCGCTCGCGCGCGCCTCCGAAACCGACCTCGCCTCAATCGAAGGTATTGGTCCTGTGATTGCACATTCTGTTGCCAGATGGTTTCGTGAACCAAAACACGTGCGTCTTCTAGAACGACTTCTCGCGCATGTACATATACGTCCTCAAGGAAAAAAAGAAGGGGGCTCTCTTGCAGGTATGACCTTTGTTCTTACGGGGACACTTACCACAATGACACGTGATGAAGCTAAAGCGCGCATCAAAGAGCGCGGAGGAAAAGTTTCATCATCTGTTTCGCAAATGACAAATTATGTGGTCGCGGGTATAGACCCGGGATCAAAATATAATACCGCAGTAACATTGGGAGTATCGGTGTTAGACGAAAGGGCATTTTTGAAAATATTAGGGTAATAAAACATAAAGATGTATCATCTGTAATGAATGAATTGTGTATGCTATACTATCGTCCATGGACACAGACGCAATGAAACGACTGGCACTTCTCTGTCGTATTGACATGTCGGAAGAAGAATTGGAAACACTCCGCGCGGAAATGGAGCATATTCTCGGTTATGTTGAAAAGGTGAGTGAACTTGCGCCTGCTGAGCGAGCGCTTGAAGTAGGAGTCCATCACAATGTCATGCGTGAAGATGGTACTCCGCGTGCGAGTGGTATGTATACGGAAGCACTTCTTTCTGCTGCTCCAGCACGGGAAGGTGATTTTATTCGTGTCAAAAAAATTCTCTGATATGGATATACTGCATGCTTCAATCAAAGAATTGCGTACGGCTCTTGATGCGCGGGACATCACCGCAGTCATGATTGCTGAGGCGTTTTTGTCGCGTATCAAAGAAGTTGATACTGATATACATGCATTTCTCGAACTATACGATGATGTATTGGAACAAGCGCGTCATGCCGACACGTTGATTGCCGCAGGAAATATCCATCCGCTTACGGGTATTCCTGTCGCACTCAAAGACAATCTGTTAATCGTGGGCAAGCACGCATCATCAGCATCAAAGATTCTTGAAGGATATGTCGCGCCATATGATGCGCATGTTATCACACGTCTTAAGGATGAAGGCGCGGTTTTTTTGGGTCGTACCAATATGGATGAATTTGCGATGGGTGGCTCAACAGAAAACTCTGCATATGGACCGACAAAAAATCCACACGATATGTCGCGTGTGCCGGGGGGATCGTCAGGTGGGTCAGCTGCCGCGGTTGCCGCGCGCATGGCGCCTCTTGCGCTCGGGAGCGATACAGGTGGTTCCATTCGTCAGCCAGCATCATTTTGTGGCATTGTTGGACTCAAACCTACCTATGGTGCCGTGTCGCGCCGTGGTGTGATGGCGATGGGTTCGTCACTTGATCAGATTGGTCCGTTTGGACGTACGGTTGCTGATACCAAAGCGTTGTTTGCTTGTATTAATGGATATGATGCTGAGGACAGCACGTCTGTCTCTGAAGAGACTCGTCGCATGATGTGTGGTGATGTTCGTACGACGGGAGCAATGCGTATTGGTGTCCCTGAGTCATTTGTGTATGGAGAAGGAGTGGACGAAGATGTGAAAGAAAACTTTCGTGCAACACTTCGCACACTTGAGACGGCAGGACACAGTATTGTTCCCATTGAACTCCCTACATTTCCGTACGCGCTTGCTGTGTACTATATCATTATGCCTGCTGAAGTATCGACTAATCTCGCGCGTTTTGACGGTGTGCGTTATGGACTCTATGTCTCAGGAAATGATTTACTTGAAGACTATATGAAGACGCGTGGTACGGGATTTGGCAAAGAGGTGCGTCGTCGTATTATGCTCGGGACGTATGTACTGTCTGCCGGATATTATGACGCATATTACAACAAAGCAAATGAAGTGCGTGAGGCATTGCGTGCCGAATTGGTGCAGGCGTTTAGTGAGGTTAATGTGATTGCGACACCCACATCACCGACACCAGCATTTCGTATTGGAGAAAAAGCATCCGATCCACTGCAGATGTACTTGGCGGATATCTTTACCGTGCCGGTGAATATTGCGGGTGTGCCGGCAATTTCTGTTCCTTCAGGAACAGTGATGCGTGACGGGCAAGCACTTCCGCTTGGCATGCAGTTTATCGCGCCACATTTTGCTGAAGAGACACTCTTTTCTATTGCGTCAGAAGTTGAACGTCTCGCATAATTTTTTCCTATGGCTGAAACAGGAGGACCATTTATCAATCTTGAATACGTGTTTTACAAAGTCTACACGTGGATATTTGGTGTACCCTCTGGGACGGGAGAAACAGGAACGTTGGGAGGAGACGGAGGGGCAGGAACGATTTCCATGGGGGACGGGGGGCTTGTGAACACAGGGAATGGAGTTGATATAGAGATGCTTGTTGAAATATTAAAAAATATTCTTGGCTTTATTACGCTTCTGCTTATTATTGGACTTGGTTTTATTATTGTACGCATTTGGGAACTTCATAAGGAGATGAAGAAAAAGCCCACATTTGCTGAACCAGAACATGTTGAAAAGACAAAAGAAAATGAACGATGGGAAGTCGTCCGCATGCACGTTGCATCGAGCGTTCCGTCTGATTGGCGTATGGCGATTATTGAAGCGGATAATATTCTTGATGACATGGTAAAACGTATGGGATACGAGGGAAAAGATTTGGGTGAACGGTTGCGTGCCGTGGAGCCGAGTGATTTTCTGAGTATTCAAAGTGCGTGGGAGGCACACAAGGTGCGCAACAAAATTGCTCATGAAGGGTTGGGATTTGAGATATCTCAACGCGAGGCAAAACGCGTGATTGATTTATATGAACAGGTGTTTCGGGAGTTTGAGTATATTTAGATGTGAAATGAGAAAATAGAAATGAGGAATATGGGATGGGTTACGAAGTACGAACTTGTACGCTTGCCCTGCACCCCACGTGGCGTGCTGTGCATCCTACGTGGTGCATAGTGCTAGGGAACATACGAAACGAGACTAGAAGCAAGAATCAAGAAGCACGAATAAAGAAGAAAACGATGAAATATGAAAATAGAAATATGAAATATGAAGATGAAAACTATAAACGGTAAACGATAAAATGAAAAAGTTAAAAAAAAGAAAGACAGTGTTCAATACAATGTAAAAAAATAATCCCGCGGCTTCCGCCGCGGGATTATGAGTTACTTGGGCAAGGGCATTCGGCGCTTTGCAGAAAACCATGCCCAGTATTTACTCATCCCTGTCCCATCAGGAACAAGGATATATTTTTCATGGCGCAAGCACCTTGAACAGGTGCGCGTATGACCGGAAGTCATCCAGTCGTGTATCCCAAGAAAACATAAGATTTTTCCCATAATGTAGCTCCTCATGATGTTTTGTTTTAAGAAAGAACTAAAACTTTTTGAGTATTCGATTCACAGAGAATCAAATCCTCAAAAAGTTGCCGGAGGAGGGGAGAAAAAATTTCCTCTCCTCCGGCTGTGGCTATCCCGGGTTTTCTATTCCTACGCAACGGAACGCCGCTGCAATCTCCTCATGGTGGACATTCTGGGACTCCTCCCTGAATGTCCACTTTATTTTTCCACATTTTTCGCAGCGGGACATCACTGCGAATTGTGAAACATGTGCCCTGTAAACGAACGACAAGCGTCCTTCTATCAGGGCTGGACATTCAAATTTGTCCACAAGAACCCTCTTGGTTTCCGTATATTTGTGTTTAAAACACATAATAAGCTCCTTTTTATTATTTTCTTTTTTGAGAAGAACTACAACTCTTTGAGTATTCGATTCACAGAGAATCAAATCCTCAAAAAGTTGCCGGAGGAGGGGAGAAAAAATTTCCTCTCCTCCGGCTGTGGCTATTTGACGAGGTGGCGGTACACCGCCGCTGCGACAGCGGAGTCGTAGAGCGGATTGTGTGTCCCGCCCTCAAACTCGCCGACCGATAGTCCGTGCTTGGCGACAAACTTGTCCACTGAGGTGGGGTCTGCGCCGGCAGCCTGCAGATTTCCGCTGACATCGTAGAGCGGGAACGGGCCGTCCCAGTCCCCGATGAGGTCAAGCTCATGCATGTCGCGCAAGAGTTTGGCCTCGACGATGTAGCCCATGTGGACCACGACGTCGGCCTCACCCTTGTTCGCCATGTAGAACGTGGCAAAATCACGGAGCATTGAAGAGTAATCCTCGTGTGTCACCGTGATACCCTGTACCTGGGGCAGGGTGTTCTCACGGCTCCACTGGTCGGTTACAACCGATTCAGGAAGCCGCGCCTCAAAGCGGGCGATCTCGACACCGTTCTCGTCGTAGACGAGGGCGCCGATTGCCCACGCCTGTCCCCAGAGACCGTTGGTCTCCGCGTCAAAAGAAAAAATTTTCATATTTCTTTAGTTGTGGCCACATGTGTGACCGTTTTAAAAAATCTTGATTTACTTTTCAAATCCCCTGTGGGTGCAATAAGATATCTTTTTCTATTATAGCATATATCACATATATTGTCAATCATTTCTGCTTGCGCTGTTTGGGGTGATGTGGTAATATATTTTTGCAAAGCCGACAGGGCTTTTTCATTTATTGATAATCATATAGGGGGGTAGAGAAGTAGTATCTCGGGAGGCTCATAACCTCCAGACCTAGGTGCAATTCCTGGCCCCCCTACACCCAAACTCAAAAACGACACTATTTGTGTCGTTTTTGAGTTTTAGGGCGCAAGTTGTCTTTTTCCATAATTCATTATTCATAATTCACATCCCGTTTTCTTGATTCGAATAATGTATTAAGTAAAAGTTGAGTCTTCTTGGGAAAAGTGATATTCTGTAGTCCGTTGCCGGGGTAGCTCAGTTGGTTAGAGCATAGCACTCATAAAGCTAAGGTCGTGGGTTCGATCCCCACCCCCGGCACCCAGCTCCACTTTCATGGATGACGCATGTAGTATGCTTGCGTTTGTTGTTGCGACTATAATTTTTGGTGATTTATCTTCTGTTATGAAAGTGGGGCTGGGCGAAGTGGGGCAGAGCATACGTTTATATAAGTATTTTTTCCGCAATATTCCCCCAGCACTATGTACCACGTGGATGCACAGCAGGCCACGTGGTTGCACGGCACACTACGTGAGATGCCGGGCAACTGCGTAGTATTTGTGTAAGTTCCGCGTGTTTCTGCGTTCATTCCGCATCGCTTCCGCGTCATGCAAAACTTGCGTTTCTCCTCATAATATAGTACCCTATGGTGCATCGTCCCAAGTGGGCGAAACACTACATTATGTCACAAGATAGACTCATCAAATTGACCTGCACCGAGTGCAAACGCGTCAACTATTGGTCCAGTAAAAACAAAAAGACCAATACTGACAAGCTTGAACTCAACAAATACTGCAAGTGGTGCAATAAACAGACGAAGCATAAGGAAGCGAAGAAATAATCCGTATATCACGGAGATTCTTCGTACAAGTCCCATGCGGCCGTGGTGTAGCCCGGTTAACACGTCGCTCTGTCACAGCGAAGATCGCCGGTTCAAATCCGGTCGGCCGCGCATAACAAGAAAGGGCTGGCTTTTGCCAGCCCTTTCTTGTTATGTCTATCGCGAGCCGACTGGATTTGAACACGTAGGGGGTCGGGGGCGGCGGAACGCCCCCGTGAAGGAGGTTACGTGGAACCGTGGGTTCTACGAGCGCACCGAGCACCACTTTCATAAATGAAAGTGGTGCTCGGGAGCAGTGAATATTCCGGTCGGCCGCGCATAACAAAAAGAGGTTGGCTTTTGCCAATCTCTTTTTGTGTATACTGATTTTCCACAAACATACGAGTGATGTATACTTATCAGTATGTTGAACCTCAAAGACATTACTCTTCTTGGTATTGACTGTGTTGATTTGGACCGTCTCAAACTTGCGGCAGATATTTCATGCAAGGATATTTCTTTTGGTGCGGTAAAATTGCTTTCCTCAATTCCCGATGATGATTCTCGGGTTGTTCCTATTCGTCCTATTAGTTCATCTAAAGAGTATTCAGATTTTTGTATCAAAGAGATGCACAGATATGTTGATACGAAATATGTTCTTGTTTTTCAGTATGACGGTTTTGTCTTGAATCCAGACGCCTGGTCCGACACGTTTCTTGCGTATGATTATATTGGTGCTCCATGGTATCATCTCGGGGACCTTCATGTCGGAAACGGGGGTTTTAGTTTGCGAAGCAAGCGCCTTCTTTTGTGGTTGGCAGAAAATTATACACTTCCTAAGGTGCGTATTCATCCTGAAGATGTCTTTATTGCGCATTTTGCAAGACCTTTTCTTGAGAAAGAAGGTATGGTGTTTGCGCCTGAAGATGTTGCATTGACATTCGCATGTGAGGGTAATGAACGTACTGTTGTTTGGAATGGTCAATTTGGGTTTCATGGAATAGCATATACCGATATTTCAAATTGGCTTTCACAACATGTTGAGTACCAAAAGCAATTATCATATCCACTTGATGATTATGCGACACTGATGAAAAAATATCCCGTATATACCGGACACGTGCATACATTTCGTTTTGGAACATATGATTTAGAAAATTATAAGCGTCTTTCGGAAGGGGTGAAGCGGTATGAGATAAGGGTTACCAAAGAAAAGCATCATGACTGGTCGCGTGTGCACGAAGGAGACACGATTGTGTTCAAGCGGTCTGGAGTTTCTTTTGCTACGTTTCCCATTCCCGCATTTGAGAGAACGGTCTCTCGTCTGGAACGTTTCTCGGGATTGCGTGAGTTAAAGAATAAGTATCCTGATTTATCGATTACACCACCTTTTGATTTAATTCCGCGGCGCATGCGTTTTCTGGTAAGATATATGCCGACAATGTTTTTACCCAAACATGAAGAATATACGGTTTTTTGGTTTTAAATAGTAAGAAAGAAAAGTTGATAATATCTCTCAAATATAGTACGCTGATACGCAAGCCAAGATAGCTCAGTTGGTAGAGCACATCCATGGTAAGGATGAGGTCTCGGGTTCGATCCCCGATCTTGGCTCCAGCAGGAGCCAAGAACACAACATGCATTTATGCATGTTGTGTAGGGGATCGAACCGAGCACCACTTTTGCCATTGCAAAAGTGGTGCTCGACATCCAGGAGTACTTGGTGAAATGTGAGCTCTGCGAAACTTTCCTCGTGATTCTTGCTTCTCGTCGTTTTTCATTCTTGATTCTTAATTCGTACTTCTTAATTCTCGTCTGCGCCACCTTAGCTCAGTTGGTAGAGCGATCGCTTCGTAAGCGATAGGTCCCCAGTTCAATCCTGGGAGGTGGCTCTCGAAAATAATTTATATTTCTATATGTTTGTCACTGGTCAACGATATCGAATTTCACGAAAACTTAAGTGGTATTTTTTGTTGAAAACATTTCTTATCCTTATGTTACTTTCTTTATTTATAGCGATTTTTTCAGAGGAAGATACATATACTATAATTACGTCATTTATTCCGTTTGCACTGTTTATATGGATTTATTTAGCGATAAAGTATCGATATGTTTTTCTTACAATAGAAAAGGATGCACTCATTATAAATTCGGGAATAATATTAAAACGTTCAATGTTAATTCCTTTCGATACTATTCAAAATATCAATGACATACGAGGCCCTGTATCTTCGATGTTTAATTTTGTGAAAGTAAGAATATGGACAGCGTCTCCTTCTCAAATATATATTAAAAATGGAAATAGTAATAATCGCCCAAATGGGGTTTTGTGGCTTGAAACAAAAGATGTTGAAGATTTAAGACACATACTTTCGTTACACAAATAACAAGTGGTTCTCTCACACGTCAGTCCCATGCTGGCGTGTGTTTTGTTTCATTTCGGTATATGATAGTAGGTATGCATAGTGTTCGTACACTCCTCTTATTTGGCATGTTAGGGGCTATTCCTGCTCTTCTTCTCGCTCGTCCTGAGTTGGTCGTGTCTCCTATCCAACGCATGAAAATAGAGAAGAAACCCTCGCAAGTAACCCTTGTCGCGGTGGGAGATGTAATGTTGTCGCGTGCCGTTGCTGAACGTATGCGCGCACATGGTGTTGACTATCCTTTTTCTGAAACGAGAGACAGTATTATTGAAGCAGACATTGCATTTGCAAATCTTGAGACCCCTCTTGTCACAGGAAGAACGATTGCGTACGGTGAAATGACATTTCGTGCGGACCCCGAGTCTGCGGGCGCGCTCGCGCGCGCCGGTTTTGACATTGTGTCTCTTGCTAACAATCATACGACTAACTTTGGTCCTGAAGGACTTCTGGCAACATTTCGTTACCTTTCAGATGTAGGTGTGTTCTTTATAGGAGCAGGAAAGAGTAGAGATGAAGCGTACGCGCCTGTACTCATTGAAAGGAATGGTACGACATTTGCATTTCTCGCGTATACATACGCTCCCGATACATACGGGTTGGGAAGTTCTCCAGATCTTCCTGGTCTCGCAGGACTTGATACAGAACGCATGATACAAGCAGTTCGTACGGCAAAAGAGTCAGCAGATGTCGTCGTGGTATCTATGCATGCGGGAGATGAGTATGCGACGGAACCGAGTGACGTGCAAAAGGAATTTGCACATGCAGCAATTGACGCAGGTGCATCGCTTGTTATTGGGCATCATCCTCATGTTCTTCAACCATCCGAGCGGTATCATGATGGTCTTATTTTGTATAGTCTTGGTAATTTTATTTTTGATCAAATTACTCCCGAAACGCAACAGTCGGTTATTGCGCGTGTCACATTCACTGACGGAGTGATAACGGAGACTTCATTTCTTCCTGTTATTATTGAAGATCTTTCCCGTCCGCGTATCCTTGAGGGAGAAGAAGGGGAGACAATAGTAAAAAGAATTGGAAATAGGGATTAGGTTAGAGGAGATAGGTTATAGAGACAGACTGGAATCAAGAACACGCATTTGTTATTCGTAAACACGCCCGATTCGTATTTTTCTCGGCATCATGCACTGCGTATCATGTAGGATACATGAACGGTAGGCTAACAACTGACAGCTAATTCTGTTATACTATCGTTCATGGATGGTATGCCTGCGACAAAAGAAGAGCGTGAAATGCGTATTGCCGAAATTGATGCTGCCATGATGCAAGCTGATTTTTGGTCGGACAAAGACCGTGCACAGGCGATGATACGAGAGCTTCAAGCGCTCAAGGATGCGCTCGAAGGACTTTCCAAGTATGACAAACGAGGTGCGGTTATTTCATTTGTTGCTGGCGCAGGAGGAGACGACGCGGAAGACTTCGCGCGCATGCTTGTTGATATGTATGTTCGTTTTGCAGAGAATCGTGGTTGGACACTTACCATTCTTCATCGCAACGATAATGACAATGGAGGTATTCGTAATCTTACGGCAGAAATTGACACTAAGCATGCCTATGGAACATTGAAAAATGAATCAGGTGTTCATCGTCTCGTGCGCATGTCACCATTCAATGCCAAAGGACTGCGGCATACGTCGTTTGCACTGGTGGAAGTGACACCAAAAGTAGAAAAAGAAGATGCGATTGATATACGCCCCGAAGACCTCTCTATTGAATTTGCCCGTTCTTCTGGCCCCGGTGGACAGAATGTTAATAAGCGCGAAACCGCTGTTCGTATCGTACATATACCGACCAATATTGCTGTGCATGTTGAAACAGAGCGGAGTCAAGAACGTAATCGTGACAAGGCAATGGAAGTTCTTGAAGGAAAACTCTTTAAAAAACAAGAAGAAGATAGAAAACGCGAACTCGCGGGTCTTTCACCTAATAAAACGATGCAAATCGAATGGGGGAATCAAATTCGCTCATATGTGCTTCATCCGTATAAAATGATTAAGGATCATCGTACTGGGGTAGAAGTGCGCGATACTGATAAAGTGCTTGGTGACGGCGTTCTGGATGAGTTTCTTGACGCCGAGAAAGACTTATAACATAAGCCTCTTGCCTGTGCATTTCGTCCCACGCTCTTTTTGGTGTATACTTATATGAGTAAGATAGTATATTAGTAAGTAGTACGTTAGTATACGAATATGAAAATATATGAGGGTTACGGATGGGATGGATTATTTTTTTGTATTCTTTATCTCTTTGCATACTAACCTCCTAATTTCCTATCATACTAACTTCCTAATCTCCTAACATACTAACCTCCTACCTTATGATTCGCTTCGACAATGTTTCAAAAGAATATCGCGACAATGGTAACAGCATCACGAATGCACTCTATGACATCACGCTTGGAGTGGAGCAGGGCGAATTTGTTTCTATTGTGGGACATTCTGGTGCGGGTAAGACAACGCTTCTTAAAATGCTCCTTGCTGAAGAATCACCGTCTACGGGTGCGGTGTTTTTTGAGGAAGTCGATATTCACGGCCTTTCAAACAAAGAGATACCCCAACTTCGTCGCCGTATCGGGACAGTCTTTCAAGATTTCAAATTGCTCCCCAATAAAACAGCATATGAAAATATCGCATTCGCAATGGAAGCCGCGGGTCGTAGTGATGAAGAAATTGCTGCTGATGTGCCACAAGCACTTGAGCTTGTTGATCTCGGAGACAAGGTGTGGAACTTTCCCCACCAGCTTTCTGGGGGTGAACGTCAGCGCATTGCCATTGCACGTGCCATCATCAACCAACCTGATTTACTTATTGCTGACGAGCCGACAGGGAACCTCGATCCACTCAATACGCAAGATATTATCGACGTGCTTCGTAAAATCAACGAACTGGGTACGACCATTCTTCTCACTACACACAATAAGGGTGTTATCGATGACCTTGGTAAACGTGTGATTACGATGGAAGGTGGCCGCATCATTCGAGATGACAAGCATGGAAGATATGTGTTGTGAGAGTTTTAGTTAAAAGGCATACGTTTTTTTATGTATCGTCTTTTGTGTAATGTTGTGTGTATGTGTATAAAATTCCAAATCTCAAATACCAAATGACAAATAAATTTCAATAATCAATATTCAAAATAGTGTATAGTGAAAATTTGAGATGTTGATATTGTCTATCATTCGGTGCTTGATATTTGTGATTTTTGAGAGATATACAATGAGTGTAAATCATGTATAGTATCTCGATTTGTTTATTGTTTGTTTTTTATCCTATGTTCACTACTCTTCGCAGAATTATACGTTCCGGTTTCGTTAGTTTTTGGCGAAATGGCGTTGTCTCTGCTGCATCCGTACTCGTGATGACAGTGACACTCTTTACGCTCGGTACGACGATTTTTCTTGGCGCACTTCTGCACAGTTCTCTTGAATATTTGAAAGAGAAAGTGGATGTGAATATTTATTTTGTGACAACGGCTGTTGAAGATGAAATCATGGGAGTAAAGACGGCACTTGACACTCTTCCTGAGGTTGCAGAAACAGTATACACGTCGCGCGAACAAGCACTTGAAGAATTCAAGACAAGACACGAGAACGATTATACAACACTTCAAGCACTTGAAGAGCTTGAAGAAAATCCTCTCGGTGCATCAATTTCTGTTCGTGCCAAAGAGACATCCCAATATGAAAGCATTGCGCGGTACCTTGAGGATCATGGTATGGCAGGAGGAAGTGAAGGAAGTATCGTTGAATCTGTAAACTTTTATCAAAATAAAACGGCAATTGAAAAATTGAATGGCATTATCGATGGCATGGACAAGATTAGTTTTGTGGTAACTGTCTTCCTTGTTGTTATTTCTGTCCTTATCACATTCAATACTGTTCGTCTTGCTATTTATACCGCACGTGAAGAGATTGCTATCATGCGTCTTGTGGGAGCCGATAATATTTTTATTCGTGGACCGTTTATTGTAGAAGGTATTCTCTATGGTATATTTGCTGCGCTGGTAACATTGCTTGCGTTGTATCCTGTGACAAAATGGCTTGGTGATGAGACGGAGCGTTTCTTTGGCACTATGAATATTTTTGATTATTACATGCAAAACTTCTGGCAGATTTTGTTCATTATTGCGGGAGCGGGTATTGTCCTCGGTATTCTTTCGAGCTTCCTTGCCGTCCGTCGCTATTTGAGAGTCTGAGATTTCGAAATCCGCGCCCCCCGAGGCGCGGTTTCGTCATGTGTATTATTCATTCGTTTTCTTTGTTATGGCAACATCTCGTACATCCGTATCTTCTCGTGCGTCACGCGCGGAAAAAAAACATCCCGCATATGTCTTTGTGGTTGGTGGCGTTATCTCTGGTGTTGGCAAGGGGATTACTGCATCATCAATTGCCAAGATTATTCAGAGTCGTGGATTTACCGTTACCGCGATGAAGATTGATCCGTATGTAAACGTAGATGCGGGGACAATGAATCCAACAGAGCACGGGGAGGTATTTGTCCTTGATGATGGATATGAAACGGATCAAGACTTGGGTAACTATGAACGGTTTCTCAATATCACGATTCCTTCCGGCAACTACATGACAACAGGACGGGTGTATCAAGCAGTTATCGATCGGGAACGCAATCTTGGTTATAAAGGACAATGTGTGCAAGTGGTACCGCACATTCCTCTTGAAGTTGTTCATCGTATCAAGAAAGCAGGAAAAGACGCCGATGCGGATGTTGTTGTGATTGAGATTGGTGGAACAGTGGGGGAATATGAAAATATTCTTTTCCTTGAAGCTGCGCGTATGTTGAAGAGCGAGATGCCAGAAAAGGTTGCCGTCGTCATGGTATCGTACGTGCCGATGCCACCCAAAGTGGGTGAGATGAAGACCAAACCAACACAACACGCCAGTCGTTTACTCAATTCCGCGGGACTTCAGGCGGATGTTATCATCGCACGTTCCGAACTTCCTCTTGATAAAAAGCGTAAAGATAAGATTGCGACATTTTGTAATATTGCATCTGAACGAGTGATTTCCGCGCCAGATGCAGACAGTATCTATGATATCCCAGTGAACTTTGAGAAAGATAATTTGGGAGACACTATGCTCAAATTGTTATCATTGCCGCCACGTGAACGCGATATGGCACATTGGCGCCGCTTCGCGGCGCATACCAAGTCCGTGACCGAGCCAGCCAAGATTGCTGTCGTAGGGAAATATTTTGATACGGGTGATTTTGTACTCTCTGATGCATATATTTCTGTTATCGAAGCAATCAAACACGCGGCATATCATCTGGATAAGAAGCCTGAACTCACATGGTTTTCCGCGGAGCGTTTTGAAGATGGGAAAGAGCTTGCAAAGCTTGGTGTGTATGACGGCATTATTGTTCCCGGTGGCTTTGGAGAGCGGGGTATTGAAGGGAAGTTGAATGTCATCCGTTATGCACGAGAAAAAAAGATTCCCTATTTCGGACTTTGTTATGGGATGCAACTCTTGACCATTGAATATGCGCGTCATGTCGCAGGGCTCAAAGGTGCCAACACTGCCGAGATAGATGCCAAAGCTCCGCATGTCGTGATTGATATTATGGAAGATCAGCGCAAAAAACTTGAGCATGGAGATTATGGTGGCAGTATGCGTCTCGGTGCGTATCCGGCAGTCCTTAAAAAAGGAACCATTGCTCGTGATGCGTACAAGAAGGAGGATATCCGTGAACGACATAGACATCGCTATGAAGTAAATCCTGAATACATCACGCGACTTACTGACGCAGGGTTAGTCTTTTCAGGAACATCTCCCGATGGTCGTCTTATGGAGATTGCGGAGCTTTCGCGAGAGAAACATCCATTTTTCTTGGGGACACAATTTCATCCAGAATTTCTTTCGCGACCGCTTCATCCGCATCCGCTCTTTGTCGCATTTGTGAAAGCGAGTACTGAAAGAAAAAAGAAACAGAAAAAAGACAAAGGGAAAAAACGATAAACGATAAAGATACAAAACGATATACAGGCGCGGGGCATGCTTGCCCCGCGCCTGTACTGCTTGTGGTATATCTCCGTCCGTGGTATACCTAAGCAAGTCTTTTTCTTTTTAAATAAAAATCACCCTTATGTTAAAGAAAAAAGAACAAGTGCTGTACATTGCACATTCCGCGACAGATTGGCGTAGCCGAATGTTGAGTAATGACGTAGGTGCTTTTGTCATGATTGACGGAGAAGAAAGACGCCTGTTCCCCAGTGTGACGCAGTTTATTGAGATGATAAAATATCCTGAACATTCAGGATGGAGTCATCTTGATGAGTCACGTCTTTCCTTTGATGCAGAAAAAGAAACGGTTACCCTTGGAGAGTCAGACGTTTCCGATTCTGTCGGATATATGTGTGGTCGCCCGTATAATCCTGTGGTCTTTCATGCAAATAAGGGACTTGACTATCGGGAAATACTGAAACAATGTAGCCCCGATATAGCAAGGAAAATTGGATCGAAACTTCGTCCAGGGAGAGTCGTCGTGTATCTGTTTGGTAAGACTTATCGGTACGGTTCCGCAGAACATGTTGCGCTTATTGAACAGGCGATTCGGGCAAAGTTTGCGCAAAACGAAACGGCTTTCAAGGCACTTCTTGCCACGGAAGGATTGGAGCTTCGCTACGTCCCTCGTCGGGGCAAAGATTCAACACTTTTTTCTGCCGAAATGTTTTGCAAACTTCTCACAGAGATACGTGAAGCATGTCTTGCGAAAAGAGATGCATATCGGCAGACATGTACAAACGGATGTGCACAGGTATAAGGAAAACAAAAGCCACAGGGTCATACCTGTGGCGTTTTTTATATGTGTTATGAAGTGATAGGTGATGTTATACTATATGCATTGCGGGGTCGTCTAACGTGGTAAGACACGGGCGCTTTGAACGCTTGTATCTGGGTTCGAGCCCTAGCCCCGCATCAAAAAGCTCGCTTTTTGATGCGGGGAGCGGGGCGACTGCTCGTCCCGCGTCTAGGGTTCGAAAGCCACAGCGATGTCTGAGCGATTTATCGCGAAGACCGCGAGGAGAATTATTTACGATATGCCGGAATGATTTTAACAGTAATAAAGAAGAAGTATCTTAAATGTGTGCATTTGTCTCATAGATTGAAGATATTACACAATACGTTTTTGTATGCAATATAACAAATCTGTTGCGTCTTTTTGGTGATACGGTATTATACTGTATATATGTCTTTATCTCACGAGACGCTGACGGCTCCGGCCGAGGCAGGGTCAGTTGACTCATTAGAAAAACGTTTTAATGAACTAAAGGTCGAAAGAGAAAAAGTAGAACAAAGTATTCGAGAGTCTTTCGATATTAAACGCTTGAAGGTGTATGTATCGATAGTTAATAGAGTGCATGCTCAGGAAGGGATAGATGATACCGAGAATATATTACGTAAGCGTCTTGAAGAGCTCGGAGAAGATTATGATGAATTAAAAAAAATGTATGAAGGATATCTGGCATATAAAGCGCAAAATCTTGATGTTATCGTTACAGAAATGCAACAAGTACAAGCATCAGCCATTAAAAAGTTTCAAGAAGACATAAAAAGAGACATTGCAGAAGCAGGACTTTTTGCGGAAGCGCTGAAGAGGGAAAAGGATGTATATCTATTTTCGCTCCTCACTGAGATTGTGCAATATGAAGAAGGTTTCATAGCTTCGGGGAAAAAAGAAGATTCTCTCGATTCAATTCTTGAGGATCAACCTGCAGATATACAAAAAAAATATTTTGGCTTGAAATGGGCATATAGTGAATTGGAAGCAATGGAGGGGCCCTTTATACAAGGGTCGTATGACAGGGAAAGGTTTGTATATGAAATTCTTAAAGATTTGGGCATTACGATTGATACTGGACATTCGTTGATTTTTAATCGTAGAATGGAATCTCTAGAAAGATAATAAATATGACTAAACACACGGCGACCTATTTAGGCTGCCGTGTGTTTAGTTGGAAACTATTCTAAAAGATATGTTATCATGCACCTATATTGCGGGGTCGTCTAACGTGGTAAGACACGGGCGCTTTGAACGCTTGTATCTGGGTTCGAGCCCTAGCCCCGCATCAGAGCGAAGCGATGATGTGGGGCTAGGGCTCGAACGCGGAGGGGGTCGGGGAACCTGTTGGTTCCTTGTGGAGGAAGTACATGGAACCGTGGGTTCCATGAGCGCAGCCCAGCCCTTTCCACCGAAAGGGCTGGGCGAGCAGTGAGTAGCCCTAGCCCCGCATCCTACAATATTTATTCTCATTTCTCATTATTACTACCATGACAAACCTCACAGGAACCATTGCCCTTGTTACTGGAGCGTCAAAAGGTATCGGACGCGCGACGGCAATCGCCCTCGCGAAGGAAGGGTGTTCGGTCATTATCAATTATAAATCCGACGCCGAAGCAGCCGCCGATACTCTCAAAGAGTGCGATGCCTATTCACAAGGTAACATGACGATTGTGGCGGATGTTTCGCGCGAAGAGGATGTTGCTCGGATGTTCAACGATATCGAGAGCAGATACTCCCGCCTGGATGTTCTTGTTAACAATGCAGGGATATTTGACGAGCGTGACAGTCCGACAAATATTGAAACATTTGAGCATATATACAGAAATAATTTTCTCAGTGCTGTTATCGTTACCAAATATACACTGTCTCTTATGAAGGAAGGTAAGATTGTGAACGTGTCCTCCATCCATGGGAGACTTGGGTACGGTCGGCCCGGGGCGATTGCATACGCGGCATTCAAATCTGCACTTGAGAGCTATACGAAAAATCTTGCAAAGGAACTTGCCCCTCATATATGTGTGAATGCCATTGCCCCTGGGAGAACACTTACACCGATGTGGGGTACTTTGAGTGAGGATGAGCAAAAAGAATTGGGGAAGGGACAGCTCATCGGTCGTATGATAGAACCGGAAGAAATTGCCGACGGTATTCTTTTTCTCATCAAAAATGATGCAATGTGTGGCGAAGTGATGACGATGGATGGCGGTATGGGAATCGCATATCTCAAATAGCGGTATGAAATGGCAACACCCACCGATTATCAAAATATACGAAGCGCTTGGTGCCGTTGCTGACGGACGTATTGATGTATTAGAGAATACGGCAAAAGTGTATTCATCCAGCCGGAACAAATGGTATGACGTTGTGTATGATGAGACGACGGGTGCCATTATGACGAACGATAACGGATCGTATTGGAAAGAGTATCTTGGGTATCCGTCTATCGCATTTTTCTTTGTGAAAGGAATACTTCCATATGATGCGCGCATGGGTGAATTGCTCAAAGGTATTAAGTGGAAAGATATCAATCAAGAATTCAAGAACGATTTTGACAAGACCCTCGCACATATCGAATCATCGCTCTCGTCGCCTGAGAGTGAAGCACTTGCTATATATGTTCGTGATATTGATACCCGCATTGCGACCCTCGCTCCGGACATGTTCGGTAAGAAAATACTGCCACCCGAGGGGTACTGAGTTGCTGGAATCTTCCAAAGAGCGTGCTATAATGCCCTCATATATTGAATATTGCGGGATCGTCTAATGGTAGGACATCGCCCTCTGGAGGCGAGTATCTAGGTTCGAGTCCTAGTCCCGCAGCCAGTCTGGACACTGTTCCTGAGACCAGGACGGGTCATATAAAATTAACCTATGGCAGAAAAAGATATGACAGACAAGATTCAGTCTTGTTTAAATCAGGGTGAATCTATAACAGAGGATCAAGTCAGGTCCTTAATGATTTTGGTGCGTAAGCATCTTGAGCTCATGTCTGATACAGACATGCTGCAATTTTTAACACTCAACCTATTTTGTAATTGGTGCGCTCATATAGAAATTACACAATCAAATACAGGCCTGCGAACTCTCGCAAAGATTAATGATGTTTTGGTGCGCGTAAAAAATTCAACAAACACTGATCACATGCTCGCGGAAATATCGGGTGCAATTGGTCTCGATGTGCTTCGTGCAGAGCTAATTACTTTCTTATCTCGAATTGGAGTTACACATCGTTTGGATCAGAGAGCAGAGTGGGCGGCTTTTCTAAAGTGCTTACTTGAAGTTGTTCGTGATGTGCCACTAGCATTTCCTCCGATTGCTAAACTCAACAAGGGAGCTCAAAAAATCTACGATCAGATTGCTCAAAATCCGATTAAGCCCGGGGCAGGGGTAATTCGCGCTACTATTTCAAAGGTAGATTACGGCACTCTTGGAGCAGGAGAAGGAGAATTATGGTGTCTCCTAATACGGACTGAAGATACTACTACTCTCATTGCTCCTCTCCGTATCCTCGTCTAGTGGATTCATGAAGGGTTTTCGAGCAATACTTTTTTGTTTATCAGAGTAAGCTTACTTTTAAACGACTGCATCAGCTCGCGCTTCTCCGCGACGGTTCCTTTTTTGAGAATATATTTTGCATAGGATCGTAGGTCTAAGCCGCTCTGGTCGGTTATCTGGTCTTCGGTTAAGCCAAGTACATTATTACGGAAATTACTGAAGCGCCCCATCTCTTTTTCGAGTTTTTCTTTAATTCCAATCTTATCTATTTGGATCTTGTCTAAGATCGCTAAAAGTTGTTCGACAAGACTGTCCTCACGCAAATAGGTGTTTTTACACGACTTGTCATAAAATCGGGTACAGCCATAGTAGATGTAGCTGTTCGTAGATCCGTCTTTTAGATTTTTAAACTTCTCCTGTGCGGTTATACCAGAATTACATATTCCGCATTTCATCAGGCGAGTAAATGCAAATTCTTTCACCGCTGGCCCATGCGGTTTATGCGAATCAAGTTTTTCCTGGACCTTCTTGAATAACTCCTGACTGATGATTGATTCGTGTCGGCCGATATTCCACCTACCACTCTTCCGTGGGTACTCGAGCAGTCCACAGTAAAAAGGATTTCGGAGAACGGTGTGCACGTTGCTAAGAGTGAAGGGCTTACCACTTTTGGTTCTAAATTTTAGGTCATCCTTCAACCATCTGTATAACGCTCTTCCACTCCACTTTTCGTACGCCACTTTTTCAAACATGATTTTGATGACGTGAGAGCGTTGAGGATCGAGAATGACGTGGCATTTCTTGGTGCGATCCGGGTGGTTGAGGTATCCGGTTGGTGCAACACTCGGCCACAGTCCCATTTCAATCCTGGTGCGAAGTCCGCGCTTCACGTTGACACTCTTATTATCGTTATCAAGCTTCGCCTGACTACAAAGAATCATCAAGAGGAACTTTTCGCTTGGAGAGTTGGTGAAGCGTTGCCCGTACGTTTTTACTTCTATCAGTTTGTGCTGATCCATCAGGTCAACAATTGAGCCGAGGTCGCCGGCATTTCTTGAGAGGCGATCGGGATGCCAAGCAAGAATACCGCCAAATCGACCCTCTTTAATTTGCCGGATCATCTCATTGAAGACCGGTCTCTGAGCAGTCTCTTTTGCCGAGTGCGACTCGCGTTTAATCTCTGTCACCTCGATTCCGTCTCGCTGGGCTAACTGCAACATCTCCTTGATCTGGGAATCGATGGACAGAGCCTGCTTTTCATCCGATTCGCTCGATTTACGGGCGTATAGGCAGTATTTGGGCGCTTCTATAGGAGGCGCCGGGTCAGAATTCAACTCTAGCGGGTTGCTGATGTGCATACACACAACACATGCCGGACCTGGGGGAAGAAGTCTAGCCGCCCATTAGTGGATAACCAAGCAGAAAGTTAGAATTGCGGGAAGTTCTTATTAAAGTCACCTTCTAACCCACCGTCCCTTTTCGGGGGAGCAGGTTATTCTCTTATTTTAGGCCATTATATGGTATGGCGAGGATGTAATAAGAACAACTTGACAAGGCCTGGTACTTTGTATACACTTGTACTAAGCTTATTATTAATTCTGAAAACATCATGGCTGAGGAAAACAAAGGAGAATCTGGGGCTGGCAAGGTTAAGAAGGAGCGCAGTACCGCATATCCGGGTATTGCCGTACAAGACGCAATTGGATTCAGTAAGATTCTCGTCGATTCTTATGGAAAGTCTCCATTTAACAGAGACGCTGCGCTGCAGGCACTTAAGCTAAAACCCGGCGGTTCTTCGTTCACGAAGGTGGCGGCGCTGGTGCATTACGGTCTACTTACAAGACAAGGTAACGCATACGGTATTTCGGAGCTTGCTGAGCGAATCATTTACTTCACTTCGGAGGAAGCGCAAAAGGCAGCAATTGTCGAAGCTGTGTTAAAGCCGAAGCTGTTCAATTCACTCGTAACGGAATACACAGGCCGAGCGGTCCCAAATCTTCTGCGGAACATTTTGATCCAACAGCATAAGATAAACCGGAATGTTGCCGATAATGTCGCGGACATCTTCAAGTCCTCCATAGAGCATGCAGGCTTGTATATGAATGAAATCATAACCGCGGTACCGGTTACGACTTCCGAAGTGTCTGATACGGGAGAAGAATTAGATGTACAGGATCTTGCCCAACCTCCTCGCGCTACAGGGAAGATGCCGGTTGCTCCACAGTTAAAAGTCCCCGCTGGGATGCAAAGTGTCTCTCTTCCAAGTGGAATTATTATCAGCTACCCCTCTGAAGTGGCATATCTGTTTGCGCTCGGTAAGTTTGGAGCCCAAGTAGCTGCTCTTGAGGAAGCTGTCGGTAAGGAGTTGAAAAAAGATAACAATGACCCAGAGCCTATTACTGCCACAGAATAACTGGAAGAAAGTACTTCCTCACATCCAAGCGGCTGGCGAACGTCAGTCGGTAAGTAAGGCTACGATTGGTGACGATTTTCAGTTTCTCCAAGACATCGGTGTCTTTCAAGAAGGCGCAGATGATGTTCTCACAGAAGCTGGGCGAGCTATCTTCGAGTCCATATTCATTCGGCGTGATGGGAAAGATGTAGAGATCCTTCAGCAACTATTGTTACAGTACCCAATCACTATCGCAATTCAGCAGTATCTTTGGGGGGTGAAAGATGCCAAGATCGATCAGGCGCTTACAGTCCTTAAAGCGACAGGTTTCTGGTTCTATTCCTCCGCAGAGCCAATGACACACTTTCTCGACCTACTAAATCAGGTTGGGATAATTAGCTATAGCAAAAAGTTGCGACAAGTTAAGGTTCTGGTTTCTCCTGACGTACCGTATGTTCCAAAAAATGTTTTTATTGACCCTAATCGACCGTTCTCAAACATTCTGTGGATAAAGAGGATCCTTGCGGAATGTAAGGGTTCAATATTGTGGTTTGATAAGCACTTCCAAAAAGAAGCCCTGGAATGGCTGTGGGCAGTAGCGGACGCAAACAAGATTACAGAGATCAAATTACTCTCGCTTGATTTGGGGGAAGCAAATCTTAGCTCAGAAGCAAGGAAATCTTATAAACGATTTAAGCAAGAGATGCTTGCTAAAGGAATCAATGCCACTTGGTCAGTTATTGATAGTAAGCTAGTAAGAGATAGCCACGATAGGTGGATACTCGATGGGAGTGGTTACATGAGAAATGTTCCCAATGTAAATGCCATATCCTCAGGACAGCGATCCGAGATGTCTGTATCTGAGAATTATGATCAAATGCTTCCGGTGTTTGAAGAGTATTGGGAAAAGTCAAAAGAAATTACGAGTTAATATTAAACATTATGGCAAAACTGAATAAGTTCACACTGGAGTATAACGAGAAGAAGGATCGTTGGGATCTACGAAATGACAAGACGGATAAACTAATTGAATCGTTCGACACTAAGACAGAGGCCACGGCCGGAGGTGTTCTACGGGAAGCGGTTGGTGATAGTGGCGGATCGGTCAAAATCCAAAAAGAGAATGGTCGCATTCAGGAGGAGCGTACGTATCCAAAGAGCGCAGACCCTAGAGAATCAAAGGGATAGTCTTGAGCCTTGTTGTATATAAATTAACCTAAGCTAAGCTAGAAATAGGTAGCAAATTTTGCTACAATTATTTAACAGTTCGGCCTAAACTTGTCGGTTAACTCCGGCAAGCATGGCAATAAATACCCGCTAGAGATCAAAGGACTCCTGGTCAGAGTCACTCTAGCGGGTCATATCTGGAAACAGGTATGGGTTCGGCCGAAAGGTTGGATCGCGATGGTCAGGAGCCTTTTGATTATCTGGTTCACTCCGTCGATTAAAAACCCGCTAGAAAATTATGAAAACAATACGAATCGTTCTTGGTTTGCTTTTCTGTCTTACTATTTATTTTCTTCCCACAGGAATTGCAATTATTAGAAGCCGATCGAATACAGTAGCAATCCTTGTACTTGATCTATTCCTGGGTTGGACAGGAATTGGTTGGGTGGTCGCCTTAATTTGGGCAGTTGCCACAGATACGCCAAAGTCAGTAGTTCAGCAAACTCCTCAGCAAAAGATTTAAAGTGTGAATGAATATGTGGAGAAAGGGGTGGATATCTCGCCTTAGACTTCCGTGGGAGTTTTACCCTTTTTCATTTTTTAAGTATCTATAAAATAGCTTTGTTTTTAGCCAAAGTTGTGTAATCTCTTACCCCAAAATACCTGTTTTTATGGTGTAAAAGTCGGTATGTATTGGTCATAAAATTCCCCAGTTTTTGTGGAAGATCTGGCGGATAAGATTTTATCGAATTCTGGATGTGTACACCATAAGTATTTTTGATGTTTTCCTATTTTGTCTTTATTTTAAAGCCTTTAATCTTAAAAATAGGGGGGTCAAAAAAGCCCATCTTATGGTGTACACATCCAATTTGATTAATAGGACTAATAACCCGTCTTAATGCTGTAAAAGTCTTTGGGCTATTTTGTTTTATCCTTATTTAAGGCTGTATTCTGGATGGTCTAACTCGGACTTTTACAGGATCCTGGTTCTGGCGAATAGCGACCAAGACGGGTCACTGTCTGAGACTCGAACCGAGTATAATAAGGCTCAACAGTGGGGCATCAAACACACCCAACCAGACCTGTCAGCAATGAAGCGCAACGAAATGGTGCGGGACTCGAACGCGACAGAAACAAAATACTAAAAACAAAAAACCCACTTCATGGTATGGTAGTGGGTTGTTTCACATGATGTGAAGTGATTATATTACAGTGCCGTTGCAAACATGACAGGACAATCATAGCCATGTTTTGCATCGTAGCGGATTTTCGGAATGTTTTCACCACTCCAATGTTGCATGTTCACGTGAGAGATACGAGACGTGTTGAAGACGACATGATGGTGTTGTATGATGCGGGTCTCCTGTGAGAACTTCCAGAACAGATATCCGAGAGCAAATGGCGTTTGTTGCATATCCGCGACACGACTGTTGGCAAAGTCATTGTTGGCGCCTCTTCCTGAGCAATCAAACTTTGACTCCAGGAGTACTACACAGCGATGATTGAGAGAGTTGAACACTTCAAGTCCTCCAAACTCCTGCCAGATACACATTGCCAGAGATTCCGCGCAATCTTCATACTCTCGCATTGTTTTGGGAGCGATTTCATCGAGCGATTGGCCAGCAATAAACAGGTTAAGATGTTCCGCTCTCAGGTCATCGATGTTTTTCGGTGCTACCGTTGCAAAGACCGTAAGGGGATAGACCCGACAGATTTCGAATCCTCCACCATAGCGGTTGCAGACCACCATCTGCCGATTGTTTTCGAGGTTGGGCGGTGTGATGCCAAGATTTTTTTCACCGGACACAATGTTTGCAATCGCCTCATTTCGGGCATTGGTGTAAAGCTCGCGAAGGTGACCATCAAGGTCTATCGCTTCACGAAACACATCAGGGTGCAAACCGTAGTCCAGATTGTAGAAACTTTTTGCATTCGGATTGTGGAGAAAAAAACGACGAGTTTTAATCAAATCAAGCACGACACGATTGGCGTGCTCTGCCTGCTCGGGGGTGTAGGCGTGATTGTCATAATAGTGTGTCATGTGGTGTTCCTCCTGCGGATTACCAAGGTTGTTGAAAAAACAAGGGCGTTACGTGAATCGCACTGCCGTTACGAGCATACGATAAATAATCCGTAAATGCAAGACATACTGTTTAGGGTAACAGACGAAATGTTTTTGGTTATGGCAATCGATGGTTAGTGATGATAGAATAAGATTTATGCACCATATCACACTGCGTAAACAATGGGTTATCAATGCTTCTGTTGATGATGTGTGTCGTATCGTGACGGACTTTGAACACATGCCGAAGCACTTTCCCAAGGTTGCCGAATCTATACATATCAAAAAGAGGGAAGGAAATAATCTGGAGATGGAGGCGACTGCCAAGTCATTTGGTAGGACGTTCAAGGTGAATATGCATACGGAGATTCTTCCCGGCAAAGGATTTGTTTCAGATAACGATAGCTACCAATTTGGGACGTCGGGACATGAGGAACTTCTTCTTTCTCAACATGTAGACGGAACATTGATTGACTATACGTATCAGATTTCCATCCACAAAGTATGGCTTCGTATCGTCGCGACACCGCTTATCAAATGGTATGCGATGAAAGCATGGGAAAAAGCGTTTATCAATGAACTCAAAAAGATGGTTGAGAGATAATATTTCTTGTGTTACTCTTACCCTACAATATGAAACTCTTTCTCGCATCATCACTCAATCAGACAATACAGAAATTCGATGAAAAGATCGAAGGTGGTTTGCGTGGTAAAACCGTTTTGTTTTTTGCAAACGCGTCGGATCCATATGACGGCGAAAAATGGTGGATTACGAATGACCGTATCGCTTTTGAGAAATTTGGATGTATTGTACATGAAGCCGATTTGAGAACTCTTGATAGCGATGCACTGCGCAAACTTCTCGACTCATCCGATATTATTCACTTTTGTGGTGGAAGTGTGGTATATCTCATGTCTCTTATTAGAGAAAGGGGCGTGGAAGAAATCATCAAAGAATACGTGTTGAGTGATAAGATTATGTATTCTGGTACGAGTGCTGGTTCTATGATTGCATCAAAAAATCTTGAGTTGTGTAAGTACGATACAGAAGAAGAGCCATTTGTGAGCAATATGAAGGATTGGTCAGGATTTGCTTTTGTTCATGTGTACATACTTCCTCATGCAGGATCGCCTGATTTTTCAGAGACGAATAAAGAAATTGTCGGACATGTCCCCAAACACCCACAAGCAGTCATTGTCCTCTTTGACCATCAGGCGGTGTGGTATGCGGAGGAGAAATTTGAAATTGTGCAGGTTTAGCTGCTTTAATCTTTTAAATAATAAATGTCTATGTCAGGTGCAACAATGGAAATTCTGAAAAAGGAAACATATCTGAAGGCCGTTGAGAACGCCGTCGGCACGCGAATGTTCAATTCTTTGTTCGTTCGGTTCAGTGATGATAGGGAAGCGAAGGATATTTTGAATGATGGCATGTATTCGTGTGCGTTCTTTGTGAGCGCGGTGCTTTATTTGTCCGATATGCTTGATAAGCCGTATGCGACTGTTGCGAGTCTTCTCGGATCGCTTGAGAAAGATACACGATGGCGACAGGTTGATATCGGGGATATCAAAGCGGGTGATGTTATTGTTTGGGAAAAAATCAGATTTGATGACGGTTCCGAAAATGCGCATACTGGCTTTGGAGTGACTGGTACCGAAGCTGTCTCAACGGATTACAAACAAAAGATGGTCGCACGGCATCCTATTGTGTCTGAGACACTATCACGAAAGATAGAAGCCGTATATCGGTATAGTTGGTAATATGAATTTTTCTTGTACCGCATCTTTTTTCATGGCGGTATTTCGACACCCGCTCTATTCTCCACGAACTTCTTTGGGATCGAATTCTTTTTGGGAGGTCTACAGCAAGGAGTAGAATTATGAAAGACGAAGAGGGACACAAGGCTCTCTTTTTTGTTTATGCTGTTATAAAATGTTTGTATGACATGAGGAACCCTTATGTATCTATACTTCTGTATTCCCCAGCGTATAGAGTATATGTTGTGTAAAAGAGACACCCATCCGTGTGGAAAGATTTAATTGCGTTTGACTTCTTAGACACGGGTGATAGGATAAATATAGTATATACGTATGATTTTCTAAAATTATTTTTCATAATATTTTTATGTTTATGTTCTCATCACTATTTGAACGTCAGACAGCAAAACAAGAAGGACAACATGATGTGTATGTCCAACACAAAGGAAGAGTTGCCGAAGCGGGTGATAGGTTTGTGCACGTCATGGCAGTCACACTTGATCCACAGACGGGTTACAAAGATGGTATTATCCGTTGTATTACGAGCAGGGAGGGAGAGTATGGTGTTGCTGGACAACTTGATAGAAGTGCATTATTCAAGATAAAAGCGGATTCTCTCGACAAGTTTGAAATTACAGAAGAACTCAATATAAAGAATGCCGGGAATGTCATCACCAAGCTTAAAGGTGAAGGCGGAGATTTTATCGGTCTTGAAGATCCAGATATATGGAGAGATGAGGAAACTGGATTGATGCATATATATTTTACTATGCCAGTGAAATTGGAAGAGAAAGATGCACAAGGTGATGACATATGGAATGTGCATTTGGGTCATGCTGTTGGAAAAGATTTGGATTCTTTGGAGATGACGGAACCGACACTCTTGGGAACTGCGGAGATGAATGCGAAAGAAGTGTCTATTGCTCCAAAAAACTCTGAGGGATTTCGATACAATCTCTTTGAATCAAGTGATGAAAGAGATGGAGAAACCTATTCTGTCGTGCGTGTTGCGATTGCTCGTGATATGGGGAAGCCGTGGGAACTCGGAGAAATTGCCTTTCATCCGGCCGAGCACAATATCCCGTGGATTGCAGGACATGCTTCACCTGGCCCTCTTTTGTCGAAGAATTTTATTGATGTAGGAGAGAATAAATTGCTTGGAATCATGAATGGATGCGAAGCGAATAAGCATGAAGGAGACAAAATCATCTACGGCGCATTCACTGCGGGATTGTATATATATGATTATGAAAAGGGAATGATTGATTGGGTTTCACCCGAACCTCTTATCTGGGATACGGAAGCGAGTGCAAAGAGACCTATTACATTTGCCAGTCAATTTGTGGAAGGTGCGAAAGGAGAGGGAACACTATATGCCCATGTTGATGATTCATTTGTGCGTGCATATACACTGAATGCGGAGGCACTCAAAGCGCTGTTGCCAGAAAAGAAGTGATATTTGCTTATCTTTTCAGTGTAAAAAGATAAGTTTTTATGTTTGGAAAAAGGCAAAAATCTCTCGCATGTTTGATGTTTTCTGCTATAATCGGGGAATGGAAGAATTTCCTCTCAACAAAAAAGAATCGGGAATCAACAGAGTTGTTGGCTTTGACCATGAAAAGGAAACTGATTTTTTGGATTATTTCAAAGAAAAATTTGAAAGAAATTTTTTAGAATATGGAGAGAGAGAAAAGACCCTCGAAGAAATTGCCATTCTTAATCGTGTTAATAAGGATATGGTAGAGTTTTTACGGCATTACGGAGTTGAGGCAATTGAGATATCTCCCAATAATATTCATATACTTGATAAATCAAGATTTACTTCAGAAGAATTAAAAAAAATTCAAGAAAGATTTGGGACAGAGAGTGGTTTCTATTCTTCAAACAAACAAGGAGTCGGGATCATGAAAGATTATGAAGAAAATAAACTTTCTTTTCTTCAAACTGTAGTGCATGAAGAACTTCATCTTCAAGGGTTCTATTCGTATCAAAAAAGTCTTCATGAAGGTGCAGAAATTACTTTAAAAAAAGAAGATGATTTGGTAGATATGAACACCCGAAGATCAGGGTTTTCTATGGGCACCACTGATGGAAAGACTCTGTTTTTTCGTGATGTTAACGAAGCTATCATTACTGAACTGCAAATTCGTTTTGAACGTATGTTTTTAGAAAAATATCCCGAGTTAGAATCAGAGTTAGAAGCACGTGATGATTATATACAAGAAGTGGCAAGGAGAGATGATGCTCCTATAGAAAAAGTAAGAGAAGTGGTTGGAAAAGTCATTATAAATGAGGATGGGGAACGAAAGTGGAGAAGTTATGCATATCATGAAGAGCGCAAGAAGTTTGCTGAACTTATTGATGAATTGTATAAAAAGAACATGTCAGATTTTGAATCGAGAGAAGATGTGTTTAACCTCTTCGCACAAGCAACTTTGACGGGTAGGGTTCTCCCTGTTGCAAGATTGATTGAAAAAACATTTGGAAAGGGGGCATTTAGAAAACTCGGTGAAGGAAGTGCAGAGAATTATGTGGAATAACATCGTATATACTCATGTATATGTTGCGTAAAAGAGACATTTCGCCTACGTGAAAAAGGGCAAAAATCTCTCGCATGTTTGATGTTTTCTGCTATAATCGGGGGATGGAAGAATATCTTACATTTGCAAAAGAACTCGCCAAAGAGGCCGAGGAAATTGCGTTGAAATATTTCGGTTTTGATACCGAGACGACGTGGAAAGGGGATAATACACCGCTGACGCAGGCGGATACGGAAATTAATGATTTGGTTATCCAAAGGGTTAATGAGCGATATCCCGAACACAGTATATATGGAGAAGAGAAAAGTGATAGAAAAGAAGGTGCCGAATATATCTGGGTGTGTGATCCTATTGATGGCACGATGGCTTTTTCGTGCGGAATGTCAGAGTTTGTATTTTCTATTGCGTTGGTAAATGTATCAAACGGCTTACCTGTGTTTGGATTGATACATAATCCGATAATGAAAAATACATATTGGGCGCATAAAGATGGCGGAGCATATAGGGATGGAAAAAAGATTATAGTATTAAAAAAAGAAGATTTTGCAAATACATATTTAAGTACTGGGGCTTCAGGACGTGCACTTGGTTTTTCAAATCTCCCTCTTTTAAAAACATTGAGTGAAAAGAAATGCGCGACGATGAAATTCCCGGGGTTTATCTATGGTGCGATACAAGTTGCAAATGGAAAATATATCGGCGCAGTGTATTATCATAAATATGCTCACGATGTCGCCGCGCTCAAGATTATTACCGAGGAAGCGGGTGGCAAAGTAACCGATTTAAATGGAGAAGAAAGGCGATATGATGAAGACGGTCTTGGCTGTATCATTTCAAACGGCATCCTCCATGATGAATTGGTGCAGATTGTGCAGACGGGGAAGGTATAATTTTTTATGGACATTGATATATAAAACAAAGAGACAACTTTTGAATAATTATGAAGACTCTGGACATTACTCAAAACGTTGATTTTTTAAAAACATCTCCGATGTTTAATTTTTCACTTGGTTCGAAAGAGCTTTTTCACAGTAATTTCTTAGCATGGTTTGTTGAAGAGTATCCTGTGAGTGCGTCACATGTACTCAACACTTTTTGTATAGAAGATGATATTCCGCGAGATATAATCAATGTTGCTCGTGAAAGAAAAAATAAAGACCTCACTATTTATTTTTCAGACAATTCAAGTCTTATAGTTGAGAATAAAGTAAAAAGTATACCGTCACTTGAACAACTAAGTAGGTACTCCAAGGATTGTAAAGGTATGCCAGGAAAAACATCATTCCTTCTTTTGTCTCTCATGCGCCCTCTCTTTGT
Source organism: Candidatus Yonathbacteria bacterium (assembly GCA_013334825.1). GTDB lineage: Bacteria > Patescibacteriota > Minisyncoccia > Phycocordibacterales > JACNGX01 > JACNGX01. The sequence continues at coordinate 116,738 of JAAXWR010000002.1, forward strand.
ATTGCCAAAACCATGGCAATACATGAATTACGGTGATCTCAGTAATCTAATAGAAAAAGAGATAGTGTATATTGAAAATTCATATCATAAAGAAATCGTATATGATTATGTGAGAATGGTTAAGGCACTTCACACTCTTGTGCAAGAGATTCATGTTGCGGATGAGGATTTGTATAATTTTTGTGAAGATGGAATACACATAATTTTTAGAGAAATACGTATAGGTGATTTATATCACAAGCTACGGTTTCAGTTATTTGCGTTACGTATAGAAACAATGTTGAAAGAGTCCTTTCCTGAGAGTATATTTTCTATTGGTGATCGCGAGGGAGAGAAAGTAGCAGGACAGTTTTATATAAATATTGGGATGACGCGCGGGCAAGGATTGGTGGAGGTTGCATATATGATTATTCCAGGTTTATTTATTACGATACAGATTCAAGATAATCATTACAAACAAATGGTACAAGGATATGCCGGTTATGGCACTGATGCAAAGCGTGTTGCTAAGATCCTTAAAGAACATGAATGGTGGTTTAACTTTGTCCAGATACAACATAAAAAAGAATATCCCAAAGATATAAACTCCTTTAATAAATACGGCACAACAGATTTTTATCGATCGGTATCATTAGATAATTCAGTCACGGTGAGAGATATTATTTATTCAATAGTAAGTGATATACGCACGCTTAAACAACAAGAAGGAAATATTAAAGCGATTCTTCCTAAAAGAATATAAAAAATTATTACGAGAAATATTTCGGTATTGCTCCACAACCACTCAAAGCGGACGTGTCCGATGTAGATGAGGCGTTTACCACTCTTTGGCCAGATGTAGAAATAGTCACACAAAGAATCGGAGACGATAATAATTCCACACACGAATAATCAGTTACTTCATGTCCACCATTAACCACCTTGACCAACTTGGATATTCCTCTTTTTTTGAAGAGGGAAGGCGCGCGCTCGGCTGGGGCGATGTTTCTGTTGCACGCGTTATTTCCGAATCGCGCGGTATGTATCGCGTGAAAAATGCCGAAGGAGAATACACCGCGACGATAACAGGCAAGCGAATGTTTGATGCGTCATCGCGCGAGGATTATCCCGCTGTCGGGGATTGGGTGGCGATAGAGATGGCGGGTGCCGACCGCGCCGTGATACGCGGGATACTGCCTCGACGCACAGTGCTCAAGCGTGTGTATGGAGACGAGAACAAGTCTGGTAAAAAAGACGCCTCGCAACTCATTGCGGTCAATATCGATGTTGCTTTTATTATCATGTCGGTGGACCGCGACTTTAATCTCAATCGTATTGAACGCTATGTTGCCATTGCCGAACGTGGTGGTGTTACGCCCGCGATTGTCATCAACAAGATTGACCTCTGTGCACCCAAAGAGCGTGATACGCTATCGGCGGATCTCGGCAAGAGATTTCCCGACATTGATATCATCATGACGAGCACGGTGAACGGCGACGGTGTGGAAGTGCTGCGGACGTACATGCAAAAGGACATGACGTATTGTTTTCTTGGTTCGTCCGGCGTGGGCAAGTCATCGCTCGTGAATGCACTTCTTGGAACAGACACAATACGAACTGGAGATATTGGTACCTATGCAAATAGAGGAAGACACGTAACGACAGCACGGCATCTCTATGTCTTGGTAGGTGGCGCCATCGTCATCGATAATCCGGGCATGCGTGAAGTCGGTATGGCTGAGAGTGGTGACGTCGCGTCTTCGTTTGAGGAGATTGTACGTTTGTCCGAGGGGTGCAAATACGCGGACTGTACGCATACGCATGAGCCTGGATGTGCGGTCTTGGCAGCGGTCGCAGTGGGCACGCTGGACGATGAGCAACGACTCAATTATGTCGCGCTCAAAAAAGAAGATGCATATCTGGAGATGGAAGAAAACGAAAAGAGAGAGAAAGACCGTCGTTTTGGCAAGTTTAAAAAGAACGCTCTCAAAGATTTGGGTAAGATTGAGAGGTAAGGATATATCGCTCATAGGATGTTTTTTTAGTACAATACTGGTATGTTCAATTTTTTTAAAAAATCAAAAAATATAGAAGAAAAATGTGAAGAGGTGCATGTTGTTCGTATAACTCCTGCACACCGTGTGTTTACAATGGAATATGCAAGGCGCCTGTATGGCACGGTAACGGATCCAGATCAAATTCCTATCACTGATGAGACTCATGAGCGTATTGTGCGTATTCACCCCGATAGTGTCTTGGGTCTTGAAGATGCACAGGGAAACTTGCTTTCTTGGTCGGTATGTTTGCCGACGACGCGAGAACTCGCTGATCTCTTTTGTGAGGGAACGATTACCGAGAAAGAATTATTTGAGCGAACACCTGTTGGCGCAACGTATGATGCACTTTATTTGTGTTCTATTATCACCTTGCCTGAGTTTCAACGTAAGGGATATGCAAGCACACTTCTTCGTGAAGGGATTGCGCGTTTCCCCGAAGCAAACACATATCTATTTGCCTGGGCGTGGAGCGAGGAAGGAAAAGCGCTTATTCGTTTTACAGAAAGAAATGGGCATACAATACGACTGAGAAAGTGAAAGTTTTTGTGTTATACTAGCCTCTTACGAACGAATCTCTCGTCTCTTTTTCTTTTTATGGTCTCGTTTATAGTTTATCGTTTACCGTTTTCTTCTTCATAATTTGCCTTTCGTATTCTTGATTCGTGCTTCTTGATTCCCTGCACCACGTAGGATGCAGGGCACGCTTAATTCGAGTGTCCGCCCCTATCACCTCTAACCTATTTCCTCATTTTATGTCCAAACTCCTCGAAGGTCCCATCATCACATCACTGCTTGCGCTCGCGGTGCCTATCGTACTTGCCAACATCTTGCAAACCGCATATCAGCTCACGGACGCTTTTTGGGTCGGACGTCTCGGGGGAGCGGCAGTTGCCGCCGTGTCGGTGTCATTTCCTATCACCTTTCTTCTTATTGCTCTTGGTGGCGGACTTGCGATTGCTGGCTCTACGTTGATTGCGCAGTACACGGGAGCAAAGAATAAAGAAATGGTCAGTCATGTCGCGGCACAAACGCTTCTCATGGTGTCTGTTGTGTCTGTCGTTCTCGGTATTATCGGGTATACACTTGCTCCGAGTATCTTGCGTCTTATGGGCGTGACATCTGATGTGTATACTGATGCGCTTGGTTTCATGCGTGTATCGTTCGTGGGAATCTTGTTCACCTTTATCACTATTATGTTCCAGTCGATTATGCGCGGTATCGGCAAGGCGACATTGCCCATGTATATCGTGTTGGTAACAGTCGTGCTCAACTTCGCGCTTGATCCATTCTTTATCTTTGGATGGGGAGGATTTCCCGCCTATGGCGTAGCGGGTGCCGCTCTCGCGACATTTGTGACACAAGCGCTTGCTGCTGTTGCCGGATTGGTCGTTCTTTTTGGTGGTAGACATGGTATCCATTTGAAGGTAAAGGATTTTACTCCTGATGTGCCATTTATGCGCAAAGCATTTTTTCTTGGACTGCCTGCATCTATTGAACAATCAACACGCGCGCTTTCAATGACTGTCATGACATTTCTTATTACGAGTTTTGGTACACTCGCTATTGCTGGGTATGGTGTCGGTTCGAATGTTATTCAGCTTGTCATTATTCCGTCACTTGGTTTATCGATGGCTGTCTCGGCGCTTGTTGGCCAGAATATTGGTGCAGGGAACATGAAGCGTGCGGAGGATATTGCGCGTCTTGGAGCGATGATTTCATTTGTGGCACTTTCTGTTATTGGTGTCATCTCATATATTTTTGCACCTCATATCATGGGATTTTTCGTACCTGGAGATGTGGCTACCATCGCAGTTGGTGTGTCATTTGTCCATGCAGTTGCGCTTACATTTGGCTTCATAGGTATTCAAATGGCGCTTCTTGGCGTGTTTCGTGCGTCTGGTAATATGATGACAACCATGATTCTGACGCTTGTATCGCAATGGGTACTTCAATTTCCTCTTGCATATATTCTTTCCAAACATACTTCGCTCGGTGTGAACGGTATTTGGTGGGCATTTCCACTTACAAATATTCTTACAACGGCAATTACTATTCTTTGGTATATGAAGGGAGATTGGAAGAACAAAAAATTGACGAAGGAAGAAAAAATTGAAGAAACTGTTTCCGAAGAAATTTTTGTGGAGGAAGGAGTGAGATAGACGATGAGTTTTTGCATTCCGTGTATGTTAAATGGTTTGTATATCAAACAAAAAACCGCGCGAGGCGGTCGTGTTACGGTGCGGACATGCGAGGAGTACAGAGAGAAATGAGTTTCTCCGTAGGCCTATATTCGTCCGTATTCGGGAAGAAGGGGTTTCCCGGATTTTTTTTAAAGTACCCTTGACGCGTCATGGCTTCAAGGATTTGTTTGTCGGTCTCCCTATATTTCCATCTTCGTGTGTGGCGGATATATTTCCCGAAGGGAAACGCTACCCACCTATTGAGGTATTGGCGGGAAAGCAAATCAACAATTCCCTGTAATACAGGGATATAGACTATATTTATGTCTATATCTTGGGGGAATTGGGATACGTCTGATGGACGTATCAGTTGTTCGTTAGTCGCAACAGGATGTATGGTCATATTCACATTTTTTTGTGGGAAAAGCTACTCATCTAAATGGATGATACATGATATATTTTAATGTGTCAATGTCTCATATAGTAAGATATGTGGGTGGAAAGTTACTAAAATTTTCTCTGTTTATAGCAAAAAATAAGCCGTATGTGAATAAGAAAAACAGCAGAGCATTATATGCCCTGCTGTTTTTTGATGTTTAGTATTACTTCAAACTGAACGTTGTTTTAACTGTTACCATGACTTCTTTATCAATACTCCCTGTGTCATACATGCCGTAGTCAGAGACATCGACAGTTCCTGCGGGCATAACTTGAACAACACCCATGGAGACAGATTTGATAGAGTCTACTGTCTTACCACTACTTGTCGCGATGGCTTCGGCTCGTTTTTTTGCATCAGCAATAGCATCGGGGAGCAGTGTGACGCGAAGCTCAGGAAGTGCTTGATAGTAATATTCCACCATACCCGCTGAGAATATAACACCATGAGTGGCAAGCGTTGAGCTTTCTTTGGCGAGGGCAGTCATCTTGTCAACATCATCGAGCTTTACTTCAACACTCTGAACGAGATTATATTCTTTTGGCGCATTGGTGTCGTTTTTCCAAATTTCATTGGAAAAGACAGGAGAGATGGTAATATTTTCTGAGGGAACTCCTTGTCCTGTGAGGAATGCAACTACTGCTTGTTCATCTGCTTTCATTTGCGCGTACCCTGTGGACATGCCAGACACCGTAACGGTACGTGAAAAGGATCCAGTCCAACGGGCAGAGTCAGCACGAACTTCTTGCTTGGCGGAACCAGAGACGGTGATAACATTGTCCATTGATTTTACAACAACGAACGTGCGCGCGACGATGATTGTCCCGATAATAAGAGAAAGACCAAGGAGTGCTCCTAGTATGGGGAGTCCGAGATTACGTTCAGGAGAAAAGATGTTCATAATAAAAAGAGATATGAATAAATGTGTATGCTGTATAGTGTAGCGTATTTGAGGGAGAGTGCAAGAGAGACACAGAAAGGTGCAGATTATGCGCGGAAACACACGGAATCAATATCTTGTATATACAAAAAAGCAGGCATACGCCTGCTTAGCTATGTCTCTGTGGGTATACACATCTTCCAGTAGTATCTGAATCCACAAGTGGTATCGATGTGGAATTCAAAGACGTCTGTATCATTTGCAAGAGAATCAAATATTAGACCAGTTCCGATACCACAATTGGGGGAAATATGATGTTTTGAAGAATATCCTGATTTACTGACAATATCCCAATCATATGGCTCATTATCATAATCAAAGATATCAAATGTGAGGATACTTTCATATTTTTTTATGAAACATATTCCTCTACCAGTCTCTGTGTGATCATAGATATTTTTTAATATTTCTTTTATGGTTAAAAAGACATTTGAAAAGGACAGCTCGACACCTAATGCATTGAATAGAGTTTTGTACGCTTTTATATTTATAAATTCTGAACGTTTTTTATCTTTTCGATCAAGGTGTATGGTTATTTCGATATGTTCCATCGTGGTTATTTTTTTGTTTACGTTTGACTGAAAGCAACAATAGCACATTCTTTCTCAATTGCAATGATATTTTATCAATATGTTATTTCGTCCTCCTCCACACAAGTGCAAAGAGGAAGATGAGTACTGGCAGAATGATGGGGTTGTACAGATAGAGTGTTGTCTACAAAAAACCGAGGAATCATTCCTCGGTGATGTCATATAGCTAAGTTTTTATTTCCCATCAGCACCTCTTTTTTTCAAAGCTTCAAACTGTTTTCTTTGTCGTTCCATATAGCCTGAAAGCAGTTGAGCATTTGTTTTGAGAAGATGTGTTGTAACAGATTCAATTGTCACATTAGGAACAACTTTCTCCATTTTTTCTTTCAATATGGAAAAATTATCGGGTTCTATAAAAGATGTTCCGAGACAGAGAATCAATTTTGGGAGAAAACAATCTAATGTATGAAGTGAGATTGTTACTTCCTCCGCCGTTTCTCCCCAGCAAAGGATTTTATCACTCTTTAACATAAGATAACCGAAAGTGTCAGAAAAGACAAAATCAGACATCATGATAACGATGTCAAACTTTTTTTCGATTTGCATTATATTTTTGTTAAAAAATATATCTGCTCTTTCAGTGTTCGAGCATCTGTCATTTGCTTTTTCTGGTTTTTCTAAACCAACAAAGATAGGTATCTCAGTTTCAGTAAGATACCCAAATGGAGATGAAAAATCATCTTCCGTCAGGGCGCGTTCAATCCAAGGCAGTTTCTTTGAATTTGAATTTGGTATTAAAAATTTATTTGCAATCATACTATGTCGATAGATTCTCGACATATCGATAATTGCAAGTCGTTTTCCTGATGTTGAAAGCTGTACTGCTAAAGCATAGCAGTAATAAACGGGCGATTGATCACCAAGACTAATAACACTGAGTATCATGGGATAATATTTTATTTTTATGAAAAAGGACGATATTTTTTTATAGCATGGTTAATATTTTTTGTCAATTTTTATATGATAGCTATTTCGTCCTCCTCCACACAAGTGCAAAGAGGAAGATGAGTACTGATAAGAGAACAATAGTGGCGCCAGTGGGGATGTCGGCAAAAAATGAGAGTGTGATACCGATAAGAATAACGCTTATAGCAAGGAACACAGAAAGAGTCATTGCACCACCAAAGCTCTTGGCCAGCTGAAGTGCGGTAACAGCAGGAATGACAAGAAGCGCTGAAACAAGAAGAACGCCAACTGCTTTGATGGAGAGAACAACAGCAATGCCGGTGAGTGCCATGAGAAGCGCTTCGATAAGTTTCGTGTGAATACCACTTGCACGCGCAAGTGATTCATCGAATGTTGTGAGGAAAAATGTGTGATAATTGACGAGGACAAGAACTGCTACTATGACAGAAAGTGCTGCGGCAAAAACAATTTCCCATGTCGCGACAGCGAGGATATTACCAAAAAGATAGGAAAAAAGGTCCACGTTAAAGCCTTGTGCCATACTGGCAAGAAGTACTCCTCCTGCCACGCCTGTTGCTGATATGATACCAATTGCCGCATCACCAAAAAGTGTCGCGCGTTCGGTGAGTTTCCCTATACCAAGTGAGGCAAGGACGACAATAGGAACAGCGACCACAAAAGGATACATGCCCATGACCATGCCGAGAGCAATTGCGCCGAATGATACGTGTGCGAGACCATCACCGATGAGCGCACGATTGCGGAGAACAAGAAGAAGTCCGAGCATGCCCGCGAGTGCGCCGATACACACACCTACGATATAGGCATGCATGATAAATCCATAAGAAAAAAGTGAGAATATATCCATATTAGTGTTCTGTGTGGGGATGATTGAAGAGGTGCTCTCCCGCGATATCTCCACCAAAATAATTGCGCAAGACGTCATCCTTACAAGAGCCGTCAAAAGGTCCGGAGAAAATAACTTTTTTGTCGAGGAAAAGAAGTGTGTCCGCGTATTGTCCGATATGCGCGGTATCGTGCGTTATCATGAGAATGGTAACACCACGTGCATGTTCGTCTTTGAGAAACGAAAAGATGTGCGAACGTGTTTCTTGATCGAGTGCTGTTGAAGGTTCGTCAAGAATGAGCAAGTCAGGACGCGCGACAATAGCGCGTGCCAGAAGCATACGTTGTTTTTGTCCTCCGGAAAGCGCATGAACAGATGTGTCGCTTTTGTCTGTCATGCCGACACGTGCAAGTGCGTCTTGTACACGCGTTTTGTCTTGGGTGTTATATCGTTTTGGGAATCGTTTCTCAGCCAAAAGTCCAGAACGCACAATTTCGGCGACAGTGGCGGGGAAGAGAGGGTTGAAATGACCCGTGTGTTGAGGAAGATAGCCGATACGTTCCCATGAGGAAAACGATGTTTGTGGAGTTTCAAAAAGTGTGATGTCTCCTGTATAAGGTGTCGCAAGTCCAAGAAGGACACGAATGAGGGTCGTTTTGCCTGCACCATTGGGACCAGCAATTGCGACGTATGACCCTTTGAGAACAGAAAAAGAGACATTGCGCAGAGCGGTGTCAGTTTTGGTGTATCCAAACGAGAGATTGTTAACAGAGATGATTGGTTGCATATATGTTACTTGCAACGAAGTCCAGCACGGAGTGTCGCAAGATTCGTTTCAAGTATGGTGATGAATGAGACACCATTGTCGCGTGCATCTTTACCAATATTTCCCGCCGGGTTTAACATATGTACTGTAGCTCCAGTCTCACGTGCAAGCGTGTCAGCGATAGCCGGACTTTCAAGTGCATCGGTAAATATTGCTGTTGCGTTTTCTTTTTTTACAATATCAGAAAGAGTAGCAAGCGCTGATGCGGAAGGTTCAGCGTCAGGGGAATATCCTTGGGCCGCGACATAGTGAAGGTCGAATGCTTCGGCAATGTATCCGAATGCGTAATGACCACCGTAGATGATTGTACGCGTATCACACGAAGAAAGCCCTGTTTCGTACGCGGCGAACACGGCATCGAGTTTTGCAAGATATGTGTCACGAGCATTGGCGATGTCTACGGAATGAGAGGGAAGCGCTTCTACGAGCGCAGTGCCGATATCGTTCGCGATTACATGAGCATTGTGAGGTGAGAGCCAAATATGTGGGTCGCCCGCTTCGTGATCGTGGTCATGTTCTTCCGCTTCGTGTGCTTCTTCACTCTCATGTGCCTGTTCATCTTCTCCGTCTTCGTGATGAATGTCAGCATGGGTACTCGCATTGACAATAGTCATATGTGATGTATCAATACCTGCAAGTAAATCAGCAACCCATGGTTCCATAAAAGGACCTGTATAGATAAACACATCTGCATGGGTAATTGCCATAATGTCAGAGGGTGTTGGTTCGTAGTTGTGTGGACTCATGCCGGGAGGAAGAAGGAGCGTTGTCTCAGTATATGTACCACCGATTTCACGTGCCATATCATAAAGTGGAAATAGTGTCGTTACTACGAAAAGTTTTTCCGAAGGTTTTGTGGAGGACGTATTTTGGATGATGAAGGTAAGAGCACCAAATATAATAACAAGCGTGACGATAATAAGTATGAGACGAGAGGTAGACATAGTATATGGGGAAATAGGTTATAAATATAGGAAAGAGGTTAGAGGAACGGACATTCGAATCAAGCGTGCCCTGCATCCTACGTGGTGCAGGGAATCACGAAGCACGAATCAAGAATTAAGGGTTACGAAGTACGAACTTGTACGAACATACGAAACGAGACGGGAATCAAGAATACGAGAGGCGAATGAAGAAATATGAACGTAGGAAATAGGTTAGAGGTGATAGGTTATAGGGACAGACGGGAAGCATGCTGAGATGTTAGGTTTATTCTTGCGCCTCACGTTGTGCTTCTCCCTACTGTATAGTATACACGATGCGTCAAGGGGGAGTTTTTTAAAGAGTCTGAGAGTCTCGGTGTTCTGTAGTTGGATGATCGATGCGGATTGCCAAACCATGTACTACTGCTTGTGCGACTTTTGTACGTGCTGAAGTGAGAATACGTTGGAAAGTACTTTGGGATGTGTGCATTTCCGTGGCGGCATCTGTCTGCGACGTCCCTTCAGCGTCCGCGAGAGCGAGCGCCTCAAATTCTTCCGCGGAGAGTGTGACCACAGAAAGATTTCGCAAGGGGACACCTTGTGGTTTGAAATAGTTTGCGCGTGGGTTGCGACGAAGAATACGTTGTCGAGGAGGACGGGGCATAAATAAGTGAATGAAAAAACTCAAATCACAAATTCCAAATCACAAATAATATTGAGTAATCAATAGATTATATAATATGTCTTATTATATATGTTTGAATATTGATATTGTTTGGGATTTGGTGATTGAGATTTGAATCGTTACCATGTACGCATTGTCTATCATATCATGTATCGCGTATTTCGGGTATTGATTCAGCCGTTACTGCGTCGGCCACGACCTTGTCCGCGGCCCGTGCCACGACCTTGTCCGCGTACAGCGCCACGTCCACATCCTGCACCTTGAGCAGGGGACTCTACGGTTGTTCGCTGTTCATTAGCGCAGTTGCCACGTCCACGACCTGTTTGGGGACCCTTTCCTTCGGGTCCTGTTCCGTCAAATTGAGGCATAGTGTATGTCATAATGAAAAAGAATAAAGGGTATCGACCATCACTATTATGAGTATATACCCATAATAAAAAGAAGTCAAGTACCTTTACATTTCTCTGTTGATGTTTTTTTATAGTATGCTATAGTCAGCACAGGTGTTGTATTTTCATCAACTAAAAATAGTGGTTATGAAATTTTTATCAAGAAATCAGTGGATTATTGATCCATTTGTTGAATTTCTTTCTTCTCTCCCTGAAAATGTTGAAAAGGGAAGAAAGGGATGCACAATTTTTTGTCTCAATTTGGAGACAGGCATTCCTGAAATAAAACAATACGGAAACGATGCACCTGAGAGGAGATTGCTGACGGCGCGATATGCGCCAGAGAAAGTTCTCCGTATTATTGAAAAAGATGAGCAGCGCTCAATTTTTAGTGCGAAGGAAGAGAAAAAGAAATTCGGAGGTGGTGTAAAATCATCATCTTTTGCCATTGCTCCTTCAGGATGGCCGTGGAAACAGGATGAGGTCTTGGGAGTGTTCTTGATTGGGATTCACGCTGTGCAGAGAGACATCACAAACTCTTCTTTATTGTCGGTGGATTCTTTTCTTAAGGAACTGTTTCCTTATGTTAAAGATTTTTATGATACTTGCATTTCGGGAAGTACGTACCCAAATGAAGAGTTTCAAAAGATTCTCCCGAGATTTTTTGATGTAGGATTCTCCTCTTTTTCTTCTGTGAAACTCAAAGAACAAAAGGAACAATGGTCTTCTTTTTCTTCGTAACCGTGATTCCTCCCCCTCAGGGAGGATTTTTGTTTGTCTTGACATACATACTTTTGTGTGTAAACTTACTGATAGATATGTCTTTCTTTTTCAAATAAAATAAACTGTGAAAAACTATGAATTTTCAGTTTCCGTTTATGGGTGCGAGTCATCCGTTCGTGCAGGCGCTTCTGGAGGGAATTGGAAGATTTCCGGGATGTGAAGATGTATCAAAAAATGAAAATATAGTTGTTGCTGTGGGACCTTCTATATTTCGCGACGATTGGTTCACTGGCATTCAGTGGATTGCCATGGGAAATCCGTCAGAGGATCAGACTATTTGTCTTCTTGAATCCGCAAAGACTGACATTGCATTATTTCACTTGGGTTTCCCCAAAAAAATAATAAGTAATGGCGCTGTGGGAGGAGACGATGTCCTCAATGGACGTGTGTGGTCTGTGGCAGGTTTCCCCAGTGATGAGATGAATGCTGCTTTTGCCCTCTGTTATGGGGTGATGCAGACACTTCAATTGAATGGAAGAAAAAATGGACTGATACTTCCTGATGCTACTCAGAATACCACCCAAATGCAGATGGAAAGTGTTTTTTTTGGGCCTGAAATTCTCGAGCAGTGGAAATTGGAAGCAAATTCATTTCTTAATAGACTCACGGTAGATGATGACGACGTTTTTGCAAAAGTCATATCTACTGTTTGGTCTATTTGTTTCCAAAAAATAAAATTTCATTGAAATGGTGTCCTCCTCCTCTCTCGGGGAGGATTTTTGTACTTTCATTAGATTGGTGAACATGATAGATTGGAAGTATGAAGAAGGCAATGAAAAAAACAACAGCGGGAGATAGCTGGCGCGGCGGGCTTTCGCCCGCCGCGCCAGTTGACACACGAGGTAAAAGCGAAACCCCTTTGGCAGACCGTATGCGTCCACGTACACTTGATGAATTTGTTGGGCAGTCGTCGCTTGTCGGTGACGGCACGTTTCTTCGTAAGGCAATGCATACAGACTCAGTGCCGTCACTTATCTTTTGGGGACCACCAGGAAGTGGCAAGACAACGCTCGCGCATATTATTGCTAGTGAGACTGATGCGCTTTTTCTGACAATGTCGGCGGTTAACAGTGGTATTGCCGAACTTCGTGAAGTTATTGAGACTGCAGAGCATACACGGACTCAGGGTAAACGTACAATACTTTTTCTTGATGAAATTCATCGTTGGAATAAATCTCAACAAGACGCACTATTACCACATGTTGAACAGGGGATAATCACGCTCATTGGTGCTACGACAGAGAATCCAAGTTTTGAGGTTAATGCTGCGCTCTTGTCGCGCGCACGTGTGTTTGTACTTGAACGGCTTTCTGATGAAGCAATGAGTGATATCATCACGCATGCTCTCGCGGATACACAACGAGGACTCGGTATGGATGTGGTGCTTTCGGACGAAGCACGTGCTCTTATTGTGCGTTTTTCAGGAGGAGACGCACGTGTCGCGCTTGGTATGCTTGAAATTGCGGCGACTGAGACAGATCAGATTTCTGTTGAGACAATCAAAATGATTGTGCAACGCCCGAATCTTCGTTACGACAAAACAGGCGAAGAGCATTACCATATCATATCCGCGCTTCATAAATCGATGCGAGGGAGTGATGCCGATGCGTCACTCTATTGGCTTGGGCGTATGCTTGAAGCGGGAGAGGACCCTTTATATGTCGCGCGACGCCTCGTACGTTTTGCATCCGAAGATGTGGGGCTTGCCAATTCTCTTGCACTTCCACAAGCGGTCGCGGCGTATCAGGCGTGTATGTATATTGGTATGCCAGAGTGTGAGCTTGCACTTGCTCAAGTTGTCGCGTATCTCGCGAAATGTAAAAAGTCTGTCGCACTGTATGAAGGATATAGTGCAGTAAAGCGGGATATCCAGAACTTACCTGATGATCCAGTACCACTTCATTTGCGTAATGCACCAACTGCACTGATGAAAGATCTTGGTTATGGCAAAGACTATAAATATACACCACAATTTGACAATCCAGACGATGCTAAAAAAACATACCTTCCAGAACGGCTTCGTGGAAGAAGGTATTTACCGTAACTCTTGCCAAATGTGTATATATGTGTATAGTAGGGGAAGAAAGTTCAAAGGAAAATATTTTTTTATGTAATGGTAAGAGGAGGTGTTTTATGGTAATGACAACTAATGAGTGGCCATATCCATTTCATCGTATAGGTACAGTACAGGAAAGGACAAGAATCGAAGAAGATGCAGGTGGCGGTACCACGGTCGCGCCTTCTTCGGGTCTTGGGGACATTCTCCCCAATCATTTGAAAGATTCCCGATGTCCTTTTTTCGGGATGAAGTTTGATGGCGATGCACTGATTCTTTCAGATGAAGTGGATTGTTGTGTTGTCGCGACACTTCTAAAAGAAACTGATGGTATGTGCAGTGTTGTTGCGTGTGGTGGCGTGTGTCCATCATGGACGGGCTGTCCCAGAAGTAAGCATACAAACGCAAAGAGCATTATCAGCATGCTAAGTGAAAATCGCGTCATTTTTTCGGATGATTTTCAAATGAATTTTGCACAGTGGTATGACCGCTGTGTGAAAAAGACAAAACCAGCGTGATGGCTGGTTTTTTATATGTGTAAATCAATAAACAAAAACCCGCCGGTAGGCGGGTGAGATAATTAACCATTCAGACAACGGTATGTACCGTCTTCCTGTTTTTCGAACTCAAATACCGTTCTCCGGCAAGCAGATGCCGGAGTTTTCATAGAAGGTTCTACGGAAATTCTGAAAACAGGTCGCATGCTCTTCTGAAGACGGTACGACCTTTCCGCCTCCGTCATATGGATCACAGAGATGGTTGCGTCCTTTTCTTTGAGCAAGTGAAAGAGGGTATCCGCCTCACTAAAATGACTGAGGTATTTTAACGTCCACGGATGTTCCGCAATGAATGCGGACGGGACATCAAAGACGTCAGTTCGTCTTTTAGCCGTTGCGACCAGGTCATGAATGACTTGAATCGCCGCTTCTTCGTTAGCATAATATTTTTTCATGAAAGCTTATTTTTGTTGTTTTTTGGCGACTTGTCTTTGAGTTTCTACAAAAAGTTTATCACAAAAAATAGTATGTGTCAACTTACTGTATGATTGACAATGTTGAGGGTATGCCTTCATGATGTAATAGTTTAGAAAAATGATTCGTTTTTTTGTCTTTTTCCGTTATACTTGAACATATGGATATATTGTTTTTGAACGAAAATTTAGTGGAAGTGATTCGCGCTGTTGGCTATGTGGGTGTCACCTTTGCAGTATTCGCCGAATCGGGACTCTTTTTCGGTTTCTTTTTACCGGGAGATAGTATGCTATTTACAGCAGGACTTCTTGCGTCACAGGGTTTTTTTAATATTTATATACTTGCGTCTCTTACTGGAATTGCAGCGATTGTCGGGGATAGTGTGGGGTATTGGTTTGGTACGTTTGTGGGACCTGCAATTTTTGCAAAAGAAGACTCTCGTTTTTTCAAGAAGAGTGATATAGAAAAGGCGCATGCGTTTTATGACGCGCATGGACCAAAGGCAATTGTCTTGGGGCGTTTTATTCCTATTGTACGTACGTTTGTTCCGATACTCGCGGGTGTTGCCAAGATGGAATACATGACATTCCTCAGATACAATATCATTGGCGCGCTCATTTGGGGTGTGGGGGTAACTGTTGCAGGGTATGTACTCGGTAGTGTTATCCCTGACGCGGAACGATATATATTGCCTATAGCGATCCTTATCATTGCAACGTCGTTTATTCCCGTAGTGATGGAATATATACAAAAAAGAAAAAACATACGAATATAAGATATGAAGAAACATATAACAAAAAAGCCCGCCGAAGCCGGCTTTTGAAGAATATATTGTATATTTTTTTATTTCCCTTTTAACGCCTCAATCAGTTTATAGATGACGATAGGTAGCCAAATCAAAAAACTGGCCAGTCCGATAATAAACAGCGTCGGAATGATAGGGGTGAAATGATCGTCGCCGTTGTCGAACCATCCAAGCCAAATAGAAGCGATTGCGATTGTTGCGCAGGCAAGCATGCAGACGAGAAAGATGCTCAAGGAGATTGTTTCAATGGTGTGTAGTGTAGTTTGTTTCATATAGAGAGAGTATAGCAGAATGTGGGGGAGATGGTAGGTTTGCGGAGGTGTGATGAGATGAAGCAGTTTTGTCGGTCTCTCTGTATGGAAAAAAACAAAACCCGCCTCGAGGGCGGGTTCACTAGTATCTTGAAAGGACTTCTGGAATTTGCTTGCCATACGTGTATATTGCGATTTCCTTCGCAAGAATTTCAGGGTTCGCAGCAATGACGCCACAATAGATGAAGTCGAATTTGAAATGATCCCATCTTAAAAGATGAAAAGAAGTGGGACATGTATGACCCCACCACACCACCTGAAACTCTTTTTCAACAGCGTGTCCACTGAAGGAGATGCCTCTGACTTTGATACGGAAATCATCATCAGCTTTCTGAAAAATGGAGATTACTTCCAGATTCAGTTTCTTGCCGGTATTTTTTTCAACCTGATTTTTTACAGTTTGAAGTTTCTCTGAAAGTCCCCCAATTATCCTTTTGAGACATTGGAGCATGGGAGATCTCAGTTCTTTATCGCTGCTTTTATTCATAGCAAATTTTGTTATATTGTTTAATGAACAGGTATGATATTGCGATATTAGCATAAATACTAAAAAAGTCAAGGATGTGAGATAAAATAAAACCCCAAGGGCATGCCTTGGGGTTCAACTATAGTATGCTCCAGTGGTAGGGATTATCCCGCAGTCACTAAGTAGGCGGCAGTAGGACTTGAGGTAGAGTAGTTGTTCTCTATGTCTGGAAGTTTCGAATCAAAGGCTTGCATATATAAAAAAGAACCGCCGACGCTGAGTGAGAAATTTTGACAAACGTCCTTTCTCCTTTCAGTGTGGCGGTTATTTCAATTTACAAACGGGTGCGATGAGTTTATCCCATACACATAATGCCACGTGTGTGGGAATTGAAAGTACGGAAATGTATCCGCAACTTTCATTGTGATACAAATAGACCCGTTGTCACCACTAGAGTGGTAGAAGTTGCCCTCTATACACTCTTTACCACGTCTCCACGCGCATGCGTGAGAATCGGATCCTTTTTTAAAGGTAACCTCGTCAGGATTGACTCCTGTTACGATTGCGAAGGCTTTTTTGCCCAAATTTGCCAGATCTTGTCCATTCATATGAACCCCAGTCGTTTTGATGTTTATTTATGTGATGGAACAGTATTAAAATGTATCGTACCATTTATACCATACTTTGTCAAATATATATTAACGGTAGGGCTCGTCCCGCAGTCACTAAGCGGATTGCTCCAAGTATTCGCAATCCGCAAAGTGCTGCTCCCCGCGGCGCGGCGACAAGCATGCGCGAACAGGCCACGCATCTTATTGTGTAAAGAGAAAGGCGGTCATCTCACGATGCCGCCTTGTAAAATACTCTTACAAACACAAATTACAAGCTGTTTTTATTAAACTGCAACAAGCCCGACTTTGGTAGATTCGTACTTGGCACGGGTGATCATGCCGTTCTGGTCGGTGACAGTTATGCAATCTCCGACTTCCATCACCACCAAAGAATCATACCAGCCGATATTCTCTTTGTCCTGGCGGACAAAGAAATCAACCGGTCCGGTCGCGTTCTCAATGGCCTTGTTGTGTCCTTCGCGGGAAATGGACATCCCGCGTTCAAACCTCCAAGCGCCTGTGCACTTTTGGTTTGAATGTCCGGCAACTGAGTATTGTGCCTTCGTACGAATCACGACGAGTATGTTTTCACTTTCGTGATTCGGCTTTGCCAGGGCGTACCCGTCACGAATCGGAACAGGGTGTGCTTCCATAATGATGCCAACCCACGGCATCCCAGGACCCTCGATGCGTTCGGCGGGATTTTTGTGGAAGAACGGGATGTTTTTCTGATTTTTCCCCGCTCCCAAACAAAGGGCGGACACTTTTGATCCAGTACTCATTGCACCGCGGCGGACCTTCTGGTCGGAAATTTCGTAGACGTTCATGGCTTCCTCCTTAAGGAAAATCCGACAGCTTTCGCTGGGATTGTTTTAGTGTTTGTGTATAGGTATTGTTGGGAACTTTATTGTGTATATTATACACTAGAATAAGTCTATTTGTCAAGTGCTCCGGCGGTAGGGCTCGAACCTACGACCAACGAGTTAACAGCTCGCCGCTCTACCAACTGAGCTACGCCGGAATGGTACATATTTGATTGTAAAACAAAACTTCTTATAAACAATTCCGTATATCTGCCAAAACAGCTACTTCGGAACAGTATATGTATTTGATTGTAAAACAAAACTTCTTATAAACAATTCCGTATATCTGCCAAAACAGTTATGCGGGAATATTGATACTACAATCTTTTGTAGTGTTTTGTGAGATTGGGACAAACCCGTATATCTGCCAAAACAGCTACTTCGGAACAGTATATGTATTTGATTGTAAAACAAAACTCCCTATTGGAATGATTGCTTGTCCCAAACTCTTTGTTACCTGTCAGGTAACGTTCTTTATCATACCAAACGGACGAAAAATGGCAACCTGTTTTCCCATACTGTCAAAATGTCTAAGAGTAGTATATACTATTGATGCCAGATGTTCTCCGGCGTATTTTTTACCATTTTATTTTCCCGCCATAGGCGTTTCATATTTATGAAAATGAAGAAAACTCATATTATCGGTACTATCGGTCCTGTTTCAGATTCTGTTCCTGCGCTCAAAAAATTGATTGGAGCAGGGATGAATGTTGCACGTCTCAACTTCTCGCACGGTGACTGGACGACACATGAGATGGCATACAACAACGTGCGTCAGGCGGCAAAAGAAATGAATCGAACAGTGCCTATTATGCAAGATCTTATGGGTCCAAAGATTCGTATTGGTGATTTTGCGACTGAGTTTGTGACGCTTAAAAAAGGAGGAAAATTTACACTTGTAACGGAGAAAAAAATCGGCGATGAAACACATGCGCATATTACCTATGAAGGATTGTATAAGGATGTGAAGAAAGGTACGAAAATTCTTCTCAATGATGGAAAGATTGAATTGACAGTAAAAGAAATAAAAGGAACAGATATTGTGTGTAAGATAGATGTTGGTGGAAAAATTCGTGGACGTCGTACTGTCAATGTGCCAGGAGCATATCTCAAGATTTCTTCACTTACCGCAAAAGACAAAAAAGATTTAACACTCGGTATGAAGCTCGGTGTCGATTTTGTCGCGTTTTCATTTGTGCGTACCGCTGATGATGTGCGTGAACTCCGTGCGCTTCTTAAAAAATATAAATCCTCAGCAAAAATTATAGTAAAACTTGAAACACCTGAAGCGGTAGAGAACATCGATGAAATTATTGAAGAGACGGATTCTGTCATGATTGCACGTGGTGACTTGGCAGTGGAAGTACCACGAGAAGATGTTCCCATGATTCAAAAACGTATTATTGAACTTTGTAATGCAGCAGGAAAGCCTGTAATTGTGGCAACGCAGATGCTCGAGACAATGATTACTGAAGCACATCCAACACGTGCCGAGGTAAGTGATATTGCCTATGCGGTGCTTGAAGGTGCAGATGTGCTCATGCTTTCAGCAGAAACAGGTGTAGGAGAATATGCAGTGGAGGCGGTGTCTACGATGGCACGCGTTGCAAAGAAAGCAGAGAGTTATGTGGAGCCAAAGAAAATAAAACGTACGCACGCTGTCTGCCCTCCCGAAGGAGTGTGCGCGTATGATGTAGTAGATTCTGTAAGTGAATCAGCGGTTGATATTGCACGTTCGGTGCATGCAAAAGTGATTATTGCTTTGACACAATCGGGATTTACTGCACGGATGATTTCACGTTTTCGTCCCAAACAACCAATTCTTGCCGTGACGACAAATGATGCAACATATCATCAAGCTGAGTTTTCATATGGTTGTTATACGCATAAGATTAAACAATTCGGAAATATTGATGAAGTGTATGGTGAGGTAGATCATCTTGTCCTCGGTGAAAAACTCGCCAAGAAAGGGGATCGTGTAGTTATCGTTGCAGGACTTCCGTTTGGTAAGATTGGTGGGACAAATATGATCATGGTGCACGTTGTGGGAGATACAACAGATAGAACAGGGACAAAAAAAGAGAAGGCAAAAAAGAAAAAATAAAAAATGAAAAAGAAAAAACGATAAACCAGAACATACACGGCGGCCTACTGGACGCCGTGTATGTTTGTGTTGGTGATATAAAAAGATGTTTTGCAAAAATAAAAAGCGCGTATACGCGCGCTTTATACGTAACCGAGAATGATTGGCCGCGTCATTGTGAGGGATTCTACTCTCTCTGCAATTTTGGCCATCCCTGGGGCATGTGCATTTAGCATATCGGGAAGCATCATGTTGTTAAGGCGCTCCGCCATAGCAACCACTGTCCACTCGGGTGGTGGGTACCACCGCAAGATACTTTTTCCAGGACTTTCTCCAAGAGAGAGAATATGTCGCCTCTGATAAAAAGTATCTGATAATTCGATGAATGTTCCCTCGAAATACCAGGGAAGACTTTTGTCTATATAGGAATAGACAGAAATACCAGGTACCGAGAAGATATTTTTTCCTCTTAAGGTGATTCGCAACACTTCAGGAGAGATATGGAGGCTTGTTTGTATGACAACATTACACATTTCTCTGTTCTTGCCTATAGCAAAAGCAAGATAGCCATTTTTTTCAGGATCTTTTTTCATGCTTCTTTTTTTGTGTGTTTTTCAGAACTTCTGACAAAAGGTATACACCCATAGATGACTTTTGTCAAAAAAACACACGGCAGACATATTTGCCTGCCGTGTGTTTCTTCAATACTTTATATTATTTGATTCCTTTTAAATATGAAGGGAGTTCAGCGAGTTTGACCGTGTCTTGGGAACGACTCTCCATGTTGCGGACGATGACCGTGCCATCCATTGCTTCTTGTTGTCCAAAAATAATCGCATAGGGAATGCCCATCTTTTCAGCAGTACCAAGTTGCGCGCCGAGTCCATCTTTTGACAAGGATTGGGCGATGGGGACGTGTGCTTTGCGGAGCATTTCAATGACGGACAGACTTTTCAGTCTCGCTTCAAAACCAAGTTGAATAAAATATACTTTTGGTTTCTTTAAGATACGTGGTGAGGGAATCTTGACTCCTTCTGTGGTGATAAGTCGGTCAATACCAATAGCCGCACCAACCGCGGGGATAGGTTTTTTGGAACCAAGCAATTTACCAAGTCCATCATAGCGGCCACCTCCAGCAATCGTGAGTGAGGTTGCTTCCTCGCTTCCTTCAGCGGGACACAGTGCTTTAATCTCAAATACTGTGTGTGAGTAATAATCAAGTCCACGAACCAGTGTATTGTCGATACGGTAGGTGATACCTGAGGAGTCAAGATACTCAAGCACTTCTTTGAAATGCTTTTTTGCTGGTGCAGAAAGATGATTGAGAGATTCAGGCGCTTCTTCTTTGAATTCCTGACAACGAGCATCTTTACAATCAAGAAGACGTAGGGGATTCGTCTTGAGGCGCTCTTTGCAGTGAGGACACAAACTATCTGTGTGTTTCTTGTAATAGTTCACAAGTGCGCGTGTATACGCGACACGAGAATCGATATCACCGATACTGTTTATTTCTACACATAAATCCGCGAAACCGACTTCTTCGAGAGCGTCGACAACGGTACGAATGACGATAGCATCGGCAATACTTTTTTCACTTCCCAGTATTTCAAAATTAAATTGACGAAATTCACGAAGACGACCTTTTTGTGGATTTTCATGACGGAAGAATTCTCCGTAATTGTAGAGCATGACGGGCTGAGGAAGCGATTGCATGCCGTGTTCCATATACGCGCGCATAACGGCAGCTGTTCCTTCTGGACGCATGACGAGTTTGTCACCACCTTTTGTGCGAAGTCCATACATTTCTTTTTCAACAATATCTGTATGCTCACCGACACCACGGGCAAAAACGTCTTCGTCCTCGAGGATAGGCGTCTGGATGGGAGAGAAACCGTAATACACGGCTACTTCTTGAATCTTTTCAAAGAGGCCTTGATATGCGTAAAAGTCTTCACCGATGATGTCGTGCATACCTTTCGGTGTGCGTAATTCTTTTGAGGATTTTTTTGCAGGTGTAGCTGACATAGATGTGTATCTGCGTATGATACCATGACAAATGGTAAATGGGTAATAGGGACGACGCCGCTTAGATATATCAATAATTCATTTCTCCAGGAAGCCATGCGGCATGAGAGACGGGGAAGAGACGGAGCATGACTTTTCCTTGAAGAAATCCTTCATTAAGTGTTCCCCACACACGTGAGTCAGAGCTTGCATATCGATTGTCGCCCATGACGAAATAATCATCTTCACCCAATGTGACGGTCATGGTGTCTTCTTTGGGATAGGTGATGTATGGTTCAGAGAGAGTAAGTCCAGCGGTATCGTCAGGTGACTCTTTGATGGTGACTGCACCATCTTTCAGTGAGACCGTTTCTCCGGGAAGACCAATGACTCGCTTGATGAAAGAGACAGATGGGTCTCCAGGGTATTTAAAGACAATAACGTCACCTCTCTGTGGATCGGTAAACCGATAGGAAAATTTATCGACAATAAGATAGTCGCTTGATTCAAATGTGGGGAGCATTGATTCACCTGAGACGAGAAACGGACTGATGATATACATGCGTACCGGAAGGACAATAAGAAGAATGAGAAAAACCGCTTTTGCTGTCTCTCGAAAAAATCCAGATTTTGGCACTCCCTGTGGGGATGTTTCGTGTGTTGGCACGGCGGTATGTTCAATGAGTGTGTCCATGAGAAAAAACGATACGATTGATATAAAGAATAGTATCGCAGAACGAAAAAGGACGCAATGTTTTTTGACGTAGATACCATGCGGATTAGAAGCGAAAGGTGAGTTTCCCGCGACGTCTCTGCTATGGTGGGGTGGATAAATTTTAAGAATGTTTATGAAGATTACGAATAATGAATGTATACGAATACGATTTTTTTTATCGTTTATAGTTTTCTCTTCCCATATTCCTTATTTCTATTTTCTTATTTCATTGTCTATAGTTTTCGTTTTCATATTTCTATTTTCTTATTTCATCGTCTATCGTTTATAGTTTTCGTCTTCATATTTCATATTTCATCATTCGTCTTTCGTATTCTTGCTTCATGCTTCGTGATTCGTGCTTCGAGTATCTGTCCCTATAACCTATCACCTATAACCTCTTTCCTACGTTCATATTTCATCATTCATCTCTCACATTCTTGCTTCATGCTTCGTGATTCGTGCTTCGAGTATCTGTCCCTATAACCTATCACCTATAACCTCTTTCCTACATTCGTCCGTCCCTATCACCTCTAACCCATTTCCTACATTCATATTCCCAATAGAGCATGATATACTTATGCGCATGGAAAAAGGATATGTTGTTGTTGGCTTGGGTAATCCTGGCAAAGAATACGAAAAAACTCCACACAATGCGGGACGTCTTGCTGTGGAACATTTTGCTACTGTGCGCGCGTTCGGCGCGTTCCGCGCCGAACGCGCGCACAAAGGTCTTGTGAGTGACGGCACGCTTGATATGCAAGACGGTACTCCATGTCCCGTCACACTCCTCTTGCCCGAAACGTTCATGAATGCATCAGGGAAAAGTGTGATTACCTGTATCTTGTCTACAGAAGCAGAGCGTTTGATTGTTATACACGATGATGTGGATATACCTCTTGGTACGGTCAAGGTTTCGCGTGACAGAGGAGCGGGGGGACACAATGGTATTGCATCAATTATCAAAGAGCTTGGTACTGCGTCATTCATTCGTGTACGTGTCGGTGTCGCACCCAAAACAGTATTTGGTACTGTTCGTCGTCCTACAGGTGACCGATTGCCTGCATATGTGCTCAAACCTGTGCCTGCTCTCCGTGAGAAATCGTTTATGACAGGCATTGTCCTCGCAGGAGATGCGACAGAAGCAATTATCCGCAACGGAGTCGGGAGTGCAATGAATACATATAACGGACACCAATAATTCTATGAAAGACGAAGCAACCAAACGTATTCATATCATCTTCTTTTTATTTGTCGGGTTCGCGCTCGTGTTATCGGGGCGTCTCTTTTATATTCAGACGGCGCGCGCAAGTTATTATCGTGAAAAAGCAGAAAATCAATATGTTAAACATGCGCCCGATACTGCCAATCGCGGAAATATTTTATTCACGTACAAAGATGGTGGAACAATTTCTGCGGCAACACTTGGATATGGGTATGAAGTAATCATGGACCCGAGTATGGTCGATGACCCTGCGGATGCACTTGCAAAGCTCAAGACCGTACTTCCTTCGTTTGAAACAGAGACATTTATCGCCAAGGCGTCCGATACGACCGATCGATATGAAGTTGTGGCCGGACGTTTAGATGAAGAGACAGCAAAAGCGGTGGAAGCTCTCGATATCAAAGGAATTGGCGCATATAAAGAAAGTTGGCGTGTATATCCAGGGGGATCGCTTGCCGCGCATGTGCTCGGTTTCGTGGGGTATCAAGGTGATGGACTTGCGGGTCGATATGGATTGGAGCGATATTATGAAGATGTATTATCGCGTAGCAATACATATATTCCTGCGAACTTCTTTGTAGAATTGTTTTCAAGTATTGCTGACTCTATTGTAAAAAGTGAATATGAAAGAGAGGGAGATATCGTTGCTTCTATCGAGCCCAATGTTCAAGCGTATGCCGAACGTGTCTTGCGAGAGACGCGCGCACATTGGAGCTCTGATGAAGGAGGCATGATTGTTGTTGACCCGATGACAGGACGTATCTATGCGATGGCGGCATTCCCATCCTTCGACCCCAATGTGTACGGTGAAGAAACTGACACTGCCGTCTTTGTCAATCCACTCACGGAAAATGTGTATGAAATGGGTTCCATTATCAAACCACTTACTGTCGCGGCAGGGCTTGACGCGGGTGTCATTACCGCAAGGACGACATATAACGATACAGGAAGCATTGTCATAAATAGTGCGAAAATCAGTAACTACGATGGCAAAGCACGCGGTGTCGTGCCCATGCAGGAAATTCTCAATCAGTCACTGAACACAGGCGTATCGTTTATCGCAGGCAAGTTGGGACATGAACAATTTCGCACGTATATGCGCAAACTCGGTATCGATGAAGAAACAGGTATCGATTTGCCGGGTGAAGTGCATGGACTTGCAGACAATCTCGACAGCCCCCGTGATATTGAATACGCGACAGCTTCGTTCGGGCAAGGTATTGCGATGACACCGATTGAAGCGACCATGGCACTGTCCGCGCTCGGCAATGGAGGGAAATTACTGACTCCTGGACTCGTCACGCGTATTGCTTATGAAGACGGCTCAGAAAAACTTATCTACCCTGATGAAGGAAGACAGGTATTCAAAAAGAGCACCTCAGATGAAATCACTCGTATGTTGGTAACTGTCGTGGATGATGCGCTTGCTGGCGGGAAATACGCCCTTCCGCAACACACTATCGCCGCAAAGACAGGGACCGCGCAGATGTCCAACCCTGCGGGCGGAGGATATTATGAAGACCGCTATTTGCACTCATTCTTCGGTTATTTCCCTGCGTACAATCCACGTTTTCTTGTCTTTATGTATCACACGTATCCCAAAGGAGCGAAGTATGCATCCGAGACGCTGACGGCACCTTTTATGGAGATGACGAAGTTTCTCATTAGTTATTATGAGATTCCACCAGATAGATAGGACGAGAAGCAAGAATACGGGAAAACTGGAAGCAAGAATCACGAAGCACGAATCAAGAATACGGGAAAACTGGAAGCGCGGGACGAACTTACTGGAAGCAAGCTTGCCATGCACCCTACGTGGTGCAGGGAACATACGAACCGAGACGGGAATCAGGAATACGAGACTGAAGGACAGGAGGTGAGAATCAAGACAAAACTGATAGGGAAGCATGGGACAGTGGCGAATACTTTATTTTTTTTGTTCCGTCACTCTAAATGCGACAATTTTTTCTATGAGGTCATAGGGAATAGGTTTTTCAATAGGGAATTGGATCGCACCCTTTGATGTTTTGTAGAGAGAAAGCTCCTTTTCAAATTTTTTGATTGCTGAGGGTGTCGGATAAAAACCGATATGATACGTGAATGCGGCGAAGTGTACCAAGTTGCCGTTCAGAGTAAATGTCGGCATGCCGTAGGCAATTTTCTCTTCCGCGCGTGGCGCAGCTTTTTGTATTGTTCGCCGTATCTTTTTCAGTATCGTCTGGATATTAGAAGGGAACGCAGCGATATATGCGTCGATATCCGCGTATGTGTGTTGCATGCTGGTGCGCCCGCTCATATGCGCATTATAGCAGTAGGGGAAGACATGTCGCAGTAACGGTAAGTGGATAATGTCGAGGTGTATCGTCAAAAAAGCAACATTGTCTTTTGGGCATTTTTGTATTAAAATAATGCGCACGTATTTCAAGAAATACAACGTATCATACAAATTGGCCCTATCGTCTGATGGTTGATCGCCGTCGCGAAAGGGTAATAACATATATAAAGAGAAAAGAGAATAATCATGGCCCTATCGTCTAATGGTTAGGACATCACCCTCTCACGGTGGTAATCGGGGTTCAAATCCCCGTAGGGTCACAAAAAATCTTTAGGTCGCCGAAGAGGCGACCTTTAGATTTTTCTGTGACCCTACGAGAAAGGCAACTGCTTGCCTTTCGTGGGATTTGAACCGGCGGAGCATATCGCACCAAAAGTGCGATGCGAGCCGCGCCCAGCGGTACTTATGAAAATCCGAATACATGGAGGATTTTCATTAGTAACCGCGGGGTCGACTCCCCGTAGGGTCTTTATATGAGTCGAACGGCGCAAGGCGGTATACAAGATGCGCGACTTGTTCGCGCATGCTTGTCGCCGCGCCGCGTCCAGGAGTACTTAGTAGATTGCGAATACTTGGAGCAATCTACTTAGTAACTCCGGGACGACTCCCCGTAAATCGGACTGCTTGCCTTTCGTGGGATTTGAACCGGCGGAGCATATCGCACCAAAAGTGCGATGCGAGCCGCGCCCAGTAACCCTTTGCATATTCCGAATACCTGGAGTAATATACGTAATAATCGGTAATAATCGCGGGACGATTTCCCGTAGGGTGTCACCGTCATTGTTTGGTATGAGAAAGCTTCGGTAAAATGTCTTTTGAGAGGTACTTTAGTTGATATTTCAATATTTTTTTAAACGTCTTTTGACTCCTTTTAATAAAGTAAAATAAGAATTTTCAATGAAAATATTCAAGATAAAAATTGAAAACTACAGACTTTTAAAAAAATTCTCTATTGATTTGGAGGATAAACTTTCGTTGATTATTGGCAAGAACAATACTGGGAAAACCTCTATACTTACAATCCTCGATAAGTCATTAAATTTTGAAAAGATTAGATTTTCTCTAGATGATTTTAATGTTGACTTCAAGAAGGACCTGAAGACCTTAATTGAGACAAATGAAGATACGTTAGAAGATGATTTTAATAAATACAATGGTTTAGGTATAAAACTCAAGTTATTCATTAAATATGGAGAGGGTGATAATCTCACCAATATCAGTCGAGTAATGATGGATCTTGACCCAACCAATAATGTTATCGTTCTCGGTTTCGATTATGTACTGGACTATTCTCATTATATAGAACTTAAAAGAGATTATTCTGCTTTCAAAATTAACGAGGAATCAAAAAAGGCAGCCGAATCAAAATATGAAATAAAATGTTTTTTTGATTTTCTCAGAGAGACTCACTCTTCTTACTTTAAAATAAGAAGAAAAACCATCGAGTTTGATCAGCACACAAAGGAAGAAAATGAGGCAAATTTCATCGATTTAATTAAGGAAAAGATAAACATCAAGGACATCATTAATTTTAAATACATCAGCGCGAAGCGAGAGGTCGCCAACACCGATTCCGACAAAACGCTCTCGGCGCAAACCTCTAAGATATATGAGAAGACCGAAATAAGTGACGACCAGAGCGAGGTCATTGAGGTTTTTAAAGATAGGCTGACCGAAGCCGATGCCAGTTTAAGTAACGTATATAAAACGCTGTTTGCTAACGCCATAGAGAAAGTAAGAAAATTCGGAGGCGTCAAAATCAACGAATCAGAGATTGAAATAATCTCAACTCTGCAACATCAAAAATTGCTTGAGGGAAACACTACTGTCGTATATAGGCATGATGTAGATAGCCAGCTCCCCGAGCATTACAACGGACTCGGCTACATGAATCTAATTAGCATGATTTTTGAGATTGAAATCCTCTTGCAGGATTTCAAGAAAGAAAAAGAATCAAAACCCGCTGACATCAATCTGCTTTTTATTGAAGAGCCTGAGGCGCATACTCACCCTCAAATGCAGTATGTGTTCATCAAGAACATAAAGGAGCTACTCAGAGAAGGAATCAAAAGAACGGACGGAGAAAATCGAGAGCTACAGTACATCATCAGCACCCACTCTTCGCACATTGTCGCCGACAGTGATTTCGACGACATCAAATATCTCAAAAAAGACGACAGCGATGGTGTCACAGCAAGAAATCTCAAAGACCTTCAGAAAGAATACACAACAGGGAAAAACCAGTATCAATTTTTGAGGCAGTATCTGACGATTAGCAGGGCTGAAATATTCTTTGCAGAGAAAGCTGTGCTTATCGAGGGTGACACCGAAAGAATCTTGATACCGACGATAATGAAGAAAGTCGATATTGAGGAAGTAACCGCACACGAAACGGCAGGTACGACAGACCCTTGTCTTCCGCTATTGTCGCAGAATATTTCCATCATAGAAGTTGGCGCATATTCTCAGATTTTCGAGAAATTCATAGACTTTCTGGGAATCAAATCTTTGGTTGTTACAGACTTGGACACAGTCGATGCTGACGGAGTGGCTTGCAAAGTAGCCGACGGTGTTGGCTACTCAAACAGTGCCCTCAACTTCTTTTTTGGCACACCCACACTCGCCGCTTTGAGAGGATTTGCCATCGGAGACAAGCAACTCAGCAAGGTCACTGGCGCTTGGGCTCGACAAGCCGATGGTAAGGTTTGTGTCGTATACCAAGTTGAAGAGAATGGGTATAACGCTCGAAGCTTCGAGGACGGATTCATACACCTTAATCGAGCATTCGTAACAACTAACAAAGACAGCTTCCAAGGATTGCAGAATCGGGCTGACTTTGACGATGGTGCGAAAGACGCGTATGACCTCGCTGGCAACTGCATAAAAAAGAAAACTCACTTTGCATTGGATATTCTATTTCACAGCAATGAAAACCTCGATAACTGGCTAATACCGTCGTATATAAGAGAAGGACTCCTATGGTTGAAGAAAGACTAAAACTTGAGCCAGAGGTTCAGGAAATATTCACTTGTATCGACAACAAGCGGAATTTTCTCTTGAGTGGTGGTGCTGGAAGTGGCAAGACCCATTCTTTGGTACAAGTAATCAAACAGGTCATAGCAGAAAACCCGACATCGAGAATAGCTTGCATGACTTTTACGAATGCGGCGGTCAAACAAATCGAAGAAAGAATCGGACATGCTAATCTTAGCGTATCCACGATCCATGATTTTTTATGGGATAACATCAAGCATTTTCAAAACGAACTCAAAATAGCGTTAGTTTCTATGGCAAATGACCCTCTTGTTGAAAAAATTAAAATAGAAGACCCAACACCAGTACCGAATGATTTTTTTGATCCATGCGAAAAAGGAATTCAATATAAAGAATATCTAAAGTTGAATAAGGGTATAATTTCACATGACGAGTTACTCTTGGTAGCAAACTATCTTTTTGAAAATTACCCTAAGCTTTGCGACATTGTAAAAGACAAGTTCGGTTTCATCTTCATTGACGAATATCAGGACACGGACAAAGCGGTTGTGGTAATTCTTCTTGACCATTTCAATCAAAGCGTTAAGCACAACATCGTCGGTTTCTTCGGGGATGCTATGCAGTCGATTTACGACGACGGTATCGGGAATCTTGACGCATATAAAGGAACAAATCCAGATCAAGTACAGGAAATTAAAAAGGAGCAAAATAGAAGAAATCCTAGAGCTATCATTGACCTCGCTAACAGGTTGCGCACGGACGGAATAACACAGGTACCCTCAATCGATAGAACCGCCCCGAACATGACGACTGGCGGAGAGGTAAAAGAAGGAATCATTAAATTTATCTACTCTACAAATCCAGACATTGATCCAGTGAGATCATATCTGTCAGAAAATTTTGGTTGGGACTTTTCCAATTCCAAGGAAACAAAGGAACTGAATCTGACACATAACCTAATAGCGGACAAGGCTGGTTTTAGAACTTTGATGGATATATACGACAAGGAGAGAATCTTGGAATTGAAATACAAAATCACAAAGGAGATAAAGGAAAAAAATATAACGATTGCTGAGGCAGCCACTTTCGGTGAGGTTATTGACCAAGTTAATTTGATGATTAGTCCCACTACCGAGATTGGTAGGTTTCTTACTGAAAATCCTGAATTGTATGAAAAGGCTCGAGGATATCTTTTTTCAGATTTCAGAAAAATATATGCGGATAAAGAGCAATTACTCGACGATAAAAAACAAGACGAGGAGGATGAGAATAAAAAGGGCACAAAAAGAGATAATCTCATACGGCACCTCTTTAAAATTCAAAATAATATTTTTCTGTATCAAAACAAGCAGTATAATGAATTTTTACGAGTCACTGATTTTTCTATTTTAACTATTGGAGATAAGGAGGATTTACAGAAGAATATTGAAGAGTTGACGAGTGTTGGAGATAAGACAATCGAAGAAATAATTAATCTTGCTGATGAAAACGGAATTTGTTTTATTGACGACAATCTTGTTCGTTTCAAAATTGAAAATGAATACCTTTACGATCGTGTAAAAGAGGTTAAATTCAGCGAGTTCCAGAAGCTGTACGATTATTTGGAGGGTAAGACTCCATTCTCTACCCAGCATAAAACCAAAGGTGCGGAATTCGACAATGTATTCATCATTTTGGATAATGGCAAATGGAACGACTACAATTTCGAAAACCTTTTTCTTGGGTCAGGTAAAGCGAGTGTTTTAGAAAGAACACAAAAAATTTTCTATGTTTGCTGTACTCGGTCAAAGGAAAAATTAGCTGTCTTCTTTCATGATCCATCGGCTGGAGTAATCACCAAAGCACAAGAATGGTTCGGAGCTGAAAATGTGATATCACTGCCGTAGTTATATTTCATCTTTTCTCAAAATAGTTTTATTCCCCAAGCATTTTGCAAGTTATTGAAGACCACCTAATGAGGACAAATTCTTGTATTATATTATCCATGTTTTTAATTTCACTCCAGTTTTGTCTCCAAGAAGTGTCTACATATTGGTTAGTCACACAAAATAGTTATATACGAGAAAGTTTGAAACGGTCTAAAAACATTAAGAGCAGTATTATAAGACGAGGAATCTCCTTTAACCTTCTCAACCCTGCTATACTAAAGAAAAGCTATATGAGTATGAAACCAAAAAAACCAAAAGATAGTAGCGAGTGGCGCGACACCTATTATCATAAACTGTTCGGGCTCAAAGCCGCGCAAGAAGCGGAGCGGGTGCTTCCGCTTTTTGAACGAGAACACCCTGGCGACAGCCGGCCGCGAAAGGCAATCGAAGCCTTGCGATCGTGGGCGGAAGGGAAGCGTGCCCTCAATATGAAAGAAGTGCGGACGCTTTCTCTCGATGCTCATGCCGCCGCACGAGAAGCGACATCGGACGCTGCCCGGCACGCGGCGCGAGCCGCGGGGCAGGCGATTGCCACATGGCATGTGCCCACGCATGCATTGGGGGCCTTTTCCTATGCGGCAAAAGCTCTCTGTGCTCAAAAGAAAGACAGGTAATAAAGCCACCCCAAAGAAGGGGACATCTTTCCACTGACACATTTGACAGAAATAGTCAAACATGGTAGTCTCTGAGAAGGTCAAAGTTGTTCTTTGTTTTTTTGTTTGTATTTTTTTAAAACCCTCTATTTTTAAAAAACATGTCAGGAAAACTTTTTATTGAAGCAAAGAATCTTTTCACTCTTCTGGGATCTGAGGGGTTTCCTCAGAGGTCTTTCCTCCGTTTTTCGGTAACCCATGAAGGGTTGCCGTTCCTCTGTAATTTTGGGGAGTCAGAGGTAATTCGTGTGATGGTGCCGAGAGGGGCAACTGTAGCCACTCTTGAATATTATCTGGGCGGAAGACGGTTGGGGATAGGATCAGTCCCCTTAGCCCTTTTTTCCAACGGGAAACCGATGGAAAATCTCCATCAGGGTTTCTGGAAGGAAAAAAAAGAGGAACCCGTGTGTGTTTGATTACAGGGCCGAAAGGCCCTGTTTTTGTTTTTTCGTATACTCATCTCCTAATATGCTCAGCTACTCACCTCCTATCTAAAATGGTAATGTATGATTCATCATGGGTGACGTTCCACGATGTGTGTCACCCCACGATGATGTGTCGATAGTGAATTCTTTAATAGCGCCGAGTTCTTTGTATTTGAGCTTTTTGTGTTCAAGCGCGTATTCATATACCTCTTTGGTGATACGCACATCTTCTTCACAATATTTACGAATCTCTTCAATTTTTCCTTCGCGCCACCATTTGATGGCTTCGAGTCCGTGACCTATTTTGTTTTTGCCAAGTGTCCCTTCGGCGATTGCGTCAAGGCGAATACGACGACCGAGACTGTTTTTCACATGGACGAGCAAATCAAGAGACGGTATTGCCGTGAGGTCTCCCGGATAATATTTATTGAGCAGGGGAATATCAAAATGATCGGAATTATATCCGATGATGAGGTCGGTATGTTCAAGTGTTCGCCAAAGCTCGCCCAGTGTTTGTTCCGTGTATGAGCGATATGTGTCGTCCGTGTAATCGTAGACAACAAGAAGAGAAATAGAAAGAGATGCAGGGTCGTTCGAACCGACATCGTTAAATGTATTTTGTGTCTCAATATCAAGTACGATTTTGCGGAACGCCATATACAGTAGGTCTTATGGTAACACAAAATCATAGGACTAGGAATTATTTTATGTGTGAGAAACAGGTCTGTATGATAAGCAAAGAGTTTTGTTGTAAATGTTTATTTTGTTGCGGAATAATTTTAATATTTTTATTGAATTATAGAAACTTTTTATAAATTTTGGTGATGCGTAGCACTCTTCTTTATGTTATCGGGAACAAAAAAGAACCCGTATGAAACGGGCTCTCGTGCTTAGCTGAGTGGGAAATACTCTTTCACCACTTCAAACTGTTTTTTGAAAACGGTCTTCACAACCGTAAGATATAAT
Organism: Candidatus Yonathbacteria bacterium; assembly: GCA_013334825.1. Classification (GTDB taxonomy): domain Bacteria; phylum Patescibacteriota; class Minisyncoccia; order Phycocordibacterales; family JACNGX01; genus JACNGX01. The sequence goes on from JAAXWR010000002.1 coordinate 149,690, forward strand.
ACTCCCAAAAGGAGCATGTATAAAAGGTTGTGTATCCCTTCTGTGATTGGGATATTTACAAAAGGGATAAAAAGTTTATAAAAAACAGCCCCAGGGAAAAACGACAAGATAATCGCAATTCCACAATACCTCCACGTGTCGTCGTGGGAGTATTTTCTGGTACCCCAGTACCAGTAGTACGGGGCATAGACAAAGACCGTTATGGCTGCAAATATAAAAAACGGACTCAGTGCCCACATGGAGGCAGTATCCATCCATGTTCCATGGTATCCGCTCCCCATCCAAAAAACAGGCAGAAGGAGAATAATCGCCATTCCACTGCTGGCGAGTATTACTTTGCGCCATGCGTTGGGGAAAATTGAAAAAATCTTTTTCCCGCGTTCTGTTTTGGTGAGAAAATTCAAAAACCTTTTCATTTTTTTTATTGTTGCACAGCCCCCACATATAGGGAAGCTGTAATGTTTGGAAAAGAAGACACCTTTTTTATGATAGCACAATATGATGTATTAGTCAATAACTGCACATGCGGGGAGAATGTATCGACCACGCGTTATCGTTATATGTATCTAAACCCAAGGTCAGTTTTATTTTTCGTATGGTATGATAATACAGTGAATACTCTATATAAAAGGAACATACTGGAGCAAGAATTTTTTGATCAAGATACACTTGTTGTGGCACAGAAATTGTTGGGAAAATTTCTTGTACGACACTATCGGGGCAAGGACATGCGACTTATGATTGTTGAGACCGAAGCATATGACGGTCCTGATGACAAAGCCAGTCATGCGTCACGAGGAAAGACCCCACGTAACGCACCTATGTTTGGTCCGCCGGGCATGTGGTATGTGTATCTCTGTTATGGCATGCATGAAATGCTCAATGTGGTGACAGGACCCGAAGGATATCCGTCAGCTGTTCTCATACGGGGAGTTGCGGGACATGATGGACCGGGCAAGCTGACAAAAGCACTCCATATCGGACGGAGTATGAATGACGTATGTGCGTGTCCCGCATCGGGCTTGTGGATTGAAGAAGGTGTGTCTGTACAGGAAGAAGATATTGTCCGTCTCCCACGTGTTGGGGTCGCGTATGCAGGGCATGACTGGTCGACACGTCCATATCGATTTCGTATTTCCTGTTGACGATTTTTTTGATATACTTTGAGGAAGAAGGGGGACGCATCTCCTATGAATTGCGTGTACTATATTTATTATTAACAACTACTCATATGATTCTCTATATTATTCTCGCCGTTATTGTTGTCATTGCCCTATGGGTTGTGTTTGCGTATAACGGATTTGTGAGCCTCGTAAAACGTGCTGAAGAAGCATGGGCGGATATTGATGTCCAACTCAAACGTCGCTACGACCTTATTCCTAATCTTGTGAATACGGTAAAGGGATATGCTACGCATGAAAGCGCAACATTTGAAAAAGTAACTGAAGCACGCACAAAAGCAATGGGTGCGCAGACACTTGCCGAACATGCTGAAGCAGAAAACATGCTTGCGGGTACACTCAAGTCACTTTTTGCTGTCGCGGAACAATATCCCGACCTTAAAGCAAACACAAACTTTCTTGAACTTCAACGTGAATTGTCTGATACAGAAAATAAAATCCAAGCCGCACGTCGCTTTTACAACGGTAATGTGCGTGATTTGAACACGATGATAGACATGTTCCCTTCAAATGTGATTGCAGGAATGTTTAAGTTTAAGTCTCGTGAATTCTTTGAACTTACTGAAGGTTCTGCAGAACGTGAACCCGTTGCTGTTTCGTTTTAAGAATCTTCCATCTTTTATTTGTTAATGTTCTTTTCCCTATGATTTTCATTGGATCGCTTCTTATTGTTACCGGTGTACTCTTTCTTCTCAATAATCTCGGTATCATTTCTCATATCAGCATGGATTTGTTCTGGCCGATTCTTGTTATCGCGCTGGGAGTCCATCTTCTTCTCCGCCGAAAGTGGTAGAACAATAACCGTTGTTTCTTAGGGTTTCTGTACGACATATATGCCGACACTGTATACACAACAAGACAAGAATATTGGGCGGACATGGTTTCTCATGTTCACGTTTGTGTTTGTTGTGATTGCTATTGGTTGGGCGGCGTCATGGTATTTCAATGACCCTCTCATACTGACAGGATTTGTTCTTTTCAGTATTGTTATGAACGTTAGTAGTTTTTGGTTTTCTGACAAGATTGTACTGTCGACTGCTGGTGCGCATGAAGCCGATCCTGTCACATATTTGGAACTGCATCGTATTGTCGAAAATCTCGCTATCACAGCAGGACTTCCGAAACCACGGGTATATATTGTGAATGATCCGTCACCCAATGCATTTGCGACTGGGCGTAATCCAGAACATGGAGTGGTGGCGGTGACAACAGGACTTTTGTCTCTTCTTGATCGTAGTGAACTCGAAGGTGTTGTCGCGCACGAACTTTCACATATCGGTAATCGCGATACACTTATTGCCACCGTTGCGGCGATACTCGTTGGTTTTGTTGCTCTTATCTCAGATGTTCTCTTACGCGCGCATTTGTGGGGTGGAGGAGACGATGACCATGGTGATGGTCGTATACGTATCATTATGATGCTTGTTGGATTTGCGCTCGCTCTTCTTGCGCCCATTTTTGCACGACTGTTACAACTTGCCATTTCACGTAAACGAGAGTTTCTCGCTGATGCTTCGGGTGCGCTTCTCACGCGATACCCCGATGGTCTGGCATCTGCCTTGCAAAAGATTTCTGGTGCCGCGGTACCTCTTCGTCATGCCAATCAGGCTACCGCGCATTTGTATATTGAAAATCCATTTTCACGTCACGGAAAGGTAAGTGGTATGGCGTCGCTCTTTATGACTCATCCGCCCGTAGAAGCACGTATCGCCGCCCTTCTCGGTAATAATAAAGAAGAGACCGTTTAGTACAACATTTTTTCTAGCCTATCTCCTATAACCTATTTCCTATTTCCTACTATGTCTTACCAAATCGCACACAGAGGATGGTCACAAGATGACCCAGAAGAGAATACGCGCGCGGCGTTTCGTCGTGCCGAAGAAGCAGGTGTACACGGTGTTGAGTTTGATGTTCGGTGGAGTGACGCACGCGCGGAGCCGGTCGTGTGCCATTATCCGTGGCAAGAAAAAGACGCTGAATCACTTGATCAGGCGCTCGCATTTCTTTCTACGACAACGTTCTCCATTCTTCTTCTTGAACTCAAAGAATACCATCCGTTTTTGTGGTCAGAAATCAAACGTCTGCTCTTGTATTATGGGATTATGGACAGAACGGTTATTTTTGCGTTTCCACGTATAGCAAAAAAGTTTCCTTGGGAAACACGTGACAAAATGCGTCTCGGGGTCATTTCTATTTTTCCGTGGCGCGTGGGACATTATGCCAAATTAAAGCCTGCGGTCATTTTGTTTGGATACGATAGACGCGTATGGACACAACTATTGTTTCGTTTGTTTTGGTGGGATGCCACTATGCGCAAGATGTTTCGTATGCATCCCGATGTTGGATTTATCATCGGTGTTGCGCAAAATGATAAACATATTTCGCATATAGAAAGTCTTGAGGGACTCATGGGGTATACGGTGGATAGGAAAGATGGGAAGAAGGAGATTAAAAATTAAATATTAGGAGATTAAAAATAATACTGGTGACTGTAGGCTTGCCCTGTACCCTACGTAGTGCAGGGAATCAAGAAGTAAGAAGGAAAATAAAAAACGCTACTCCCTTTGCATAAGAAAAACACCGCCCTTTCTGGCGGTGTTTTTTATGTAGGCTACTTGGGTTTAGTATCAGAATGGTCACGTTTTGTAAGAATATGTTAGGAGAATGTTGGAAATTAAGATGATGTTTGTGGGTAGGGATTATTTACTGGCTATTTCAAAGAAATATGATAGTATCCTATCTAGACAGTAGTAAATCATAAACCAAAAAGAATAAGACTATGGGACTTAATCTAATCACCGCCTTGGAGATTTTTACAAATCCAAGTGACCTTGAAATCACTGTCGGACAGGAAAAGGAAGGAGCGAAGTTTGCAATCGGCATCTTTCGTGGCCCGGGTCACAATTTCAAGCCGATGCTCACTTCGCAACCATTTGCGGAAAATCAGGAGAATGCAATTAAGTTCATCGCAAAGATACTTCAGACCGTGCATGAGGTTCTAATCTCTCGAGGTCTCAATCCCACCGATCAGGAAATTGACCAGTCGAAAGTTTTGAATCAGGACCTTATTGCCCGTATCCTTGAAGAGCTCCGAGTGTGTGGAAAAGCGAGCACGTACAAAATGCTCACTCCCCCAAGCTGAACAACTGTTCTAAAGCAATAAAGCCAGTGGTGCGAAAGTATCACTGGTCTTTTTTTATTTGGTTAACATATAGACAAGTTGCTACACTATCTAGGTATTCAAGGTGTGTTGATGTTGAGTTTTTTGGCTGGCTACTCGGGTTACGCAGGCTTTCTTGTGAATTCAAGGACATAAAAATGAAAGTCATTCTTGTGAGGCTTTTTGAAGGTGTTCACCAGTATATATCCATGTTTTTCCGCAAGTTTAAAAGGCAGATTAGTATCAATATCGGCAAAATCTGCCCATCCGAAATATATTTTTCCTCTCATTTTGAGATAACCCCCAACTTCCTTAAAAAAAGTTTGTTTCATCTCGTTTTCGGGATCCCAGAACATTCGCTCAATATTGTCTTTAGCATCATGCTTGGTGTAGGGAGGGTTGCAGATAATCACATCAAAATTTCCTGTCACTTTTTCAAATACATCCGAGACAAAGAATTGTAGGTTATCAATTTTCTGTGCCTCGGCATTCCGTCGTGCATTTGCAACAGCCTTTTCGTTTATATCAACGCCGATGCCGTTAGCTGCCCGCTTTGCTACAGAGATAGATACAACACCCGTACCGCATCCAATTTCTAGGAAATTCTGATTTTTGGTTATCTCCACTGACTCGGCCATCAATTCGGAATCTTCCGAGGTTTGGTATACACCCGGTTCAACAGCGATTTTCATCCCACAGATAGCAACTTCAAATGAGTTGTCAGTGTGTCGCTCGTCTAGTCTTTTTGCTTGACTTGGAATTGAATGAAAATTGCTCTTTTTTATCATGGAGTCATTTTAACTTAAAAATGGATTTTTAGATATTTTGGCTATCTTATATTCGTAACATATAAATCGCCGGGCGAATTTTCGCCCGGCTCATTATGTTGCGGAGGGATTCGTCCCGCAGTCACTAAGTAAATTGCTCCAAGTATTTGCAATTTACAAAGTGCTGCTGGACGCGCCTCGCCGTTTCGTGCAAGCACGAAACATGCTGCGGCGTTCGAATCCCTCACGCGAGCCAAGCAGTTGGCTCGCTCCTCTCCGCATAAGAAAATCACTGCCCCAAAAAGGGCGGGATTTTCAAATGCGGTGTGTATTGGACGAAGTTCGAATGTATTTTGGACAAAATCCGCAGGATTTTGACGAATGACACTTGCACCTCGCACGCTCCCTTCGGTCGCGATTCCAAAACTAAAAATTTTCCTTCCTTTATTTAAGATTTTCGGCGGGGGGTGTGTGGGGCCGATAAAAAGTGAAAGGAAATTTTTGGTTTTGCTGCGCCGTTTCAGTCTCCGAAAAAAGCAATCTTATTTTAACATTTTTATTTGCTCTTTTCTCCATCTTCGCAGTGAGACGAGACACATTCAATTCGGTTGCATTGGATCAAATCTTATTTTGCTTGCCATGCCTAGTGTGTGCATAATCCCGCTTCGCGAGATTACTCACTTAAAAATCTTATATCAAAGAAAAAAGCGCCGTACCCGAAGGTCGTGCGCTTGTATTGCCGAGACACGGAAATTGTCGATTAGACCAGAGCGAGTCAGAACCCTTCGAGGGTGGCCTGCGCGACACGCCGACCGAGATCTTCGTTTTTGAAGCGCTTTGCTCTTATCGAGGGTCTACCTGGGAAGAAACCGCCGCTCACCGAGAAGCCGTGAGCGACGCCGCTCCGAATCGCGTCGAGAACTTCGTCCTGGGTCCAACTGTACAAACCGTTGACAGGATTCCGAATTTCCTCGGTGTGGCCGAGTAATTCGAAGAACTGCGCTTCTTCTTTGATGTTGCCGAACGTGATCGGCTCGTTGTGGAAGAACTTCCAGACCGGGCCACGCTCGATGAGAACCATGTCGTCCTCGCTCGCCGACGTGTACCACCCTGCGCCGAGCTCGCTCGAGATATTGTACGCGGGGTACTTGGTCCCGACCTGCGTTTGCTCAGTGAGATAGCGGTAGTCGATCCTGACGATTTGAAAAACAAAAACGTCGAGGTCGCGATTGGGTAGCATCTCGCCGTACATGTCCGTGACAGTGGAACGGTCACATGTGCGAACGAAGTCGCCCTCCCAAAACGGCGTCTCGGGAAGATTCCGAAGGAACTCCTTGCTACGCCAGTTGTCCGGCTGCTCCTGCTGGAGCTTGCGGAAGGCGGAGAGGCGACGCTCGTACTCGTCCTTGTTGGTGAGCTCGAGGCGGCCACTCGACTCGAAATACTCCTTGCCGTTCGGAAGCTGGACATTTACCCACGCACGGTTGATGTACACCCCCGGCTTGAAGCCGAAGTTGTCGAGTCGCCCGTAGTGAATCTCGGAGAAGCCGAGGATTGTGGCCTTTGTCCCGTCGGGACAAGGGTTGTAGCCACACTCCCGATTCTCCTGCGGAATTGTGATGATAACTTCGTCGCCGATTCTCGTTAATTCGTCGATCATGTTTGTCTCCTTTCATTTTTTTAGTTTGAAATGTGCGGTTGGCGCATCACAATAGCCACCAAAATTCTGCGTTTAACCTAGCATATCTGAACCATTCTGTCAAGAGCAAAACGGTTCTATTGAAGCTTTGATTTGAACTTATTTTGATATTGGTAGTTACGTAGCTTTTTTCGGATAAAACATACAGCAGTGCATGTTTTATTCTCTTACCCCTCTGCGTTCGAATCCCTTCCTCTCTCGCAACATATAAATCGCCGGGCGAATTCTCGCCCGGCTCATTATGTTGCGGTGAGGCTCGGTCTAGAACCCAGCCATCCCAAGCAGTGTAAGGCTTCTTTGGCGAGTTTGCGACTCGACGATTTTTTTGGGAAGACGGCCGCGATTAGTTAGAGCAATTGCCACAAAAGAGCAATTCCCAAGATTATCCCCGGCATAATATAATCTGCAGTAAATCTCACTTTGTGACGGTCAAACTGAAATCCAAGTTTTTCAAGCACGTGCGCATAAAATGTCATTTCACGCCTCTGGGATTTAAATTGCCACTTCGTAAGAATGCAATCACCCACAAGCAATAATTGGAGATAGTAAAGAATTATACCGATCAGAATAAGCTCCCAAGGAAGCCAAAACGGTGAACTCCAAACAGCAATAATCAGTAGAAGATGTGTCCAGAAGAGTATGCCGAAATCTTTATCATACATATGTTTATTGTAACATACTCAATATTCTTAGAGCATCGGTTGCGTAACATCGTCTCACGTTCCTGCGGAGAGGGAGGGGACACTCACTGCTCGGACTTCGCTCGCGGGTAGCTCGCTCGTCCTGTACTCGCGAAACCCACGGTTTCGCGGGCATCCCTGCCTACCGGCAGGCAGGCTTCACGGGTAACCAGCGTCTCCTCACAGGAGCAGTACACCTTTTGGATGAATCGTTCGGACAAGTCCTCCAATTCATCTCAAAAGGTCTTGCGAAAGCTCCAAGTGTTCGCTTTCTCACCCCGACCCCCTCCGCGTTCGAATCCCTTCCTCTCCTTATTCACTTCGTTCACTGATTGTGGTAACTCAATAAAAAAAGAGGGTGGAAAGTTTGGTAACTTCCCACCCTCAGTTGAGAGAGTTTGCGCTCTCACTTTGGAATGACGAACTGCTGGCCGTCGGCGGTTTTCACAAGTTGATAACCATTGTCTACCTTCGACCACTTCTTGGTCACCTTACCGCGAAGTTCCGACAAGCGACCTTTTACGATGAGCGAGCCAGTACTCAATTGCGCGTTCCAAGCATCGCTGGTCTTCTCATACACCTCGCGTGGAACTTCGAGCGTGATGTCGTGGGTGTTCGCCGCGTTGCGGATGTGCTTCGTGAGGTCGAGCGTGAACGTGGAGTTCTCGACCCGAATATTCACGAAGTATCGGTTGAGCGACTGGCGATCCACGAACTGGTATTCCGCAAGCGGCTTTTCCAGAACGTAGGTTCGCGCAACACCAGCAAACGGAACGGTAAGCAGTTGGCGACCGCTGGAACGCAACTGTTGCATCGCTTCGTCGTACTGCTCCTTGTTGATTTCGGTCTGCGTTCCATTTCTGTCCGCCCAGAAGTACTGGCTTTCGATCTTCTTCTCTGTGGGACGCACGACGTACTCGGCGATCTCGTCATTGAAGACAAAACCCCAACCGTCGCCCTTACTCGAGACCTCCTGTCCGATCTCATACTCGTTGAAGGTTTTTTCATCGACGATAAGGGTGCGCGACTCGGCGGCCATCGCGTTCTTCGCATGAGCCCAAAGGTCGAGAGTGAATTGCTCCTTCTCGAATTTGAGAGTTACGAGGAACAACTTCTCTTCTCGAAGCTCGGTTGCATTCGCGAGAACCGCGACCACATCCGGTTTCGGATTTTCTGCCGGAGCCGCAGCAACTTGCCGCGACTGTTGATTCGGTTGCTGATCGCACCCCGCAAAGAACGCGAGGGCAACAATCAAGGTAAATAGGCTGGCTGACTTTCTCAATAGTTTCTCCTTATCTTTCGTTGTGAATGTGCGGTTTTTTGAGGCAAAATAGCTCAATGAATCATGTGATATCTTAATATATGAAAACCTTTCTGTCAAGAGCAAAACGGTTCTATTGAAGCTTTGATTTGAACTTATTTTGATATTGGTAGTTACGTAGCTTTTTTCGGATAAAACATACAGCAGTACATGTTTTATTCTCTTACCCCTCTGCGTTCGAATCCCTTCCTCTCCTTATTCACTTCGTTCATTGCGGAGAGGAAGGGATTCGCTCCTTACAGGAGCAGTGCAGGTTTCCCATTTTTTCGGAGCATAGCTCCTCAAAAATATGGGAGAACCTTTTCGAATCCCTTCCCGCAGGCAAAGCAGCTTGCCTGCTCTCTCCGCTCAACAAAAATCGCACCCCTCAAAGGGTGCGGATTTTTGTACGAGCGGGAACGATATCCGCAACTTTGAACCGGCAAATCGTTTAAGCTTTATCAGACTTGATAAGATTATACGAAATTTGCGACTAATATACAAAGAAAATCCTGCTTATTTTGATATTCCACAATTCGCACAAAAGGTTTACTGAATTTACCGCTATAATCCGCTACAACCAGCTATATATAGCGTATCAGATAAAATTCTACTTTTTATCATAGACAGATTCGAATTGAATATTTTGATCACTTATTCTAATAACTTCGCCACTTTTTATTGGAATCGAGTACTCTTGTGTCTGTGGATTAAAATTTTTCCCAGATAACGCTATTTTTGAGATAATCTTGCCAACCACCTTAGGATCACGGAGTTGATGCTCCATAATTTTTAATTCTGTCCGATGTTTTATATCGCCTACGCCGAAGACCAGGACTTCTTGGTGCATCCTTGTATTAACAGACCCTGGACTTATCATAATGATTGTTACGTCTTGATTTTCTGGTTTACCGCTAAAATCTTTTAACCATTGTTCCATACGTAATTTACCTTCTCTGTATGTTTCAATTCCACCACCAAGATCAGTATGGGCAGTATCTGAAGTTATGAAAACTATTCTGCCATGATTTTCCCTTAATGATTCAATTGCTGTCCGCGACAAAGCAATATTTGCAACCTCGTTTACCTTAAAGGCATATTCCTTGTCTTCCTTTAGACCAGTTACCCCTGCATTTAATATTAGAACATCTATCCCACCCAATTCTGAAATACTCTCATCAATAAATTCTTGAGCATTATGTCTATCAGCCAAATCGACTTGTTTGGCATGTATATCTGGATGAAGTTTTTTTATTTCTTTAATCTTACTTTCGGTACGAGCACAGATAGCGATTTCATGACCCTCGTCAAGTAAATCGTCAGCAATAGCTCTCCCAATGCCTTCTGTTCCACCAGTTAAGACAACCTTTTTTGTTTCAAACATATTTTGATTTAGTTTTTCCATTATAGTTCGAATCCCTTTAGAGTTCAGGCATTTTATCAAATTTCTGTTTTGAAAAGTAGCTTAAAACAAGGATATTTTAATGCACACTTTCCAAAACTTCTGGCGGAGAGGAAGGGATTCGAACCCTTGGTACCGTTACCGATACACCACCTTTCCAGGGTGGCCCATTCGACCGCTCTGGCACCTCTCCATGTTGTTTTGAAATCCTTTTATACGAAAGGAATCCAGTGCGGACAGTTTAGCATATCTTTTTACATATCGGTAGTAGCAGATTGGATACCTCATTTCTATAGCGCAACTTTGCATAGTATACATGCATAGAGTACTATATTTGATAATTACGAAACGAACAGTTTTGCCATTATTATCGTATGATGCAACACCAAGGGATGTCATGGGAGCGTGAATATAGGAAACCAACACTTATGACTGGGGATGCGAAGCCTCAGGCTGATGTGTTGCGATTTTTAAAGTTCTTGAAAAAGGAACGTCGATGCGTTGTTGAAGGTAAGCGAGTATTAGATCTTGGCTCAGGAACTGGGCGAAATTCAAACTATCTGGCAAGTCTGGGGAATGATGTGATTGGCATAGAGATTTCACCTACAGCGCTTCATAGTGCAAAACAGAACAATACAGGCGATATGCATGTAGACTACATGCTGGGAGATATAGGTGCTCCGTATGCTCTCGATACCGAGTCCATTGATATTATTTTGGATGTTACATCTTCGAACTCACTCAATGAAAAAGGTAGAGAAGTATACTTACAAGAGACGAGTAGGGTATTAAAGACAGGAGGATATATGTTTGTGCGCGCTCTATGCAAAGATGGTAACGCCAATGTGAAAAATCTTCTCAAGATACATCCCGGAAAAGAGCGCGACACCTATTATCTAAAAGAAATGGATTTGTTTGAGAGAGTGTTTAGTCGTGAGGATATTACACATATGTATGCACCATATTTTACTATTCTCACCCTTGAAAAAAAGACAGGATATCCTCGTATGGCTGGGCGTTTATACAAACGAGATTATTGGATTATGTACCTACAAAAACGTCCGACTAGCGCTGATATTCATTGAACCATAACATGTTTGATACAGTATGTGCATATATGTCTTCTGTGTTGTGTGTGTTTCATTGTATGTCTTGCACACAAAAATAGTCGCGCCTTTTCTAAAAGAAAAGGCGCGACTATTTTTGTGTGCAGTTGTTCATCTTTTATTTCCTTGTATACTGTTTATATGAATAAATCACTTATCATCACACTCGGTATTGTCGCGGGGATTTTACTTATTGTCGCCGTGGTAGGCTTCTATCGATTTAATGTTACGAATGGGGGAGATAGTATTGATGGGGAACATACCAATGTTGCGCAGCTTTCTTGTGCTGACGGGACGACTGCTGTTGCCACGTATCATGCGCCGGATGCCAGTGGTATTATGCAAGAACTCTTATTCGTTGTTACAGACGCACGTGGTGTGGAGACAGAATATGACATGGTCCCCGCCATGTCGGGAAGTGGCGCAAAATTTGCCACACAGGATGAGTCATTTTCATTGTGGGAGCATCAGGATGAATTTGCATTTAGCCGAGCAGATGGGTCGTCTGTTGTATGTGTTCCAATAGAGGATGTGCACACTTCTCAGGGAGATGGTGTAACTCCTGACATGCCGATTGTTGGTGGTGATAGTGATGAGCATGGATGTAAAGCATCGGCTGGATATTCATGGTGTGAAGTAAAAGAGAAGTGCTTGCGTGTTTGGGAAGAGACATGTGCCCTAGAGACGGGCACGCCCGCTACGAGTCTCGTTGGCAAGACGTGGATGTGGACGCATACAACGTATGCTGATGGTCATGTGGTCACTCCTCAAGCACTCAATCGTTTTGGACTGACATTTGGTACAGATGGACATGTATCTATTGCGACTGATTGTAATAGTATGGGTGGAGCGTATACCGTACGAGGAAGTACGATGACTTTTTCAGAGATGATATCTACACTTATGTATTGTGAGGGTTCGCAAGAAAGCGATTTTTCTGCCATGTTGGGACAGGTGGTAAGTTTTGCAATACAGAATGGTGAGCTTTCATTGTCGCTTCGTGGTAATACTGGCACAATGATATTGAAGTAAAAAAAGATACGCCGCGCCCGAAGGGCGCGGCTTTTCTGGTGTTCAGTTCCTGCCCCTTTTGTCCCAAAAGAGGGACATGAGGTGGGCGAGCGGTTTGGTATCGCCCAAGGAGCAAATATTTTTTACGATGGTTTTTGCCATCGTCTCATATGCCCCGCCAGGGCCGAAGAGAAAAAGGAATGACTGTTCCATAGCGGTACTATTTTTTGTTTCAGAGTATGCTGTTTTTATTAGAGCATATTTTTATAAAAAAGTACATACATTTGGAGGTGTTCGCGTCGTTCTCTTTTTATCTGTGGTACATAACAAAAACCGCCTTACTCTTTTGAGGGAGAAGGCAGGTGGGATTATTTTGAAAATCTTATTCTATCTTCACGAGTTGCGTAAGGACTTGCGACCCGTGAGGGTTTTGTGCAAGGGCAATCTACATGGCACGGTGCGTCATTGTTTGCTTCTTTGCAAGAGCATACATGTACATGCGGAGGGTTGAGAAGCGTTATATAGTGCTCCGCATGTTCCTTATCAAATCCAGGAATAGCGAGCATGCGCTCCCTGATATGAGTTATGAGTGTTGTCATCGTTTTTATTGGTATGATGTTTTGTTGCTGCTGATGCCTTTGTATCATACCCTTGCAAAAAAGTCAATAGTATGGTATATATACGGTCGGGTTGGTTTCTTTCTTTCTTTTCATTTTAATTTTTATGTTTATGGAAAAACCTTCGTCTTCTGGTGCTGCCGCACTCGCGGCGGCCATAGTTGTCGGATTTTGGTCACTGGCATTTGGCGCCGTGATCTTCAAAAAAAGTCCGGAGTTTGACGAAAGGAGGGCGTACTGATGAAAAAGGTCGCACTCTTTTCGGGCATCGGCATGCTCTTTGCCGTGACGATTGGCATGATTGCCATTCGCGCGGGAAAGAAAAATACAACGAGAGGCATCGTCTCTCGTATGCCGGGGTTTCCGTTTGGGAAACGTCCCGGTCTGCCGATGAGCTATTGAAAACACCTCGCTCCACCAAGGGCGAGTTTTTGTTTCCTGCGTATTTGATGAGAGGGTAATCATTCTTAATGATGAAAAATATTTTTATAGTGTAAAGTTTATCGTTTATAGCTTTCGTCTCCATATTTCATATTTCTATTTTCTTATTTCATCGTCTATCGTTTATAGTTTTCGTCTTCATATTTCATACTTCTTAATTCGCCTTTCGTATTCTTGCTTCATGCTTCGTGATTCGTGCTTCGAGTATCCGTCCCTATAACCCATCTCCTCTAACTCCTTTCCTACACGAATGCGTATTTTCTGTTATACTTTCTTGTATTATGCCAACAGTAACACATCATTCACGCACGAAATCTACTAAAAAGAAGTCGTCGTCTGCTCCCGTATCTGTGCCGGGTTTTGTACATGTGTGCACGTTGGGCGGTGTTGACGAATATCTTTTTAAGAAAAACGGTTTGCGCGTTCTTCTCAAGCGTGAGACATTCGCACCTGTCGCGACGGTGATGGTCACGTATCTGGTTGGATCAGTGAATGAACGCACAGAGCAAACAGGGCTTGCACATATGCTTGAACACATGATGTTTAAAGAATCAGCAAATTTCCGTCGCAAGGACAAGCGTGATATCAATGAACTCCTTGATAAAAAAGGTGCTCGTCTCAATGCATCAACATGGACTGATAGAACAAATTATTATGAGACAGTTGCGTTGCCATTTCTTGAAGATGCGATTGCTCTTGAGGCAGACCGTATGCGTCACGCGATATTTGACGCAAAAGAACTTGCATCTGAAATGACTGTGGTACGAAATGAATATGAAATTGTACGCAATAGTCCAGAGCGCATTCTTTCTACGGACATGCATGCGGCAGCGTTTCAAGCACATCCGTATCATCATCCGACGATTGGTTGGCTGTCAGACATCACATCGTATACTGTTCAGAAACTCGTTGATTTTTATGATATGTATTATCGTCCCGATAATGCCGTGGTGTCGGTTGTTGGTGATATTGATCTAGCGACAACACTTCGTCTCATCAAGACATACTTTGGTGTACATGCGAAACCAAAAAGACCTATCCCTGTTGTTCTTAGTGAAGAACCAGCACAAGAGGGAGAACGTCGCGTGAGCATCGTTCGTCCTGGTACGTATGATATCCTCTCTTTCATGTGGAAAAAACCTTCCGCGTTGCACCCAGATATACCGGCGCTCATTGTCCTTGCGAGTATATTGGGAGGTGGGCATGCGAGTGCGCTCTTTCGCGCGCTTGTGGATACGGGGCTTGCGAGTGACGTGAGTGTGAGTGCATATCCGTTTCGATATGAAAGTGGTTTTGAAATAATGGTAACACTTGCTCCTGGTGTGGCGCATACGACTGTTGAAACAATTGTTATGCAGACGATTGATGCAATCAAAACAGGTGAGATAACAGAAACTGATATCGTGAGGGCGCAACATATGTTGAAGACTGCATATGCCAGTGAGGCGGGAAGCACGGCATCCTTTTCAGATATGCTTTGTGAAGCGATTGCGGGAGGTGATTGGAGTCTTGCGTTCACCATACCAAAACGTGTTGCTACGGTAACACGTGAAGATGTTCTGACTGTCGTGCGAACATATATTTCTGATACAACAAAAACAGTTGGACATTATCACGGACAATCATGACATATTGTATGACACATCCATTTTCTCTGAGTACGCATATACGCGAGACGGTTACTGATGGTATGACTATTCTATCAGTAAAGACAAATGATTCTCTTGTGACCGTGGTGGGAAGTTTTCCTGCTGGGCGTATGTATGATACGGCACACCATGGTGCCGTTGCTCTTCTCACCGCGCGCATGTTGGGAGAGAGTACACAGACGCGTACAAAAAAAGAATTGCATGACACTCTTGAAGGTATGGGGGCTTCTGTTTCATTTGATAGTGATATTGCACGTGGACGTTTTTTCGCGAGTGGTCTTGCTACGGACATGCATACAATACTTGCTTTGGTGGGAGAGATGGTACGTGAACCACGTTTTGACCCGGATGAACTTGCGGTGATGAAGACGCGTGTGTCTGCTGAAATACTTGCAGAAAGCGACGACCCAAAAGGTATCGCTCGTATGCTTCTTGCACGTACACTATTTCCTCTTGGACACCCTCATCATATCGCCTTACCTGCCGTATTGTCTGAGACAATTGAACACGTGACTGTTGATGACGTGCGTACATTTCATAGGGCAATGTATGGGCGTGGTGATATGATACTTGTCGCAGGAGGAGCTGTCCGTCATGATGAATTTGTAGAGGAGTGTCGGTATGCATTTGAGGGAATGCCGATACAACCCGTTCTCATTGAAAACGATAGTATTGTCTCTCTCTATGAAGCACGTCGTTTTGTGCATGAGCATATGCCAAAGAAAGAAACTGCTTCTGTATATATAGGTCATGCACTTTCTCTATCGCCGACTGACCCTGTGTTTGACGCATTGAGTGTGGGAATACATGTTCTTGGTGGGGGAATATTTGCCAGTCGTCTCAATCAAGAGATTCGTGAAAAACGTGGTTTGACGTATCATATACGTTCTTCGATTGTGGGCTATCAAGGGAAACTCCATGGATATTGGCTTTCTCTCGCGATGTTTCCAGAGCGGGTATACGCGGAAGGAGTTGCGCGTATGTTGTATGAGACTGATATCATTGCGACGCGAGGTATTACGACAAAAGAACTTACTGAAAAAAAAGACGAACTTCTCGGACGATTTCTTACACAGTTTGATAATCGTTCTGGATTGCCGTCATTTGTGCTTTCCGCATATGAACAAGGGGTGCCGATTACCCATATTGATGCCTATCCTGAACGTATGAGTACCATGACGGTAGCTCGGGTGAACGATGCCCTTGCAAAGCATCTTTGTCCTGAACAGAGTGTGATTGCAAGTGCGGGGGATATATCGCTTCTTGCTCGAAATGGTGTCCAAAAGGAATATGCACGGATAAAAAAGGAGAGTAAGAAAGCGTAGTCTTGTGAGAGTGAAGAGAAAAAGATACGCGCGCGGGTCTTTACAGACCCGCGCGCGTATCTTTTGATGCACTTTCCACAGGGTGCTTACGTAGATGCGCGGTACAATAGTGGAGTCATTATTAGTATATTATTTTGCTCGCATACCTATCCCGTTTTTACGGGGAAGGGGAGCCGATTGCCTATGGTCAAAGGAGAAGAGGCGACAAAGAAGGCCTCCGCATTATTCAAGAAGGTCGCGAAACGTGATGGATCTATTGCGTCATTTGATATCACGCATATTTCTGATGCTGTACTCAAAGCGATGAAGGAAACAGGAGAAGGGGATGCGTTTGACGCACATCGTGTTGCGGAAAAAGTAGTCGTTGAGTTATCAAAGTCCCATATTAAAGATAAAGGATATATTCCTGGTGTTGAAGAAATTCAAGATGTTGTTGAGAGGGAGCTTATGTGGGAAGATTTTGCCGCGACTGCGAAAGCGTATATTTTGTATCGTCAAAAACGTGCAGAAGAACGCGCTGCAGGACGTGCTGTTCCTGAACATGTAAAACAATTGACCGAAGAATCAAGTACATATTTTCGTAATCAGCTTGCGGAATTTGTGTTTTATCGTACTTATGCGAGATGGGTGGACGGTGAAGGGCGTCGTGAGACATGGATTGAAACAGTTGACAGGTACATGTCCTTTATGAAAGAAAAGTTAGGCGCGAAATTGACACAAAAAGATTATGATCGCGTGCGTATGGCAATTCTCAAACAAGAAGCAATGCCATCTATGCGTCTTCTTCAATTTGCAGGTGTTGCCGCGCGCAAGACGAATGTTTGCGCGTACAATTGTTCGTATATCGCGCCGATGAATCCACAAGATTTTGGTGAAGCGATGTATGTGCTTATGTGTGGGACAGGTCTTGGTTTTTCCGCGGAGAGTAAGTATGTGCAACAGTTACCTCAAATCAAAGAGCAAACAGGGAAGATGTTACCCACGTTTGTTATTCCTGATACAAAAGAAGGATGGGCAGATGCGCTCGTTCATGGCATGAAGACATGGTACGAGGGAAATGATGTTGTGTTTGATTATTCTCTCTTGCGTCCTGCGGGTGCGCGTCTTCAGACAATGGGTGGTCGTTCTTCGGGTCCTGAACCATTGCGAAGTGTTATCGAATTCACGCGTGAGAAAATGTTGCGAAAACAGGGTCGTCGACTTTCCAATATTGATGTGCACGATATTATGTGCAAAATTGGCGAAGTGGTTGTTGCGGGTGGCGTGCGTCGAAGTGCGCTTATTTCATTGTCTGACCTTGATGATGCGGATATGCGTGACGCAAAGAAAGGACAGTTTTACTACACTGAACCACAGCGTGTGATGGCGAACAATTCCGCCGTGTATGTACATAAGCCCACGAATGAAGAGTTCATGGATGAATGGGTTGCGCTTATGAAAAGTGGGTCTGGAGAACGGGGTATTTTCAATCGTGAAGCACTCAAACACACGTTGCCGAAACGACGCTTGGAGTATCTCAAAGGAAATACCAGTGACCTGGGAAGTAATCCGTGTGGAGAAGTTATTCTTCAACCGCACCAATTCTGCAATCTGTCAGAAGTAGTAGCGCGCGCGGAAGATACAGAAGCAACACTTCTTGAAAAAGCACGTGTGGCAACTATTTTGGGAACGTATCAATCAATGCTTACAGATTTTGGATATTTGTCTGATTCATGGAAGAAAAATTGTGAAGCGGAACGTCTACTCGGTGTGTCGCTGACGGGACAATGGGATTCATCTGTGTCACGCAAAGAAGAAGTGTTGAAGAAATTACGTGCGGAAGTTATTAAAACAAATAAACAATATGCTGAAAAATGGAAGATGAAGCCGTCTACATGTGTTACATCAGTAAAACCATCAGGAACAGTTTCTCAGCTTGTTGATTCTGCATCAGGGATGCATCCGCGTCATGCTGAATATTACATTCGTCGTGTGCGTATTGCGTCAAATGACCCACTTTTCAAAATGATGAAAGATCAAGGGGTACCCTTTCAGCCTGAAGTAGGTCAATCGCGGGATGATGCAAATACTTATGTGCTTGAATTTCCTATCAAAGCACCAAAAAGTAAGCACTATAAAAATGATATTTCTGCACTTGAACAACTGGAGCATTGGAAAACAGTAAAGGTTCATTACACGGAGCACAATCCATCTGTTACTATTTCGGTTGGTGAAGATGAATGGATTGCGGTTGCCAACTGGGTGTATGAACATTGGGAAATTGTGGGAGGACTTGCGTTCTTGCCGCGTGATAATCATGTGTATCAGCTCGCTCCGTACGAGACCATTACCAAAGAGCGGTATGAAGAACTCGCGAAGAATCTTGGTACTATTGATTTTTCAAAACTCGTATTGTATGAAAAAGAGGATACAACTGAAACAAAAAAAGAGCTTGCTTGTACAGGAGGTACTTGTGAAATAGTATAAGGAAATAAAATAATAAGATAATGTGCATAATAACAACGACGGGAAACCGTCGTTGTTATTATGCACATCGACATTTTCGCTTGGAGGATAATAAGGTATACTAATAAGGCATGGATTATTAGTTGTTAATAGGCAGTCATTTTTTTATAATTGTATGAAACATATATCATTATCATCTCTTGCCTCATGGATATTTTTGGTCGGTGTGTTCTTTCTTTTTCCTCTTTTTTTCCTTCCTCTTCCAGGTGTTTCTGTTGGTCTTGCAAAAATGACTTTATTTGCGGGCGTAATAGGTGTGTCTGCGTTTCTTATTCTTATAGAAATTTTACGAAAAGGAGAAGCAACAATATCAAAAGCTTTTGTTTTTATTGCTCCAGTAGTGCTTTTTTTGATCGTATTTGTATCGGGATTGTTATCTTCCGTACCCGTTGTTTCACTTATTGGCAATGGTGATGAAATGATGACGGTATCAGGTATATTTATATTTATTGTATCACTATATGTGGCGGCTCATATATGTAAAGAGGAACATGTGTTACAACGCGCATATGTGCTTCTTGCTATGAGCGCAGGTCTTTTGGTTATATATCAAGTGATACACCTCTTTTTGTTGAAGTTTGGTTTGGAATTGTTATCATTCGGTATGTTTTCGCTTCCTGTATCTTCTCCATTAGGAGGATGGTACGATGTCGGACTTTTTGCCGGTCTCGTTGCAATACTTTCTCTTGTTGCAACGGTATTAGCACCTAAAAAAGAATATATACGACGTTTTTCAATGCCTTTATTGATAGCGACATTACTTCTCGTTATTCTTGTGAACTTCTCTCTTGTATGGTGGATACTTGCTTCGATTTCCTTATTGTTAGTCGTCTTCTCATTTTCTTTTGGGCGTTCAATGTCTAATAGTGAAGACCTGGAGCACCACCAGTCAACTTCTATTTCTCCTGTGTCTCCTCTTATCGTTCTTCTTGTATCAATTGTATTTCTTCTTCCAGGGAGCTTGGATGATGCGCTTCTTTCGAAGCTTGGTACTGGGTATACGCATATTCGCCCATCTTGGCAAGGAACCACTGATGTTGTGGTCAAGACAGTATCTACAGATATAAAGACAGCAATACTAGGGGAAGGACCTAATCGTTTTACTCATGCCTGGCTTATTCATAAACCAGAGACGATAAATAATACAATTGCGTGGGATACTGATTTTGCATACGGTGTTAGTGCACTTTCAAGTTTTGTTGTAATGACAGGTATCTTGGGCGCGATATTTCTACTTGTATTTTTGGTGCTCTTTTTCTTTACTGCTCTTCGAGGGCTTGGAAAAGCAAAACGAAATCTGGAAACGCTATTTCCTCTTGTGTCTATGTTTGCTCTATCACTTTATTCGTGGATTGTCGCATTGGTATATTCACCAGGAATAGTGATGTTTGCATTTGCGTTTGTATTTTCAGGAGTATTCCTTGGTCTTTTGGTTCGAGAGCGTCTTGTCCCTCTTTTTACATTTTCGTTTTTACGTGATCCACGTATTGGATTTTTTTCAGTTCTCGTACTTGTCGTTGCTCTTATTGGAGGTTTAGTAATGTTGTACGGTGTCGCTAATCGTGTGGTTGCTGCTAGCATGTTTGGTGCAGGTATTACTGAGACAAAATATGATGAGGATGTGGAAAAGGGAATTACCACAATGCTTTCGGCTCTGACACTTCATGAAACAGATACATATGATCGTCTTCTCGCAGGTGTATTTATAGAAAATATGTATACAATCGCCACTGCTTCTGAAGGAGAACAGAGTGTGATACGAGAACGTTTTCAGAGTGCGCTTGGTAATGCAATCAATGCGGCTCA
The DNA here is from genome assembly GCA_013334825.1 of Candidatus Yonathbacteria bacterium. Classification (GTDB taxonomy): domain Bacteria; phylum Patescibacteriota; class Minisyncoccia; order Phycocordibacterales; family JACNGX01; genus JACNGX01. Next base: position 170,339 of record JAAXWR010000002.1, read on the forward strand.
GCGTGCAGTCGCATATGATGCTTCTTCGTACGCAAATCATGTCGCTTTAGGAGATGTGTATATGGCGGCTTCAAATTTTGGTGTTTCTGGCGCATATGAAAGTGCAATTGGTGCATACACGCTTGCGCGGGAACATAATCCAAAAAATCCTGCCGTAATTCTTTCTTTTGCTCGTTTAGAATTAGGAATGAAACATGTTGATTTAGCCAAAACTCATATTGCAGAAGCACTTGCTCTTAAACCTGATTATGCGGCAGCTATTTTTCTTCTTTCGCAGATTGAGGCAAATGCAGGAAATACTACTGAAGCAATACGTCTTTCGGAGCAGACAATTGCTCTTGCACCAAATGATATTGGAGCACTTTTCCAAACCGGGCTTCTCTATTATCGTAATGGGGCATACACATCTGCAATCCCTGTTCTTGAACGTGCTGTTGCTGTTGCTCCAGCCTATGCAAATGCAAAATATTTCCTTGCACTGGCATACGATCGTGTAGGTAAGACTTCTGAGGCAAAAGTGATTTTTGAATCTCTATATGTAGATAATCCTACCAATGCGGAACTTCCGCGCATTATTGAAAATCTCAGTGCTGGTCTTCCTGCTCTTTCAGGTATTGAATCTGTTCCAGAGAATCGCCTTGATACTCCCATTGAAGAATAGTCGCTCATATATCTATCATGGTAAAGAGAGCGTTTTCATTCATCAATAAAGAATTTTCCGGATTGCACCAAGCAGCATACCTGCTTGGTGCGTTCGCGTTTATCTCTCAAATACTGGGACTCGTGCGTGATCGTTTACTTGCGCACGCATTTGGCGCGGGTCCCATGCTCGATGCGTATTACGCGGCATTTCGTATTCCGGATTTAATTTTCATTGGTGTTTCCTCATTTGTTTCTTTGACGGTGCTTATTCCTTTTCTTGCGGGACGACTTGATGCAGAAGGGAAAGCGACAGAATCGGCGGACACATTTATTCGTTCAGTAACGAGTGTGTTTGTTGTTTCTGTGACACTTGTGTGCGGTGCGACATTTTTTGCCATGCCGATACTCGCACCTATACTCGCGCCAGGGTTTACTTCGGAACAGATGACACTCCTTATCTCTTTATCACGGATACTGCTTCTTTCCCCGATACTTCTCGGACTCTCAAATATTTTAGGTGGTATTACGCAGACATTCAGAAAGTTTGTGGTGTATGCGGGTGCGCCTGTGTTGTATAACCTCGGAATCATTATTGGCATTGTGTTATTTCTCCCATATGCAGGACTTTCTGGCGTTGCGTGGGGTGTTGTTTTTGGTGCGTTTCTCCACGTCCTCATTCAATTACCTGTCGCAATCAAAGAAAAACTTGTTCCTAAATGGACATTGCGACCAGACATAAACATTATCCGTGATGTGGTGGGGCTTTCTTTGCCACGAACAGTTGCGTTGTCGGCATCGCAGTTCGTATCCGCAGCTTTGGTTGCTGTTGCATCTACCTTTACTGCTGGGTCTGTGGCTGTTATGACCTTTGCATTCAATCTACAATCAGTACCGCTTTCCATCATCGGCGTGAGTTATTCTGTGGCGGCATTTCCTACGCTCGCACGATTTTTCTCGAGTGGTGATACAAAACTTTTCGCGCGTCATATGATGACGGCCGCTCGACATATTATTTTGTGGTCGCTTCCGGCCATCGTACTTTTTGTCATGTTGCGTGCGCAGATTGTTCGTGTGGTCTTGGGGTCGGGCGGATTTGATTGGACGGACACACGTCTTACTGCTGCCGCTCTTGCAGTGTTTGTTGTGTCAGTGCTCGCGCAGTCACTCCAGCTTCTCTTTGTGCGTGGATATTATGCTGCAGGGAAGACCAAGACGCCGCTTGTTATCAATCTTGTCTTTTCAGGAATAACGATTGTGCTTGTGGGTATCTTGTCGCAATCATTTTCTCCGACAGAAGGGTGGGGAGAGGTGATGGTACATCTTTTGAAAATAGCCGATTTGCCGGGTACGGAGATTGTTGTCTTACCGCTTGCTTACACGCTGGGTATGATTGGTAATGCTGTCGCACTCTGGATATTTTTCGATAAAGATTTTTATGAGTTTTCTCTTCGTGCCGAACGAGCATTTGTCGAAGTGGCGGGCGCGTCGTTTGTCATGGGTGTCGTTGCGTATCATCTGCTCAATGCCATCGCGCCGCACATTGATATGGAGACATTTTCAGGCGTCTTTTTGCAAGGTGCAGGTGCGGGCATAGGAGGCATACTCGCGGGGATATGCGTCCTTCTCATCATTGGAAATAAAGAAATACGAGAAATAGGTGGGGCATTTCACACGCACATCGGACATGTGCGTCCCGTAGGAGCGGAAAAAGAAGAAATTTGATGAATCGTGAGAAGTGTTATAAATGAATAAAGGTTCAACATGCGCATGGTAGGATCATGTGCATTGTTATTGTTATAGTGATATGGTAAGATTTGCGCAGTATTTTTTTTGTCATAATCTTAAAAACTATATAGTCATGAAGCAAAAAGAAAGAAGAAAACGGGAAATGCTTCCTTATGAGAAGGCGTTGTATGAAAATGTTCCTTTCGGTTCTTTCAAATATGTTAGTTCGACAAATTCTGAGCACATTCTTTCTATGAAGCGTCATCTCATGAGAAAAGCACGGATGTATAAAGAAAATGTATACATCTTTGCTAATGAAAAAGATCCTAGGTGGTATGACAATATCCTTTTGGACATTCAACATACCTTGGATGTATGCTCAGTTTTTCTTTTTGTGCTTATAGGAAAAGAGGAAGAAGTTCCTCAAGACATCAGAAACAGTATCGGGAAACATGAACACGGAAAGATTATCCGTGTATCTCAGAATGAACAAGCACGTTCCTTCATTATTGTTGGAAAAGAAGGTATATGTTATCGGTCTGATGAAGAAAAATGGACTGAGACAAAGCGTGTATATCATCATTATTCATGTTTTTTACCCGGGTTTGAGGTGAATAAACATCATTCCAAGGATATGCATGGTTCGGTCACACTAAATTGTTCTGGAGAAGGTGAAGTTATTGTATTTCTCTCTTGTATTTTTTTAGAGGAGTCAATTGCCGCCCTTCTGTGTTCGTATCATATTCTCCCGTGAAGAAATAAATATTCGTGATTATCTTTGAAAACGGCACGAAATGCCGTTTTTTGTTTTTACATTCCCCATCGTGTTATTTTATGGTATGCTGACGACACTATGTCAGCGGATCAACGTCATATCAGAAACTTCACCATCATTGCCCATATCGACCACGGCAAGTCCACACTTGCCGACCGTATGCTTGAAATTACAGAAACGGTTGAAAAACGCAATATGAAAGAGCAAACACTTGATTCCATGGACTTGGAACGTGAACGGGGTATCACCATTAAGATGGCTCCTGTTTCGATGGATTTTACCATGAACGGAGAAATGTATGCACTCAACCTCATTGATACACCAGGGCATATCGACTTTTCCTATGAAGTGTCTCGCGCGCTCCGTGCCGTGGAAGGAACAGTGCTTTTGGTTGACGCGACACAAGGTATCCAGGCACAAACATTATCTGTTCTTGGTATGGCGCGAGAATTGGGGCTTGTTGTTATTCCTGTTGTATCAAAGATTGACTCACCGCTCGCACGCGTTGATGAGGTGAAACTTGAAGTAGCAAGTTTACTTGAGTGTTCACCTGATGACGTGCTTGGCGTTTCTGGAAAAACAGGTGAAGGAGTTGCGTTGCTTCTTCAAACACTTGTCCGTACTGTCCCACCGCCGACGTCCGCGTATCCCGAAACGGGAAGCGCGCGCGCACTCATCTTTGATTTTGAATATTCTTCACATAAGGGCGTTATCGTCTATGTGCGTGTTCTTGATGGCACGATTCGTCCTGGTGATGGGCTTACCTTCATTCAAACAGAAAAACATTGCAAAGCAATTGAAACAGGAGTTTTTACCCCAAAGCAAAAACCAATTGATGTACTTTCTGCTGGTTCTATCGGATATATTGTAACAGGGGTTAAGGAGGCGGGCGTCGCGTCTGTTGGTGATACGCTCTCTGTCCGTGGCAAAGAACTGCCAGCACTTTCAGGATATCTCGAACCAAAACCAGTTGTTTGGGCGTCCATTTTTCCTGAGAGTCAAGATGATTTTACCTTACTTCGTTCGTCGCTTGAACGACTCAAATTATCTGACCCGTCGGTATCGTTTGAAGAAGAAGCATCGGGTGTCATGGGACGAGGATTTCGATGTGGTTTCCTCGGGATGCTTCACTTGGAAATTGTGACGGAGCGATTACGTCGTGAATTTTCACTTGATTTGATTGTCGCGACTCCATCCATTACGTATGAGGTGGTGTTTAAAGGCGGTCGTCGTGAGATAATTTATTCCCCGTCACTTTTTCCTGATCATGGTATGTATGAAAAGTCGTATGAGCCGTGGGTAGACGCGCATATTATTATGCCATCGACATATGTAGGTGATGTGTCAAAGATACTCTATGATCATGAAGCTGAAACGGGAGATATGGAGAACTTTGGTGATGATCGTATGTCGCTTTCTCTCAAGATGCCACTTCGTGAACTTATGCGTAATTTTTTTGATGAACTCAAGAGTGCGTCATCTGGATTTGCGTCATTATCGTATGATATTACAGAACTTCGTGACGCGGATGTGACGCGTTTGGATATCCTTGTCGCAGAGGAGGTTGTTCCTGCGTTTACGCGTGTTGTGTCAGTACGACGAGCAGAAGAAGAAGCCCGAAGTGCAGTGGAACGTCTCCACAAAGTGCTTCCGCGTCAGATGTTCGTAGTAAAAATTCAAGCGAAAGCGTTGGGGCGTATTATTGCGTCTGAAACAGTATCTGCGTTTCGTAAGGATGTAACCGCGAAATTGTACGGAGGAGATATTACGCGTAAAATGAAACTTCTCGAAAAACAGAAAAAAGGAAAAAAGAAAATGAAAGGAATGGGGAAGGTTAATATTCCTCAGGATGTCTTTGTAAAGATGATGAGACAAGGGGACTAGTTTTTGGTCACTAGTAATTGGGATATCATATAATCTTGTATGATATTTTTCTCAATATGGCAGAAAATACGGAGTTTTCTCTTGTATGTTTTTCTGTGTTACTATTGAAAAATAGGCGTATAGAGAAGTGTCATACTGAGCATGACAAGGACGGCGACGACTGTCCAGATGATGCGGATGGTTTTTTGGTGTTCGGGATTGAATATCATGGCACCTAGTATACATGAAATATATGTTCCGTGCAGTATCCTACATGTGTTTTTTTTCGTATAATAGAGGTCATGGATATCAAGAAACACAATAAGCGTCGTATTAGTGCCAATACTGTTTTTTCTTCACATATGGCACTTGGTGGACTTCTTCTTGCGGTAGCGTTTTTAGGAAATGCGACATGGAACGTGTATCGAACATATCATGATGCTCGTGTGCGCGAATTGAGAACAAAAGATGAACTCTCTGCTTTGGTTTTACGAGAAGAGCATTTGGTGGGGGAGATCGCACGTCTCAATACAGAAGATGGACGTGAGGAAGAAATGCGTGAACGTTTTGGTGTAGGAAAAGAAGGGGAACATCTCATTGTCATTACAAAGAAAGAATCAGAAAATACTGATGGAAATCATCCGATTGTTCCGTGGTATGGAGTGATTTGGAATCGTTTGTTTAAAAAAGAATAAATCGGTGTGTATGGACGGATAAAAGATGTCCGTGTACAATGACACGCACGCGGAATTAGTTAAGTGGCATAACATTAGCTTCCCAAGCTGAGATCGCGGGTCCGATTCCCGCATTCCGCACAAAGGACGCCCTTCAGGGGCGTCCTTTGTGCGGAATGAGCGAGCAAACTGCTTTGCTCGCGTTGGGAATCGGACGGCTCGGCGATGTTGTCGCTTGCGACGACCGCGAGCCGCGTCCAGGAGTACTTAGCGGATTGCGAATAAGTGAAGCAATACGCTTAGTAACTCCGGGACGATTCCCGCATTCCGCACCCAGCCCTACTTTCATAACAAACGCATGTACACTACATGCGTTTGTTATGTGATTATTAGAAATATATATTATTGAGTGTTTAATGAAAGTAGAGCTGGGTGCGGAATGAGCGAGCAAACTGCTTGATATACATTATTATCCGCAAATTGCGGCTCGTATTGCTGGTACGACAGCGGGGTCCATTACTGTCGGCATGATATGTTCGGGTGTTGGTTCTGTTACAACAGACGCAATTGCTTCGGCGGTGGCGATTTTCACCTCAGTCATATGTTCAGAGAGAACACATTTTTTTGGAATCGTGTTTGCGTCAAGAAGAGCACGAAAGATACCGGGAAAAACGAGCGCATTGTTGATTTGATTAGGAAAATCAGAGCGTCCAGTACCGATAATAAATGCACCAGCTTCTTTTGCGTCGTCAGGAAGTATTTCAGGCTCAGGATTTGCCATAGCAAAGATGATAGGACGTGGTGCCATGGAACGAACCATTTCCTGTGAAAGAAGTCCTGGCCCAGATACACCGACAAAAGCATCTACACCAATGAGTGCGTCTGAGAGACTTCCTGTTATTCCGCGCGGATTTGAAATGTTCGCTATGTGTTCTTTATATACATTCATCCCATCGCGTCCAAGTGCAACAATACCTTTGCTATCGACAAGAATGATATCAGATATACCGTATGCGGAAAAAAGTCGTGCGATAGCGATACCTGCCGCACCTGCACCGTTCACGACAATCTTTAAGGTACGTATATCTCCTCCGCGAACTTTTGTTGCATTGATGAGCGCTGCAAGTGCGACGATTGCCGTTCCGTCCTGATCGTCATGAAAGACGGGGATAGAAAGTTCTTTTTCTAAACGGTCAAGAATATCAAAACATCGTGGCGCGGAAATATCTTCCAAATTAATTCCCCCAAACGAAGGTGCTATCTGTTTGCAAAAACGGACAATCTCTTCTGCGTCTTGAGTAGCGATACATAATGGGACAGCGTCAACGTCGGCAAGTGTTTTGAATATCATTGCCTTTCCTTCCATGACTGGCAACCCTGCTTCAGGACCGATATTTCCAAGACCAAGGATAGCAGAGCCATCGGAGACGATTGCAATGGTATTGCTTTTATTGGTGAGAGAGTTTACTTGTTCAGGATGCGCCACAATTTCCATGCATACTTTTCCAACACCAGGTGTGTATGCGAGTGCAAGATCCACAGCATCGTTGAGTGGAGCTTTAGGTTTAATTTCTATTTTACCGCGATGTGCGCGATGATAATCAAGTGGGTCCATAGATGTCAAAAAAGGATATAATGCAATGCATTATACCCCGGGGAGGTTCCCTGCGCTAGTGTGACTTTCATATATTCTGTAAGGACGATATACTTACCTTATGGAAAAAGCACCTCGCCGAAATGAAAAAGCACATGCAGATGAAAACTCATTTTCTAATGGTGTACCTGATAATGTCCCTGAAGTAACTTCTCTGAAAGGTGGTAAGGAAGGTGGTGATGTAGCTTCTCATGAAAAAGCAAAGCATCTTCTTATGGAGATCGAATCAACGAAAGGAGTTTCTCCTTCGGGGGGACAAGAGACTTCTGTGTCAGAAAAAAAAGAAGAGCATGAATCTGTCCCCAATCCTTCACGGAGACGTTTTTTGAGACAAGTATTTACATATGGAGCAGGAGCGACGATTGTGTCGATTCCATTTTTGGGAAGACTCTTTAATAAGGGTGATGTGGTATCAGAGAAAGATAAAAAGGAAGTGAACGATGTAAATCGTCTTGCTCGTGAACTTGATGCTGTTGAGAAAGATGATAGTATTGAGCGACGTGAGCGTTTTATAAAACGAGTGAGAGAGACAGGAGAATTCATTGTAAGGGACGAAGATACCATACTTGATACGGATGTGATGGAAGCATTGGAAGAGTATTGGCAAAAACAATTCATGACACGACGTGATGGACGTGAAGATGTTCCTTTTGCGTGGGAAGATATACTTCTTGCCAGAGAACGTATGCGCCCGTATATGCCGTCTATGCGGAGAGCATTTAAAAATCAAGGACTTTCTGATGCACTTGTAGGACTCGCTATTGTGGAGTCATGGGGAGATAGGTTTGCGCGCTCTCACGCGGGAGCAAAAGGACTGTATCAGTTTACGGAGAGTACTGGGCGTATGTATGGACTTGAAACAGAGGCAGATTTTTTTGATCCTATAACATCATCTCTTGCTGCGGCGAAGTATATTGCCACGATGTATGATGTAAATGGGGGGAGTCTTCCACTCGCTCTTCACGAATATAATGGGGGATACGCGCTGGCATATAGAATGAACCACACAGATAAAAAAGCTGACTATGTGGGATTTTTGAAAGAAATGGAGTATGTTATTAATGAAAAGAGACATGCATTTGGAGATATAGATGAACGGACATTTCTTGAAGAAGTGAAGGACGTTAATGGTTCTTTGCATGGGCTCTTTGAGAATGTTGTGTATCCTGCAAAAGTATTTGCGGCGGAATACGCGATGAGACAAGCTGATAAAGAAGAATTGGAAAAGGAGACGCTTCTTGCTCGTCGCTGATACCCCCATGGGGTATGTTGCGCATCATGTTTCATGTGGTATACTAGAATCTATTAATCGTTTTGGATGATATATCGCATTTGCGATATGCCAGCCATAGTTATTTTTTTACACATGGAACAAAAGACTGTTATTGTATATTCCACGCCAACATGTGCGTTTTGCCACATGGCAAAGGAATATTTTACTCAGAACAATGTCGCGTTTACCGATCACAATGTCGCGACCGATTTGGAAAAGCGTCAGGAGATGCTTGAACTCACGGGACAGATGGGTGTTCCTGTTATCAAAATCGGTGATGATATTGTCATTGGTTTTGATCAAGGACACATTGCTGAATTGCTCGGACTGTAATCTTGAGAAAAAATATGCTTTAATGAAAGCGCCGTATCCTTTTATAGGGTCGGCGCTTTCATCATCCCTTCGTAGCTCAATGGATAGAGCAACTCCGTCCTAAGGAGAAGATGTAGGTTCGACTCCCGCCGAAGGGACATATTGAAAAACACCCTTTAGGGTGTTTTTCAATATGTCCCTTCGGAGTAAGCCGACTGCTCGGCTTACGTCGGGAGTCGAACTGAGCACCACTTTTGCTGTTGCAAAAGTGGTGCTCGACGTCCAGCGGTACTTATGGAAATGCGAGTGCCCGAAGCATTTCCATTAGTAACCGCGGGACGATTCCTGCCGAGGGGTTTTTGATTGTGAGCGTATCCCGCGAACCTTTCCGAGCAGTGAGTGTTCCTGCCGAGGGGACAGGCGAGTTTTAAGTTTATAGTTTCAAGAGCACGGAAAATATATTTTTTAGTGTTTTTTAACTTATAATTTGAAGTTCACGACTTTTGTAAAATTAAAGAATGAGATATAGTCCATTCTTATTTCCATATACAAGTATTCATGATACCATATAGTCCATGATGGACATGGAGCTTAAACACAAGCTCGACGAGCTTGAAACAGTTACTCATGAAAATAATGAGATATTGCGTGGTATACAACGTTCCGCGCGCCTGCAACGCATCTTGTCTATCATTAAATGGGTGATGATTGTCATTTTTGCCATGGCGGGGTATTATGTCCTTCAGCCATTCGTGGATAGCGCCAGAAAGACGTATGAGGCGCTTCAAAGTGGTGTTATGGAGGTAAAGGAAGTACAGAGCACATTGCCAGATTTGACGCTCTTATTTCAATTATTAGGGTCGCAAAAGCCCTCAAAACAAGACGCTGAAAAGAGTGCAGAAATGACAGTGCCTGTTACAGAATAGAAGTATCATACCAATTTGCCGAGGTAGCTCAGTTGGTAGAGCATACGCCTGAAGAGCGTGTGGTCGGCGGTTCGAGCCCGCCCCTCGGCACCCAGCCCTACATTCATAATAAACGCATGTACACCACGTGCGTTTATTTTGTGATTGTTGCATTTTTACATATTGCCACCTTTCATGAATGTAGGGCTGGGTGCCGAGGGAGGAAGGCAACTGCTTGCCCACAGTTTTATTCCTCAGGAATATGTTTGTAGAAATATGAAGATTTATGTAATTTCGAATCTGTATTGACAATGTATATACATTGTATATACTTATGATATGACTACGCTTAATATAAGAATTGAAGAAAAAATTAAAGTGAAGGCAAATAAAACATTATCTTCACTTGGGCTTGATATGTCTACGGCAGTTAAGATATTTTTGAATCAAGTTATTATAGAAGACGGTTTACCGTTTACCCCTACGAATAATAAACTTATGCTAAAAGAACGTTGGGATAAACAAACTGCTCATGCATTGAAGTATGGAAAAAATTACAAAAATGGTAAAGATGTATTGTCTGACATAGTGTAATATTTTTTTGTATGTATACGATACGTCGTTCAAAAGACTTTGAATTATCTATTAAACGTCTAAAACATGCAGGGTTAAAGCCGTCAGTAAAACATGATATTGAGTGTGTTATCGATTTGCTTGCTTTAGGGGAAAAGTTACCCGCGAAATATAGAGATCACAAATTACAAGGAGAACTTTCAGCGTATAGAGAGTGTCATATAAAAGGAGATTTGCTTTTGATTTATATGATAAGAAAAGAGTACATGATATTGATTCTTGTTGATATCGGTTCTCACGCGCAATTATTTTAAATACGAAAATAGTCTCTCTCTATTGAGAGATATTTAGTAAAGTTTCCATACACACACTGGAGGGCGTAAGCCCTCCAGTGTGTGTATAATTACTTCGTGCTTCCCGTCTTGTTTCGTATGTTCCCTAGCACTGTGCATTGTGCACCACGTAGGATGCACAGCACGCCACGTGGGGTGCAGGGCAATCGTACTATTCGTACTTCGTAACCCTTAATTCTTGCTTCGTGATTCCAGTATCCGTCCCTATCACCCATCACCTCTCTCCTAATTTAATTCCCCTTTACCTTTACACGAGAGTGTTTATCACGGTCTATTTTAGGCATGCGGATTGTGAGTAGTCCGTTGCGTTCAGTTGCTTCAGCAGCATCAGGGTCAATTTCTACCGAGAGGGGAATGACACGTGAGAATGAACCCCAATACAGTTCCCGATACATAAAGCCATCATTTTCGATAATACCCGAATCGTCTTCGCGGGTACCTTTGATGGTTACCTCGTTACGACTGATGGAAACTTCAAGGTCACTCGGATCAACACCCGCAATCATTGATTTGATAACCAAATCATCACCTTGTTCATACATATCAACAGTGAGTTCTCCTTCCTCGTCTTCTTCTTCCCACATATCGGCAGCTGTTTCTTCGCGCTCTGTGGGCGATTCGTCTTCATCAGCGAATATGGTGTCGCGTTCATCTTCATCACGTGGCGTTACCGCGCCTGCGATGCGTCCGAACAGAGATGTGCGTTTTCGTTTCATCATGATGTATGTCGCGACTTGAGTCGCTCAAAAAGAAAGATGATAATAATCGCGCCAATCCAGAGCCATAAAAATATGGCAAACGGATCGGGTCCTGTCTCACTCATTATAAAAAAATTAAACGCAGTATGCAAAGCAATTGCTATGCACAGGCCAAAGAGTCCGGCAATTTTTCTCATGAAATCACTTTTCCAAAATGCAAATCCTATCATTACACCGACCATCGATGACGCAATGACATGCAAGAGTGTTGCGCCCAAGAAGCGCAAGTTCCCAGTGAGGAATGATACCAGTGCTTGTCCACGTGATATTGGCTCAAGAAGAAAGAGCGTGTTCTCAAGAGCGGCAAAACCGAGCGCGACCGTAATCATGTAGATAAGTGCGTCCACAGGTTCGTCAAAATAATCTGATGTTTGAAAAATAATCACGACAATCATCGCGAATTTCATCATTTCTTCGATAGTTGCCCATGCGATAAGGAGATCAAGCCCTTCAAATCCAAGTGCTGTTGCAAATTGTTCCATTGGATATACAAGCATGACGGCAGCCATACCCGCAAAAAAAGAAAGGATGAGAAGCCCGCGGGGTTCAGGATTGTCGCTGTCTTCTTTGAGCCAAAACCAAAGCCACAGGAGTGCGGGGAGTACCCCTCCGAGAAGTGCGTAAAAGAGCGATTGTGTAGTGAATGTGTCGGGCATGCCGAATGTATTATGCGCGCGGCCAGCGTTCTACCATGAGAAACCGACGCGCGTCCGGTCCATGGGACATAAGTGACCAAATCTTTTCGGTGATGAAAGGCATGAAGGGATGGAGGAGTTTGAGTTGTGTCATAAGCATCAGACGAAGTGTATATTGTGCTGAGCGCTTGTCCGTCTCATTGTCGCTTGTGAGGCGTGGTTTTGTTTCTTCAATCACAATATCAGCGAATGTGTGCCAGAAATAATGATACAGTTTTTCGGCAGCGAGATACAATCGAAACGCTTCAATATCCGCTGTCACATCTATCACAAGTGCATCAAGTTCAGATAAACGTGCTGTATCTTTTTCACTTAAAGTGGGAGACAACGTAATGTCAAAGTCCGCGGTTGCTTCCATAACAAAACGCGATGCATTCCAGATTTTGTTGGCGAATTTTTTGTGGGCTTTGACCTTATCTTCGCCGAGGTTGATGTCATTGCCTGCGGCAGCGCCGATAATGACAGACATGCGTGTGGCATCGGCACCATAGGTCGCAATCAAATCGCGTGGGTCCATGGCATTGCCAAGTGATTTACTCATCTTGCGTCCCTTTGCGTCGCGTACAATACCGTGGAGATATACATGTTTGAATGGAATATCGCCGAGCAAATATGTCGTCATGAGAATCATACGCGCAACCCAAAAGAAAATAATATCGTATCCGGTTTCAAGAACGGTTGTTGGATGATATGTGTTCAAATCGTTTGTTTCTTCGGGCCAGCCAAGTGTGGAAAATGTCCAGAGCCCTGATGAAAACCATGTATCAAGTGTGTCGGGATCTTGTTCCCAGCCATCTCCTTGGGGTGCACTTGCTCCGACATGGATTTCCTCGTTGCCGTCCATTGTGCGATACCATACTGGGATACGATGCCCATACCAAATCTGTCGGCTGATGCACCAATCTTTCAAGTTATCAATCCAGTGCGTATATGTCTTTTCGAAGCGGTCGGGCATGATGTCAATCTGACCACTTCCGACGACTGTTTGCATGAGTGTTTTTAGCGTTACCATTTCACCATGTGCGATACCGTTGATAGCATGTCCTTTGAAGGGGAATGCTTTATTTACATCAATGAACCACTGTAATTTGGGGAGCGGTTCAACAATTCCTCCTGTGCGTTCGGCGGTTGAAATGTTTTGTTTCATTGATTCTTCTTTTTCAAGAAGTCCTTCTTCGCGAAGCCATGCGACGATGATATCTCGTGCCTCGGTCGTTTTCTTGCCCGACAAACGTGGTTCATCGACGGTCATTTTGGCATATTCGTTGATGACTTGAATCATCGGCAAGTTGTGTCGCTCCTTCATAGCAAAGTCCACCATGGAATGCGCTGGTGTAACACCGACGGCGCCAGTACCATACGCAGGGTCTACATCCTTGTCCGCAATAACTTGAATATGCAGGGGGACCCCGCAAAATATCACATCGTATGTATTGCCAACGTATGCACTGTATCGTGCGTCATCAGGATGAACTGCGACAGCGGTGTCGCCGACTTTTGTTTCAGGACGGGTTGTCGCAATAGGAATAGGGAAGTCTTTACTGTAGCGAAACGTGTAGATAGTCGCGTCACGTTCTTCATATATAATCTCATCATCAGAAATGGTCGTCTGACCTTTCGGGTCCCAGTTGACGACGCGATATCCACGGTAAATAAGCCCGTCATGATACATGCGTGTAAACGCTTCATTCACTGCGCGTGCGCGTGTGCCATCGAGGGTAAATGCTTCACGACTCCAGTCTACTGACGCGCCGAGCTTGGCAACTTGATCAACAATATTGTCGTGACTGTCGTGCGTGAATGCATGGACACGTTCGAGGAATACTTCACGACCAAGGTCATGGCGGTTTTTCTTTTCTGTTTTTACGATTTCTTTTTCAACTTTACTTTGGGTGGCGATGGCAGCGTGGTCGGTACCGGGGAGCCAGAGGGTGCGCTTGCCACGCATGCGTTCAAAACGAACAAGAATATCTTCAACCGCAAGCATTGCCGCGTGTCCCATGTGCAGGACTCCCGTGACGTTGGGAGGAGGAAGAACGATAGAAAAGGGTTCAGCATCGGAGGAAGTGACACCTTGTTCAATACAGACATCGGGATTGAATAGTCCACTCTCACGCCACGAAGCATATATGTCAGACTCGGTTGTTGCCGGATTATACGGCTGGAGAAACTCTTGGGGGATAGAGGGAGATTGTTTGTCTTCAGTCATGGGAAAAGTATAGCATAAAGTAGGGGTTAGGTTATAGGGACGGACGGATATAGGAAAGAGGTTATAGGTGATAGGTACGGACATTGGAATCACGAAGCAAGAATCAAGAAGGAAAATGAAAAATGAAAAATGAAAAATGGAAAACAAAAAGCCGCGCTTGCGCGCGGCCGTGAATGGCGTTATTTGTGTCGCATGCTCTCAATGAGCTTTTTTGCGAGCTCAAGCTCCGAGATTGACTCGGGGTACCTGCCCTGCGACAGGTATATCGACATCCTCGCGTGAATGCAGCCGAGCAGCTGCACAAAGAAAGTTTTGTGTCCATATGGTGCGTTAATAACAATCGCACCACTCGATAATGATGACTGCAGATCACTGCATTCATCCATCAACTTTTCAACATCACTATTTTTCATTTCTTTATAGATTTTTTATTATTAGATCTAAGTCTTTTCTTATTATATACCAAATAGAATGTTTTGTCAATAGTATGGGAGGTGTGCAATAGAAAATATTATATGAAGCGGGGTTTGGGCGCTACGCGCCCAAACCCCGCAGTGTTTCCTAGCTTTCTCATCTCCTAACTTACTAACCTTCTGACATACTAACCTTCTAACCTCCTAATTTCCTAACTCCAGATTTCCCCACGCTCTTACATCATCTGGTCTTGCGGTATCACCCCGCATATATCTAAATGTTCCCGCGACACCGATCATGACCGCATTGTCTGTGGTTGCCGCGCGGTCGGAGAGGCGTACAGCAACATCAGGCAGTTCCCGCGCGACCGCATCCGCAAGTCTTTTACGGAGTGTGTCGTTCGCCGCCACACCACCACCCATGACTATCGTTCGTGCGCCATATTCACGTGTTGCGTCGAGCGTCTTTTTTACAAGTACATCGACGACAGCGTCTTGAAACGCATGTGCAAATACGCGCTTTGTCGCATCGTTCATGTTAGGGATTTTTTTCGCCGCATAGAGCACTGATGTTTTGATGCCAGAAAATGAAAAATCATAATCACCTGAGCTAATCATCGGACGGGGAAAGACAATATCGTCTTCGGTTGGTGCAGGGGCTTCTGCGGCGAGACGAGAAATCTCAGGTCCACCCGGATAGGGCAGTCCCAAGACACGCGCAACCTTGTCAAATGCTTCACCTGCCGCGTCATCGCGCGTTTGCCCCACGAGCTCATAGGAGAACATTTCACGCATAAGACGAAGTTCTGTATGTCCGCCCGAAACGAGAAGTGCGAGAAGAGGCAAGTCAATCGTGTCTGCACCGATAGTAAATTCATCACCTTGCACAAACGCCGAAAAGATATGTCCCTCCATATGATTGACGGGAATGAGTGGTTTTTCCCAGAGTTCGGCAAGTGCGCGCGCGAAGTTCACACCAACCCAAAGTGCTGGTTCAAGTCCCGGACCGTGTGTGACGGCAATTGCGTCAATGGCAGGAGACATGAGTGGCACATGTGCGAGGAATGTATCGGCAAGTTCTGGTTCATGAGAAAAAAGTTCGCGTATGGAGAGGATACGTTCAGGTGGCAACGTGCTTGCGGATATACTGTCCGTATCAATGTGCGCTTCGGATAATGCTTGCAACAGAACAGGAACAAGATTGCGTGCGTGTTCGCGTTTGGCAAGTGTGGGGAAGACACCTCCATAGGGTGCATGCAGGTCAATTTGAGAATGGACGACATTGGCGCGAATAATGAATGACGCTTCACCAATACCGCCTTCTGTTTCAAGAATGGCGATTGCCGTTTCGTCGCAACTTGTTTCGATGGAGAGGATGAGCATAGGGATGTAAAAATTTTCAATTTCTCATGTTTAATTTTCATACAACGTATCAATGTTTCAATTTCTCACTATGGAAATTGTTTGAAAATTGAAAATTCAGAAATCTATTTTTTTCCTTACTTTATCCCATTGAGAGATACCTATTGCACCGACACCGAGGACAAGTCCAAGGAGAAGTCCTACGTCGTTGTGTGCTGAAACGAGAATACGTTGGAGAGAGATAATGGCAAGAACCAAAAAGACAAAGAGAAGAAACGGCACGCGAAGTGAATGACTCTGGTCAATAAAAAACCATCCGATATACAGCACAAAGAGTGCAATAGCAATATGCGCTGACGCATCAAAAAGAATATCTGGTCCCCACGCAAGCATGGGAAGAAATTTGAGAAAAAATAATCCAGCAGCAATAATCGCTCCCGCAATAGCGATACGGTGCATATTGTCTTTGGGTGTATGTGATTGCATGAAGAAATGGTACCACAAAATCTTTAAAAGAAGTATGTTTTTTGTATGACTGTATTATGGAATATGATAAATCTAAAAAAGAGACGAGAAAATGTTTGTTGTTTGAGGATTTTAATTTTTGCGTGATATAAAAATATAAAAAACCCGCATTGCGGGTTTTATCTCTTGAATCTCACGACTGGTGTCGACACTGCCTCTTGTACAGCATGGGGTAGTCGTTCCTGCAGAGACTTTTGAATCTCTTCTCTTGTCCAATGAGTTTTCTCACCTGATTCCATTGCATGAAGTATTGGTGCGAAAGATTTTTGGGCAATTAATTTTTCAAGGAGTATCTGTCTCAAGTCCCTAGGTCTCTCTTTGCGTGAGTAGACCGACAGAGTGACCACATCTCCTACAAGAAGTTTGCTCGCGTCGATAAAAGGCAACCGTTCCTTTTCAGGGATAATGTCTCTGACGTCTCCGGAGAATAGATACTCCTCAGCGTGTCCACCTGTTAGCATGGGGAACAGTATGGCAATAGTGGCACCCTCTCTCAAGATGGTAATACGTGCGTATGGATAAAACTCATATGCATCCATGGAGTCAAAGAGCATTTCATGATAAGAAAAAAGATTTTCACCATTCACGCTTACAACATAGATTGGCTCTTCCAATGAAATGATGTTTTTGTCCGTCATTTTTCTTTTTGATTAAGTATGTGGAGTATAATGGAGTCTCTGCCGAGAGTGTACGTTCTTCTTTTCAATATGTCAATATCTTTCTTTTTGCATTTTATAAAAAGATGCCAAACAAGTCTTTTTTTGTTATCATAGAGTTATGAAACGCATCCTCTTTTTTCTTTTTAGTTTTTTACTTATTCTTTCCACAATCGTTTCAGATGTCTCTGCCGCAACGAGGTCGCTTTCTCTTGGTATGTCGGGAAGTGATGTGACGGAACTTCAGAGCAAGCTTATTTCTTTGGGGTATCTTGTGTCTGGTAAGAATACAGGATATTTCGGTCCACTCACCGATACCGCACTCAAAAAGTTTCAGTGTGATAAGAGCATTATTTGCACGAATGCGGCTGTTTCAGGGTATGGTATTTATGGACCAAAGACACGCACGAAACTTGTCGCACTTACTTCATCTGTTTCTCTTGGTTCAGGAACGTCATCAAGTACCACATCAACGACAGTATCGTCCGCGCCATGGACGGGCAAACTTGAGTTTTCGGGGTGGATTCCGTATTGGCGTAAGGAAAAAGGTGTCGAGGATACACTTCCACATCTTTCTCAACTTTCGAGTGTGATGCCATTTGGTTTTACGATGAAGTCCGATGGTACGCTTGCTGATACTGCAAAAATAAACGAAGAGCCGTGGAAGACGCTTATCGCTGAAGCAAAGAAAAAAGGCGTGCGTGTTGTTCCAACGGTGATGTGGGGTGATGGCGAAACGATTCACGCGGTGCTTTCGGATGATACGAAGCGTGTTGCACTTGAAGATGAGATTGCAAAACTTGTGAAGGACAATGGCTTTGATGGTATTGATATTGATTTTGAGGCAAAAAAGCATGAGACGAAAGATTATTTTTCAACCTTCTTGAAAGGTCTCTATCAGCGTATGGGCAATAAGTGGGTGTATTGCACGGTAGAGGCACGCATGCCCCTGTCGCATCGATATTTGCCCGGGCAGACGATTCCTGCTGATGCCACGGACTACGCTAATGACTACGCGGCAATGAACAAATATTGTGACCGTGTGGAAATCATGGCGTATGATCAAGGGTATGTGGACAAGGTGTTAAACAGAGCACGCACTGCACCGTACGCGCCTGTTGCTGATCCTGCATGGGTAGAAAACTTGGTGGAACTCGCCGCGCAAAGTATCGACAGAAAAAAGATTGTTATCGGTGTGCCGACGTATGGATATGAATATTCTGTAACGCCAACATCATCCGGCTCATATCTCTACAAAATGCTCTGGGCGTTTAATTACAAATACGCGACTGATATTGCAAACAAACTTGGCATCACACCGACACGCACCAGTGCCAATGAAATCGGATTTTCGTATGACCCAGCGCTTCTTGCTGCCGTTGCGCCAGAAGGAGATGATGTGGCAGGAACACAACACGCGCTTGCAGGCGCGGAGATTGTCGGTAATGCTGGTGCGACTGTGGATACCAGTAAGCCATTTAACTTCCTCTCATGGAGTGATGCGCAAGCGATTAAAGACAAAGTAAATCTCGCCAAGAAACTTGGAGTTCGTGGTGTCGCGGTCTTTAAGTTTGATGGGGGAGAGGATATGGGGATGTGGGAGGTACTGAAGTAACGAGAAGCAAGAATCAGGAAGTAAGAATCAAGAATACGGACGTACTGGAAAATAGAAATTAGGAAAATGAAATATGAATATAAACAATCCGCCGGCTTGCGCCGGCGGACGTGTGTTACAGTAGCCGCAATATCATTTAAAAAGTTCCTCGATGTCTAATTTTCTAGGATTGTTTGTTATAATGACCTTTTTATCTTTAATGGATTTCATTACATGAAGCATATCTCTTTTGTGATTTTTGTTCCAGAGAAGGACCCATGTAAAAAATTTAAAATCAATAGTATCTTTTCTACCATCTTTCATTCCATGTCTTTTTTCTAATTCTAGATTTACCATTAATGATCTCTTAAAAATATTAAATAGATGACGATATGTTGGTACATTTATAAATATAATTAAGTCAGCCCAAGCTATTCTTTCAGGAAGTATTGATGAGTAGTTTCCGTCCACAATCCCAATATCTTTTGAAAGAAATTCTTTTTTACAGATGTTTAACCACTCACCTTTATCTTTCTGTGTCCAGTTGTCGTTTAAGAGCAAATTATCCAAATGATACATAGGATAACCTGTATATCTACTAAGCCTATTTGTGAGAGTAGATTTACCAGAGCCGCTACCGCCCAGAATAATGATTCTTTTGTATTTCATTTTCCCATTGTATCATTTTTTCTATTTTTAAATAATTTTTTACTAAAGAGATACTAATTGCCATGCGCCTTGGTTATATCTTCCTGTTTTTTCCAATGAAGCTATTTCTTCTTGTATTTCTTTTATATCCTCTTCGTTAAGTGGTGCAAAACCATCATAGAAACCTGATGATCTGTCCGGTAAATATACTGCCTCAGGAAATTTTTGATGCCCTGCATCTTTTGAGCGACCAAAAATATGGATGTGCAAAAAAGGTTTCTCTCCTGTCTTCCATGCCCAATTTCCCATATCGTGGTAATTCACTTTGACGACAGGAATACCTCTTTTATTCATTGCGTTCTCTAGTGCTTCACCTGCAAGCATACTCAAACGCATGAGTTCTACCGCAGCCGATGGAGATAGTTTGGTTCTATCGGTAACGGAACGGTCTTTTACTCTGATACGCAGATGCCCACCGTCTGTTCTAGAAACAAACGGCTTGTCATGAGATTCAAGTATAAAGTGTTCAGTATAGAAAAATTCTGCCATATAAAACTATGATACCATGTCGATTGATTTTTAGGGAGGGATTTGTCCTGGAGTTACTAATTGAAATGTTCTATGTATTCTCATTTTAATAAGTACTCCTGGACGCGGCTCGCATTTCTCGCGAGCGAGAAATATGCTCCGCCGTTCGAATCCCTCCTCGCAGGCAAAGCAGTTTGCCTGCTCTCTCCGCCCAACAAAAATCGCACCCTAAAGGTGCGGATTTTTGAACGGGCGGGCATCGTGGTTTAAATACCAGAGCGGTGATACATCATAAGGGCAATTTGAGATAATTTCAATTACTAAACTGAGACATGTAGCTCGGAGGTTTGTAAAATTTCTTGGTGTAATTTTTCTATTTTCTCCTGATCCTCTTTCTGTCGTATTGCAGAATAAAATTCTGGATCAAATTTTCTGATTGCGTCTTTCAAGGTGTCTGGAGTTTCAATAACCACATTAGGATCCTTTCGCTGCTCCATTGTTCTTATTTGAGAAGCTACTTCATCCCAGAGTTTTTCGGCGACATCTTTGTTGGGCATAGTAGCAAGTTTCTCAATAAACACTTTTCTATACTTCTCAATCCCCGAGCCTATACGTGCATGAAACATTCCAGAGATTCCAAATTGAATTGTCCTAAAATCAGGTTCTTGTAGCAGTAGTGTTTCTTTTTCTTTATCTGAAGCTTCTCCGTATTTTTCATTCAACATTTGCTTGTATTCCTCAGTTTTTTGATAGAAACTAAGTTGATCCTCAATCTCTTTTTCAATTATTGCAGTACTCAGAGGTTGAACTCGCAGATCCTCGTAATATTTTGAATTTTCATTATTTTCCGCTCCAAGTTTCTCCATTACTTTTTGTCGGTATGAATCAATTGCAATGTTAGTACTCAATAGATTTTCGGCATCAACATACAAGAATGAATCTACATCACTTTCAGATCTTGCTTGTTTCCCTTTAATCATTGATCCATAAATCGTTGCTCCTAAAACTTCGGGATTTTCTTTTTGAAGGTCTTTGATTGTAGCTCGAAAAGTGTCTAGACGAGCTTTTGCTTCATCTTGAATCGGCAATTCAAAACGCTTCTCCTTTATTTTTTCTTCAGTTTGATTATTTAGAGAGGCTTGCTCTTTCATACACCTATTCTAGCTTAAATGCTCGTATTTATCTACTCGGGTCTGCCGATACTAAGTGCTTAATGCGGGCAACTCGGGTTAAGTACCAAGTGTATGAGACACAATAAGGCTGGTTTGGAAGAATTTCAGAGGCTAATCCGAGGTATGTGGGTCGGAGTCTATAATATCGACTCGAAGTATTCTTTAAACTCCTCAGAAGAAGCTGTTTGGTATTTTTCATAAAGGCTTTTAATTTCCTCATCCGAGAAAACAGATATAACGTCATGTGTTATTTTTAGGTTTGGTAGCTCTTTCTTTAGGAGAAGATAGAGGGCTATTTTAGGCAACAAATATTTTGACTCCTCCATTCCCTTAAAATGAATATTGCGTTCTGTTGCCATTCGAGGATCAAAGTTGTATGGCATGCTTGAGAATTCTCGACTTACATCATTCCCTGATTTTTTCATCTCGTGATATAGGCGAGTGTGAAAACCTCCCATTGAAAAAAGTATCTTCAAGTTTTCTTTTTTCTGGAGATCAGGATTCTGCTTCAATGTTTCAGCCAAAGCTTCTGGAAGTTTTTCTAAAATATAATCTTCGCGAGCCTTCTGCATGTCGGACTCAAATTTTGATACATTACCGATTCTTCGAAGCGTTTCCTCATAGGGCAAGGACTTATTTATGAGGTTGTTATAAGCACCATTGGATGCATACAGACCCATAAGGTTTTTAAAGACGACATTATCATTTGGAACGTCTACAAGCATTACTTTCTTCTCTGATTTATACAAACCCTCGAGTAACGAAGCATAGAAGTCTTTCCACAAAAATGGCTTTCCATTCTGCTTTTCCATATCCATCGCCTGTTCAGGGGTCAGAGTACCATTTGATACTTCGTTGAAAATATCGAGTCGAGCAGAATCCCAACCGGCGTTTTCCTGAATGAGAATATCTGCGTTTTTTAGGCGTTCACCCACCGCTTGTCCGTTTTCTGCTGTTGCGTGTTTGTGAAAGAAGAAATTGGTTTCAATTTTGGGCACGTTTTCAATACCTTTTTCTCTCAGCAAAGAACCTAAATCATTCTGAGCCGAAGATTTTTCTAAGTCTAAATTATTGCTTTTTAACCCAAAATTTTGTCCTTCCATGTTTTTATTTTAGCTTAAAATTACCCTTTTGGTAATCATGTCGTCGGGTCGCACCACAGTCATATGACCATGGGTCTGCCGATACTAAGTTCTTAATGCGGAGAGGGAGGGATTTGAACCCTCGAACGAGTTACCTCGTTGCCGCATTTCGAGTGCGGTGCCTTCGACCACTCAGCCACCTCTCCAATATCTTAACTACACTCTTTCGCTATGATACATGAAAGGGTGCCTTTCCGCGACATCCCCGTTCTTTGCTGCGCAAAGAGCGGGGTGCGCGGACCCGCCCAGCTCTTTCAAAAGGGCTGGACGGGCGACCACAGAGCCACCTCTCCATTTCTTCTGCGTCTTTCTGTATTCGTTCCGCGAAGTTCTGCGTAATTCGTATATCCTAGCACCTTTTGCCATTTTTTCAAAACATGATACAATGCATCGGTCAAATAAATACATGGCCCTATCGTTCCCGGTGGAGAAACCAAGTAAAACTTTGTTTCTCCACCGAGGACCCGCGATATTGCAACCAAATCAAAGATTTGGGCAATATCGGGGCTAACGGTTTCAATTGACACTGAACACCAAAAGATTGAAAAATAATTAAAAACTAGTTCATGGCCCTATCGTCTAACGGTTAGGACATCGCCCTTTCACGGCGGTAATCGGGGTTCGATTCCCCGTAGGGTCACAAAACGCCAGCGCCGAAGTATATCTTCGGCGCTGTTGCGTTTTGTAGACCCTACGGGGAATCGAACGGCGCAAGGCGGTATACAAGATGCGCAAGATTGCGCATGCTTGTCGCTGCGCCGCGTCCAGCGGTACTTATCAGAATGCGAGCATTGGCGAAGCATTATGATTAGTAACCGCGGGACGATTCCCCGTAGTGCCTTTCGTGAGAATCGAACCGAGCACCACTTTTGCAATGGCAAAAGTGGTGCTCGATGTCCAACAGTATCCAGCCCCACTTTCATAATAAACACATGTGCTGTGATAGATTTTTTATCCGAGTTATGAGTATTGTTTATGAATGAAGCCTCTCATGAAAGTGGAGCTGGATAACCGTGGGGACGATTCCCCGTAGAGTCAGTGAAAAAAACTACACCCCATCGCTTAATTTTGCTATACTATCCGCATACTCATAATTACGAAACATATATGGCAAAAGGAATGATGTGTCAGAGTTGCGGTATGCCACTCTCCAAGGACCCACAGGGTGGGGGAACAAACGCGGACGGTTCGAAATCCGCAATGTATTGCAGTTATTGTTATCAGAACGGGGCATTTACTGCGCCAGATATAACTGCCGTGCAAATGCAAGAGTTCGTGGTAGCAAAATTGAAGGAAATGCATTATCCAGGATTTATTGCGAAGTTTTTTGCAAAAAATATTCCCAGTCTTGAACGTTGGAAGAATGTTTCTGTTTCAGCCTCCCCGGTCGCTCCTGCCATTGAAACGGTAGTTCCTCCTGTATACACACCTGCTTCTGACTCGATTGTTTCAAATATCCCTGAGGCGCCTATTGTTTCTCCTCGTGATGAATCTGCGAGTGGAACAGGGGACCAAGAAAGCGCATAACACAACACGACTTTTTATATGAAACATCAGAACGAAACAACGATTGCATATTTTGGACGGAACCTCTATTACATGTTTGGTATCGTCCTCGTATGGCGCGGTGTATGGTATGTGCTTGATTGGGTTGATATATCATTTTTTAGCGGTAATCATTATTGGACGGGAGCAGTAGGTGTTCTTCTCGGTCTCGTGCTTTTGTATATGCCCGATGGAGACTTGAAGGAGATAGAGAAGCTGTAAGGTGAGTTTCAAGTTTCAAGAATGGTTGTGAATAACGAATATGTACGCCTGCCCGCATCCTTGTGGCGTGCCATGCACCCTGCGTGGTGCATGGTGCTGGGGAATGTACGAATACGACTTCTTTATTTTTTACCGTTTATAGTTTTCGTCTTCATATTTCTAATTTCGTATTTCATCTTTCGTATTCTTGATTCCCGTCAATTCCATAATTCATAATTTATATCTATATCAATAAGTCATAAGCTCATACCTATAAGCTAATTCCTTATTCCTCACATATGGACACCGTACTAAATCAGGAACTTCATCGGATTACTTCCACAGCGATTATTCATCGTGACGGGAAGTATTTGATTTTGAAACGTTCTCCTCACAAGAAGACGTTTCCGAGTAAATGGACAGTGCCAGGTGGTGGACTTGAGACAGATGATTACACGCAGACCGAGAAGACAACACATGATCATTGGTATTATGCTATTGAGCGCTCACTCCGGAGAGAGATTAAAGAAGAATGTGGACTGGAAACAGGTAAATTGGACTATCTTTTGGATATGACCTTTATTCGTCCTGATGGTACTCCTGTCATTGTTCTCAGTTATTATGGTCCGTATGTGTCAGGCGATGTCGTGCTTGATGAAGATAGTGTTGAGTATGCATGGGTGGCGTGTGAAGAAGCAAAAACATACGATCTAATTGAAGGAATTGCCGAGGAGATAGAAATGGTAGATAGAATATTGAAAGGGGAGAAGGATGTGATATTTGCGAGAGAGAAATAAAAAAAGAAATGACGCGGATACGATGCGGAACCTACGCGGACGTGATGCTGAACGAACGCGGAAAGTCGCGGAACCTACGCGGACACGATGCAGATCAGACGTGGAATGTCGCGGAACGGGATAAAAAATAGCATGAGGAGATTAAAAATTAGGAGATTACATGTTAAACGATAACATACACGACGGATTGCTCTACGAGCAATCCGTCGTGTTGGTATATATAAAAACCGCTCTTGTGAGCGGTTGTGAAAAAAGGTCGCACGGGATGGTACGTGCGGGAGTTTGCGACCGTCCCATGGTCTTGGTCATGAGTGATGTCTGAAATTGCAGTGGAGCGCATTCAGAAACATATCGGGCGCGCCGTGCGACCTTTGAAATCAAAAAAGAACTCATTGGAAATATCTTCTCCGCTTGAGACATGTTCGGACCGTGTCCGGATAACCGATTTCGGTCGCCCCTACTCTCGTAACTGTGCGCAAGCGGAGAAAGAATCAGCATACGAAATAAGATATTCTTTGCTCAGGATATATTGATAGGGTATGTTTGTCAATGACACGATACAAAAGGAAACCCCGCCGTTTTGGGCGGGGGGTGCGGGCTAGGGTCAGAGAGACCTTACCGCAATAAAAGAACAATACACTTTCCTTACTTGATATGCCCGTTTTGGGCGTCTCCCGGCAAGATGGAAATGGGGCCGGTAAGATTTTTCATCGTAAGGTTGAGCGGGTGTATCCGCATCGTGTGCCGTGCCACAGGAAGTGGCGTTTACTGACCTTATCCATACGATCCCGTCTGCCTGACGGTCGGATAGATCAGAAAATTGTTGTCCTTGTTCCCTACCTAAAATAAAACAAGGATTTGGAGCTGATAACTCCATGTATCCAACGTGACGGGGGATACAAGGACAACTTGGCAATTGCCAACCTCTCTTTGTTACCTTGCCCAAGGGAGAGAGGGTGGAGATAGGCGTTCCAATGCCGTGAGTTCCATCGCTAGCTCAAGCCCGAAGGCGAGCGGCGCTCACGGTTTTTTAATGTGGCCATGCGTAATGGCCGCGGACCCCCGTATCCCGCAATGAGCCAATGTGGCGTATGGGCGGGAACCTGAGGATGCTAGTATTATATACCAAAACAATTTTTTTGTCAAGCGTTTTTGTATATACGCAGAATCTATGCGGACACTACGCAGAATGACGCAGAATTTACGCAGAAGAGTTTTCATTTCGTGGAGATTGGTTACGAAGTACGAACTTATACGCTTGCCCTGCACACCACGTGGCATGCTGTGCATCCTACGTGGTGCACAGTGCTAGGGAACATACGAACACTACTGAATACAAATAATCATGTTGGTGAGTTTGTGTTCGTATGTTCGTACTCGTTCATACTTCGTAACCCCTCATTCCTGTCCGTCTCTATAAACCTATCACCTCTAACCTCTTTCCTATTTTCGTCCACTCTTATCACCTCTAACCTATTTCCTGCCCCCTGCTTCTTGCTTCGTGATTCTCATGTTATGATATTCTCCATATGGAACAAACAAAACGAGTCATTACCCCCCAAGCGGAGAATTTTCCCGAGTGGTATCAGGACGTAGTACGTGAAGCCGGACTTGCTGAAGTCTCGGAAGTGCGCGGATGCGGTATCATAAAGCCGTACGGATATAAAATTTGGGAACTTATCAAAGCGGAACTTTCGAAAAAAATTGAAGCCACGGGCGCGGAGAATGTGTATTTTCCACTCTTTGTACCGATTGCTAATCTGGAAGCAGAAGCCGATCATGTTGAAGGGTTCTCTCCGGAACTTGCAGTGGTTACGCATGCAGGCGGTGAAGAATTGACAGAAAAACTTGCCGTGCGTCCGACGAGTGAAGCGGCGATGTATACGACGTATGCAAAATGGGTGCAAAGCTATCGTGATTTGCCGATGCGTCTCAATCAATGGAACAATGTCGTGCGGTGGGAAAAACGTCCGCGTGCGTTTTTGCGCTGGAGCGAATTTCAGTGGCAAGAAGGACACTCTGTATTTGCCGATGAAGCAACGGCGGTTGATGAAGTCTGGCAGATGCTCGGTGTATATAAAGACATGTACGCACATATGGCGATCCCCGTCGTGGATGGCAAAAAGTCTGATATGGAAAAATTTGCTGGTGCTGTTATGACAACGACGGTAGAAGCGATGGCACGTGATGGCAAAGCGATTCAGGGAGGCACGAGTCATTATCTCGGTACCAATTTTGCCAAGGTATTTGATGTGAAGTATCTCGGTGCTGATGGTGAACATCATTTGGCACATCAAACAAGTTGGGGTATGAGCTGGCGCAGTGTGGGAGCGCTTATCATGGCACACGGTGATGATAATGGACTTCGATTGCCGCCCAATGTGGCACCGATTCAGGTTGTCATTGTACCGATTTATAAAGACGAGAACAAAGATACAGTGCTTGCGTATGCGCGTGAGGTTGCGAACAGTTTTTCTGGTATGCGCGTGCATGTGGATGTTCGTGAAGGGCAGACACCGGGATTCAAGTTTAATGAATGGGAAGTGAAGGGTGTGCCAGTGCGATTAGAGATTGGGGGTAAAGAAGCAGATGAAAAAGCGCTCACGGTTTATCGTCGCGATACAGGAGTGAAAGAAAAGATTTCCGCTGATGGAGCGAAAGAGTATATCGAGAAGCTCTTTGTCGATATCCATGAGACGCTTTACAATCAAGCGTACGACTTTCTCACGACACATATTCATCGTATTGAAAGCATTGATGATATTGATGACCGTATTGGTTATTTTGAAGCAAGTTGGTCGGAAACACCAGAATCTGAGAAGATGCTTAAAGAGCGTTTTGCCATGGTCTCACGTGTGTTGCCTCGGGAGTTTGAGGGTGTGGAACCAAAAAATACAAAGTGCTTTATTACGGGAGAGCCTGCGAAGCATGATTGGTATTTTGCGAAAAGCTATTAGTACGTGAAGCATGAATCAAGAAGCAAGAATCAAGGATACGGAAAAGTGACGCTCCGCACCGCCTCTCTGTTTTTTGTGGAACATATTACATCACATTTTTTCTTAAAAAAAGAGGACCGTCCTTTCTGTTCGAGCCCCGTGTCACCACGCAAATACAAACAATCGCAAGGGCATGCCTTGCGATTGTGTATTTGTGGGCGACACAGGACTCGTCCCGCGGTTATCCAGCTCCACTTTCATAATAAACACATACGCCATGATAGATTTTTTATCCGAGACGTAGGTATTGTTTATAGATGAAGTCTCTCATGAAAGTGGGGCTGGATACCGTTGGACGCGGCGCGGCGACAAGCACTCGCGAGTAAACTCGCTCGTCTTGTATACCGCCTTGCGCCGTTCGAGCCCCGTGTCACCACGCAAATACAAACAATCGCAAGGGCATGCCTTGCGATTGTGTATTTGTGGGCGACACAGGACTCGAACCTGTGACCTTCACAATGTCAATGTGACGCTCTAACCAGCTGAGCTAGCCGCCCGTGAAAAAAAGTATAGCATATCTCTAAAAAGTTTCCACTTTTTCGTAATTTCTTATTGCATGATATACTTAATTGTGTACTAGATTTTTTACGTTCTTATTTGCTTGTATACTAACTTTCTAACCTCTTCATTTCCTCACATACTATCTATGTCCACTACATACGACACCATCATTATCGGCGCTGGCGCCGCCGGACTCTCCGCAGGTATTTATGCTGGACGCTATGGCATGAAGACATTGATTCTTTCGCATGAACTTGGGGGAGAAACAGCTCAAGCGGGTGTTATTGAAAATTGGCCAGGGGATAAAGAAATTGAGGGCTTCAAACTCATTTTTCGTTTTCGTGATCACGCACTCGCGTCAGGCGCAGAGATTATAAATAGCCCCGCAGTCTCTGCGATACGTGAAGGAGAACTATTTCACGTGACAGACAAAGCGGGAGCAGTGCATATAGGAAAGACGGTTGTCTTGGCGCAAGGGTCACGCCGTCGTCGCTTGGGACTACCAAATGAAGAAACACTTACCGGACGCGGGGTTCATTATTGTGTAACATGTGACGGTCCTGTATATGGAGGAAAGACGATTGCAATGGTTGGCGGGGGAGATGCTTCAGTAAAAGGTATTCTTCTTGCCGCGCAATACGCGTCGAAGATACTTTTTATTGTTCGTGGAAATGAACTTCGCGCGGAACCAGTCAATGTGGAGCATATGCGTGCATTGGGAGATAAAGTGGAAGTGTTGTTTGATACTGAAGTAAAAGAAATTATTGGCACGAACGCACTGGAAAAACTCGTTATTTCAAAGCCGTATCATGATTCGACCGATCTTGTTGTCGATGGATTGTTTGTTGAAATTGGCGCAGAACCAGAAACAGACATTGCCAAAGAACTTGGTGTAATCCTTGATGAATATGGGTATGTAAAGACAGATTGTATGATGTATACAAATGTCCCTGGTGTATCGGCGGCAGGGGACTTGGTCAATCATTTTGGGCATTTCAAACAAGTGATTACTGCTTCTGCTACAGGTACTGCGGCGGCAACCGCGGTGTTTGGGTATCTGAAGAATGCGAGAAATGAGAAATGAGGAAAATAGAAAAACGGTGAATTATAAAATAAAAAAGTGGTGCTCATGCCCCACTTTTATACAAACAAAAACCGCCCATGAAAGGCGGTTACTTTTTGATACGGAATCCTTTGGTATGTACTTTGCGCAAATGAGCGAACTGCACTATTTTCTTTATGAGGCGACGCATGGTTGTTGTCACATACAGAATGTCATATCCCAGATATGCCGTTTGTATCATCGTATCCCCGTTGACATGACAGAGTACACCGCCAATATCAAGTACAGGAATAATTACTCGTGCGGAAATTCTATGTGTGTCCAGAAGGTCTTGAAAAAGAGCTTGGTTCCGTTCCAATTCATCTCGTGCGATTTGTCGCTCTTTGAACGTCTCCAGCTCTCTTCCCAGGGGACCATGTTCTGTTAATGTAAAACCCGCCTCTTTGAGTGCTGTGTTGATTTGTGTTCCACCCCCGATGCAGACCACAACCGAGTACTTATGTGTCAGCTTTTTCATCCATCTGAGAAATGCGGGGAGGATAAATACATCACCCGAAACTTTCACAAATGCGTTTTTCTTCGCGATTTGAGTCGTCATGATATCTTGATTTACTTGTTTTTGAGTTACTTCTGCCGACATGGTACAGGAAAAGAAGAGATGTGCAAGTATAATAAAAGCGGGGCCGACAGGCCCCGCTTTTATCGTTATCGTTTACAGTTTGTCGCTCGTCGTCTTTTATTTCAACTTTGACCGACGGAGAAATGCGGGGACAGATGACCAATCATCATCTTCTTCGATTTCAGTAGATTCTTGTTTAGCATTACCAACACTACCAATAGGACGATGGATTTCGCTAATGACGTCGCTGCGCTTATTTTCACGATCTGATTCACGAGGTGCAGGTTCGCGTGTCTCGTGCTCTTCAGTATGTTCCGCAAAAAGTGTTTGTGCGGGGCGACGACTATTTTGTGTGTGCCCAGGAAAACCAGAAGCAATAACAGTGATTTTGAGTTCGCCTTTTTTGAGTGAATCGTCTTTGATTGTACCGAAGATAACTTTTGCCTCTGGGTCGGCGGATTCGGTAATAACACGGGCGGCTTCCTGAATTTCGTGCATGGTAATATCATCACTTCCAGCAATAGCAAAGAGAACCCCGCGCGCACCATCAATGGAGAGTTCAAGAAGAGGGGAATTGATGGCTGCCTGTGCAGCTTTTTCTGCACGCTTGTCGCCAGTTGCGATGCCGATGCCCATAAGTGCTGAACCTGCGTCTTCCATGACAGCGCGGATATCCGCGAAGTCTACGTTGATAATACCTGGAGTAGTGATGAGATCGGAAATACCTTCAACGGCTTGGCGAAGAATGTCGTCGCACATGGCGAATGCATCCTTTGCACTGGTGTTTTTGTCTACTGTTTCGAGAATACGATCGTTGGGAACCAGGATCATAGTATCCACAGCGAGGCTTAGATTTGCGAGTGCTTGTTCAGCAATACGTGTGCGTTGTGTTCCTTCAAATGAAAATGGTTTTGTGACGACTGCGACTGTAAGTGCGCCAGATTCTTTTGCTGCTCGAGCAACAACTTCGGACGCCGAACTGCCTGTTCCTCCACCTAAACCAGATGCAATAAAAACCATGTCAGAGTTTTGAACTGCATCCATGATTTCCTCTTTGCTTTCTTCTGCGGCACGCTTACCAACGTCTGGATTCATTCCTGAGCCAAGACCACGGGTAAGATTGCGACCAAGATGAATTTTCTTTTTGGGAAGTGCTTGGTGAAGATGTTGAGCGTCAGTGTTCATGACAATAAACTCAACGTCTTTTACTTCGCTTCGCATCATGTGGTTGACTGCATTTGTGCCCGCGCCGCCGACGCCGACGACTTTGATACGCGCAAATGTTTCGATATCAGGGGTGACTTTAGGCATAAAACGAGAATAAAGAATAAAGAAGCAAGAATTAAGAATACGTCCTGTGGCTACGTTAACGGATGTACTGTAATTATTCCACGAGTGTGGATGTATACTTGAGTATCATATCAGAGAGTGTGGGTTTATGAAAGTGCTTGACAGATGAGCAAGTTAGTAGGATTGTAATTATGCGAATACGTGAAAGGATGAAAAGATTAGTAAGTTGTTGTGTATATTGTATATATGAGGAAAAACAAAAATAGTCGGCTATGCCGACTAACTATATGATGTATGTTTCCAATTTTTATCGTTTCCTTTTTAAGGGAGAAACTGTTTAAACCATTCTCCTACGCTTCCTGCGCCACGTTTGCTTTTATTGACAAGTTTGATGCCTGCTGATTCTTCGGTGTTGTCCACACCCATAATACAGAGTCCATACGCAACCGACCAACTTGTATCGGTTGTTTTGTATTTTGTATTTTTCATGGAGTCCATATATGCAACTTTGGAAGGAAGTTTGAGTGTGTTTTTGGCAAAGTCTTCGATGCCGGTGAGTGCAGCAGACCCTCCCGTAATGACGATGCCTGCGGGAAGGAGATTATTTTTACCGAGTTTTTTGAGGTGTGCTTCGATAATATCAAAAATGTCTGAAAGGCGAGCGTTGATGATTTCATTGACTTTCTTTTTAGGATACACATTCAAGTTCATGCCTTTTTTGATTTTCTCTGCTTCTTCGAGAGGAATCTTGAAACCGAGAGCGATATCATTGGTGATTTCCATTCCGCCAATGGGATAGATTTTGAGAGAGACGGGCATGCTGTTTTCAAATACAGCAACAGAAAGTGTTTCCGCGCCAATATTGGCGAGCATGCAACCCGCGGTTTTTTGGCGTTTGGTAAGCGTTACAAAACTTGCTGCGATAGGTGACGGCATGACATCGTCGACAGCAACACCCGCTTCTTCAACTGCAGCGATAAAGTCATGAAGATGTTGAGAGAGGCACGTAATAAAGAGCGTATGTGTTTCAACACGCGATCCTTTGAGTCCTGTAGGACGCCCAAGGACTTCTTTTCCATCAAGGATAACAGCAGTTGGAATCACTTGGATGACTTGGTCGTTTGCGGAGAGTCCTGCAGCATCTTGGGCTGCTTCCATAGCTTTGTCGATATCTCCAGGTGTTACCTCATTGTCTGCGCGCGATACAAAAACAGAGCCAGTGGAGAGGACGGATTCGACACTGAGTCCACCAACGGCGACAAATGCTTTTTTGACTTCTACATTTGCTGCCTTTTCTGCTTTTTCTATTGCTTCGCGAATGCTTTCAGATGCTTCAGGAACAGAAACAATATACCCATGGCGTAATCCACGAGATTCAGCGATACCCATGCCGATAATTTCGGGCTGGCCACCATGTGCGTCATGTTCAGCGATGACTACACGGACAGATGATGTGCCGATATCAATACCGGTTGAAATGTGTCGTTTTGCCATGGGGGAATAAAGAGAAAATAAGATGAAACGATAAACGAAAAAAAGAAAACACTTCGTAGAGTATTATTTTTTTGTTGAGAAAAACTTTTTCATCGCGATGTCTTCGGCGCGTTCCATTGCTGACCCATGATCGTACCCTTTTAAATGGAGACACCCGTGAACAAATAAATATGCAACAAATTCATTATATCCTTTTTCAAAGCGATATGCATCTTTTTTTGCCCTGTGGAGATTGATAAATATTTCTCCCGAATCTTTGGCGAGAGGAAAAGAAAGAATGTTCGCGGGTTTGTCATTGCCCCGATGGTCGCGATTGAGACGACGAGAAAGCTCGTTGCCAACAAAAACAAGGCTGAGACGATACGTCTTTCCGAGGATACCTTCCTTTGCCACACGGAAAAGCGACCCCGCTTCAGAGGGGGTCGCTTGTCGTGTCGTATTGCGTATGTCGAATGTCTCTTGCATACGGCGTGAGGAGAAAATTATACTTTACCGAGCTTCTTCAAGCGTTCACCTTCTATACGCTTGGCGAGGCGCTTGAGCGCTTGGCTTTTACGTGTGTAACGTGATTGCGGGCGTTCGAGATAGCGATTGGCTTTTACGCGCTTCACAACACCAGAGCTTTGTACAGCACGAGAAAAACGGCGCATCAAACTTGCGGCATTTTCATTGCTGTTTTTGGTGACTTGTACGTTCGTTTTTGTCATGGGAAATATCATAGCACAGACATGTTGAAATGCAAGCGAATGCATATGGTATGATAGAGGTATAATTTGTCTGGGGAGGCCGCGCGCGAAGCGCGCGGCCAGTCAGGTTGGTTTTGTTGAGCTCCGTGATTCTTTATTCTTGATTCGTGCTTCTCGTTATGTATCTCCATATCCGCATTACACCAAAATCAAAAAAAGATTCAATTGAACAGACTGGCGAACTTCGCTATGCCGTGACGGTAACAGAGCCCGCCGAAGACAATAGAGCAAATGAGCGCATGTGTGAAGTTGTCGCGAGACATTTTTCCGTAGAGCGAAAACAGGTGCATATTGTGAACGGACATAGAAGCAGGAGCAAACTCGTCGAGATTAGGGAGTAGAGAATAGTGTCTTCATCACATGTTTTTGACATATATTGTCATTTGCAAATCACAAATTCCAATGTTTAACATTGAAAATACGACGATACAATAGAGTCTATTTTATAATAATGGTTCACTGGATTTTTCTTCCTACCGCATCATATCTCTCATGTTTACATGTTAATGAGTTAAACGTCATTTTTTGAATTTTTTAGATTTTGATATTGTTTGTCATTTGGTGCTTAAGATTTGGAATTTTGAATGGGGTGGATATCTTCCTGTCGCGCGTTGTGTTGCGTTTTGGTATACTGTAACCATATGAGCATTCACATCAATACTATTAAAGCGACAGGAATCGACCTGACGCCCGCAATCGATGCGTATGTGCGCGAACGTCTCGCTGCACTCGATAAATTAGTCGCACCAGATGACACCAGTGCAAGTATGAGTGTTGAAGTAGGAAAAACTACAGAACATCATCATACGGGAGAGATATTTCTCGCGGAAGTAAATATGATAATTGGTGGTACGCAACTTTGCGCTACAGCAACACATGAAGATCTGTACGCCGCAATAGATAAAGTACGTGACGAGTCTGTACGTATGTTGTCAGAACATAAAAAGAAACAAAAAAAGAATTTTTTGAAAGGCGCAGTCGCTTTCAAAAAGTTTTTGAAAGGGGGTCGTTGATATATTTATTCATCTGTTATGTTTTGTCGGCATTTCGACACAGTTCTTTATGATTCATGAAAAAGTAAGTTTGACGGGAATGACCCGCAAAGATTTGATTTTTATTCTTATTCTTACGATTGTTGCATCATCATTTGCGTATACGATTATTCGGTACGCTGAGGAAACAGAAATATTTCCTGTTATTGGAGAGGCACATGTTTCTTCTGGTATGACATCGTCTGAACAATTAACCGCATCTATGCAACAAGAACAACACATGCAAACAGACGGAGTGGCTCACGCTGTATCTCGAGCAATGATACGTACATCCGTAGGCACCATCACCGTTGAGCTTTTTGGTGACAAAGCACCACAGACTGTTAAGAATTTTACAACTCTCGCGGGACAAGGATTTTACGATGGGACAAAATTCCATCGCATTATCAAAGATTTTATGATTCAGGGTGGCGACCCACTTTCTAAAGATGATGCGATGCAAGCACGTTGGGGAACAGGAGGTCCTGGGTATACGTTTGCTGATGAAATCAATAGTGAAAAGCTTGTCCGTGGAACGATAGCCATGGCAAATGCAGGTCCCAATACGAACGGCAGTCAATTCTTTATTGTTACTGCGGAAGCGACGCCCTGGCTTGATGGACATCATACGGTATTTGGTAAGGTAGTATCGGGGATGGATGTTGTCGCCGCGATTGAAGCTGTCGCGACAGACGCATCTGATAAACCACTTCAACCTATTGTCGTAGAGAGTATTACATTAGAATAATCATTTTTGATGAAAGAAATGGGGTGTAGGGGAGGTATCCACTGCACCCCTTTCTTTTTTTCAGGGTTGTGGTATACTTGACATATTGCATGAAGGAGTAGCAATGCTCTCCGAACCACGTACCCTTTTTGGGGAAACGAGCGGATCGTCATCGTACTCGGTACCATGCAGGTCGATACGCCAGATGCGTCTGGCGTGCACAAACTTAGTATATAATACACAGAGTACCAAATGACGTATTCGAACAACGACGATCGCAACGATCGTCCAATGTACCAGGGAAATTGGTCTTGCTCCAAGTGCGGTGCTGCTATTACGCAGTTGCCGTTCCAGCCGGACCCGTCTCGCGAAGGTTCACTCCTTTGTCGTGACTGTCATCGTGCTGAGCGCGATGAACGCCCCCGTCGTGATTTCGGTGGTAACCGCGGTAATGACCGTGGAGACCGTCCGCAACGCCCGATGGTTCAGGGTAACTGGACGTGCTCCGAGTGTGGCGCTCCTATTACGGAGCTTCCATTCGAGCCACGCCCGGGAAGCGAAAACACGCTCAAGTGCCGGAATTGTTTCCGTCGCTAAGCGTTTTCCCTCAAATCTAAGAGTTTGCATACACACCCCGCTTTGCGGGGTGTGTATGTTTATGGGATAATTAATACATGAATACACGCAAAGTAGCGATCTTCGATGTCGATGGAACTATTTTTCGTTCCAGTCTTCTTATTGAACTTGTAGAAGAACTTATTACGCGCGAGGTGTTTGATGAGGATATCCGTGAAGAGTATAAAGCGGAACATCTTTTATGGCTTGATCGTAAAGGACGATATGAGGAATATATCAATTCTGTTATTGATGTGTTTGCTCATCATGTGAAAGGAGTACACTATGGTGATGTAAAAGATGCCGCCGAAGCGGTGTTTGAGCGTCATAAGGATCGTGTCTATCGATATACGCGAGATATGATTCGCAAATTGCATAAACAAGATTATTATCTTCTCGCGATTTCACATTCACCCAAACTTATTATTGATATGTTTTGTGAGGAGTGGGGTTTTGATAAGAGTTACGGAACACTCTATGCTCTGGGCGCGGGAGACAGGTTTACGGGTGAACGCATGGAAGAGCATCTCATCTTTAACAAGGGCGCAACCGCACGTCGTGCCATTGAGAAAGAAGGACTCTCTTTTGAAGGGTCTGTTGGTATTGGTGACACAGAGAGTGACATTGGCTTTCTTGAGCTTGTCGAGAATCCAATTTGTTTCAATCCCAATGCACTTCTTGAACGTCATGCGCGTTTGAATGGCTGGAAAGTTGTTGTAGAGCGCAAGGATGTGGTGTATGAGCTCTAAGTTGTCAGTTGCTAGTTGTCAGAAACAGCACGAATTAGGTGGGCATAAGCTCGCCCCGTTTCTTATGCGTGTAATTGTGTATAACGTTTGTGTGTATGAGAAGTTTCGCCGACTTCCTATTTATTTTATCATAGAGGAGGCGAAATTTGGGTGAAGGAAAAAGTACAACCTTTGAAAATTATTAACGCACTTTTTCTTGAACCTCATACACGCTGTTATCGGATGTATTTTGGCAATAATTTTTGGTTAAACAGTTGGCTTGTTTTTTAAATCTTCGGAAATAACTATGTCGGGAAAATACACAAGGTAATCTTGACTCATATCGTGTATGCCTAGGAACTCAAACTCGTCTCCGTGGAATAATTCAAAGTTTTTTACACCAAGATATTTATGTTTGAAACTATCATAGTCAGCAACTTTGAAATCGCCACATCCAGTCTGCGGTCTTTCGGGATCTGGTTTTCTTATCCTAAAAAAATTTAATACCCCATTGTAAAATACGATAGGTTGGTTTAGCTTGTAGATTGGACCATTATGCTCATCTATTTGCTGTCCAATATCGTTGCTAGCATTTACTAAATTAGTAAGTTCAGATTCGGAATGTGCAAATATTGTGACATAATCCAGTATTAAATTTTTTTCGGAAACATAAATATCTTTGACATTAGTAATGCCTTTTGCTATGTCGTGTATTTTATTGATGATTTCTTTGGAATGCATAAATACTAAAAAATTATTGCCAAAATATTTCCGATAACTACTCTATAATACACTCTCAGGATTTATATCAATATCAAATGACGGAGAAAGAGAACGGAGTTGGGACAAGAGTTCACTATCAGGCCATGATTTTGCAGGAACCTTAAGAAGAATGTGCGTACGGTGCGCGCTTTTTTTGTTTCCCGCTCCGGCATAAGCATGAGGTTTCCATGGTGACAGAAGTGCTTGAATGCGTGCGACATGTGTGTCTACCGTTCCACGTGTTCCTTCTACAGTGATGCGGACGAGAACAGAAAACGGCGGATAGCCGAGTTCTTTACGATCGGCGAGGTCTTCACGATACCGATCGGCAAGATTGCCATCTTTGGCAAATGCGAGCGCTGCGTTTTCTGGATTGCGTGTCTGTATGAGAAGAATTTTCCCTGCGAGCATACGAAGCGTCGCGAGAATACCCACTGCGCGTTCTTCAGCACGAAAATCAGGAAATGAAAGCAGTGTATCCATAGAGGCAACAGCAACAAGAGGAATATCAGGTGAAAGCGCTAATAGCCCGATGCCTGTGGTAACAAGTATTGCGCCTGGCGTATGTTCAAACTCCGCGATATGTTTTGCACTTTTTGTTGGTGTTGTTGCGGTATCACCATCGACGCGGATGATGGTTGCACTCGGAAAGGTATGAGCAATTGCTTCTTCGACATATTGCGTACCAATACCAATAGTGGAGAGTTTCCAACTATTACAATGTGTGCAACGGTCTTTCGCAGAGATACGTGCTCCACATGTGTGGCACACATGTGCGTTTGCCTCACCATCAGTTTTATGAAGAACGAGTGGTGCACCACACCGGGAGCATGCGACTATGTGCCCGCAATCATTGCATACCGTCATTCCGTGAAGTCCTTTGCGCGCAGAAAATACAACCGAACGCTTGCCTGTGTCGAGTGCGTCTGCAAGCGCGGAGCGAAGTTCGTGAGAGAGCACCGCATCATAGGGACCTTTTTTCTTGGGGATGTCTTCAGTTTTCTTTTTGCCCATGGGAACAATAACGACGTTTGCCGTTGTGGTAACACGTGTGCGTACTGTTCCCACCGCGTATGCCGAGCCTGATTCGACGCCCGCGAGTGTTTCTACACGGAGAGGGAGTCCTCCATATACGATGCGCGCACCAAGATGTGTTGCATATGCTTTGACGAAAACACGTATATCCATGTGTGGACGTACTGTCTCTTTGTATGCATGAGAGCGTTCTCCTTCGACAATGATAGTACCAATGTCCGCACGGGGAAGTGAGAGAAATGCACCTGTGCCAATGATAAGGAGTGCATGTGATGAAGATGTTGCTTGTTTCCATGCTTCAGCACGTTTATTTGGAGAAAGTCCTCCGTGAAGAACGACAACGCGGTCTTCAACACCTTTACCAAGGGATTCTGTAAGTCGAGGAATAAAATCTGTTTCTGGAACAAGAAGAAAGATGGAGCGATTTTGTGCAAATGATTCGCGAATCATGCGACGATAGGTGGCAAAGCGTTCATCACGTTCTGCTTGGAGAAGCCCTGAATCTACTGTAATTCCATGTGGTTTTGATTGTTGTGGAAAGTAAGGGTTGTCGGAAGACGTTGAAGATGTTTCGGAAAAAGAGAGTGTTGTGAAGCGTGCGAGTATCGCTCCTGTTGTCGTTGCGTGGAAATCGGCAGTTTCTCTTGCCGCGACGACAAATGCTGGAGTGAATGCAGAAGGGGAAATGATTGTATCTACTTTGCGCATGGTGTGTCCTGCGGAGCGTATTTTTGTTTTTGCAGTAAGGGCATCTTCGACATCGACGACGAGAGCAGGAACGATATGTTTGCGGAGTGGAACAGAAACAAGCGCTCCCGGAGAAACAGAGAGTGATGTGAAATAGGTCAAGGTTTCCTTGCCAATACCGCGTGATATGGGAATAACGTGGAGGAGAAACATGAGGTTAGTATATCAGTATATGAGAAGATTAGGAAAAGTGTATACGATAAAAAATAAAAACAAAAAGCGCGGTATGCCGCGCTTTTGGTATCAGATACCAAGATATGCCTTTGCAATATCCGCGACATCTTCATCATTAAGATGTTCACGGAGTATTGCCCTTGCTTCCTCGACAATATGTTTGTCGAGAACATGTGCGCGTTTTGCAAACGCACATGCTGCGCGGAAACGCGGATAGGAATTGTCAATCTGCTCATGTATCATGACGAGCAGTTTTTCAATATCGCTCTTCTCAAGAACGATAGTTGATGTTTCAAAAATGCACGCCGAGAGATCTTTGAGATTTGCGTTGGGATTTTTCGTGTTTTCTTTTGCCCACGCAATAACATCGATATCATTGGCATGCGCGGGGAGAATGGCATCAACGCATTCCCAAAAATCCTGTTTGCTCAGGGTGATGAGCTGTTCGAGAATAGAGGAAGAGCTGTTCATAACTTGATACGTTTATATTGGTAGGAATATCCGTGTATGAGAATATCATATATTTATAAAATGTAAAGGACTGAAACTCGCAACTTGAAACTCTCCATGCTATACTGCTCACACTATGAGTATGTTTTCACCCAAATTGGGTATCGATTTAGGAACAGCAAATACTCTTGTCTTTAAGCCTGGCAAGGGTATTGTGCTGAACGAGCCTTCGGTTGTTGCGGTATCCGAAATTGACAATACGGTGCTTGCGGTGGGGCTTGAAGCAAAGGAAATGGTAGGTCGCACACCAGACGCGATTCGTGCATATCGCCCCATGCGTGATGGTGTGATTGCTGATTACCGAGTGACAGAAGCGATGCTCCGGTATTATATTGGTAAGGCATTGGGAAAGTGGAATCTTTGGAAACCAGAAGTGATGGTGTCGGTTCCCGCGGGAGTAACATCCACAGAACGTCGCGCGGTGGTGGAAGCGGCAATAAAAGCGGGTGCCAAAAACGCATACGTAGTCAAAGAGCCGATTCTCGCGGCGATTGGCGCAGGTATTCCTATTCACGAAGCGCGCGGACATATGGTCGTGGATATTGGTGGTGGTACGACGGACGTCGCGGTTATTTCGCTCGGTGGTATTGTTGCTTCTACATCAGTTAAGTGCGCGGGTGATCGCATTGATCATGCCATCGCGGACTATATTAAAAAGACGTTTAATCTTGCTATTGGAGATAAGACGGCAGAGAATATCAAAATCAAAATTGGTTCGGCGATTCCTTTGGAAGAAGAACTGATAATGACTATTAAAGGACGTGACTTTGTGTCGGGACTGCCACGCACGACAGAAATCGGTACGAATGAAATCGTTAAGGCAATTGACAATGAACTCAGGGATATTATCAAAGCAATCAAGGCGGTATTACAAGAAACACCTCCAGAACTTTCTGCTGATATTATTGATCAAGGTATTATTATGACAGGCGGGTCATCCCAACTTGCCAATCTTCCTGAACTTATCTATCGTCGTACGGGTGTGGAAGCGCGCCTTGCCAAAGATGCTTTGTATTGTGTTGCAAAGGGGACGGGCATCGCACTTGAGCACTTGGATACATACAAAAAGAGTATTATTGCGAAGAGATAAGAAAGGAGAAATACGAGACAAGAATCAAGAAGCACAAACATTTTTTCGCACTATCATTGTATGTTCTCATTTTCGCACCATGCATATCTTGTTCGCTCGCCTCGCGAATCGGGGATTCTTCATGTGAAGCAGACGCTTGTCGAATCAGGTGTACAGACTGAGGGGAATCCCGATGTACGCGTATGGAATGAGGAATCGTTCTCGGTGGATACCGCGCGTGATGTACGTGAAGCAATGACAAAGAAACCGTTTGGTGATAAACAAGTATGTATTGTCGCGGGCGATACGTTTACCGTGGAAGCACAAAACGCGCTTCTCAAAACACTTGAAGAGCCGGGTGAGGGGACGTATATTGTCGTGATAACACCAAATCCTGGCATACTGTTGCCAACACTATTGTCACGGTTGGCGCAGTTTCAAGAAGGGGAGTCGTTTGTTGTGACGGCAGAACATGATGCGGTTGCATTTTTGTCTCTGTCAGTACCTGAGCGTCTTTCATACCTTGAACCAATGCTAAAAAATAAAGACAAGACTACGGCATGCGCCCTTGTTGATGGAATGCTCGAGGTATACCACAACGAAACAATAGCAATAGGTGCGGACGCGCTCCGCGCGTCCGCACCCTACCTCGCCGAACTCTCCGCTATGCGTGGGTATCTTACGGACCGCTCGTCATCAGTAAAACTTATTATGGAACACCTTGCGCTTCTTCTCCCCGTAAGGGAGAAGAAGCAATCCTAACTACTCAGCACAAAATTCTAAACAAATTTTAATGTGAGAACCTCAAGTTTAATATGGAAATTATGTATACAGAAAATGATTTTAGAACATACATCAAAAACTTCTCTTGTGAAAAGGAGGAGGTAGAAGGATGTATGAAATTATTAAATAACGTTGTATCCATTATTAATGATGATATTAGTATTGTTCTGAGAGGTGTCGACTTTAATCCAAAAGACAAGAAAAAAGAAAAACTCGAAAGTATTCTCTCAGAAATGAGGACAGTGTGTTTTTTGAATAATAAAGGATTTCAAGAAATTAAATTTATTTCTGCAAAAAAGAATCAAAAAGAGGTAGATATCTCGGCAAAAATCAAGGAGAAAGAATTTTTTATAGAGGTAAAATGTCTTACAGAAGAATACTCTAGACCAAAAGAACATTATGTTGATGCTTATCTCTTTGATGATAAAAAATTTTTTCGAACATTGGATACGTTAGTCTGTAAAAACCTTGAGCAACTACTTCAGTATGAGAAAGAAAAAAGGATCTTTACTTTTGTCTTTAACAGGGCACCAGAACTTCAGTGCTGCAATAAGGAATATTACATGTTATCTGTAAAGAAGCTTTATGAAAAATATAAAGAAGATGTAGTACATTTTATGTTCATTACGGGATATAGAGAAGAGGATTTTATTTATCCTATAATTTCTTAAATATATTTCAGTGTATTAGTTTTTGAATTATAATTTCGCGTGGTTTGGTAGGGTTTCTATTTTGGATTTAGGATTTCGTATTCTGTACGATACTTCTACACATTCTATACATCGTTTTGCATCGGACACTATCTTTGGTATACTTTCATTACTTATGTACAATTTTTCTGACTGTAAGGTAGCGCTCAAGGATATTGAAGAGTGGCTTGCCAAAGAGTATACCTTTATTCATACGGGTCGCGCGACTCCGGCTGTGCTTGATGGACTCAAGATAGAGTCGTATGGACAATTCCAGCCGATTAAGAATCTTGCGACGGTAAGTGTCCAAGATGCGCGCACGCTCCTTATCTCTCCATGGGATAAGGGTGTTGTCAAAGCGATTGAAAAGGCAATCGGCGCATCTGACTTGGGACTGTCTGCCGCTGTCGGAGATAGTGGCATCAGAGTGTCTTTCCCAGAGCTTTCAGGTGAACGCCGTCAAGCACTTGCAAAAGTGGTCAAAGAAAAGATGGAAGAAGCCCGCATTTCCGTGCGCAAAGAACGTGAACGTGTGTGGAATGATATTCAAAAACAAGAAGACGACAGTGTTATTGGTAAAGATGAAAAGTTTACCCTCAAAGATGAACTTCAAAAACTTATTGATGAAACAAATAAGCGCCTAGAAGCACTTGCGGAACAGAAAGCAAAGAATATACTGGAATAGAAATTGAAAATTTGTTTGTTCCTCTAACCCATCACCTCTAACCTCTTTCCTACATTCCTGTCCGTCCTATAACCTACATCCTCTCACCTAATTCCTCATTTCATGCCTATCATCATCTTCATTCTCGTTCTCATCTTCCTCATTCTCGCTCATGAGTTTGGGCATTTTATCGCGGCAAAAACAACAGGTATGCGCGTTGATGAATTTGGTATTGGCTTGCCACCCAAGATTGTTGGATGGAAACCAAAGAAAAGTGAAACGGAGTATACACTTAACTGGTTGCCATTTGGTGGCTTTGTGCGTATCTGGGGAGAAGACGCAGAAGAAGGTGTCATCACCCCAAATACTAAAGACGCGGGACGATTTTTTTCTGCTCGACCGAAATGGGCGCAGGTCGTCACACTTTTTGCGGGTGTCGGGATGAATATCGTCGTTGCGTGGGCACTACTTTCTGTCGGTTTTATGACAGGGTTGCCTATGTCAGTATCTGAAGCGCCGGCAAATGCATCAGTAACAATTCACGGCATGACGATTGTTTCTGTTCTCCCTGATTCTCCTGCTGAAAAAGCTGGGCTTCTTGCAGGAGATGTGATTCTTGCCCTTACTGACAATACTGAAGCTCTTCAAGAACCACAACAAGCGGAACAAGTTTCTAATTTTATTGCAACAAAGACAGGAGAGCGTATTGACGTATTACTCAAACGTGAAGGAGAAACACGCGCGCTTTCTGTTATTCCTGAGGCAGGTATTATTCCTGATCGGGGGGCAATCGGTATTTCTATGGATATGGTGGGTACTGTGCAACTTGGATTTTTCTCGGCACTTTGGTATGGTGTGCTTGCAACAGGAAATATGATTGCGGTCATTGCAGTCGGTTTTTGGACGCTTCTTTTTCAGATGGTGCAAGGTACCGCAAATCTCTCTGCT
This sequence comes from Candidatus Yonathbacteria bacterium, assembly GCA_013334825.1. Lineage (GTDB taxonomy): Bacteria > Patescibacteriota > Minisyncoccia > Phycocordibacterales > JACNGX01 > JACNGX01. The sequence continues at coordinate 214,524 of JAAXWR010000002.1, forward strand.
GTGTCGGGTCCTGTTGGTATCGCGGGCATGTTCTCTTCTGCCGCATCGTCTGGTATCGGTTTCGTACTTTCATTTGTTGCATTCATCTCTGTCAATCTTGCTGTGCTCAACCTCTTGCCGTTTCCCGCGCTTGATGGAGGACGTATTCTCTTCGTGATTATTGAAGCCATCAAACGCTCACCCATAAAACCAGTTGTTGCTAATACAGTGAATACTATTGGATTTCTTCTGCTTATCGCGCTTATGATAGCGGTAACATGGCAAGATGTGGCAAGACTCTTGGGATAAAAATATTCTTGAGTATCTACAGTTCGAGTAGTATTGAGTCGTGAAATTAAACTTAACGGCATCCGTTAGTTTTAGTTTCGCGGCTCTTTTAGTACATGCACATGTATGTGTTTGTTATGATGTTGTTATATATTTCCACGTACGTTGATTCCCGTGGAACCTTTGATATACTATACGTATAAATACTAACGAGGACAGCCTCAATTATGACCCACGAATACCATAATGAACTAACACATTGCATGAATGGTACTGAAATCTGTGAACGACAGAATCAAGAGGGGATAGAATCTCACCATGTTCTTGACGAACAAAAACGATTGGAAGAATTTCTTGCTAAAGACGAGGCATCTGAAATTATTGAGCATCTTGATCAGTTTCAATATCTTGATCATAACTACATAGCTGAAATGATTATAAAAAGAGTCGAAGGTTCGTTCGTTGCAAAACATCTTGAGAAATTCCAAGGACTTGACCATAATGTCATTGCTGAAATGATTATCAAAACGGGTCGGGGTTCGTCTGTTGCAGAATGCCTTGAGAAATTCCAAGGACTTGATCATCACAAGATCGCCGAAATGCTTATCAACGCGAATGGCGGTTCGTCCGTTGTAGAATATCTTGAGAAATTCCAAGGACTTGACCATAATCACATCGCTGAAATGCTTATCAAAGTGGGTCATGCTTGGTCCGTTGCAGAAAACCTTGAGAAATTCCAAGGACTTGACCATAACCACATCGCTGAAATGATTATCAAATCGGGTGGCGGTTCGTCCGTTGTAGAATACCTTGAGAGATTCCAAGGACTTGACCATAATCACATCACTGAAATGATTATCAAAGCGGGTGGGGGTTCGTTCGTTGCAAGACACCTTGAGAAATTCCAAGGACTTGACCATAACCACATCGCTGAAATGCTTATCAACGCGGGTGTGGGCTGGTCCATTGCAAAAAACCTTGAGAAATTCCAAGGACTTAACGCAGAAACGGCCATCTGTTTTGTTAAGCATGGGGAATATGGAGGTGTACTGGAAAATATACAAAAATTCAGTGATTTTACTTATGACTCGCTTGAAAAAGGTGTCCCCGATCAGGTTGCTCTGTACGAGCAGTCTCTTCAGGGTATAGATATCCCGATGAATACCTTTCGTAATGTAAGAGTTTTTCTGGCACTCTATGATGAGATGGTAGAAAATCCAGATCATATTAAACATCTTCTCAAAGAAAATCCCTTTCTTATTGATGCAGTCGGCAATAATGCTCGTTTCGGAACCAAGCTTCTTACTAGTTTTTCTCAATTTGATACATTGGCGAAAGAGGAAATCTCTTCGTTATACGCATATAAAAAAGATATTCTTGCTTCATATCCACATATCGATCCTGCGTCGGCAGGGTTTCGTATCTTGATGCAGGAGCGTTTAAAAGATTTTAAGGAAAACGCTTCAACACTTGAATATCTTGCCGAGGATGGTATTGATGTTCGAAAATGGCTCGAATATGATGAAGAGCGATTCTTTGATCTCGGGAAGGAAGATGATGTTCCGTTTTCAGAGCAAATCAAGAGTCCAGTAAAACGTATAGATGCGTCTCTTGGTAACTATTTTAATCGGGTAAGGGAGGTTGTACGGGAGTATAAGGACATTCTTGAACACGCCGAACTCCCTTCGGAAAAAGAGACGGAGCTTCGTGTGAATCTCGAAGATATGCGCGCCAAGCAAGTGAATGCGGAAATATCGGGTGATACGGCAAAAGTGGCGGGGATTGGAAAGGGAATTGCAAACCTTGAACGACAAATTGACTCGCTCAAGCCATCGACGGTGTGGAATAAATTGATAGGAGATATGAATAACTTCGGTATGGTAGTGAAAGGATTGACGACTGAGTACGAAGCACTTCAGGCACTTGAAGAGTCAGCACGTATGGTAACTGATCGGAAAGAATTGATTGTATTGAAGGAAAAAATTGGGAAGGCGGAGGATGCGATTAAAGAAAAAATTGCCAAAGTGGATGATGGATTGACGGCGTTTCAGAATACGCTTGGAGAAGTGCTAGGAACGAAACTTGGTACAGATCGAAAAGATGCCGTTTTGCAAGAAATTATGGAGACACTTGGTGAAGATTTTGATCATTATCGTACAGATTTGAGTACGGTGCGTAATCTTCTGAATGAAAGTGAATCATCTCTTGAAGGGACGCCAATGCGTCTTGCCATTGCTTCGCGTGATCCGGACGTAGATTTGTATTTGGGTAATTATTGTCCATGTTGTATTCGCATTGATAGTGATATCCACGGGGCGGAATCGCCGATCGCCGATTTTGTGACGGACCTTGGTATGCATAATATTGTCGTATATGACGAAAAACGCAAGAAACCAGTTGTCACAGCGTGGTGTTTTGCTGGATACAATGAAGGTGATGACGAGCCGTTTTTGGTGATAGACAATATTGAGGCGGACACGGATTATTCGGCATCGTTTCGCTCACAGTTGGAGAAAGAAATTAAGGACTATATTACGCGTTTTGCTGTAGCTTCCAGTATTCGTGCTGACCATATTATTCAAGGTCTGCATAATAATGATTTGGAAGCGTTTCCTCTTGACGAGATTGATTGGAAAATCGGAGGAGAGAACCGTGCGACAGGATATTATCTTGAAGCGGAACGCGATAATGAGGAAGAACATGATGGATATGATGGAGAGGATGACGAGGAAGAGGATGAATAATCTCCTTGCGTAAAGGATCGAACGGCGGACACATGCCCGCCTTCGACAATGCGTGATTTATTTACACTTAATTCCCGTCCGTCCCTATAACCTATCACCTCTCACTTATTTCCTAATTTCGTATTCTTGATTCGAGTGTCTCGTTCCTCTAACCTCTCACCTATCTCCTATAACCTCATATTTCAGCGCCCTTTGCCATTTGGCGGTTTTCCCGTATACTGGGGGCACTTAGTATGAAATTACCTGAATTACCGTTTTTGCGCTCAAATGACATCGGTATCGATCTGGGTACCGCAAATACCCTTGTATATCTTCGTGGACACGGGATTATTGTCAATGAGCCCTCTGTCGTCGCCTTAAACCAAAAGACAGGGCGCGTGGTTGCTGTGGGTAACGATGCCAAAGCGATGATTGGACGGACTCCTGGACATATCGTTGCAATTCGTCCTCTTGTTGATGGAGTTATTTCGGATTATGAAGTCGCCGAAGAAATGCTCGCGTATTTTATCAATAAAGCAAATAGTATTTCAAAACGTATGGCGCGTCCGCGGGTTGTTGTGGGTGTACCTTCTGGTGTGACGAATGTACAAATTCGCGCAGTACGAGAAGCTGCCAAGACTGCTGGTGCGCGTGAAGTACATATTGTGGAAGAACCTATGGCTGCGGCAATCGGTGTGCGTTTACCTGTCCACGAACCGGTTGGTTCGATGATTATTGATGTGGGTGGTGGTACGACTGATATTGCTGTTATATCGCTCGGCGGTATTGTTACTGCACAAAGTCTGCGAGTTGCAGGGGATAAATTGAATGATGATATTGCGTCGTATATCAAAGATGAGTTCAAGATTTTGATTGGTGAACGTACGGCAGAACATGTAAAAATTGCTATCGGTGCTGTGGAAAAGAGTGAATCAAGCCCCGAGTCGACTATTCGTGGACGTGATCTGGTGTCTGGATTACCACGTGAAGTGGTGGTTACTGAAGCAGATATCCGTGAAGCAATAGGACCTTCTGTTGCGCGTCTTGTGGAAGCAACAAAAGAAGTTCTTGAAGCGACACCACCAGAAATTCTCTCTGATGTGATGAAACGTGGTATAGTATTGTCGGGAGGTGGCGCACTTATTACTGGATTTGCTGATTTACTCCGAAAAGAACTTGAGTTGCCCATTCATGTTGCACCTGACCCTTTGACGTGTGTTGTACGTGGCACAGGTATTATCCTTGAAGATATTGATACCTATAAAGATATTCTCATTGAAAATGAACAAGACTTACCGCCGAAATGAACAGAGTAAGAAACATCTCATTATTGGAGGTGCTATGTTTGCATCGTTTGTTTTGATTGCTACTGTTGTACGAATATTTCTCCCATCGCTTTCTGATCTCGCATCACGTATTGCGACACCTGTATGGACAGCAGGAGAACATGCGTCACTCGTTGCTTCTCTCGGTAGTGTGGGAGGGTGGGGAGGAGGGTCTTTGGTTGCTGAGAATATGGCATTAAAAGAAGAAATTGAGGCACTTCGGAATGAACGTGCGACAGCGTTCGCTGATCTACATGTATATACGGAGTTGGTGTCTCGTTTTGGACGATCGTTGGAAGAAGAACGTATGGGTATTCTTGCAGGAGTGCTTTCTACTCCGCCACGGTCACTTTATGACACCATAGTGATTGATGCTGGGAGTAGAAACGGTGTCTCAGCGGGTATGCTCGTATATGCAAATTCTGACATGCCTGTTGGTGTTGTCGCGCGTGTAGGAGCGGTTTCATCTGTTGTTGAACTTCTTTCATCTCCTGGTCGACATATTGAAGTCGTTGTAGGCGCCTCAGGAGAAACACGAGCAAGTGCTGAAGGACTAGGGGGAGGAAATTTTGTCATACGTATACCACGTGATATTCCCATTTCTGTAGGTGATTCCATATCTCTCCCCACACTTTCTAGTGCGCGCATTGGGTATGTGAGCGTTGTCGATGTTGTCCCAACTGACTCATTTCAAACAATTCGTTTTAGTTTTGAAACATCACTCCAAGATTTACGTTTTGTGATGATTCGTCCTTACGGAACAAGTATATTTCTTGTTGATGGTATGACAATTCCTTTTTCTTCAGAAGAATCTTCTGAGGAAGAAGAGAACAATGCTCTATGACGCATAATCCTCTTTTTTTTCGCATTGCTCTTGATATGCTTCTCTTTGGAGCGGTCTTTTTTCTTCCTTGGTGGATTGCGCTGATAGTGGTAGTTATCGGAAGTATGGCATGGCCTATATATTATGAATCAATTGTGGCAGGTGGTATACTTGATATGTTATATGGAGTGCCTGTGGTCTTTCTCTCGTGGATGCCATTTCCTCTTGTTCATACACTTCTTTTTGCATGTATAGTGAGTCTTATTGTCTTTGTGAAAAAAAGAATGAGATAATCACACGCTTGTATGGTTAAAGAATAAATTGTAGAGGACGTTCTCATGCCTTACCAATGCGAATGATGTTTCTTCGTGGTATAATCCTTCCATGATGTTTGGATGGAGAAGCCGAAAACGACATAATTTTGAAATAGAACCAGATGAGGTGTTGCTTGACGCGCATAATCTGCCACAATTTGATGTATATCAATTTGAAGGGCGTCTAGAAAAACCTATTGGAAAAGGAGCTATTTGGCTTTTGTCGGGGTTGCTTGTTCTCGTGGGTATTGTGTTTACTGGCAAGCTTGTAGAGCTTCAGATTGTTGAAGGTTCGCGATATGTTGCTCGTGCAGAAAACAACCGTCTTCGTCACACTCCCATTTTCCCCGCGCGCGGAGTCATCCTTGATAGAAACGGCATAGAACTTGCTTGGAACGAACCGGGGGAAGATTTTCCTGTGCGTAACTATATTGACGCGGAGGGTTTTGGGCATCTTCTTGGTTATGTGCGTTATCCAGAAAAAGACAATAACGGATTTTATTATCGGAGAGACACAGAGGGGGTGGCGGGTGTTGAGAAAATGTATGAAGATTCGCTTCTTGGTGTGCAAGGTGTCCGTCTCGTTGAGGTTGATGTCCGTAATGAGATTGTTTCTGAAAATCTATTGACTCCTCCTGAAGATGGAGCACAGCTTACGCTTTCTATTGATGCCCATGTGCAGAAAGCACTTCATGGGTATATTAAGGGGCTTATGGAACAGGTAGGATTTAATGGTGGCGCAGGTGCCATTATGGATGTACGAACTGGTGAAATTATTGCTCTTACTTCTGTCCCCGAATATGATTCTGAAGTCATGTCTTTGGGGGAGGAGAGGGGAACGATTGCGGGATATAATACTGATTCACGCGCGCCGTTTCTTGATCGTGCTGTTTCAGGGCTCTATGCTCCTGGATCAACAGTAAAGCCTTTTGTTGCAGCTGCGGCTCTTGAAGAGGGTGTGGTTGATGCAGGAACAAGTATTTATTCAAGTGGCGCGTTGGTGATACCGAACCCCTATGGTGGGCCAGATACAGTGTTTAAAGATTGGAAAGCATTTGATCGATCATTTACCGTACGTGAGGCAATAGCATGGTCATCAGATGTGTATTTTTATACAGTAGGTGGTGGAGCAAATGGAAGAACTGGACTTGGTATTGCGCGTATTAAATCATATAGTCAAGCCTTTGGACTCGATGCGCTTACCAACATTGATGTACCTGGAGAAGTTGCAGGTGTTATACCTGATATTGCATGGAAAGAAGAACATTTTCCCGGTGACCCGTGGCGCGTAGGGAATACGTACCATACTTCTATCGGACAGTACGGATACCAAATGACGCCAATAGAACTTTTGCGCGGGATTGCCACGATTGCAAATGGAGGCACATTGGTATCGCCCCATGTTGCGCTCAAAATAGGAGATGAACCTGCTGCCCCGCTTGGTGAAGAAAAGACAGTCCCTGTGTCTTCGGGTGTGCTTTCCGTTGTACGTGAAGGTATGCGTCAGGGTGTCGCGGAAGGAACAGCGATGGGACTCAATACATCGTATGTCCATGTTGCCGCAAAGACTGGTACAGCAGAGCTTGGAGTAAGTAAGAACAATGTCAATTCATGGGTGACGGGGTTTTTCCCTTATGAAAACCCGCGATATGCATTTGTAGTGGTTATGGAACGCGGACCGCGTACGAATCTTATTGGTGCGACATATGTGATGCGTCAGACACTCGATTGGATGGGAGTATATGCACCGGAATACTTTTCTGAATAGGAGTTAGCTTATAGGTATTAGTTTATAGGAAATAGGTTAGAGGTGATAGGTTGTAGAGACAGACTGGAATCACGAATCACGAATCACGAATCAAGAATTAAGGATTACGAAGTAAGAAATTGTACGAACATACGAAACGAGACGGGAATTAAGAAATATGAACATACGAATAACGAATGTGTACGAATATACGAATGACGAAGAAACTATAAACGATGAAATATAAAAATAGAAATATGAAATATGAAGATGAAAACTATAAACGGTAAACGATAAAAAAGAAGTCGTATTCGTACATTCCCCAGCACTATGCACCACGTAGGATGCACAGCACGCCACAAGGATGCGGGGCAAGCGTACATATTCGTTATTCGTAACCATTCTTGAAACTTGTCCACCCCACCCTTTCTTAAGAAATGGCGGAGTGGACTCGCGCGTTCCTCCGCAGCGGAGACGTCGCGGGAAACTCGTCCCTAGCGAGTGTTTTAGGTACACACATATGGCGGTTTAGTAATCAGGCATGCACCAACATTTCGTTGGGCGTTTTGCCGTCCAAACCGCAGTGTTCAAGATTGTTGTAGTAATCATTCCACATTCGGAGCTTCTTTTGCAAGTCCTTGTATGAGGTAAAGGTGTGTTGTTCATAAAACTT
>JAAXWR010000003.1 GCA_013334825.1 Candidatus Yonathbacteria bacterium
AAGTTTTATGAACAACACACCTTTACCTCATACAAGGACTTGCAAAAGAAGCTCCGAATGTGGAATGATTACTACAACAATCTTGAACACTGCGGTTTGGACGGCAAAACGCCCAACGAAATGTTGGCGCATGCCTGATTACTAAACCGCCATATGTGTGTACCTAAAACACCTGTCCCGAGTTCAAGTTTGCATGTAGGTGCTCAACAAAAAAAGACGGGCTCTCGCCCGCCTATTCATCTGTTTTTCTCAAGACATCTCCGAAGAGACGCTCAAAATCTTTTCTCTCAGAGCTACCCTTCTCACAGTTGTCGAGACAGAGTTTCGCAAGAGCAAAAACATCCTCTACACTCAACCGTGAATCAGAGAGCCCACACCTACCGTCAGGAAATACCCTACGGAAACGTACTGTTTCCGTCCGAAGGAATTCATCATATTCAAACGTCGCCGCCATTCCTTTTGGAAATGTGCCCTTATCCTTATTCAAAAGGACGGTATACGGATATTGTTTCATCACAGTATATATATGTTGTTAGTATGACAATCTTTTCAAAGACTATCATAGTATTCAGGCTTTGCAACATCATCAAGAAACACGGCACATCAAAATAAGACTGCCTTATTATTTCATATCTTCATACATCTCTGTTGTATCCTCAATAAGTTCAAACAAAACACCAGCTTCTTTGAACAATGCTTTGCTTCGCTCTCCCGCGTGATAATCCTTGGCAGCAACAACACGCACAATACCTGCGTTTACAATCATCTTGGCACAGGTATAACACGGCGTCATCTGACAATAAAGTGTCGCACCCTCAAGAGCAACACCAACACGAGCAGCTTGCACAATAGCATTTTGTTCCGCATGTGCGGTACGAATACAATGTCGCGACTGGGCACCATCTTCATGGAGAACTGTGTGCATTTCATGTCCAATGTCATCACAATGTAAAACACCTTCTGGCGCGCCAACATATCCCGTCGAAAGAATGCGCTTATTTTTCACAATAACTGCACCCGAACGACCTCTATCACACGTGGAGCGGGCACCCGCCATGCGCATAATGCCAAGAAAATATTCATCCCATGAAGGGCGTTTTTTTGTAGTGTTGTTTGTGTGCATCATATCATGTATGGCAACACGGAACACATATTTTGAAATATCAGAATACAAAAACAACAGAGCGGGACAAAATGCCCGCCCCGCTGTTTTTCTATTTCAGTTTGTCCGCCATTCTCAGAACTTCGTTAATCTTCTTCTGTGAAGTTCCGCGTAGAGTCCGCATCGTGTCCGCGTGTCTACTTTACTTCCACTCCCATGGAGCGTGCTGTTCCTTCAATGATACGCATTGCGGCATCAATATCGGCAGCATTTAAGTCTGCCATCTTACGTTCAGCAATATCGCGTACTTGCGCTTTGGTAATGGATCCTGCTTTTTTTGTTGCATTCTTACCTGAACCCTTTTCAATACCTGCTGCTTTCTTGATAAGAGAAGACGCGGGTGGGGTCTTTAAGATAAAATCAAACGTGCGGTCTTCATAGACATTGATTTCAACTGGGATAATATCATTTCCCATGTCGCGTGTACGTTCGTTGAATTGATTCACAAATTCACCAATCGCTACGCCCGCTTGTCCAAGCGCCGGACCAAGTGGAGGAGCGGGAGTCGCCTTACCAGCGATTGCTTGCACCTTTACTTTTTTGAGGATTTTTTTTGCCATGGTTAGTGTGTTAGGAGGTTAGTAAGTTAGGAGATTAGGAGGTTAGTATGTTAGGGGGTTAGGAGGTTAGTATGCGAGTAAAACGAAAATAACAAAGAAATGAGCAGATGCGAAAGGGGCGTAACAATTCCCACTCTTGGGGACCCTTTCATTCATTCCTTTAAGAAGCTTTGATACAATACCTTATATTCGATTTCTCCGCAAGTGAAACAAAAAGCCCTTCGGGTATATGACGAAATGGCGTACGAACAAAGCGTGGCGGACTTTCGTCCGCCACGCTTTCTCTTACATCATGCTGCAAAAAGTTTCTCCTTTATGTTTTAAATCTTCTTAATCTGAAGGAAATCGAGTTCCACTGATGTTTCGCGACCAAACATGGAAACCATCACCTTAATCTTACCGCGCACATCATCAACCTCACTGACGGTTCCTTCAAATTCTTTGAACGGCCCATCAGTAACAATCACCGGATCACCTACGGACAGATCAATGGTGTGGCGTGTGTCAGATCCTGCCATACGCGCGAAGAGTGCATCAATTTCTTCTTTGGCAACAGGTACCGGACGAGTTCCTGCCCCAATAAATCCCGTCACGCGTGGGGTATTGCGTACCACATACCACGATTCATCATCAACCGTCATGTCCACAAGCACATATCCGGGATAAATTTTTTCTTCGACCTCAACGCGCTTCCCTCCCTTTACCTTGAATGTTTTTTCCACTGGAATCACAACATTGAAAATCTTGTCTTCCATGCCGAGCGACTCTATACGCTGACGAAGGTTGCGTTCAACTGCATTTTCATATCCAACATAGGTATGAATCGCATACCAATTGCGTCCTCGTTCTACATCTTGTTTTGCCATAATGTGTATGTCTAGGGTAATGCCGATACATCGACATATGCGAATAATATATTAACGGGACAAGATATACGTATCCATGAGATACGTAAAAAGTGCATCGAACAATCCCAAATAGTACGCGACCGCGAATGCAATCACGACAACCATCACGGTATAGGAAATTGCCTGACGCTTGGTCGGCCAACTAACGTGCTTCATTTCGGCACGTACGTCTTTTAAATAGTTTGTTCCTTTCATAAAAGAAATGAATAAAAATGAATAAAAAGGCATTTTTAAAAGGCCTCGCGGCCTTTCGATATTTCAATCATACTCCTTCCCCCAAAAAAGTCAACGGGCATGCTATGCCAACAAAAAAGCGCGGTTTCCCGACGCTTTACTATCATTTCCTCCATAAACTATGCCAAAAGTTCACTGTCACAGAAAAATTTATGCGGAGCATTTCTCCAACTGATGAAAAAAACATCGGCACTACACCTTCTGCCCATCCATAACCAAGAACGATACCGATGACACAGACAACACCTAAAATCCAGAAACTCCCACCGTCAAACTCAACAGACGGTCCTGGCATCCATCCTCCTCGACCATTCCAATCAAAAATAAGTTTATCCTTGAACAGAAAAGAGAGTACCACAGAGAGAGAAAAAACAGCAATACTTACGACGATAACACCCTCAACAACAAGGTGTAATCCCATAAAAAATCCAGGGATACCAACTACGAGTCCAAGGAAAATCACATGGAGAAGCGGCACGAACAGATAAATTGCAATGAGCAAAATATTCGAAAAGATCGACGGAGATTTCATTTGATAAATTGTTTTTATTATTGGAAACTATAGTAACTTTCGAGATACTAAACCTTATAAAGTGGTTTGTCAATAATAGTCAATGGTAACTTTATTTTAGGGCGTAAAAATACTGAGTAACAAATATAACCAACAAACACTACATCGTCCTAGTCGCGCGTGTACGGAAGACAAGAAGAAGTGCCCAGAAAAACGCAAGCGCAAAAAGTGTCGCGCCATGCAGACATGGATCTTCGACGGGAATATGGGAGCCCTCAATAACACATCCGTCAGTATTCATCCATTGCACCATATTGACTGCACGAAGTCCGGTAAACCCCCAAGCAAGAAGCGAAGACCCACCGAGCATCCATGTAAGAAATCCTTGAGAAATACTTGCATTTCCTCCACTTCGACGTTCACGATAAATAATGAGAGACGCAATAAACAAAACAAGAAATACCCCCGCCCCGGCAAAACACGCGGACAAGACTGTTCCTCCCTGTAAACATTCCATGGGGATGTCATCTGCGCTTCCAAAATAATTAAGAAAGTCACGATACACAAACGACCACGCATACAATGCCCCCGAAAGAAGTATCGTGGACTGGGTGAGCCAAAAAAGAGATGTGGGACGAAGAGACATAGTTGCGAGTTGCGAGTTGCGAGTTAATAATTATCAGATGGATATGTTATTGTCAATTTTTCCTCTGTGCTTCATTACCTTATCCAAAGCACCAAATAACAACTACCAAATCACAAGCAAATCTCAATCGTCAATCGTCAAAACCTTGCTTTAGATATTGGATTTTTGACCCAATCCACTTCTTGAAAAAGGACGGATTCGCACAAGATATGATAGCTTATTTATCAGAACTATCTTGAGATTTAGGATGAGATGTTTCCTTACCTCTGTGAGAAGGAACAACAAATACCGTCACAATATACGCAATAACTCCTGGGAAAAATCCCGTAAGCATGGTGATAATAACCCAAAGGACACGAAACATCACCGGATCAACGTCGGTGTATTCACCCAGCCCACCACACACACCAGCAAACACTTTATTATCATCACTTCGAAAAAGTCTCTTCATAATACATAGTATAAAAAATGAATATACCCTTATCGTAACACTGTAAACGACTCGCGTCCACGGAACAATATATTGCAAGTTGTTAGTTTTCAGTTTCAAGGAAGACGACTCGAGTACTTCGCGGTTTTCCTCATCTCTCGAAACTTGTCCGCCGAGCCCTTTCTTAAGAAAGGGCTCGGCGGACCCGCACAATCCGCATAGCGGATATGTTGCGGGAAACTTGAAACTCCCATCTACACATTCCTACTATCATATGCCCAATGGAGAAGGGCTTGCTTCTGTTTGAGACGGCAGTGCGTATCACCATGACGACAATTTTTCACAACGGCATCAAGGTGCCGACGAAATGCTTTCCAGCGTTTGATTTGCCTGTCATCATCAGGATGTCGCCGTCCCACATAATAGCGGCAATACCACTGAAACCACCCCCGTGGGTCATCAGGGTGTATCCACCCTTTTTCTCGCCACACAGACAAAGGCTGACTGGCATTCACACCAAAAAAATTGAGCATCGCGTCATGTTTCTCATGACAAAGTTTTGCATGGGTGAACCAATCATCAGGAAACTCGTCTCGACAATCCGTCATATATTTTCCACCAAAGACACCAAGTGCAAGCATCTCCTTGGGAGACAAGTCAGGAGTAAAATCCGCGCGAAAATTCTTCCCCGCAGGCTCCGTGAGTATATAGTGATACCCATGTTGCATGATATCATTGACGATGATTGTCGTATTTTTCATAATTCCTTGGTTTCTTTCTTCTGATACTGCGGGTCTGGCTCAATGAGTCCATGCATTTCGAGACGTGCACGAATACTCCCTGGCTGACGCCCAAAGAGATGTGGAAGTTCTTCAAGGGTCTTTCCTTCTTTAAAAAGGTTAATGAGATTGATATCGTCTTCGGGCTTCCATGGACGATACGCGTTTGGAAACGTTTCGCGGAGTTTCGCCAATCGCTCGTTCCAATCACTTTTTTCATCACCATCTTTTTCTTTTTTCTTTTTAGCCAACCGCGACTTGTCGCGGTTTAGGCTTTTCTTCGCCAGTACTCCCCCGCTCGCCAAAATAAAGTTATCATACATCTCTTTCAGTTCCTCCTGTGACAATGCCGAAAATCCTGCTTCCGCATCCGCAGATATTGTCCGAAACCGTTCATCATCGGCAAGCACATCTGGATGCACTTGAAACGCACGTTCGTTATACCCCAAAAGAAACACCCCCGATAATCGGCGCACACGCGAAAGAGCAACATACCCTTGTCCATATTCAAATATCTGCGACAAATCCATCACTGCCTCATCCATACTCATACCCTGACTTTTGTGTACGGTAATCGCCCACGCGAGGCGAAGTGGTACTTGCTCTACCGACGCAAGCATTCTCCCATCTTCAACAACCGACCATTCCACCGGCTCCGCGGTTATTGTTGTCCCATCTTTTGTACGCACCATCGGATACTCAGAAAACGCATCAAAACCAATTACTTCTCCTGTCGTTCCGTTTACATATGCGCCGTTCTGGTCATTTTTTGTGAACATCACTTTAGCACCTTGTTTGAGTTTAAGTTCCGCGGGCGACAGACATCCTTTTTTGAGCGCTTCCACAACAGCTCCTTTTCCCCGTTCTTTCATTGAAAACACATGTGTGTCTCCAGCAATACGCCCGAGCATTGTATCATTGACTCTATCCACGTCGGCGTTATGCGCGAAAAGTTTTGGCATATCATCTTCGCGCGCGTCGCGCGCGCGCATCCTCTCCTCAATATGCGCACGATGTTCGGGACCAAAGGTATTGCGCCTTATCGCAGAAAGAAGTGCGAGAAACCTTTCATCGTCTTGACGATACTGTTCCGAAAGATAACACACGACAGGTGTCGCGCGTTTCCATGCCTGTGACTCATATGCAAAACGTGGTGGTTTTTCATCAGAAAAAAGACCATCATCCGTGGGAGCCATCCTTGATGAAGATACCGGTGGTAATTGAAAAAAGTCACCAACAAACACTACTTGCATGCCACCAAACGGTTCAGCATTTCCTCGCACTTCTCTACATACAGCGTCTACCATATCAAGCGTCTCGGGTCCAAGCATAGATACTTCATCAATAATAAGTATCTTTGTGCGCCGAATACGTTTGGCAACATATTCGCGTGTGGCGATGTTTTCCAAATCATACGCGGACAAAAAACGCTTCACGCCAATACCGCTCCACGAATGAATCGTGAGTCCCCCAATATGTGTCGCGGCGATTCCCGTTGACGCGGTAATGGATGGGTCAATACCATGCTCGCGCAAATACGACACATACGCATTTACTGTGTGTGTCTTGCCACTTCCCGGCTCCCCCGTCAAAAACACATTCGCACCAGTTTTCAGTATAGCGAGCGCTTGGTCTTGGGTCATAAGAATAGGAAAGGGGTTAGAGGAGAGAGGTTAGAGAGAAAAAACTCAACACAAGATAACTTTGCCGATGGATAAACATTTAAAAGATAATCATTTTTAATCACTTCTTTTTTGGTTTCCACAATTTATCACTACGTTATGACACCTTGTTGGACGCAGAAGACAAACCGCATAACACGTTAAGACTTCATCCTATGAAGTATTTCCATATGTCCACGCACGCTCATGTTCTCTCCCATCACGAACTGCTGTTTTTTCCTCCTCTTCTGTAAGAATACCTGACACGTGATCATACACGCGCCCGATAGCTCTCTTCTTTTCCTCTGGGTCTATATGTTGTTTATATATCCCAGGCATATTCACAAACATATCGGGTGTCCATACGGGCGTTACCTTAAACGTTCGCTTTTCCCCATCGATATCATATACTTGACGAACTGTATTGTCTTTTCTATCTAATACGAATATTGGCGTGTTTCTCTTTTGTATATTCGCAATTCTTTCCCACCACCCACCATATCTTGTGCCGTTTCCATCAAGAAGAGTGTTCTCCACGTTCTCTTTTAATACATCTTTATTCCCTTCCCCTTCCAACCAATTGAAAAACACACCCGCAATCTCAGGAGACTGCACAACAACCTCGTTATATCCAGTATCTGTGTCATATGTATTCACCTTGGAGATAGCCTTATTCACGCTCTCGAGCGTCTGCATTTCCTCAGGCATGCTACGTTCGTTCCTATTTTTCGCGACAGACCAAGCGTCTTCATGATATCCACCCTGTGCCCGTCCACCGGATAACAATATCCCAAATCCTGATTCTTGTCCTTCAGTCTTATTATAATGACTGAAGAGACTTTCCTGAGTTCCAGGATGGATAGTTGATGTGGAAATTGGCGGCTTAATACTAAGATCAATATCCAAATAATCTTCTACAGTAAGCCCTCTTGTATTGACACTCTCATTATCCTCGAATGGAGTGTTCTCCCCCGTTATAAATTCGTGCATAACATAGACATTGTGTTTTTTTATCAGATAGTCGATGTCGCGTTGTCTCTCTTCTTCCATCATCTCATGTGCTTCTTGTTCTTTCTGTTGTGCCAATCCATCAACATAGACCTCATATGCGTCTTCCAATGAAAGTAATTCATCGAACTTTTTCAAAATTTTTTCTTTTTCTTGTATCCCTTCTGTATAGGATTCTTCAGCATGTGTATCTCTCGCGAGTTCTTGCTGTATTTCACGAATACGTTTCCACTCCAATATCCGCGAAAGAATAGAAGCACGTTTTGATTCCACTTCACTTCGCAAAGACTCCATCTCACCACGGAGACGCTCCAGATTACGTTCATATGATTCTTTTTCCGCGAGGACAGACTCTTTTCCTGAATACAATCGTTCTTTCTCTTCCGCGTACATTGTTCGCACTGTTTCAATATCTCCTCCTTCAGCAAGTGTTGTTTGCACAACAGCTTTTCTCTCTGCAAGTGGATCTGGTTCTGGAGAGACAATTTGGCTATCTTCATTCAAGGCAACCCCTTGTGGGAAATCACCATCAGTAGAGTGTGTTTGTGTTTGTTGGTCTTCCAAAGTCATACGCATAGTGTACCAAAGGAGATGTTACACCACAACGCGAACATCATGCATTGACACATTGTTCGTATTGGCAACAGCCCTCACTCCCCGCAAGGATCAAGAACAATGACTGCCGCATGTCCACTGGTAAAAAAGTTGTCCCCCGCGAAGTTTTCACCTGTTGTTGGAGCAACAAAAATAATACGCGATAGTTCTCTTTACATAGTAGATATTTTGTTTAAAGTAAAGAACCTTCATACAGAACATCAAGATGCGGAAAATAAATGCATGCTTATAGACATAAAAAATTATTTATTTTCCACAAAATACATACGCCCCTAACTCGTATTTAACAATTCACTTATACGAAGACTAAAAAATTCTTTAAGAATAACACGCCTACCGACATCATTTTTGTACCACTCATTCTTTGAATACTCGGGAGAAACGACATCGGTATTCACTCGCCTAAATATCATAGTGTCGTCTGTCATTTTACAAAAATGTCCATATCCTCTCCGTTGAGAAAATGGTGAGTTAACCAACAGCATACGCTGATATGGAATATTCTTTTGCTCCAAAAGATTAAGTGATCGTTTAACATTATCAGGGATAGTAATTGAATCTGTCTCCAATAAAAGAGCGTGTTGCGGTACACCTTTCTCCACTGCATATACTGCGAGTCTTTCTGCTTCTGAGATTAATTCATCGCTCATATTATAAAAAGGACCTCGACCACTTATCATAATACGCGGAGCATATCCTTCATGAAACAAGCGAATTGCCGTATCAATACGAACAATTCCCCTCGAACCAAATACAAATATAATATCTGACGATTCTGGCACATCCTCTTCGGAAAGATACTTATAAAGACGATTAAGCAATTGGCTCTTTTTCTTGTCACCATACGAATTCGCTATGTGTTCCGACAAGTTTTCAAACATACGAGATACGACGTTGAAATATGTAGGGTCTTTACACGCATCGAACGTAAGTGATGTATCTGTAAAAAAATCAGATGGAATACTAGCATCATCAAGCAAATCAACAATGGTTGAAAAATCAGCGTAATGCACTGACTCTTTTCCTTTGGGGAGTGAGCGTTGTGCTTCATGTGCTAATAACGCCACTAACTCTTCGTGCGTTGGAAATTCCCACGGATTGTTTCTGAGACGCTCAACCTTCATATATATAGTATACACCTTCTCACTCCCCGCAAGGATCAAGAACAATGATTGCCGCGTGTCCACTGGTAAAGAAATTGTCTCCCGCGAAGTTTTCACCTGTTGTCGGGGCAACAAATGGCACCACGGATGTATATGTCACAACACTCGCGCGAACAAGATCATTTACAAACACATCACGTTCCGTATCAATATCCGGAGAAATCTCATGGGTCAGCACTCCCCATTTGATATCAACATCCAAACTCACTGTCCCTACATACAGTCCCCCGAGTGGGGTGTCATATGCGGTACGCCAAAAACGCGCGTGATGACGCGAACGCGCGGACTGCTCCTCTGTTTCTTTTTGAAATCCATACGTATGTGGCATAGCATTAAAAAACGATGGTGTCATCGGCGCAGTTGGATATGCTTCATCAAGTGCTGCACGTTTAGCAAACGTTGTCATACTCTTCCAGTCAACATCATCACCAAGCACCCACCCCGCACGTCTTACTTGTTCTGTAAAGCATGCCCGTGGAGCGATAACAATCAAATTAATCGGCTCTTGAGATGCCCCCATAATATCTTCCGTAAATTGTGGGAGCACCATGTCACTAAAAAGTACGGGAACATCAACAAGAGAAATCGGCTGCGTCTCATTCATGGTATATGATGAAAACACTGGCGCGGGAGAAAGTCCGTACATAGCAGAAGCCCCCATCGCCGCCACACCCATCACTATCGCCGTGGCGGAATATCGCGTAACGCTCGCGCGAATCATATCACGATAATCAATCACCCATTCTGTCAGTCCGATGCCAATGATAAGAGCAGCAAACCCAAGGAGATTACCCGCGAGTACATCAGAAAGATAATGAACACCCAGATACAATCGACTAAAATCAACACCGAGGACAAGTACAACAAAGACAACCGTCGACCATCGTTTTACGCGCAGAGATGCAGTGCTTTTCCATACAAGGTACAGCATATATCCATACAATGGGACAACTGTTGACGCATGACCGCTCGGAAATGAAAATGATGTTTCTACAATAGCGCGCATTGCTTCATCAGGACGAAGACGCTGAAAAAAGAGTTTCCCCAACGATGCTCCCATCTGTCCAATAGCGACAGAGAGCCAGAGCCCTGGGATATAAACGCGATGGTGATATTGCCATAAAACAATACTCGCACCAAGCATGACCGCAACAATAACAATTCCTTCAGAAAAATAGGTAAGAAAATGAAAAAACGCGAGAAGACCGTCGCTTCGAAATGCATACAATAAATTTGCCAAACGTGTATCAAGGAACACGAGTGCTTCATTCGTCACATACCCTTCAACAATACTGGCAAGAAACGCGAGGACGACACAGAGTAAGAGCGTAAGTAGTGTAAGTGGCAACCCTTCAAACATGTCCGCATCAACCCGTCGTTTTATAAACGCGAAAGATCGCGGATATCGCGACAAAAAACGTTTTACGAAAGATATATTCAGAGCATTCTTAAAAAATAGTTCAACGTGTGAGAGAAATGTATTCATGTATATACGAGATATATCATAGCATAAATAAAAAACCTTCATCCACAAAAAATTCGTTTGAAAATATGATCGCGCAATTAAACTTACTCGAACACATCTTTTTTTCCCACGTCCTGATATGTTTTATATGAATGAAATATTACATCAAGGAGAAAATTTTCTTTAAAATAAAGTACTAAATCTTCATGCGTGTTGATACCTAACGTATTTTGACCCAAAAATAAATCGAAATACTTTTTTGCAAATTCATCAACTCGTGAAGTGTCAAAAATTGCAAAATCTTGAGGGGCAATCACTTCGACATACCCTATTTTTGAGAAAATCCTCATTGTGTGTTGTCCTGACATAAATTTTCTCTCCCAATACACCAAATCACCACGTGACGGCATAAGTCCTTCCAAAAACACTTCGGGAAGATTCTCTTTTATTAAAATATTTTTCAAAATATCAGTTGGATGATAATGCCCATACTCTATTTCTGTTATCCCATGACATGTTTCTTTATTTCCTATATGAATAGAGATACTATCTTTATTAAATATCTCAAGAGTAATTTCAAATGTTGGACTTTTTTTTGAAAAACCTTCAAAAATAGCAATTAACTCTCTGTCAGAAAATCCATCGATCTTCCCAAAAAAAATCTCTACGTCTTCATTGTTCATGTTAGGGACGGGAGGGAGAAAATCAAGAACATCTTTTACAGACGCAACATATATTGGTGACTCTATACTATTTTGTGGGAGTTTTCTTTCCCAATTCTCAAGCATACGTATTTCTTCTTCCGTATAAACAATACCCAAAGTAGCTCGTATGCGATCCACTTTTTCATCTATTGATTCACATTTCTGAATTGGTCCTTCATTCATATATAAACTATATCAAACCACCTTCATACCGCCAATGCCACGGCTCGGGGATGATACCATACGGATTTCCTTCTGGATACGAGAGATGCAGATGAAAATCATTTGCATGTTCAAGAAGCCATGCATATTCAATCGTGTTTCCAAAGGGAACTGGTCGATCATCATTATCAAACATTGTTTCTCTTACACGAAAATCCATACCTTGCTTGTTCGGATATCCATGTTCGCTATATCCAGGAATCGCGATGCGCTCAAGTGCCTCCTCAATACGATAGGTATGTTCCGCGAGATACCGCAAAAAGACAATCGCTTGATACGCGGGCGAGCGATATCCTGACTCAACAAGCACGCGCCTGCCGATACCTGCGTCCATCGCATCATTCATGCGGAGATACGCTTGATGTGCGTGTGCGGGAAGATATTGTGTTTGCAAAAGTTTTTTTATTCCGCATATACAATACTCTTGTCCCACAAGTGCAACCAAATCATCCGGCACCGGAGCAATACCGAAACATTGCCCTCTAAATCCATATACTGTCGGATCTGTAGCAATAATACGTTCAATAATTTTTTTCTCCTCATCTGAGAGAAGTGCGTACAGTGTATCAAACGACATCACGCGCGCGTCGTCACCAGAAACACCCTCCCCTACTTTTGTGAGAAGTGACATTGCAACGTCTTTATCGTGCGGAGAAAAAGATACCATATCTGTGTACATACCATTTAAAAGATACTGACGTTCTTTCATCCCCATGCGCTTTTTGAGAGTTTTATTTCAACTTATTTTTCAGACTCTAGTCTTAATTTGAGCTGTAAAATCGTTTCAAGTTTTAAACTTGATCGCACCCAGTCTTTTTGTTTTTCAGTCAAAAGCTCTCCGATACCATCAAGAATATTATGATTGCTCATCTCTTCTAATTCAGAGATGCATGTTTCAAGAAACGCTTTATATGTCATTTCTGTTCGTTTTTCTACGATTTCTTTATGTACCTCCCAGTTATTTTTTGAGAAAAACCACACATCAAAAATATCTCGATTTGTCTGCCCCAATCGCTCATGCATAGCAACCAACTTATGAGCAAACATATCTGGTTGAACCATCACAAGCATAGAAACACCATTAAAAGATTTCACCTCGTATCTTGAGCCAAATGGCCTTAAATTAATCTCTACTTTTATATTTTGCGCATGCTCTTCTTTGTTGTCATACGAGAGTAAAAAAAATAGATTAAATCTCTTTTTATGAGCATCTTTAATAGTCCCATATTTTTTTATAATTTTCTCAACATTATCAAAAACATGATTCTCTTGTGTTTCATCAAGAAGGTCAAAATCCAGGTCTATAGAAAAACGTTCAAGACCATACAAAAGATAGGCTGCGGTCCCTCCTTTAAAACCCAAATACGGACTGATTGTCGTGTCAGTATAGATATCAATAAGTATCTGAACAAGTATATTTTTATGTATTGCTGAACGTAGTGTCATAATTTATTTATTTGCTTTGTAGCGCTCATGATATTCTTTTACCCTTTTAATCATTTTCTTATCATTGTACATTGGTAATAACATAAACACTTTATCCCAATCAAGAGGTGAGAGATTGTCAAAATAATAATTTTTACTTCGATAGACTGTATCAAGAAAAGCTCTCTCTTTTGAAGCAATTGCGTATTCTCCTCTTTGATCGATACCAGCGGGATTGTGTAACACAATATCCTTAATTTTTTTAAAAGAATAAACTTGTCCATCAACAATAATTTCTCTTTTGACATACGATGCAACAAAAATCTGGCTGTAATACTGAAATGTCATACCAAATGAACCGAGGACACTTTCAAAACTTATATATGAAGGTCTCAATATCTTTGTGGCAAATTCATATGTATCGTAATTTTTATCTTTTGCATAAATACCTCGACGCACACGAATAAGCTTGCCTGTCTTCACATAGTAATTCAACCTCTCTTGCGCGGCAGTAGTGTTTGAATCGCGCCAAAGTAAAGCAATGTCCTTTGTTGAAAAAACAGTGCTTTTCGATCTAAGCAATATGTCTAAATAATCTCCTTTTTTTACTTTTTTATCCATATTTGTACTGGAACCCAGGTTTAACCTGACCTCCAGTACAAATATAGCATATATGTTTACTCGTGCGCAATATGCATGACTAAAACCCCTTATTCGCCATGAGTTACCCACCGTTCGGGATGTAATTCGCCGAATTCTGCCCTGCGTGCGCTCTTTAGACCACATCCGAGGGTTTGTCACCCTTCGGCATTTCACTGCCCCATTCAGCCGATTTCGGAGTAAAGAAAGTTTTGGGGTGCTTTTAGAACGAGTTTTTGTCTTTTCCACGAAGCAGTTCGGAAATCATTTTGTATCGTCTGTCGCGGTGCAATCCATGGAACACCGCAACTTTTTGTTTGAGCAAAGAAGATGATACATCGATTGAATGAGCAGATACGGTTGTTTTTTATACATCGTCATAACTTTTTGATGTTTTAGCTCTTAACCACAACATTATACATCGATTTGAGCACCCCAAAACTTTCTTTACTCCAAAAATAAAAAAGTCCCTTCAATTCCGAAGAATCAAAGGGATTAAGAAAATAAGCGTCATTAGAACAAGGTACTAAGCGGTCAGTTGCGGAACCACCAGACGATGGGAGTTCACGGCAGAACAAACGAGGACGTCCTCGAACTGGCGCACGTAGACGCGCAAGCCATCAGAGTGCACGAGCACGTAAGCAACGAAGAATTGATCTTCAACCTTAAATAGGAAGAAAGTCGGATATCCATCGGTGCGTAACCAGTTGAAATGCTTTTTGCAAAAGTTCTTTATCTGGGCTTGTGTCAGACACAGCTTATCCAGATCGGTCCCAAGGGAACCGAACATTTGTGCAAAGGTAGCGTCCTTTACCAGTTCGTGTACATCCACCACCTGTTCTTTAGTGGCGATGCCGGCTTTGTTGGTGCCCCAGTTTTTGAAGTCGCCATCAATGCCCGGAAAAACTTCCTTAGCGGTTGCCAATGTTTCTGACCCGTCACACACATCAATGACGATGGTCTCGCCTTTTGAAATGAGGCGGAGAATCGCATTGTCGGCTTTGGAAGCCTGTGTGTGGTGAAACTTGCCTTCGATGATGTCCTGAAGCGCAAGCGTTACCAGTTCGGGATCAATAGGACTACCGCCTTTCAGACGGATTTGGCGTTGGATTTCGAGCATCTGTCCTGTGATGCCGAAGTGTTGATTGCCTGTGACATCGTACTTTGCCATGACAATATGTTTTTTGTTTTGAAAGAGCCTCTACTCGTTATACCGAAGAAAGCGAGAGGTTTACTGTATTCTCGTAGAATTATAGCAATAATAGACTAAAAAGTCAATATATAGGTCAAGATGCCTTAGAAAACCTAGGTCCCCTGCTTTTTGAGAGTTTTTTCATAACTATTTCAAACAAATCTTCATAAAAAGATTCTATCAAAACTAAACCAAAAAGTCCCCTTTATTGAGGACTTTTTGGTTGATTGTGGGGGGGGCGCCGTCGTAGAGGATATGAGAACTGTGTTCGCAGAGAAAAACAATACAACAATCTTCATTCCTCAATGTCCTCATGTATAAATAAACCCATTTCTACTCCAAAACCAAAGGGGCGGGTGCATTTCTATCGGAGTAATACCACTTCCTTCAAATTTTTAAAAGATTATCTGTTTCTTTTTTCAATTCAAAAAGCATCATTGAAGTCATTTGTAATGCTACTCACGGATAGCTTTCTTTATTTTATGTATGATCAACGTGTCATTAAACATTGAAACATTATAATCTGGGCTATTTATTAACTCATCAATTGATGTTAGTAAGGCCTGTTTCCTTGATTCAAAGGTTTCGTCTCCCCGGACATCCTCTTGAACTGTTATCGGTGAGATTCTCGCATTTCCTCCATCTTCAAGGACAGTTGCCATATTTTTTATTAAACTTCTTATTTCATCTGACGAATCAACATAGAATGGAACGGAATACGTCGCCCAAACCTCATCAGCTTTAGGTAATGATGTATTATTTACCATTTGTCTAACTTTTTCATCAGTTGCAGATATAGTCATAGATTCATATATATCATTTGGGTTCTTATCGAAAGATTCTTCTTTGAGAAATGGATCAAAATTTATTACTTTTTTTGGTCTTAACCTTTCATCTTTTAGTAAATCAACCACCGAATCACCTCCCCCAAACAAAAAGATTGTCTTACCATCAATGAGTCTATGAATGTACTCTCTTCCTTCTGTCGTGTTAACAAAACTCTCGGGCAAACCAAACATCATTGATACATATGAGTATGCATCTCTCTTTCTTCCTGGTACAAAAAAACTTCTTTCTTGATTTGTATTGGCATAATAATCGATACTCTCATGGACATCCCCCTGTGAAGAACTCCGACTTGACCTCTGTACTCTATTTTTTAACCTACTAAACATTTCTGTTTTTTTTGAGTCAGAAAACTTTTCTTCATTATGAACATTCAATTTAATAAGTATTTCTTTTAATTGTTGTGCACGGCCTTCACTCTTGAAAAAATTATTTACTGACGGGTGTGTGTACCTTCCGTAGTACTCTCTTTTTTCCAATAACTTTACTGGTTCACCAAAAATATCCTCGTTCCTTGTGTGAGTATCAACAATAAGTTTCATGAAACGACTCACGTACTCCTCAGGAGTTTCTTCTGGTAATGATTCAATAGGCATGTTGAATGCTGAATCAATTTTTGGTATTTCATTATTGTTAAAATATGATTTTTCCATATGTTTATTATCTCACTGTTCAAAGTCCACCAATTATTATACGAAAAACAAACTCAATGCTGTCACTATTACGAGGGGTGACTATCGGGAATCGAACCCGAATTAGAGGATCCACAGACCTCTGTGTTAACCGTTACACCATAGTCACCATGATTTCTTTCGCACAATAGACTTGCGTAACAAGCTTTTTCTATCGTGCAGTTGTTCTGTTATAACAATTTTTGAGAGATTAGTCCAGCATTTCTCTTTTTTTAGAAACTGACATTTCAACTTTTTGTGGTATCTTTCTTATAAACCGATAATACACGGCAAGAGTAACGACTAACCACGAACCAATGACGCCCACAATAAAACCCGCAAATACGACCCAATCTTTGAGTAAAAAACCGTATAATGCCCATATTGTCGTCCCGAACGCAAATATACCAAACGTAACGAGCGAAACATCATCAGCGTTTTTCTTTTGCCATATCCGATACGCCTGAGGAAAGTATCCCGCCGACATGAGGATACCAAGAACAGCGACGACACTTTCCCATATCATGTATTCCATATTATTTGTTGTTATTTCTACTTACCCACCATTCATCTTCTTTGTCCCCATACCACCACGCATCCGAGTCTATCGTGAGAACACGCTCAGCGAGATTCTTACCTTCTTCTGTTTTCAATCTCTTCACCGTGGCAGGAAGCCATGTGTTTGCACGTTCATTCCCAATATCCAACTGTTCTTTAAGCGATAGTATGAACTCAATATTATCAGCATCTTTCGCGAGACGTGCTTCTTTGCTCTCCCGCTCTTCGTATTCATCTATCAATGCTTTCATCTTGTCTCCAAAGGGAAGAGACGCAGTAAGATCCTCATGTGCTCGATGTTCAAACCGTTCAGTATACTTTTGATGCACATAATTCAAATCAGAAATACGCGATTCGGATATATCATGGAAGAGACACAATTGTACCACCTTTCCTGTATCAACATCTCCTGCCATTTCAGCAAGACAATAACCAATATAACATGTGCGGTTGATGTGTTCGGCAACACTTTGTTCACCGCTTCCCAAAAAGAAAAATCCGCTCCGGGGTGTTTTGGCAAGAATGCCAACTTCAAACAAAAAGTCAGCGACATTCTCTAACTCTGTCTTTTCTTTGTGATTATCCATATCCGCCATGATATCACATTCACATACGCCGACCAACCATTACACAAATGCGGAAAGGATAACAAGCACACCAAACGCAAGGACAAATGGACCAAATGGGACTTTTTTCGCAAGACGAAGCAGTATGTCAATGGTGGCATATCCTACGACAAATGCCGCAAGTAGCCCCACAAACATATCGGCATCCCATGTAAACATGTCCATGTTAAGGACAATATTTCCGGCAATCACGATGGGAATACTCAAAAGAAAACTAATATGAAGCGCGTCTTCGTCTTTATATCCTCTAAAAAGAAGCCCTGCAACAGTGAGCCCTGAACGCGATACCCCGGGAAGTGCGGCAAGCCCTTGAAGCACCCCTTGTATGAGTGCATCGGGAAGTCCCAGATCCTGCTCTGTCTTTTCCCCATGAGACACATCTCGTCTTTTCATCTGTGCAAGCCCTGTCACACAGAGCGCCGCGCCAACAAATATCATAAACGCGGGCGTATGCGCGACAAAGAAGTCTCCGTATCGTTCAAGTAGTTTGAGACATACATACCCCAGTACACCTGAAACAATCGTCGCAACAACATAAAACATAAGCACGCGTTTCTCCACACTCCCCGTTCTGCGAAACGAAACGAGACGTGACAAAAGTGCTTTGATTTCTTTGCGAAAATACACAATAGACGCAATCGCTGTTCCGATGTGCAAGAAGAGTGCAAGACGCATCATATCGTCAATACGACCACCGCCAAACATATGTGTTTTGGCAAGAACAATCATGCCATCAGAGCTGATGGGCAACCATTCTGCGATACCTTGGATCGCGCCGAGGACGAGCATTTCAAGCATACAACGAGGAGGTTAGGAGATTAAAAAGTTAGGAGATTAAAAGTTAAACAGAGAATGCAAGGCCAGATAACTATAAACGATAAACAATGAAAAGGAAACTATTACTTATCATACGCTGGCGCATGTTCGTCTATCCCTGCTTCTCTGTTCACATATCGAGCAAGGACAAAGAGAAATGAAGAGAGACGGTTTAAGTATGCGAGTGTTTGGTCATACACAACAACCAGTCCCTCTTCAGAAACTCCAACGACACGACGCTCTGCACGGCGTGCGACTGTACGCGCAACATCCGCGAGAGCAGATAGTTCTGTTCCTCCCGCAACGACAAACGTAGTAATAGGCGACATTGTTCTTCCAAGGCTATCAATGTATGTCTCCAATACCAACACGGCTTCCGAAGAAAGATGTTTGTCAGCCCCCGCAATTTCCACTTGAATGGTAAACAGATGCGATTGTATATCCATCACAATTGTTGCGCCGATTTTCCCATTCGGCATCTCTGTGTGTGCCATGTGAACCGCAAGCAATCCGAGTACGCTCCCCGTCTCATCAAGTGCGCCGAGTGCTTCGGCAATCGCAGAGCTTTTTGAAAGACGTTGGTCACAGCCATACAGCGTTGTTGTTCCATTGTCGCCTGTGCGCGTATAATACATCGCTCACAGTATACCAAACATTGTGTAGACAATACAAAAAGCGGCGCTCCGCGCCGCTCTCAAAAACATCTACCTTTTATCGCACCGACGTATACCCTCCTTTCACACCTTTTGGTGAAAAGACTATTTGCCATAAATCCAGGTTTCTTGACCTGAATGCTCCGGCAAAAGAAAGAAGGTAATACTCCCACATACGACGGAAGCGTTCATCATACTTCCCCGTCGCAATCAGAGTATCCCATCGCGGTAAAAGATTTTGATACCATGCCATGAGTGTGTTGTCATAATCGGCGCCAAAATTGTGCCAATCTTCCATAACAAACTCAGCCCGTTGGAACGCTTTTGTCACCTGCTCATATGAAGGGAGCACACCGCCTGGGAAAATATACTTGTGCACCCAGGGTTCTGTTGTGCGGTACGACTCGTGTCCGGCAATCGTATGCAAAAGAAAGAGTCCATCTTTCTTCAGATACGCACGGACAGTATCAAAGTACGTTTGATAATACTTTGGCCCGACATGCTCAAACATACCGACGGACACGACGCGATCAAATTTCACGCCCAGCTGATGACGATAATCTTGAACTTTGATTGAGACACGGTCTGATACGTCATACTCCCTGAAAAGAGTTTCCGCAAGCTTCGCCTGCTCTTTGGAGATGGTGATGCCAACTCCTCGAATATCGTAATGCTTCGCAGCAAAAGCAAGAAGCTCACCGAATCCGCACCCAATATCAAGAAGTGTCATTCCCTCTTTGAGACCGAGCTTTTCGCAGATAAGACGCATTTTATGTTCTTGCGCCTCGTTCAGATTTTGAGCATCTTTCCAGTAGGCACAGGAATACACCATGTGCTTACCGAGCATCAACCTGTAAAGGTCATTGCCCACATCGTAATGATGCTCTCCCACACGGTGTGAGTTTTTCCAATGCCCACAGTCGGCAAGAACTGAAGACAATATCTCCGGACCAAGAGCAATGACCGTCTTGAGACTTTTTGCTTCTTTCTCAAGACCTCCACCAATAACTCGGCAGAAGAAATCTGAGAGGTCATCATGGTCCCACAGACCGTCCATGTACGCCTCACCAAGTCCAAGTGACCCGCGACGGACGATCTCCGAATAAAATCGTTCATCACGAACCTGGAGACCACTACCGTTTGGGGCATTTATTGTTACTCCGACAGAATAGA
Source organism: Candidatus Yonathbacteria bacterium (assembly GCA_013334825.1). GTDB lineage: Bacteria > Patescibacteriota > Minisyncoccia > Phycocordibacterales > JACNGX01 > JACNGX01. The sequence goes on from JAAXWR010000003.1 coordinate 20,668, forward strand.
GTAACTCACTCACAAAACCATTTTCCTTTTGTCTCATAATTCATAGATTATATGATTGAAATAAGTACTTCTGTCTCATCTTGTACACGAAAAAAGAGGTTTGGTCAACCCCTTTTTCCGCTCTCTTTTTCTCTCTTTATGTTGTGTGATAATATTCTTCTGCAATGACAATGAGTCGTTTTGCAATAGTGATATGTCGTCTCTCATCAGACGCGATACGTTCAATAATTTCTTTGTCATGTATCTCCTCGGCAGACAACTCTTTTCCTTCAAGCATTGTGAGAAACTCTTCATAGAGCGCGAGGGAACGCTCTTCATACCCCAACCCTTGGGTTAAGTTAAATATCAAATCTTCTTTGAGTAACGGACATGTCATAAATTATATATGAGTTATACATTATCTGGTCGAGTACAATATTTCATACATTAACTTTCTTTTCTTTATAGTTTATCGTTTATTATTCTTATTTCTCAATTCCTTGTTCATCCTTTCCATCCACTTGATACTTCTCTGCCATTCTTTTCACTGCAACACGATGAAACTCGGAATCACGTTTGAGTGTCTCTATACCTGACACAAATTCATCTCGAAATGAATCCGTGACACACTTCTTTATGTCCACACGTAATAGTGCATCGTAGAGCGCAATCATCGTTTGTTCGAGCGTTTCGTCTTTCAACAAGTTTGCAAGACGTACTCGCATATCATTTGTATCCATACACACAGTATATCAAAATTTCATACAATATTTTTTTGCTGTGGAAAAAGTTTATTCTGGATAGACACGTGTCATGTATGCGCGGAGGGCAGTAATATCCCGTTCTGCGTCAGAAGACCCATACACAACGAAGGCAACAGGGCGTTTCATCCCCTTGTGTGTCAGCGAAAAGAGAGCGAGCGCCACGTCAGTACCATCTGGCGCGACCCCCGACATACCACCAAGAAAATTGGAATCTTCCGCCCCCACGATATTGTTTTCAAGCGATGCAAAGGGTGATGCTCCATATGTCGCACCGCGCTCTTTCCCCGCGGTAATATCAAACGCAAAACTTCGATTATGATACACATATCGCGCGAGTGCAAACATATCTCGTACTGTTGTGCCACTTCCTTCATCATCACCTGTCACATCTACGAAATGGCTCCCTACCATACCCAGTGACACAGCTTTTTTATTCATAAAAGAAATGAATGCACCCTCTCCTTTCACACTTGCATATGTATGCGCGACACGGTCAGAGTCAGCAAGAAGGAGTGGATACAATAGATGAAATGCTTTATACGCTGTCCCAGGAATAAGTGCGCTCTGTTCTTTCCCTTCTTCATCTGCGGTATCTTTGAGCGTTGCATCTTTATCCATATTGATATACTCGCCAGCAACAAGCGCTGTCATGAGTTTGGTCAGCGAACCTGATGCAAACGTTTCACCCTCTCCTTTCTCGAGAAGAATATTATTCCCGTTCACATCACCGATGAGGTATCCACGCGCACCAAGGGAAGGGGGTAATGCTTCATATGCAAAGCCATCGGACGCGAAATCTTTTTCAAACACAAGAACGGGTGTACCCACAGACACCTTGTCATACACTGCTTTGGCGTTTTCATCGGAAAGACGGATACACCCGCCAGAAAATGTTGAAGATACAGCGGTGCCATCGGGATAATATGGCCATCCATGAATAAAGAAATTGCCTTGAAATGACATACTCCACGGCTGGTGTACATTTCCAAACGTCGAAAAATGATCTTTTTCTTTCGTTTCAATCTGGTACAACCCCGCTGGTGTTTCCCACCAGGAACCTTCTTTTCCTTTTGTACGGATAGGGACTTCGAGTGATACAGTACCTTTCTCATATACACGCATCATCATCGCGGACAAATCTGCTTCTACAAACGTCTCACCGCTCTCCAACAATTTTCCTTTTACCTCCGCAAAAAAATCTGGGTGCGACAATGCGGGAACCGCTCCATATCCCAATTCACCTGATCCATCAGGATACATAAGAGAAAACGCTGGTCTCCCCGCGTTTGCCATATTACCAAGAATAAAAAAAATTCCCGCCGCAGCAATAAATGCAAACAGGGCAACAAAAGTAAGTCGACGGGTGTGGGAATCAATCATGAAAAACGTATATCAGATAATAACAACGATAGTATATCAGACACATGAGAGATATGTCATGTGTGTACATACCAATATACACAATGAGCATATCAATGGTTTACAAAAAACGATAAACCGTGTAGGATAGCGTGTATTGCGCGAGTGGCGAAACAGTAGACGCGCTAGCTTGAGGGGCTAGTGTCCATTGCGGACGTGGAGGTGCGATTCCTCTCTCGCGCACATCAAAAGGAAACGGGCGGCGACCTTCGGTCGCCGCCCGTTTCCTTGATTATTTAATCATAATTCTTTATGCTTAATTCGTTATTTACGTATCTTTGCCCGGGTGGTGAAATTGGTAGACACGTACGCTTCAGGAGCGTATGCCGCAAGGCTTGGAGGTTCGAACCCTCTCTCGGGCACATATATAAAAACGCCGTAAGGCGTTTTTATATATGTGCCCGAGAAGCAAAGCAACTGCTTGCTTTGCATGAGGGTTCGAACCGAGCACCACTTTTGTCCATACAAAAGTGGTGCTCGACGTCCAGCGGTATCCAGCTCCACTTTCATAATAAACATTGTCCTTTGCGCAGAACAATAATTGCGAGTGTGAATATCAATTCAAGTGTTAAATTATTTATAAAAGTGGGGCTGGATAACCGCGGGACAACCCTCTCTCGGGCACAATAAAAAACGGCGCGTGAGCGCCGTTTTTATATTTAAGATTATTTGGTTTCTTCTTTCTTCTCTTCTTCAACAAATACTTCTTCAGCAGGGGCAGTAACTTCCACAATATCTTCTGCACTTACCTCTTCTGCTACCGGAGTTTCAATTACTTCCTCTGTTATTGGAGTTTCAATAACTTCCACCATTTCCTCTTCCGGCATCTCTTCAATTACTTCCTCGCGCTTGGCAAAGTCTGGCAATGCAACACCAAAGAGTGTTTTCATCTTCTTGCGAATCTGCTTGGATGTCTTCTCGCGGATAAAGTAAAGTTTAGCACGGCGAGCTTTCGCGCGACGAACGAGTTCAATCTTTTCAATATTGGGTGAATACAGTGGGAACGTACGCTCAACACCAACGCCACTCGCGACCTTACGTATTGTAAATGTTGCGCCAGGTTCACTACCGTGATTACGACCAATAACCAACCCTTCAAATACCTGAAGGCGTGTTTTTCCTTTTTCGACAACTTTCGAAGAAACTCGAACGGTGTCGCCCGCGCGTAAATCCAAACCGCGTCGATGTGTTACATCAACAGGAGAGATGGCAACGGTTGTCTTGTCAATCATATTCATAGTGCTGTGCATACTATCATAGCTTCGCGAAACGGGCAAGAGCATCTGTCATATCTAATGGTATAGGGGCTTCTATTGTCTTTTCTTCACCTCCCGGTAGACGCACTGTAATACGGTATGCATGAAGTGCCATACGTCGCATACCAAACGCACATGAGCCGTCTAATTCTTTCGTTTCCTCACGAAGGCGCGCAGGTGCATACAGTCCATCACACACAATGGGACGCTGTGCTGCTTTTAAATGCACACGGAGCTGGTGTGTTCTCCCTGTATGAGGGAAAAGCGCAAGATAGGTAAATCCTGGGCGACGATCAATGACAGCAAAGTCTGTACGCGCATCACGTGTCTCGCCACGTGCCGATGTCCCTACTGCACGCTTTTGCACACCCTTTTTGTCTCGTCCAATTGTCCAGTGAAAACTTCCTCTGTCTTCTTTGATAACACCATACACAAGCGCGCGGTATTCTTTGTGTATTTTTCTATCTTGAAATTGTCGTTTCAAATATCGATACATTGGCTCTGTTTTTGCCACGAGCAATACGCCCGACGTATCACGATCGAGACGATGCACAATACCTGGACGTGGCACAGCTGTCCCATCAGGTGCCACCCATGATTCACCGACGTTCGTAATATTGGGATATGTGGCGATAAGCCAGTCTACTAAGGTCTCTTCATGCTTCCCCGTCTTTCCATCCCCATGGACAAGCAACCCTGCTGGTTTATCAATAGCAAGAAGCTCGTCTGTCTCAAAAAGAATAGTTGGTTCGTGTGTCATAGATGAGAGCTATTTACCACCGTTTTGTACACGCTCTCCATACTCTGTTACCATACGTGCAAACTCATCACGAGTAAAGGCAGGCCAGTATGTCGGTGTAAAAAATAATTCGCTATACGCACTCTGCCATAACAAAAAATTGGATAGTCGCTTTTGCCCTCCTGTACGAATAATAAAGTCTGGGTCAGAAATACCGGCCGTCCACAATTTTCTTGCAAAAGATTCTTCGGTCAGCTCGGCGCGGTCGCTCTCCGAGAGCGACCGCGCCGCCTCCACAATCTCCAAACGACCACCATACGACAGCGCAACAACAAGAGTAATGGTCATTCCTATCGCTGTCACTTGTTCAAGTGTTTCAATCTTTTGTAATGTCTTTTCGGGAAGCATGTCACGTTTTCCAATAAACTGTATGCGTACACCTTCTTTGATTGCTGTATCGGCAATATACTCCGAAAAAAATGCAACGAGATCCATGATGCCCGTCACTTCTTCTTCACTTCGTTGCCAGTTTTCTGTTGAAAATGCATAGACAATAAGCGTCTTCACCCCCATTTCATATGCCCATCGTGTACATGCTTGGAGTGTTTCTGCACCTTTACGATGTCCTTCAATTGTTGGTAGTCCTTGTTCTTTCGCCCATCTACGGTTACCGTCCATGATGATACCAATAGTGTGGGGGATGGATGATGTGGTCTCTGTCATGGATGTCAGTATAGCAAATCAAGCGAATGATGCCATGGTTATTTAAAAATGAAAGAATTTTCAATTTTCAATTTCTAAACAATATATCAATGATTCAATTCCTTAATGTCCTACACTATGTAGATATATTTTTTCATTGAGACATTTATTATATTGAAAATCGTTTGAAAATTAGAAATTGAAAATTCGTCCAATATTCCTCATTTCTACTTCCTTATCGCTATATGAAACCCCTCAAACTCTCCCATCGCATCCGCATATTTCACTTCCACATGCTCTACTCGCGCAAGAGGTGGACCTTTTTTGATACGTGCAAGAAGTTCAGCAAGTACTGTCTCCTCCCCTTCAGCGACAACGGTCACACTTCCATCCTTTTCATTCCACACTTGTCCGACAATACCGAGCGCGAGAGCGCTTCGTTGAATAAAATCACGAAACATCACCCCTTGTGTTCGTCCGGATATGGTACACGTCATGCGTTTGGTCATACGGGATATGATACCACAAAACTCCAAACGGATACGAAATCACATAAAAACCGCCCGAAAATGAGCGGTCTCCTTCAACTCTTATTTCACAAACTGAGATTCGGGAATAGAGACATGCAGGGCAGGCACTATACCCCCTTCCCCTTTTATCAGAACAACATGCTCTTTTCTTACTTCAATAGGAGTACCATCGCTCCATATGGGGACATTTCCTCCCTCCGCGTAAGGTGTTATCTCTGCTGGCATGGTAATATACCTTTTTTATTAAACTGAATTTACAACTATTACGTCTTCTCTGGTTATTTTAATAGCATAAAAGTATTTGCGCGTCAATACGTTACTGGGTACATTCAAGAATATACTGCAACACCTGTTTCCATTAAGAATACCTCAACGGGCGTCAACCCGCCAAGTCGTTTTCGTGGTCGTGTGTTCAACAAATACTCAATTCGCTTCAATTCTTCATCGGACACATGCGAAAAGTCTGTCTTTTTTGGTAAGAATCTTCGGAGGAGTCCGTTGGTGTTTTCGTTCGTACCACGTTCATATGATGCATAGGCATGAGCGTAAAACACGTCGAGACCGAGTGTTGCGGTAACCTCACGGTGTCGTACATTCTCACTTCCTCGGTCGCGTGTGAGAGTAATGCGTGTATGTGCTGGAAGGCGTCCCAACGCTTTGATGAGTACTGCATCACACGCTTCCGCCGTACCATTCACTGTCTTCCCGAATAATGTGACGCCACTTCGTCGCTCTGTCACATTCTTGATGCGTACTGTAGATGTGTGAGAGAGCATGGTGTCATCTTTCCAGTCTCCGATACGAGACCGCTCTGCGACAACAGACGGACGAATATCTATGGATGGGAGTAACCTGTCCCGTTCCATCTTTTGTGCCTTTCTGAAGCCCTTTTTTGCTCGTCGTGTATGAAGTCTTGCAAGGTATGAACGTAAATCAATCTCTCCATCCCGTATCGTTCCATTCCCACCACGGTGCACACGTCGATAGATCTCACTATAGATGCTTTCGGGAGCAATGCGCATGGTGTTGTCCAACGGAAACTCGACAGGGAGACGGATACTTACTTGTTCAGGCGACCATCGTTCGTTGATCAGTTTGGTCTCAATGTATGTTTTGAGTTGTATAGACTTTTGTGTCTTCGGGGTATTTCCACGGTTGCCGATGCGGAGAAGTGCTTTTCTGTGTGCTGTATCCGCATTGTATCTTCCTCGACCGATACGCGGTTTTCCCGCCAATTCTCGTGAGACGGAACTCTTGTTTCTTCCCAACTCTTTGGCAATGTCGGTTACCCCTTTGTAATCACGACACCATCTGACCTCAATAATACTGCGCTCTCCCAAGGTGAGGGGGCTGCCACCTGTTCGTTTTCTTTGTATGTTCTTTGTCATACTTGTGTAGTATACCTAAACATGTGTTGCAATTAATTCTGGAACCTATAAACAACACAATTGCAAGACACTCGAAGCCATGTTACATTCCCATTGGAAGTTCTTCTTATGCAATCAAAATAACTTATAGTCATGGAAACATTACGCATAATCACTCACGGTATGTTGATGCTTATTATTGTGGGAATTGGTGAATGGGTTACCCTTGTGGTTAAAATGTATTTCGATGTAAAACCACAGCTGCTCATATTAATTTTCGCGATTTTCACATTTTTATGGATTCTCGCCTATATTGGGGTGGAACGTATATTCCTCCCACGACAAAAATTCATAATGAAGGAGCGAATGTGTTCACTCTAGAAACTAAGCTACGGCCAACATTTGTTGGTCTTTTTATATACCTATTTGTACAAAAAACAAACATGGGGTATAGTATTCGAACGGGCGATTAGCTCAGTTGGTAGAGCAACTCGTTTACACCGAGAAGGTCGGGGGTTCGAATCCCTCATCGCCCACAGACACACACTCGCAAGGAGAATCCTTGCGAGTGTTTTGTGTCTGTGCGGCGATGAGGGATTCGAAAAAGCCGCGCGCGAAGCCCGACAAGATTTATCTTGTCAGAGCGCGGCGACGGGGTCGCGAGTTCTTAGCGGATAAGCGGGCGCTTGCGACCGCGCATCTGCTTAGAACTGGTGACCGAATCCCTCATCACACCAACACGGAACATGACTCCGTGTACGTTTTGTGTCTGTGCGGCAATGAGGGATTCGAACGGCGGAGCATGTCTCGTGCAAGCACGAAATATGCTCCGCCGTTCGCTTCCTGACTTGTCTCGCCGAAGCTTTAGCGAAGGCGGGACGCGAGCAAAGCAATTTGCTCACTCCGGGGGCACATATGAAAAACGCGCATAATGCGCGTTTTTCATATGTGGCCACGAGTCACTAAGCATAATGCTTCGCTAAAGCTTGCATTCTGCAAAGTGCTCGCCTCCTTACAGGAGCAGTACACCTTTTGGACGTATTGTTCGGACAAGTCCTCCAATCCGTCTCAAAAGGTCTTGCGAAAGCTCCATGTGTTCGCTTTCTCACCCCGGCTCGGCTTTTCATTCTCAAGCAAGTTGAGAATGAAATATGCCTGCGCCCGGCAGGAATCGTCCCGCGGTTACTAATGGAAATGCTTCGGGCGCTCGCATTTCCATAAGTACCGCTGGACGCGGCTCGCCGTTTCGTGCAAGCACGAAACATGCTCCGCCGTTCGCTTCCTGACGCGAGCAAAGCAGTTTGCTCGCTCCGGGGGCACATATGAAAAACGCGCATTATGCGCGTTTTTCATATGTGCCCCCGGCAGGAATCGAACCTACATTGAGAGATTAGAAGCCTCTTGTTCTATCCATTGAACTACGGGGGCAATGTATGTTTCCCATCAAGACATCCAGACTATCAGCCTACACTATATAGGTCAATAGGTAGATTCCGGCTTAGAAACAACAGGAACTTCAATGAAACTTTTTTCCGTCTTTCTGTCTGGTATCTCCTCTTTTTCATCTTCAGATAACCTTCCTACAATCATTTGAAAACGCTCTTCTTTTGCATGATACAACGCTGCTGTTTTTGTTATACTTTCCACATCAAGGTCATATTCCGCAATTGATTGTATATCAATCGCATCATTCACTTCCTTTTTTTCACCATATAATACAACAAGATTCACTGCTACTGTTAGAAACATAATAACACTCACAAGAAATAACCAGTCTCTTTGAGGGTGCATACGTGGACTGGAAGAAATTCTCTTATTCATCCGCGGAATCTTTCCTATTTTCCCAAAAAGTGTTGAGAATATATTGTGTATATCCATATTATTGTTCTTTAAAATTACGGATAATACATTCTACATCTCCTTCCCACACACCTTCATCAGACACATCCATGCTCACATGTGTAAACGATAACGCATAGGGGATATCAGCAAGGATTGTTATGAAGCGCAATACATGTTCACGAGATCCACGTATCATTATATGCATAGACAAAAACGCTGAATGTTCATCTTTTTCTTCAACACCAATCGACTTCATTGATAGAGAAACACTGGTAGCTCGTGCAATATCTTCAAAATCAGTAATCGTTTTTATCACATCTCTGTCTTTAAGAATAAGCCCACGCAAATACTCCCTCTCTGCACCGGTCTCCTCAATCTGCCTTGCGACCATGCGTGCATTATGCCACCGTGCTTCTTCTGTAAGTGTCTTTTCCATAAGAAAACGCACTGACTCTTTCTCTGTATATAAAAAATATATAACAATCCCGTATATAACACACGCAATAAAAGCGAACATGATAGCAAAAAATGTTTTTCTATGTTTCTTTAGTGTAGTGTTTATATTCATAAGCATGCGTTATCAATATGTCATCGAGAGAGAAAAAGGGATATCTGATTCCTCAACAAAACTCGATACGGGAACTCGTGTTCCTAGAAATCCTATGTGTTCAAGACGAACAGAAAAATCAATCAATGCGGAGCGAGAAGGAGCAATCCCTTGAACAGCAACCGAAACATCTCCCTCTGAGGAAACACTGTACGAAATACCCTCGATAACTATATCTTTTTGTTCAGAAAACACTTTCTCTATAACGACAACGGGGACACGTTCCTTGTCTCCATCGCTCGACAATAATGTAAGTGCTTCTTTTGTCTCAATAATATCTTTCTCGGCAATACGACCTTCCTCTGCTGAGGGTGCTTCATTACGTGATGCTATTGATTTGGTTAATATATCTTTTTCTATCCCCAAAGAAACAAAAGAAATCCAAGCCACAACCGTCGAAAAAAGAGCAGCCACACCAACCATCACAGCAGTCACAACGAAGAGACGTTCTCTGTAGACGTGCACAAGTCTCTTTTTCTGTTCAGGAGGAAGAAGATTCATCATATACATACATGCCGTTCTGGAAGGGCAAGTCCAATAACTGTCGCATATCCAAGCGCAGCATGTTTTTCAATAGGTGGAATATATATATCAAAGGAATTAACATTCTCCCATGGATTTCCTACGGAAACAGGAATATTGGCTTTCTTTCCGAGATACTCAGCAAGACCTTGTAGATTTGCTCCACCACCTGACAACAACACATGATACACTGGTGTTTCGCCTGTTCTTCCCGCTTGATAGGTATGCCAATACTCATACAGTTTGATTATCTCGTCAGACATACGTTCGAGTGACGGACGAAGTACTCTCTCAAGTTCATGCTCTCGGATATTCAATGTATGTTCATTTTTCATACGTTCTGCCTCTACTTCATCAACACCAAGTGCATCTATTATATCATGTGAAAATGAATCACTCCCAATATCAACAGTCGACGTAAAACGCACAACCCCCTCACGTACAATTGAGACACCTGTGCGAAGCCGTCCAATATCGACAATCATGTATGTTTGATTATCACACTCGGGAACAATCGCACGCGCCATCGCTTGTCCTTCAATATGGAGAGCAATTGGTGTCATACCAACCTGGTCAAGCACATCAAGATATGTCTGCACGTCTTCTTTTGGCATCACAGCCGCCAGAACATGTATGGTACCAGCTGTTTCTCTCGTCTCTGAAAGTGGAATAAAATCAAAGACGACTTGATCTGGTTTAAACGGTACATACTCTTCAAGACGAAAACTAATAGCGTCATACAGATTTGTATCCTCTACGTACGGAACATCCATATGTACGATATACGCGCGCTCTTCCGGAAGAGAAACACGCACAAATTCAAATCCATACTTACGCTTCATACTTTGTAATATTGCGGCAAATTCAAGAGGTTTCTTAATTGTTCCACCAACAATAATACCTGGAGCAATAGGAGATTCTCCATAACGTGTCACTTCCATTGACCCTCGTGAACCCGAGAGTTCAAGGAAACGAACTCGTCGATCAGTAATATCCAAACCAACAGCAGACATCGCAAGAAGTTTCGGAACGGGAATATGAGAAAAAAAATGTTCTGCACGCATCATAGGTATAGTATACAAAACATCGCATATAAATGCGATGTGTACGTCGAAAAACTTTTCTTTTTCTTTTGTTCTTCTATGTTTTTTCGAAACCTGTCGTCCTTTCCGCATACTTATCAAGGTATCGCTGTAAAATAAGTGCCGCAGCAGAAGCATCATTTGTTTCGGTCATTCCTTGTGTACGACGCGCCTCTTGCGAAGTCCAATATTCTCGCTCGAGAATAACAGGAATATCCATGCGCGAAGAGACATCCGCAACAAAACGATCAATATCATCTTGCACGGAATTGCGTTCCCCTTTAAGGGTAAGTGATTCTCCCACAACAAGAGTCGTCGCACCGCGTGTAGCACATATCTCGACAATAACATCCGCAAGCATCGGTGATTGCGGAATTACTCGCTCTGGAAAAGCAATTTTTGCGCGGTCATCAGACACTGCCACACCGACACGACGCGTGCCATAATCGATACCAATCATAATGTTTTTCTTTTCTTGCATAATAGATATATTACTACTATTTCACAGATGCACGATACATGACAATTGCCTCACGAATTTTTTCTACAATGTCATCAAACTGTGCATCATCAGTTTCGAGAAGTGTCATACGAAATCCAACAAGATCTGTATTAAATCCAGAAAGTGGTACCACGACAATACCCGTTGCACCAATGAGATAGTGCGCAAAACGCTTATCCGCTGTAACACCCATCACTGCGTGTTCCACCTCTCGACGAACAGTATCATCTTTGATTGGTAACGTACCATTTTCTGGCAAGTCATCAAAAACGACAGAATAATAAAATGCTCCTTCAGGACGTGGAGCCATGACACCAGGGATACTCGCAAAGGCTTTATATGCACGGTCAGCACGAGTAGCGTATTGAGCGACACGCGACGCAACGGTATGATCATATCGTTCATCACCCAAGATTGCGGGCAACACATGTTGTGGAAGTGCGGTAGCACACACCTCGAGCATCTTCGCATCATTCAACGTTTTCACATATCGCGCAAAATCAGCGTCAATATCTTTGTTATACACTTCAATCCATCCGCAACGCGATCCAGGCCATGGCACTTCTTTAGAAAGTCCCCGCATCACAATTGCTGGCACATCACTTCCGAGAACATCATACAGTGGCGTGAACTCTTTTGGTTCATATGCCAATCGTGCATATGTCTCATCAGCAATAAGAAAAAGTCCATGAGTACGCGCAATGGCAACGATTTGTTCAAGCACTTTCCGTGGATATACCATACCCGTTGGATTATCTGGGTTGATAATGAGAATACCCGCAACAGACGGATTGTATTTCACTTTATTGCGAATATCCTCTATATCCGGGAGCCAGTTACGATGTGGGTCAAGATGATAGGTAATGTGTGCCGCACCAGCATGAGCCGCCTCAGCAGATGAATGTGTTGGATAGGCAGGAGACGGACCGATAATCCGCGCGCTACGACGTAGATAGGTATACACAACAGAGATGGCGTCACCAAGACCATTGAAAAAAAGTATATCATCGGGAGAAAGAGTAACCCCCGATTCTTTTTTGCGAGACTGTGCGATGTAGTGACGTGTAGCAAGTACCCCCTTTGTTGGTGTATACCCAAAACATACATCTGTTTTCGTATGTTCAGCAATAATATCCTTAATCCACGGCGCGATATGTTCGCCCTTTGCGATTGGATCACCGATATTTTCCCATACAATAGGCACACCTAACGTCCCGAGTTTTTCAGCAAACGCAACAATGCCACGTATTTCATACGACAATTCGTCTGCTCCTTCGTGAATAATATTCGTACGCATGAGCATTAGTATATCAGTATGATAGGAGGTTAGGAAGTTAGTTAAAAGGTTAGTATACAAGAAAATTAGGAGATTAGTATGAAAGAGGAGAATATCACAGAAAAATACCAACGTGCTCGCAACCACAGCATTTTTAAAAAAGAGCTGTAGCGGCTCGCAACTCAACATTTGTTTGTGCTATACTTTTCTTCATGGACATCATCACCGCACTCAACGACCCTTATATATTACTTCTTATCCTCCTTTGGGTTCTCCCCTGGAAAGGTTACGCGCTTTGGCTTGCCTCACGTCGTGGACAGAAATGGTGGTTTATCGCACTTCTTATCGTAAACACACTTGCGATTCTTGAAATTATATACATCTTTTTTGTTGCACCACGATACGCGGAAATCGATACACATCTTCCTGAAAAAACATCGGAGGAACACACCGATACAACCAGTTAATTTAGATGGTCTTGATTCTCATTCGCAAACAATGTACCCTATGGGTACGTTTTTGTTTATAAGAACGTTTTCGAATATTTTTGTTTACAAAAATGTTTTAAGGAGGGGTGGCAGAGTGGTCTATTGCACCGGTCTTGAAAACCGGAGTGCCGCAAGGTACCAAGAGTTCGAATCTCTTCCCCTCCGCATTTGAAAATCCCACCCTTTTTGGGGTGGTGATTTTCTTATGTGGAGGGGAGCGAGCCAACTGCTTGGCTCGCGGAAGAGATTCGAACGGCGGAGCATGTTTCGTGCTTGCACGAAACGGCGAGCCGTGTCCAGCGGTACTTATGGAAATGCGAGTGCCCGAAGCATTTGCATTAGTAACCGCGGGACGAATCTCTTCCCCTCCGCTCGTTTGTGAAAAGGTCTTGCCCAGCCCTACTTTTCAAAAAAATCTTTCACTATTTTCCTAAAATCAAAATACAAAAAAATATCTCTATCAACTTATGTTACTAAAAAGTAGAGCTGGATCCGCGCACTCCGCATAGTGAGGATATTATGGAAAAAGGTCTGACCCCCCTTCGCATCAGTATCATACACACACGCTGTTTGATATCTATGTCTTGTATGTAGTATGATACATATGTATGAGTACTTTGACCTCATAACTGTGTCAAACCTCAGCAAACATCTATGGAACACATTTTATGGGAACAATGGGCAGCCCCAGAATATATCCAAAAAGAACACTCCGTCGATTGGTATTGGGGGATAAGTCTTTCGTCCCTTGCCCTCATTGGCATTGCTCTTCTTATGGATAATATATTATTTGCTGTGTTTATTGTTATTGCAGTAATAGTTGTTTTTTATTTTTCCCGCAGAGAACCACACATCATCACTTATTCACTGTATGAAGATACGTTTATGATCGATAAGAAAGCATATTCATATAATGATTTTTCTTCTTTTTGGATACGTAAACCAACCCCTGGACAGGGGCACATCTCTCCTACTCTCGTACTTCAAGAAAAAAAGTTTTTTCTTCCTCTCCTTTCTATTCCTCTTCCTGAAGATATGGACATCCCCGCACTGCATGATTTCTTTCTCGACCAACTCCCCGAAGAAGAACATCCTGAACATGTGTCGGAAAAAATAATGGATAGACTAGGATTCTGACACTGTACAGATACATACGGATTGGACATATGTATCCAAAACTTCAAGAGAATTTACTACAAACGAAAAAGGCGCCCACAGGCGCTCTTTTTCGTTCTTGTCCCCTCGGCAGGAATCGAACCTACATTGCAAGCTCCGCAAGCTTGTGTCCTATCCGTTGAACGACGAGGGGAGAACCCGCTTCGCTATTGCTCTTGCGGGACAATTGTCTCTATTATTTTACCGCTTTCGCGACAGCCGTGGCGAGACGTGATTTTTTGCGGGCAGCAGTGTTTTTCTTGATAACTCCACGCTTTGCCGCTTTGTCAATTGCTTTGTACGCCTTTGACAATTCTTTTGCGGCATCACCCTCAACTTTGCCTGCAACAATAGATTTCACAACTTTCGTTTCCTCACGCATAACGCGACGACGACGATCATTGAAGACCTTCTTGCGGGCCGACACCTTCACGGCCTTTTTTGCTGATTGTGTGATAGGCATGGGGATGATAGTACCAAGAAAACACTTAAAAGGCAAGCAAATACATCATAAGAAATAGGCACTAAAAAAATTCTTATTTTTCAAGACAAACAACATCAACAAAATTACAAAAAGAGAATTCTTTCGATTTTTAACACGCACGTACTTCAGGATAACTATCAAGGAAACTAATGACTCACTGCTAACAACTAACAACGCATATGCTATACTACTCCTATGATAGCCCATATTACTGGTACTATAGCGTTCCGTGGATCCACCTATGTCGTCATTGATGTCGAGGGTGTTGGGTACAAAATATTTGCCACTCCAGAAACAATCCTCGGTATTGGTGAAGAAAATGCATCTACCACTCTCTATACACATATGGCGGTACGAGAAACAGCTATGGACTTGTACGGATTTCGTGCTCGCGCCGAACTTGCATTTTTTGAGCTTCTTATCACTATCTCTGGTATCGGACCAAAGTCCGCACTTGGCATACTTTCCGTTGCTCCCGTGGATACACTCAAAAAAGCCATCGTCTCCGGTGATACTTCATATCTCATCAAGGTCTCGGGTATTGGCAAAAAAAATGCCGAGAAAATAGTCCTCGAACTTCGTGACAAACTCACAGGAGGCATATCCACCACCTCGTCATCCACGGAACTCCGAGAAGAAACCGACACTCTTGAAGCCCTCCAATCACTTGGATACTCTCTTGCAGAAGCACGTAGTGCACTCAAAGATATTCCTGAAAATATTGTGGGTACCAATAAACGAATTGGCGAAGCACTGAAACGATTAGGACGCCAATAGAGAGAAAACTACAAATCCCAAGTACCAAATATCAAACAATACTTTAATAATTGACGCTTGAGATTTTTTTGTGATTTAGTATTTATGATTCCACATTTTATATAAAAAATTACCCTATTGTATATATTATCCATAACAACTCATCTATGCTCAACGACGTCCTTCACATCATAAAGAAATTCATCCCTCGCAAACTCTTTGCGGCTCTTCAGCCCTTCTATCATTACACTCTTGCGCTTATAGGCGCAATACGCTATCGCTTCCCCTCCCGCGCACTTACTATCATTGCCATCACGGGCACCAAAGGTAAAACAACAACCGCTGAATTCATAAACGCAATACTCGAAGCAGATGGTAAAAAAACCGCACTTTCTTCAACGCTTCGCTTTAAAATCGGCAATACCTCTCGCCCCAATATGTATAAAATGAGTCTTCCGGGACGTTTTTTCTTGCAACGCTTTCTTCGCGAAGCAGTTGACGCAGGGTGTAGCCACGCCATTATAGAGATAACCTCTGAAGCCGCCAAACAATACCGTCATAAATTCGTCTCACTCGACGCACTCCTTTTTACCAACCTTGCGCCAGAACATATCGAATCACATGGCTCATTTGAAAAATATGTCGAAGCAAAACTCTCTATCGGTCGCGCACTCATTACCTCTCACAAACGTCCTCGTATCATGGTTGTAAACGGTGATGACTCATATGGGGAACGCTTTCTTTCTCTTGGAGCCGACGTAAACATCCCCTATCACATGACTGATGCAACTTCAGTTGAAGACTCAGCACATGGTGTCTCTTTTGTATCACAAAATACTCGCTTTTCTCTGGCTATCCTCGGGCACTTCAATATCGCAAATGCGCTCGCCACAATTTCATACGCACGTGCAATTGGTATCTCTGACGAAACAATCGTACGAGGACTCAGCGCCATGACAGGCGTCCGTGGACGTATGGAACATATTGAAGCTGGTCAAAACTTTTCCGTCATAGTTGACTACGCACACACACCCGAATCACTTGAAGCAGCATATAGTGCATACCCACAGGCACGCAAAATCTGTGTGCTCGGTTCGACCGGAGGTGGACGCGATACATGGAAACGTCCTCGTATGGGTGAGATTGCTGACAAACACTGTGCACATATTATCCTCACCGATGAAGACCCGTATGACGAAAATCCTGATACGATTGTCGCTGACGTACGCACTGGTATAACACACGTCCCGTGCGAAATCATCATGAATCGTCGTGCTGCCATCGCCCATGCATGTAAACTCGCGCAACAAGGAGACGTGGTGTATATTACAGGGAAAGGTACGGACCCGTACATCATGGGGAAAAACGGTACAAAAACTCCATGGGACGATGCGTCTATCGCTCGTGAAGAACTTTCTCATATCCTAACCAATTCCCAACATACCCTATGAGTATTCCCCATACGCATACATTTCTACGAACAACTGGCGGTGGCATGCTTTTAGATGTGCTCATTGTTATCGCTGTTGTTATCGCACTCTGGTTCGCATGGGTCGCAGTAGGAGGTCCTGCTCAATTCGCAGCTTCTCCCGAAGGACTGTTTCTCGATGCACCAACATCTGAAACATCGACCAACAACACTGGAGAAGACGCCTTCCAAAATAATTTTTGGCATACAGAAAAACAAACATCGACTCAATCTCCCCTTGCTGCATATGTCACCATGCGTGTAAATGCCCCTGGTGGAATTGCAGATGCTGAATATGTTGAAATTGCTCTTTCCTCTTCGTCTCCCACATCAATGACATTGACTGGGTGGACAATCACTTCGTCATCACTTCACAAAACATTTACTATTGGAAATGGAATTTCTGTCCTTCACCAAGGTATCTCAGGAGCTCCAGAAAACATTGTCCTTGAGCCCGGCATGCATGCATATATTATCTCAGGACGTTCTCCTGTCGGTGCTTCATTTCGGACAAATATCTGCTCAGGATTTCTTTCTGCATATCAAACATTCACCCCGCCACTTGACATGTCATGTCCCCCAGCACAAGCACTCATTGGGAGAAATGCCAGTCCTGATACTGCGTGCATTTCCACAATCGAGTCCCTTCCACGGTGCTCTGCTACTCCTCGAAACACAACCGTATCCGCATCATGTCTTGCGACAATCAAAGAGCGTGTCTCGTACAACACCTGTGTCTCAATGTTTGAAAAACGCCCAGATTTCTCTGGACCACTATGGTATATCTATGCCGGTTCTCTTTCTTCGTTCTGGTGGTCATCTGATATACTCACACTCTCTGACGACACTGGACAAACCGTTGCATCACTCTCTTTCTAAGAGTGTTCGAATATTTGGTCTGCGACAGCATACAGTGCAATCCCCGCAGCAACAGACACATTGAGTGATTCTTTACTTCCTCGCATAGGAATTTCAATCAATATATCGCACAGTGACTTTGCCGAAGACGACAATCCTCGTACCTCATTCCCCATAATAAGACATGCTTTGGACGCTTGAGGTATCGCTCGATACGATACTGCACAAGAATCTTGCTCCACGCCAACAATCGTCCATCCATCTTTTTTGAGACGAGAAACAAGAGTGGTCAAACCAGAAACACGTTCCCACTGTACATGATTTTCCGCACCAAGTGCGGTCTTTTGAAAATCCTTACGCAATCGGTCAAAACGATCGTGCGGTCCGGGAGTATATCCAGAAAGATACACTGTCGAAGCCCCTGCACCATCTGCGGTGCGAAATACCGACCCAACATTGTGTATACTTCGTATATTGTGTAATACAATAGCTAGGTCTTTTCCTTCTTCTCTCAACATAGTACACTTAATCATACGTTCCTTTATCTAAAAAGCAAGGAATATCTCTTATGACAATACTTTCTTTTTTTCCTTTCCTATTTTCTTTTTCATTATTTGCACCACTTCTATTACGTGTTGCAACTGGTATTGTGTTTTTTCGTCTTGGGTGCACCGCGGTACGTGCCAAACGTACAGAACTACACACTCTTCTTATCCCTTACACAAAAACATATACGCGAACAAGTATCTTGATTATCGGAACACTTGAATGTATTGGCGGAACACTTCTCTTTTTTGGTCTCTTTACTCAGTTAGCAGCGCTCATCCTTCTTATTATTACTCTCGGGGGGTTATTCATGAAATACCGTTTTCCTGACTTACTTCCTCACCAATTATCGTTTCTTTCACTTCTTGTTGTTGTCCTTCTGTCTCTTCTCCTTTCGGGACCTGGGGCATTCGCGATTGACCTACCTCTTTAATTTTGGTATCGTATTCGTTGCGGCGCATGAAGCGTCGCATTTCCCCATCCGCCCGTAGCTCAGTTGGTAGAGCAGTGGCCTTTTAAGCCAACGGTCGAAGGTTCGAGCCCTTCCGGGCGGACAAGAAAACACCCCCTTGTGGGGTGTTTTCGCGTCCGCCCGGAGCAAGCCAACTGCTTGGCTTGCGTAAGGGCTCGAACGGCGGAGCATGTCTGAGCGACTTGTCGCGAAGACAGCGAGCCACGTCCCGCGGTACTTATCAGAATGCGAGCATTGGCGAAGCATTATGATTAGTAACCGCGGAACGAGCCCTTCCGGGCGAACCCAGCTCCACTTTCATAACAGACGCATGTATATCACATGCGTCTGTTATGTTATTGAGGTATATTTCATACATTCACATTGTATATGAAAGTGGGGCTGGGTTGCCTGGCGCGAAGCAAGCAGTTGCTTCGCGCCTGTCTGCCGTTAGGCAGATAAGGACTTGAACAACAACAAACAGACGCCACCTCTACAATACTGGAATAATGTCCTCTTGTTGTTTATATAGACTCTAAAACTGGAACCTCTCCTTGGACAGGTTGCTCAGCGGGTACAGAGATTTCCGGATTCGCCGGTACCTCCACCACCACATCAGGGACAATAGAAACTTCCTGCGTTGCATCAAGAATAGGAAGAACATCTTGTGTTGGAGCAACTGTCTCGGTTACAGGAGGAAGTTGCTCCACCGCCGGAGCATCTGTTGTTCCCCCATTTCCCGTATTCATCCCCCGTTGTTCCAACAAAGTGCGTAGTTGTTCTTTTGTGACACAGACATCCTCAAGACACAATTCTTTTGTCTCAACACGTTCAGATTTAAACACCTTCGCTGTTATTGAGGCAATACCATTTCCTGCGTCAGATAGCCACGTGTTTATACGTTCCAAAAGACGTCCAATAAGTGTTTTTCCTTCCTCTTTTACAACTGGTTCGTCAACAAAATTATTAAAACGCTCATTTATTGCCTGAAAGCCAAGCACCATATAGCCAAGTGTATTCGTTGGATTTGTCATCGACCCGTTATATTGTGTCGCCCAAGGAGACTCATCTCCCATCACACCCATATATTCTGTGATAGTATCACCTGTGCCCATCCCCTCTTTATAATGAAAACGATAAATGTTTGTGGACAAGAGTGTTTCTAACGCTTCTTGCGGATCCTCTATGAGTTCTTCAATATGTTTAATATCACGTCCTGCATCGGCTGTATTTCCTCCCCACCAAACAGATTGGACCATAACCATAATTTTTCCTACTTCTCCAGATTCTCCATCATAGGCATCAAGTGCACGTCCAATAACCTGTCCAGGTCCAATTGCTTTCATCGCAACGCCCGCTTGAGAGGATGACGTTATATAATCACCTCTTCGAATTGGACCGTTTTCCAAGGAAACTTTTGTGGGAACATGCCCAAGAAGCCCAACATTAACATATTGTTCTGGTGAGTCATATTTTGTTCCTTCTTCATTATCGTTCCAACGAGACCCTGTTTCTGAAACAACACCTATAACAAAAGCATCACTTGAGGCATCACAACGCTTTACCGCATCATCACGCTCAGAACTTAAACAAACAACCTCACCAAAATCAAAGGGTTCACC
Source organism: Candidatus Yonathbacteria bacterium (assembly GCA_013334825.1). Classification (GTDB taxonomy): domain Bacteria; phylum Patescibacteriota; class Minisyncoccia; order Phycocordibacterales; family JACNGX01; genus JACNGX01. The sequence goes on from JAAXWR010000003.1 coordinate 41,083, forward strand.
TTCTTCATTATCAAAAAACTCTGAAAGATCACCTGCCCCATCATTCCATATAAAATATCGATTTCCATTCGATTGATAGTAAATACGATTTGAAGCTGAAACACGCGCAATCCCAAACTCTCCATCATTGGAAAAAGCCGGTGCAGAAGTCCCATAGGACGTTCGCATAACATAATTTCCCCCCGTGGAAATTGTTCCATTAACAGTAACCGCATCAGAAAAAGTGAACCCGGACGACGTGCCAGTCGCATCCAGCGTCACCATTCCTCCTGAAGAAACAACCATTGAAAGATAATTTGAGGCATCATAGCCAAGACGAAACTGCTCAGTCGTTCCAAGCACATGAAGAAATGCTGAGGGACTCGTCGTCCCGATCCCCACATTCCCCGACGAATCAATCACAAGGCGGTCGTTCGTGCCGAGAGCAGAGCCACCGGAAATCTTGAACTTGTCGGAATCAGAATCATCGACACCCATCGTGAAGATATTGGTCGTTCCGTCGACGAGCTGGAATCCGATCTGAGGATCATAATTTCCGGCATTGGTGTTCCCGATGGAGAGTTGGGTGTTGGAAGCGGTGGCAGAGAGGATATCGAGAACGGAATCGGGTGTCATATCGCCAAGGCCGAGATAATTATTGGTCGCATCCCAGAAGAACCCGTCGGCATCGTAGGTGAGAGCCGAGGAGGAAGACCAGTACGGGATATGTCCTGCAGCGCCAGTGCCGGTCGGATAGGAAGCGGTATCCCACGAAAGGGTGCCCCCACTATTGCGAAGGACACCATTTGCACTTGTGGTCGGGAGGGTGTAGGTGATATTTGCAGACTGGGCACCGGCCTGGAAGATGGTGGCATAGGAGCCGCTTTGGATGCCGAAGGTGCCGGCGATGCGGGCATCGCCTCCCGATGGAGTGATGACCAAGTCACCTCCCGAGTTCGTCTGGAAGTCGGTATAGACCGAGCCGCCGGTGTAGGTGAGACGGAGTTGAGGGTTCGTGGCATCGAGGACGTCGAGACGACGGTCGGGGGCGATGGTGCCGATACCGACATTGCCTTTGAGTACCGTCGTAACGATAGAGTCATTCCCCAAGACCACCGTATTGCTCCCCAAGCCGATAGCCGAAGCCCCAATAACAATCTCATTGCTTCCCCCTGCCACCGAAGCACGAGTGTCATAGCCGAGGAAGAGGGAGTTGTTGGAGGTTTGGTTAGCAGTGGAGCCATTGGCGAGGTAGCGACCTGCGTTCGCCCCTATCGCGGAGTTCTGATACCCTGTCGTGTTGGAGCGGAGGGCTTCCCTCCCTATCGCGGAGTTGTTATACCCTGTGGTATTGTTTTGGAGAGCGTACGACCCTATCGCGGAGTTCTGAAACCCCGTCGTGTTGGAAGTCAAAGCACTCTGTCCGATACCTGTATTGTACGAAGCGTGAGCCGTCAGTGTCGCCGTAGACCCCATACTGAAGTTCCCTGCATTGATACCGATGAAGGTATTTCCCCCTTCCGTCGTAATCCCACCGCCATTCAAGCCATAATTGAAGTTATGGATGAAGCGGTCAGAGCCTTTGTAGATAATGCCGTATTCAGATGCATGAGTGGTGTTGTCAATCCGAACATTGCCCGAAGCGATGTCTAGTTTCTGTGCAGGCGAAGTGGTGCCGATACCGACATTGCCACCACCTTTCATCAACAATAGATTGCTATATCCACTAGCAACATTTGCAACTTCAAAGGAACTTAACCAACCAGTGCCGGTGCTAAAATAATATCCACCTAATTTATTAGTTCCGGGAGAGGCTGCTCCGGAAATAAGAGAATATCCACCATTACTTGAACCTCCATAAACTCCAGCTGGAATATCTCCACTTCCAGCATAATCACCTGTGAATTGAAGTTTGTTTGAGCTTCCAACTGTCACTTGCGCACCGCTTGCTGAAGCAAGAATACTTCCGCTTACCTCCAATTTTGCATTTGGACCTGTCGTCCCGATCCCCACCTTTCCATCGGCAAGCACCGTAACTCTATCCGCTCCCGCCGTCTGCAAGCGCAACACATCATCTGAAGCCTCATAGAAGCCCGTGTCCCCGTCGCCGAAAGCAAGCCCCGTGGAAAGAGCCCCCGTCCCGCCGTTTAGGTGGAGTTTCGCAAGGGGAGAGTCTACCCCCACCCCCACATTCCCCCGCAAAGCCGTCGTCGTGATACTGCTATTCCCCAAGACCACGCTATTGCTCCCCAAGCCGATAGCCGAAGCCCCGATAACAATCTCATTACTCCCCCCTGCCGCCAAAGCACGGGTTTCGTTTCCGAAGAAGAGAGAGTTGTTGGAGGTTTCGTTGCTAGAGACATCGGCGAGATAGCGACCTGCATATCGTCCAACCGCCACGTTATTACTACCAGTCGTATTATTATAGAGTGAGCCATGACCGATAGCGACGTTTGCAGAACCAGTAGTGTTGCTATTTAAAGACCTAGACCCAAATGCTAAGTTTAAGTTTCCAGTCGTATTACTTGGAAGCGCAGAGTTCCCAACTGCAGTATTGTATGAAGCTTGAGAAGCCGATGTCGCCGTACTTCCCATTGTAAAGTTCCCCGCATTGATACCGATAAAGGTGTTATACCCTTCCGTCGTCACCCCACCACCATTCAACCCATAATTGAAGTTATGGATGAAGCGGTCAGAGCCTTTGTAGATAATGCCGTATTCAGATGCATGAGTGGTGTTGTCAATCCGAACATTGCCCGAAGCGATGTCGAGTTTTTGTGCAGGCGAAGTGGTGCCGATGCCGACATTGCCTTTGAGTACCGTCGTAACGATAGAGTCATTCCCCAAGACCACGCTATTGCTCCCCAAGCCGATAGCATTTGCCCCAATCACAATCTCATTACTCCCCCCTGCCACCAAAGCGCGGGTGTCATTGCCGAGGAAGACGGAGTTATTGGAGGCTTGGTTAGCAGTGGAGCCATCGGCGAGGTAGCGACCCGCTTGATACCCTAATCCAAAGTTATTCGACCCTGACGTGTTAGCGAAGAGTGCGTACGCACCTATCGCGGAGTTTCGATACCCAGTCCCATTGGAATAGAGGGCGTACGCACCTATCGCGGAGTTGTAAAATCCTGTCGCGTTAGCAGCCAAAGCACTCTGTCCGATACCTGTATTGTATGAGGCGTGAGACGTCAGTGTCGCCGTAGACCCCATACTGAAGTTCCCCGCATTGATACCGATAAAGGTGTTATACCCTTCCGTCGTCACCCCACCACCATTCAACCCATAATTGAAGTTATGGATGAAGCGGTCAGAGCCTTTGTAGATGATGCCGTATTCAGATGCATGAGTGGTGTTGTCAATCCGAACATTGCCCGAAGCGATGTCGAGTTTTTGCAGTGGGTTGGTGGTGCCGATGCCGACGTTGCCTGAAGTATCCAACGCTAACAAAGTCGAAGCGCTATTCCAGTCATTGCCCACACGAAAATGTATCGGCGTAGGAGTTCCTGTTCCAGTCCTATCAGATGCAATAACATGAGATCCATCTGCCGTCCCAACCGCAATGAGTCTGTTCGCATTAGATGCTTTCGCAAGAAACTCAAATGAATATCCTATACCAGTCGTTCTATTGGAAGTTAGCTTAAATGTCGGATATGTTGCAGCTTGTGGCTGAATACTAAAATTATTACCATTAGGTCTCACGGTCAAATCTCCACCAGAACCAACGGTAAATTTAACATTATTTGTGGCATCATATCCCAATCTTAATTGCTCACTAGAAGATATTGCCTCCAACATTGCTCCAGGACTCGTCGTCCCAATCCCCACCTTGCCGTCAGTAAGCACCGTCACCCTATCTGCCCCCGCGGTTTGAAGTCGTAACACGTCATCGCTAGACTCATAAAACCCAGTGTCCCCGTCGCCGAAAGCAAGTCCTCCTCCTGTAAGTGCGTACGAATTACCCGCGATAGTAAGAGCTCCCCGCAACCATGCGTCACCCGTTTCTTTTATTGAAAAACGTGGAGTGCCCGCGACACCAATACCTAAAAGATACGAATTCGCCAGAGGGGCTGTTGGGTTGACCAATAACGAAGCTTTCCCGTATGTCGTATCTATTGGTTCAAAATTAAATATCGCTTGTCCCGCGGTAGAAATAGTATCCACAACCATATTTGTCGCATAAACATTGTTGAAACGTTTTGACAGGGAACCAATATCTGAAGCCACATCAGTTTCTGGATACAAATTTCTTCCCACGACAATATTACCAAGAGCTTCGATGCCATTCTCTACAAAAAGAGAGTGCTCTTGTGCTAATGGAGTAAGGAGTGTAAGAGGTGTAGCGGATGATGATCCTACCGTCGTAAGCCCTATCGTATCAAACCCAATACGCGCAAATCCACTTACTGTCGCCGTATCGACACCTGTCTCACCAGCAGTAACGGAGAAGTTTCCAGTGGATGTAATATCAGAAAATTCGGCGTTGGGAATAATAATTAAAGACGGCGTTACTGTCATGGACGTCGTATCATCATATACTGTCATTGAATTCCTCACATGTATACCTGATACCACATCAAGTGCCCCCGAGATATAAACATCGCCTGTTCCATCAATGCCTCGCGTCGAAACACCAGGGCCAACAGAAAGCAACCCTGTCGTAGTATCAATCGTAAGCACATCCGCAAGAGATACGTCTCCCGTAACAGATAAGTCTCCTGTAAAAGAAGCTGCCCCTTCCACGGAAACATCTCCCGAAAATGAACCCACCGTACCAGTGATTGACCCTTCAAACGTAGACGCTATGATATTCGCACGCGAAATATCTACTCCAGAAAGTTTATCCACGCGCTGAGTAAGTGCAATGGTGCGGAAATTGTCTCCTGTCACCGTGGAAACCTTCGCAATCTCCTTACGAAGTTCATTCTCACTTTGCGAAACAAATGTTTCCATTTCCTCGTGCGTTATACCCGTGTGAGAAACAACAATAGGTGACGGCGTCGAAACAACTCGTTCAATAACTCTCTCAAGAATGACCGGCGATTCTTTTTGTGGTGTATCTTTCTTGTCTGAAAGATGTGGAGTGGATGAAGTAGATGCATCCGCAGCAGACAACTCATCTGGAAGATGTTCAGATGCGTAAGAAGAAGTGTCCGTAGCAGATGTTGCCAACCCCTGAGACTTTGGAGATGTTTTTATCCCCGCGATAAAGCGATACAAACGAAGAGCAACAGTATCTATGTATGTTGTTACTTTTTCTCCTATACCAAAAACATTCGCGACCGTGCCTACTCGCAAGGATGCGAACATGTCATGGTGATAAAAATTTCTCTCCTGTATAGCGGTCGTTACACTCTCTCCCGCCTGATACATAACAGACGCAAGTGTATCGCCAACAAATGTTTCGCCTGCGACAAGTGTGTCACGCACTGATGTGAAGAAGGTGAAATATCCAGACGAAAAGGAAGATACTGTATCTGCGATAGTTCTTGTGTATGCAACTGCTTCTTTGCCTACGTGTTCTGTGAGGAAGGTATGAGAAAATGTGCGGGCAAGTGATGCGCGCATGTTTGCAAACGTCGTCATAAGCAATTCACCCGCGAACGTACTGAGAGACGCGAGTGTTGCTGTCATCGCGTGTGTTGTTGTGGTGATGTTCGTCGCGACTGCATTCGTCGTGGTTGTCGTGGTACGCGCGATAGCATCTGTGATGGTGTGCGTACCACGTGCGAGAGATGAGGTAAAAGTTTCCACCACATCAATAAACATGTCGTGTGTACCATGGGCAAATGTAGACACAAACGTAACTGTGGAGAGAGAGGTATCTTCTGTTGTTGTATCATAGTCACTGACTTCATAGTCACTGACTTCTTGTGATGATGTGGGTGAAAGAGACGCGACAACATGTTGCAGAGGTGCTGAGACTTCAGAGACGACACGAGAAAGACCGCCCTCATGCGCGGAGAGTATTGCATCCCCCGCAAAAATAGTTGCGAGTACCAGGACAGCCGTAAGTAAAAACTTTGCAGTCGCTCCCGTTGAGACAGTCGCTTCCGCAACCTCTTTTATGTGAGAAAATAACACCTTGTTATAGAGGGGTACACCCATCCCCCCATGCTTCAAGAATACCCCATATGCCTTCTTGGAACGAAGAGAGGATTCGGCAATACGTTTGAAAAATCGTTCGCGCTTTTTCCCTCCATACGCGTCCATATACACACAGAGTGAATCAAGGTCAATGAAGCGTGTTCTGTTTTTTATTTCCCCTTTGAGACGACCGTTTCGTGCGAGCATGCTCAAATAATCGGATGTGAATCCTGTCAATTCGGCGGCTTTTTTTGATGAAACATACTGCGTTCCTTTTGCAGTAGTAAACGAATCTCGTGACATTTAGTATTATTTTACAATATTATTTCGTCACCCGCTCTCTTTTTTTCTCAAAACTGTGGATAAATAAAACAAGATAAAATCATGACGAAATATCTTTATAGAACAACACCATTTCACCTTATAACGCAAACATTATACTTTCTATTGCATCATACAATGGTGTCCCTCCTCTATGCGCATCGTGATATGCGTGCACTAAACATTTTGAGAAGTCCTGCAGTTCTTGGCTAGAAAAATGTTCTGCCGCGCGTTTGCTTTTATTAAAGACAAATTGTTTGATACCCGCTTCATCAGCCGTCTTACATATCTTGGATACATACAGGGATTTCACTTGCCAAAAGAGCATGCCATGGATTTCTTCTGCTTGGATATCGCACATGCGCGCGCGGCAAAGAAGCGCCCACGCGCGCTTTTTATCCCGTGCGGCAAACGCATCAGAAATATCAAATGTCGAAAAACCAGCGCACATTGTGCCAAGTGGAGACATCTGCGCGGTATGTTGCGCGGGCGCGGCATGTCGATATATGGACTTTTCCGTATCATAGATATAGACGCGTTCGGCGTACTTTTCAAAAATCTTTTTTGTTTTGGCATCGACTTTTGTTTCGTACAAAAGAAATATGTTCTCAGACGTTGCCATGTCGGGAAGTATTGGGACAAGTGCTTCACGTGCATGCTCATCAATGAAAATACCATCAAGTATCACAAGTGACCTACCACCAAAAAGACCCACACTTCGCGCAAGCGTCGCAAGTGTCGCTATGTCAAACGTATCCGCATCAAAGACCGACACAGAGGCATCAGGACGCTTCTGTATAAGCGTATCGCGGAGTGCTATAAATTTCGCGCGACTTATTACAGTATTGGTACCAAGAGTGATGTAAAGCATATGCGAGTTGCGAGCACACTTACGAATAACGAATGTGTACGAATATACGAATGATATATAACATGTGTGAAAGAAACTTTTTATTCGTATATTCGTACACATTCGTTATTCGTATGTTCATATTTCTTCATTCACATCTCGTTTCGTAGGCTCCCTGCACCACGCAAGATACAGAGCAGGCTCGACATGTATTATTCAATGCGTTCATTTGTTATCGCAACAAGTCGTGTTCGGTATTCTTCTTCATCAATGGCTCCATTGGCATAGAGTTTTTCTACACCGGCGAGGTATTGTTCTTTCACTTCTTGAGCGGTAAGAGAACGGGCGTAGATACGGACGTCGTCGATAATGCCATCCCAAAATCTATTACTATAATGCCAGCCAATGACTGTCTTGGTTGGTGTAAAAACCCCAGGAACTATATTCGTCAAATGTGTTTTTTTTATCACACCATTCAAATATATCTTCACTGAAGACCCATCATACGTACCCATGACATGATACCATTCACCTGTATTTAAGATATTCTCAGTCGTTACGATATTTTCTGTGGAGGATGTCCCGTTTGCAACTGAAAATACTAAACTATTATTACTGCCCGAAAAAAGCACCAGCCTTAACTGAGCCCACGCAGGACCTACTTCACTTGAAAAGATCGTCATCTTAGTAGGATTCCAATGGCTAGCTTTTACCCATGCTGAAACAGCGCCTTGGTTGGGGTTTATAACTGTGGCATTATTTAGATTAACATAATCATTCACCCCATCAAACGACAACGCATATTTACTCACCCCCGCATTGTAGGTATCGGTGGTAAAGGTTGCACCAGATATGGTACCGTGATTACCCCAACCAGACACATCTCTGACAGTAACGCCTGACCCTTCTTCGAAGTTCCACATACCGACTGCGTCGGCACCCATAATACGGTCGTTTTGGGCAGCAAATTGGAGTGCTGTTTTTTGTTTTGCATCATCACGTGCTTTGTTGACGCTGGCAAGGACGATGGAAGAAAGAAGTCCGATGATGGAAACGACAACAAGGAGTTCGATGAGCGTGAAGGCGCGGTATGTTGATGCTCTCTGTGATGAGAACGATATGTGCATCATGATAGATATAGTATAGCATGTGCGAGTTGCGAGTTGCGAGTTAATAATTATGTGGTGGATATAGCATTTGTCAGTTTTTCTCTGTATTTCATTTTCCAAAGCATCAAACAACACATGCCAAATCACAAACAAATATCAATCATCAAATGCTAAAACGTTGTTTGAATATTAGGTATTAGAATTTGAATATTATTTGGATTTTGAGGATTGAGATTTAGAATTTCCATTATTTGCTACCACTTCCATCTTCCCCCATCGTACCCCTTTTGACGCATTGACGACAAGTGGCACGGGAAGTTCTACGGCATATTCCATCGCCTGTTTGATAAGAGGAATGGCTTCACCCACGTTATCCGTATCTACTTCAAAAAGTAGTTCGTCATGCACCTGGAGAAGGAGCCGTACATGCGTCTCATATCCTGCCTCATGTATGGCATCATCGACTTTTTTCATTGCAATTTTAATAATATCCGCAGCGGTCCCTTGAATCGGTGCATTCATCGCTTGTCGCTCCGCCCCCGCACGAATATAGGGAATGTGCGAGCGTATCTCGGCAAGACGTCGCTTTCGTCCAAACATTGTCGTGGTAAAACCGTCTCGTGCCACGCCCTGCTTCACTGTATCAAAATACTCGCCCACACGCGGAAATCGTTCGAAATAATGATCATAAAACATCCGTGCTTCGGCAAGCGTCCCCCCCATTGTGGCGCGGAGCGCTTGCACTCCCATGCCATACACAATACCAAAGTTTATCACTTTTGCTTTGCGTCGCATGTCCTTTGTCACTTCATGGGGAGCTACGCCAAAAACCTGCTCGGCAACTGCCGTATGAATGTCATACCCTTCATTGAACGCGGACACGAGTGTTTCGTCTCCCGAAAGCGCGGCAAGTACACGCATCTCAATTTGTGAATAATCAAACGCACACAGTAGTGTCCCTTCCGGCGCGACAAACGCATCACGAATAATAATTCCTTCTCCTTGTGTTGGAATATTTTGTAAATTTGGTCCCGACGAGGAAAAGCGCCCTGTTGTGGTGCCTGTTTGGTCAAGGTGCGTATGCACACGACCATCAGCATCTGCAAGCGCGGGAAGTGTATCAACGTATGTAGAAACAAGCTTCTGGAGCTCGCGATACGCAAGTATGTTTTCAATAATCGGATGCGCGTCTTTTAATTTTTCAAGTTCTGATTCACGCGTGCTTCGCGCACCACCCGCTGTCTTTTTCAGTCCTTTTACAGTAAGCCCCAAAACATCAAACAATATCTCGCCAAGTTGTTTTGGTGAATTGATATTAAACTCTTGTCCCGCGAGCGCATAGATATCCTTTGCCATATCATCGAGACGCGCGTGATAGGTAACAGATAGTTCCTCAAGAAACGGTTTATCAATGCGAATACCACGAAGTTCCGCTGCGGTGATAATAGGGGCAATGGGCATTTCAATATCACGCCACACGGACAGCAACCCATCCGCTTCAAGGTCATCCATAATGCGCGCACGTGCACGCGAAAAATCGCGCGTCCCCGCATACGCATAGATGTCATCAAGTGACGGATTGGTCGTATCTGACGCGAGAAGCCAAAGTGCGATGGCGGTCTCACGGATTTCCGTAGGGTCGGGCGGGGCGCCTTCATCGGAAGGCGCCCCGCCCGACATATCATCATCATTCGTCACATCCCCTTCCGTGCCAAGAAGCGCGCGAAAACGCGGGATAAGAGAGCGAAATTCAAGCGTATGAAAAAGCCCTTCTACACGAGAAGTATCGAGCGCCTCGCGCCACGTATTATCAGGCAACACAAAAGACACAGGGGCATCGCGCCGAATCGTCGCGAGTGTTTTTGAAAATAATGCTTCGTCTTCACCGTCAGTAAGCAATTTTACAACACGTGGAGAGAGCCCTGCTTTTCTCAATGTTTCCTCTCCTTCTTTTTTGAGACATGTATAGATATCTTCAATAGAACCAAACGTAGCTACCAGTGTCGTTGCTGTTTTTTCACCAATACCCGCAATGCCGATAATATTATCAGAAGGGTCACCACGAAGTCCTTTATAGTCAGGGAGAAGACGTGGCCCAAAACCAAAACGTTCTCGTACAGCATCTTCGTTATACATGATCGTATCATTCAACCCTTTTTTTAATGTATATACGCGGACACTATTATTCTCCACAAGTTGTAGTGTATCCATATCACCAGACGCAATCACCACATCAATATCGGGATATGCCTTTCTTACTTGCGCGGCAATAGTTCCCAACACGTCATCCGCCTCAAAACCAACCGCTTCATACACAGGGATACCAAACACCGCAAAGATATCACGCGAACGTATGATTTGCGACACAAGTGCGTCGTCCGTCTTCGCCCGACCAGCTTTATATCCATCATAGGCATCGTGCCGAAACGTAGGCTCAGGAAGGTCATAACACGCCACAATATAATCAGGGCGAAGTTCCTTAACAATATTCATAAGCATTGCCGACACTCCGTAGAGCCCTCCCGACGGCTCGCCTGCTGATGTAGAGAAATCGGGCAACGCATGATACGCACGATGAATAATAGCGTGCGCATCGAGAAGGACGAGGGTTTTTCGTTTGTGTATTACATCATGCATATCTGTCATGAAACATAGAGACAGTATATCAGATAGGCGTCGAGTTGCGAGTACGATTACAGATGAAGAACCCTGATGCAGAGCATCGAAATATTGAGAATAGCGAATGTCACGAATCGTAAAACAAGAACTGGCGACTCTTCATCTAGCATCAAGTTCAGGATGACACTCTTTTCCATCTGTCATTCTGTGCTTGCCCCAGAATCCACGTCGGAGGCGTTATGTATTATTCCATTGACGTGGATCCTGAATCAAGTTCAGGATGACGAACGAGAGGGTTTAGGATGGCGGACAGTGGCGTTCAGGACGACGGATCTTGTTGAGTTACGAATTATAAGTTTCAAGAACACTTACGAATAACGAATACGATTTCTTTTTCATTTTATAGTTTTCTTCTTCATATTTCTATTTTCTTATTTCATCGTTTATCGTTTTTTATAGTTTATCGTTTCTTAGTCATTCGTATATTCGTACACATTCGTTATTCGTATGTTCATATTTCTTCATTCACGTCCCGTTTCGTATGTTCGTACAAGTTCGTAATTCGTAACCCTTAATTCTTGATTCGTGCTTCGTGATTCTTGATTCGAGTGTTCGTCCCTATCACCTCTCACCTATTTCCTCATGCCCCACCCCGTTTCATATTCCTCATAGATATCTTTCGCGTTTCCTCATCCACATGCGTAAACACCATTGGTATCATGTCTTTCGGTAGTATATGCTCCACCCGCTCTGGCCATTCAATACACACAAGGTTGTGCGGTTCAGCAACAATACCATGCCATCCAAGCGATGACATGGTATCGCCTTCGTCAAGACGATAGGCATCAATATGCACAAGACGACGAAACAAAGTTCCTGGATGTTCAGGAATTATATATGTTCGCAGGAGTGCAAATGTAGGACTCGTCACTGTTTCCTTGATACCAAGCTCATGGGCAAGTGCTTTGACAAACGCTGTCTTTCCCGCACCAAGGTCGCCCGAGAGAGCAAGGACAGTCGCGGCGTTTTCGCTTCGCGAAAACGCCGCGACTACTTCCCGCGCAACAACATTCATCTCTTGTATACCACGCACAATATATTCCATACACCCAGAATATACGTCTCTCTACACACACGCAAGCCTAAATCTATGCGGAACCTATGCGGAAAGAACGCAGAACTTCGCGGACGAAACAACCCCACACTGAACGTGCGGGGTTGTTTCGTTTATAGTTTACGGTTTTTTCTTTTTATAATTTACCGTTTACCGTTCCTTTACTGTTGTCCCGCTGGACCCATGGGAAATACCGTTTGGGTTCCTTGCGGAGTATTCGGCGCAGTTGGGTATGCCACTGGTGCAACAGGAAGTGTTGCTGGAGCAGAAGCATACGGTCCCGGCGCACTCTGATACGCAACTGGGGCAACAGGGGCTTGTGGAACATAGCGCATCGCCCGTTTTGCTTTATGCTCGTTATAAAAGAGCACGAGCTGACGAATAAGCACAATGATAATCAAGAGTAAGATCGTAAAGATAAGCCATCCGAGAAGCGTGTCAGGGAAGATTCCATCCCACCCAAAGAATGCTGCGGCGGCACCGGCATTGCGGTTTGCCTTAGCATCAGCTTCAACATTGTCCGTCACACGAATGAAAATACTATTGGAAACTTCATTGTGTTTTGTGCTTTCAAGACGAGCAACGTTTTCAATCGTCATACCGGCACGTGCATCATCAGTAACAACCATATCGAGCGTTACTTCACGTGATTCTCCCGAACGGAGTTCTCCGATATACCAGACAACCTCACGACGTGTGCCATCATATCGGAGACTTTCATCGGCATTTGCAAATTCAAGGTAAAAGGGAATAAGATCATGAATAGTCGTCTCTTCAAGTGTATAGTCACCCGTGTTTTCTACTTGAATTGTAAAGCGCAATGTCTGTGCCTTTTCCGCAAAGACATCTGTCGGCGAACCATTTTGATAATCAATGTTCTCAACAGTCTTTGTTATACGTGCACCATATTCTTTTACAGAAACAGGTTGTACTGGCCGTGTTGGCGTGTCATTCGGTGCACCAAGCGTCGTAAAGGACACGATGGCGCCGCGAGAAATACCGTAGGTATTTTGGACAACAAGACGATAATAATACGTTGTCGCGTAATCAAGTCCAAACATTGACTGATTCACCGCAACTGAAGAACTCCCCACGGACTGTGTCGCCGTTGTACGTCCAAGCGATTGAGTTGTTCCCCACTCAAACCACGCTGTCGTATATGCCGATGTTGGAACAGAAGCATTCCCCGTAAACCGTGCACTTGTGCGCGCCACGTTTACTGCAGACCCAGTTGTAGCAACAGGACCTTTATTGTCAATCCATCCACCATCACCGGTGCGGAAAGAGACAATGCTTCCGTAAACCGTACCAGCATCGTTACGCGCCGCGGCACGATAGTAATACGTTGTATTATTTTGAAGACCAGATACATATTCATTGAAGTTTCCTGCGGATGAACCTTGTCGATCACGACTTGTGTTGTACCCAAGAGAAAGTGTCGATCCATATTCAAACCAACGTTCTGTATCGCTATCACCTTGTGGATTTACATATCCATTCAATGTTGCTGACGAAGCTGTTACATTTGAAGGTTGATTGGTAGAAACAAATGGACGTTCGCTATCATCACCATCTTCATCTGTTGTGAAATACAAGCGATCACCATATACCTTTCCTTCATCATTTTCACCAACGCAACGGAAATAATATTTTGTGTCTCCTTCAAGATCATCAATAAGCTGTTCAACCGTTTCTGTGTCGTCATAGGAACGTTTATTTGTATCTTCATTCATAGATGTCGTCTCGCCGTATTCAAACCATACATCCGTATCTAAATCATTCGGATTGACATAACAACGTAAACGCGCGGAATCCTGTTCAATATCTGTTGCTGACTTTGTCTCAACAGCTGGCTCTTCTCCGTTATTCTCTTCTTCTGTGTGAAAGCTCAGGACAGATCCATAGTCAGAGCCAGCGTCATTACGTCCCACACAACGATAATAGTACGTTGTATCGTCAGAAAGCCCTGAGAGTGCCTGTTCGGCGGTTGTTGAAGAGCTATATGAACGTTGAGATGTACTCTTTGAAAGAGAAGAACTTGATGTCCCCCACTCAAACCACACATCGGTTGTGTCACCATTCGGGTCCACATCACAACGAAGTGTCGCGGAGTCTTCATCGATATTTGTTGCTGACTTTGTCGTTACCTCAGGGGCATCATAATCGGGGTCGTTATTGTTGCATCCGCCACAACCACATGTTGAATTTCCACAGGAATCATATTGATAATTGTCAGTATAATCGTACGAAGAGCTCGAATAGTAGTATGGCTCGTAATCATACGAACTGTACGATGATTGATATGAACTATAATAATCTTGATACGGGTCATATGACGTTCCGTAGTCGGAGTTATCATAAACATAAGACGATGAGTAGTCGTTATTATAGTAACTATCATCATAATAAGAGCTATAGTTATCATCGTATCCGTACGAATAATCGTCATAATAATACGAACCATATCCGTCGTCCGCGTAATAATCGTATGAATCATACGACGCATAGCCATCATCGTAATATCCGTAGTCAGTATAGTACGACCCATAGTCATCCCAATAGTCGGCATGCGCTGTTTGGGGAAATACGGGCGCGACAAGTCCGATCATAAGCGAAAACATCGCCATGACTGCACCGCCCATGCGGGCGAAATTGTGTTGTGAAGTGAAGATGGTATTCATAAATATATGTTCAAATGAATAAAAGGCGAATAAAAAACGATAATGGCGCCCGCGTCATTACCGCGTGCACTTGACCTTTTCTGCTATTATACACGATAGCATACAGATTGTCAAGACTATCTCAATACATCATTCATTATCTATACAGCTACACTATCTAGGTGCATAAGTCAAGAGAGTCTCTCTCATGTCCTTATTTTTCATACATAATCAAACATAAACACTTTTCCACAATGCGACTAAAAGTAAACAACAAAAAACGCCCCCGAAGGGGCGTCTAAACAGGCACACATCATCTCCCGCGATACTGATACGGGGTGAAACGCATTGTCCTGCGCTGTGAGGACATCTGCCTCTCTCTCCTTTCATTGTTATTTACAGGAACGAGGCGTGTCGCCCCGTTCGAGTAATGAACGGCATCAAACCATCTGCCATTACGACAGATACGTTTAACGCCCACCACCCGAACCCCCCTGGGGCCATCAGCGTACCGCAGAGATGCCGACGAGGAAGCGTGTACCTCACGGAGAATCATCCCCGCGAGAGGTACTATCACTTCTGCAAGTGATCCACCTCTCTCCTCACGATATTCACGACGAGGTGAACGGCGTTCTTCCTCTCGTCGTCCCCGCACAACTGCCACGTCCTGACGAGACTGCTCAGGACGTGGGGGGAGAGTTGCAGCATTCCCGCACTCGTCGGCAACGAGGATAATGACAGGGTGAGCACCCCCGTTATCATCCTCGGCCCCCTCCATGAGGACGAGGAGAACACCCGAAATGTCCTCCCCCGTCTCATTTTTGAGAAGTCCACGACTCCCGTTGGGGAGTCTTGGCCCCTTCACGAAACCGCCTCCCTTTTGGTTAATGGCGAAAAAAGGATCGCCATTACGGAGAGTTGCCCGCCGGGCCTTTCCGTCGGCAATCCGCACAAACTCCTTATGGAGTTCTGCGGTGTTGATGCCGTAAGCGTCCAGAGACGCTTTAAGCATCAACTCGTACTTGCCGAGCTCCCCCTTACGGAGAGCTTCGGGAATGCCTCCTTTGTAAAAGGGATTCCGTCCAATGTGGGCGTACTCCTTTTTCGCAAAGCGAAGTATGTCCTCACGGACACTCTCCATCCCGGATTGCTCTTCCTTCATAGGACGGTCAAGCCACTCATCGCCAACTGCGGCGAGAGCGGTGTTCACCACAAAGGAGCCCATAAGTGCGCCAAAAATTACGATTTTTTTCATCATTTTTCGGGGTATTGAGCCCCGCCTTTAAATTGAAAATAACAAGAATTGCTTATATAATAGCGCAAAACACACAAAATGTCAAGCCACTGTGTTTTTCTCTCTATGCCATGTTCTTAACAAAAAAAGCCGCTTTCGCGGCTTTTAAAAACTCTAATGGTACCGCCGAGAGAAACAAGAAACTCTCCTCATGTGACGGCAGTGTCGGCGTACAAAAACTCTCCGCACACAGGGTTCCTCCCCTCTCTCCCTTTGCATGGCGACATGTGTCCCCGGAACACTTGAGTTCCAGTACCCTTGGGGATTGTGCCAATATCCCGAACGGCGCGTATTCCGGTAAAAATCACCAGAGAATCCCCGTTGAAAATCAGCATTTCCCTGCACGTAGCCACGTGCAAACTCGTTACGCACTGTCCACGCATGCGCAGACGAACTCTGTGCATAAACGAGCATACCAATAATCAGACATATCATTTTCATATCTTTTTTCTAATTTTCTAGGTTTAAAAAACTCTTCTTCTTTCATATCAAAAACAAGTCCCCTTTGTCAACTTGTTCGCTATAAACTTTTTTCAGTTTTCATATGCATACACTACAAAAAACTTTTATATTTTCTTTTCTACATATTATTCATCATTCACGTCTATGCTATACTATACACATGACAACTTTTCAGGATCCGAAACAAGACGAACGTTTTAGAGAACTCCAAAAAAAAGAGCAGGAAGACTTAGTCGTCATGCTCGCGGAACGCCACGGGTTCCCTCATACACGCCTTTCAACAGCCACTATCAATACCGATGCACTTCGTCTCATTCCTGAAGCAGAGGCACGTAAGGCAAACGTTGCCCCATTCGCACTCATTGGAAAGCGCGTCAAAGTCGGTGCAACTTCCCCCACAAGTCCTGAAACTCTCGCCATCGTCGACGACCTCTCACGTCGTGGATATGAACCAGAGGTCGTCATGATTTCTCAAACAAGTATTGAACACGCATGGGTGCTCTATCCGGAAATATCGAAAGCAGAAGAAACAGAAGCGGGTGTTTTTGATGTTTCAGGACGAGAGCTAGTCTCTCTCGCACAAGACATCAAGGGATTATCTGGTATCACCGATGCTGTCACAGCGATTACCGACACATCCTCTTCGCGCAATAAAATTTCTCGCGTTCTTGAAGCACTTCTGGGTGGAGCAGTCGCAGTAGGTGCATCAGATATTCACTTTGAACCAGAAGCATCTGGTGCACGTGTACGCATGCGTATCGACGGTGTTCTTATTGATGTATCTCGTTTAAATGGAGATATGTATCGTTTTCTTTTGTCTCGTATCAAACTTCTTTCAGGACTCAAGTTAAACATTACGGAGAATTCTCAAGATGGACGTTTTAGTATTCGGTTGCCAGAAAACGCTATTGAAATTCGTACTTCTGTTATCCCAGAAGAACACGGTGAGTCTGTTGTTATGCGTCTTTTAAATCCTGAGTCACTCACCATTCCTTTTGAAGAACTTGGTATTGATCCATATCTATTCGCCATTCTCAAAAAAGAAATCAATCGTCCCGATGGATTGGTACTCACCACTGGCCCCACTGGTTCAGGAAAAACAACAACTCTCTACTCATTTCTCAAATATATTCACACTCCCGAAGTAAAAATCATCACCATAGAAAACCCAATTGAATATCATCTTGACGGCATCACTCAAACCCAAACGAATACCAAGGAAGGATATACATTCGTCCAAGGTCTCAAAACAGCACTTCGTCAAGATCCCGATATTATCATGGTTGGTGAAATCCGTGACTCCGATACGGCGCAAACGGCTTTGAACGCAGCTTTTACCGGACACCTTGTTTTTTCAACACTACATACCAATAACGCAGCGGGGGTCATTCCCAGACTGGTAAACCTTGGCGTTAACCCAAAACTTATTACTTCGGGCCTCAATGTTTCACTCGCACAACGTCTCACACGTCGTCTTTGCCCTACATGTAAGCGTCCGCACGTCTTTGACGCAGAGGAGCAAAATATCGTTGAACGAGCAATTGACCGGTACAACAAAAAACGCGGAACGGACAAATCGTTCGCGCAAGGAACTTTTTTTGATGCGAATACAGATACAGAAAACACCTGTCCTGTATGCGGCGGGCTTGGCTATAAAGGACGTATCGGCGTATATGAAGGCATCCTCACTGATGAACATATCGAAGCGGTCATTTTAAGTGACAACCTCACTGAACGAGAAATAAAAAAAGCGGCCGAAGCCCAAAATATTCCGAGCATGGCCGAAGATGGTATCGCAGGAAAAATGTATGCGGGTTTGACCTCATTTCATGAGCTTCGTCGAGTTGTGGATGTCGATGAAACGTGAGAGAATAAGCATGAGGTAAATAAAAAGCGCATGATCCTCCAAGCAAACTTTTAAGTTAGGCACTGAAAAGAAGGAAGAGTCCTCGGGATAGGTCGAGCCGTTTCGTATAAAAAACGAAACACCGGACCGTCCCTGGACAAATCCCGCATTGCTTAGAGGATCATACGCTCGTTTCACGTCTTGATCCGACGATATTACTGTTGTCGTTTCGTTACGTATCCTATCATACTTGTAAAAATATGTCAAGTACTCCCCCGAAGACACAGGAGTCCGGTATTCCAGATGCCCGAGAAGATCGCAATCTCGATCAAACATTGCGTCCTGCCTCATGGGACGAATATATTGGTCAAGAGGGAATAAAAACAAATCTCCACATCCTTCTCACTGCCGCGAAAAACCGCAATCAAACTCCTGAACATATTCTCTTTTACGGGCCTCCTGGTCTCGGTAAGACAACGCTCGCTCATTTAATTGCACGCGAAACACGTGCGCAGATGCGCATGACGTCTGGTCCTGCTATTGAGAAGGTTGGCGATCTTGCGTCTATTCTCACCAATCTTTCTCCTGGAGATATTTTGTTTATCGACGAAATTCATCGTCTCAATAAACTTATTGAAGAAATTCTCTACCCCGCGATGGAGTCTGGTGTTCTTGATATCATCATCGGCAAAGGTCCTTCTGCACGTACCATCCAACTTGAACTCCCTCCTTTTACACTGATTGCCGCAACGACACGCATTTCACTCCTTTCATCACCCCTCAGATCACGATTCTCTGGAGGAACATTCCGCCTCGAATTTTATACAGACGAAGAAATTGCCCGTATCGTCAGTCGTTCCGCCACCATCCTTGGTGTTCCACTCGCGGATGATGCAGCAATGGAAATCGCATCACGAAGTCGCTTCACCCCACGCACCGCAAATTATCTCTTGAAGCGTTGTCGTGATTTCGCAGATGTACGAGAAACAACGCTCGACAAACGTGCTGTTGGGGATGCACTCACACTCCTCTCAGTAGATACACTCGGGCTTACCTCTGCTGATCGCGCCATTCTTCGTGCTATTATTGAGAAGTTCCATGGTGGCCCTGTGGGACTCAAAACTGTCGCAGCTGCCATAGCTGAAGAAGAGAGCGCGATTGAAGAAGTCCACGAACCCTATCTTATGCGTCTTGGACTTCTTGAAAGAACCCCGCGTGGTCGTCAAGTAACTCCCAAAGCATATGAACATTTGGGAATCCCCGTTCCAGAACATTTACAAACAACACTTCTGTAATTTCTTTTTACTATCTTCCTAATCTCCCAATTTACTAATCTCCTATCTCCCTATTCTCCTAACCTCCTATCCTATGTCTGGTCACAATAAATGGTCAAAAATTAAACATAAAAAAGCAGCGAGTGATGCACAAAAGAGCAAACTCTTTGGGAAACTCGCGAAGCTTATCGCAACTGAGTCAAAGCGTGTAGGTGGTGACATATCAGCACCTGCACTTCGTGCTGTTATCGACAAAGCAAAAGCCGAAAATATGCCGTCTGATAATATTGACCGTGCAGTAAAAAAAGGTATGAGTGCGGACGCTGCCACCATGGAATTTGTCCAATATGAAGCATACGGCCCGGGAGGATGCGGCATCATCATTGATGGACTCACTGATAACAAAAACCGTACCGCTCAGGAATTAAAACATCTTTTGTCAAAAAACGGTATCGCTCTCGCCGCCCCAGGGTCGGCACTATGGATGTTTACCAAGGGAAATGAAGGGCTTGAAGCCACAATGACAGTTGATCTTTCGGAGGACGAAGGAGCAAAACTTGAAACACTTCTTGAGGCACTTGAAGAACATGATGACGTGCAAGAAGTGTATACGAATGCGAACTAAAAGAACGTAGGTAAGAGGAAACAGGTTATAGGGACAAACACTCGAATCAAGCATGCCCTGCACCCTACGTGGCGTGCTGTGCATCCTACGTGGTGCACAGTGCACAGTGCTGGGGAATATACGAATGACTAAAAAACGATAAACGATGAAATACGAAAATAGAAATAAGAAATATGAAGACGAAAACTATAAACGGCACACGATGAAATACGGAAATTGAAATATGAAATATGAAGAAGAAAACTATAAACGGTAAATGATAAAAAATTTGTTATCTCGTTTTATTTCTACTCATACAGAAAGAGAAGTTGTGTATGTCATTGAAACATTAAGGTGTTGTTTACATATTGAGATTTATTTGAAATTTAGATTTTGTAATTTTGATTTTTTACTCTTATGCGTATTCTTGCTATTGATCCAGGGTTTGACCGTGTAGGTATTGCTGTCCTTGAGAAACAAAACGGAAAAGAAGTCGTTCTTCATTCATCATGTGTGATTACTGACCGGGCGTTTTCTTTTGCGGAACGTCTTCTTTCCATTGAGCAAGCTCTTACCTGTGTTATTGAAACACACACACCAAATCTCTGTGCTGTCGAAGATCTCTTCTTTGCCGCAAATAAAACAACGGCCATAAAAGTCGCACAAGCTCGTGGGGTCATTGTGGTCACCGCTGCACGAGCAGGGATTCCTGTAAAAGACATTTCACCCCTTCAAGTAAAAATGGCGGTGACGGGATATGGACGAGCAGATAAAGCACAAATAGATATGATGGTACGAAAAACAGTGACACTCCCGAAAGAAACAATGCTCGACGATGAAATGGACGCTATCGCCATCGGTGTGACAGCGCTCGCGATGTTTGGAAAAACAACCTATCCACAAACATAAGGGCTTGCATTCTTTCTCATTCTTTTGTACAAATACAGGTAGTTATAAGATTAAGCATTTGAAATTCTTTTTATGGAGGATTTTATAGATTCTGAACTAGATATCCTTGCCGGTTTTGGTGAGGACGAAAAACGAAATAATACCAGCGAGGAAGACGTTGACGCGGTCGCATATGATCGTTACGACGACGAAGATACATTCTAAGTAAGAGTAGTATCTTTACTCTATTGTTTCATACAAAAAACACATGAGATACATCCCATGTGTTTTTTGTATGAAATTATTCCCAAACGACCACACGCACGAACGAGTGTTTCCCTACACGAAACGCTATTGTTTGAGAGATGGTGTAGTGATAATCAGATACCACACCATGAGTATCAGAAAGAATATGGAGACCCGCTCCGTCGACAAGACGACGATAAGCGCTCTTTGATTCAAGAATATGTTCACGAACAAGAATATCAGCAAGCATCTCTCCGCGCTTCGCGCGGACTTCGGGCATTGTCTCGGGAATTTCTTTTTTGCTAAATGTATTTACAAATGATTCTTCGGCGTGTCGCGCGGCTTCTTCTCCGTGGTAGATAGAGACAATCTGTCGCGCGAGGGCGAGTTTGGCGTCGCGTGGGTTTTCTTTCCCAGATGAGAGACGAGACGCGAGCGCGCGGATATCGTCTTCTGGGGTAAATGTCGTTAATTCGTAATATGTAACAATCACCGTGTCGGGGATAGACATCACTTTACCAAACATATCTTCAGGTGCATCGGTTATGGCAATATAGTTTCCCAAACTCTTACTCATTTTTTCTTTTCCATCTGTACCAGGAAGAATGGGAACAGACATGACCGCTTGTTGTTCCATACTATTTGCCTTCATCACATCTCGCCCAATATGCATATTGAACATTTGGTCAGTGCCACCAACTTCCAAATCACACGATCCATATACTTTCCCAATGACAACAGAATCAATCCCTTGGAGTACAGGATACATCATCTCATGCATATAAAGTTCTGCGCCATTTTTCAGACGTTCTTGAAACATGTCGCGCTCAATAAGACGTGCATGCGTCAAGCCACGAAGTGTGGCGAGAAAACCTCGAAGTGTGATATCCACCAATTCCTTACGCTTGAGAAACTTTTTCTGCATACGTGTGTTTTCATACAACAGTGCTTTCCCCACAAATGATGACGGATTCACAGGCGTCACACCAAAACGCATCATAAGTCCTTTTTTGGGCGCCATATCAGAAACCGATAAAAACCAATCAGCATTTCGAATCCAAGAGAATGATATCGCATCTGTACGAAGAATGGTGCCAATCTGATCGAGATACGTCTTCATGTTTTGTTCAACCTCCATTTGGTCAATCTCTGGACGGACCTTACTTTTCCCCGTGGGGTCACCAATCATAGCGGTGAAATCTCCCACCAAAAATACAATCTTACATCCCACATCCTGGAGGGCACGTAATTTTCGAAGTGCAACCGCATGTCCGAGGTGGATATCGGGACGTGTTGGATCAACACCAAACTTGACAATAATATCATGTGGATATTCACCCCGTATCTTTGCTTCAAGTTTTTTGCGGAACAATCCTTCTGGATCAGTTAACTGCGCAATCCCTTGTGTGTATATACGATCACTCTCTATGTCTTGCTTTCCTTGTTTCATACATACTACTATACATGACAAAGAGGTATTTTGAAAGAATGTATTTATACACCCTCCATGCGAAAAAATAGTCTTTTTATGGTATTATCAAACAGTATGCGTACACACCCATTCAACACACATCTCAAAAAAAGTGATATTAAAAAGCGTTGGAAAAATCTCCTCCCTGTTCTCAGTATATTAGGAGGTCTTGCTTTTTTTTCAATAAGCGCACTTATCATTTGGGCAAGTCTTATGCCTATGCCTGATTTTGATTCATTTATTGAACGAAAAATCGCCCAATCAACAAAAATATATGACCGCACAGGTGAAATTCTTCTTTATGATATTCATGAGGACATTCGTCGTACTGTGGTGCCCGGAGATTCAATTTCCCCTTTTATTAAACAAGCAACTATCTCCATAGAAGATAGTGAATTTTATAATCATCACGGCGTTCGTCCGCTCGCATTTTTACGTGCGCTTATTGTAAATATCCTTTCTATGGATTTTTCTCAAGGTGGATCAACAATAACCCAACAAGCAGTAAAAAACACAATGCTTACACAAGAAAAGACAATCTCTCGTAAAGTCAAAGAATGGGTTCTGGCAGTTCGTCTTGAACAAATCATGACAAAAGAAGAAATATTGACACTCTACCTCAATGAATCACCGTACGGAGGAAATATTTACGGTGTACAAGAAGCAACACGAGAGTTTTTTGGAAAAGATGCATCTAACGTAACACTTGCGGAGGCTGCATATATTGCCGCTATTCCTCAAGCACCTACGCGCTATTCTCCCTATGGAAATAATGTGGATAAACTTAAAACTCGCCAACGACTTGTTCTTTCACGCATGAAAGAACTTGGTGTTATCGATGATTCTACCTACACACAAGCACTTGCTGAAGAAGTTGTTTTTCAACCACAAAGCCAGTTCGGTATGCGCGCACCACATTTCGTTTTTTATATCAGATCGTACATAGAAGAAACATATGGTTCAGCAGCCCTCGAAGAAGATGGACTGAAGATAATTACAACTCTCGATTGGAAACTTCAAGAGAAAGCACAAGAAATTGTTAAACGACACGCACTCGCGAATGAGACAAATTTCAACGCGGAAAATGCAGGACTGGTCGCAATTGATCCAAATACAGGACAAATCATTACAATGGTTGGCTCACGTGATTACTTCGATAAAACAATTGATGGAAACTTCAACGTAACTCTTGATACAAACCGCCAACCAGGATCAGCATTCAAACCTTTTGTGTATGCGGCTGCATTTATGAAAGGATACACTCCTGATACTGTTGTGTTTGACCTTCCTACAATATTTGACACACGTTGTTCTCCTAATGGGACACCTATTTCTGAAGGTGCGACAACTGATGATTGTTATAGTCCTGTTAATTATGATGGAACATATCGTGGACCTGTCACACTCCGCGAAGCGCTTGCACAGTCACTCAATATTCCTGCTGTAAAAGTACTCTACCTCACTGGTATTAATAATGCCCTTGATGTAGCAAAAAAAATGGGTATTAACGGTCTAAAAGACAAAAATAGATATGGACTCACACTCGTTCTTGGTGGTGGAGAAGTATCTCTCCTTGATATGACGAGTGCATACGGTGTATTTGCACATGAAGGTGTTCGCCTTCCTCCTACTGGCATACTTCGTGTTGAAGAACAAGATGGAACAATACTCGAAGAATATAAACCAATAGAATCCTCAGTTCTTGATAGCGGTGTTGCACGTATGATTTCTGATGTGTTATCAGATAATATTGCTCGTGCTCCAGCGTTTGGTGACAATTCATATCTCAATTTTCCTGATCGAGATGTTGCGGTTAAAACAGGTACTACAAACGATTATCGCGATGCGTGGATTATGGGGTATATTCCACAACTTGCAGTTGGTGCATGGGCCGGAAATAATGACAACTCACCAATGGAAAAGAAAGTTGCTGGATATATCATCGCACCACTTTGGAATGAGTTTATGCAAACGGTCCTTGCGACATATCCAGCAGAAAACTTTAATCCGGCACCAGAAACATCTCCCGATCTACCACCAATTATTCGTGGTATTTGGAAAGGTGGTGTGACATATGTTGTTGATACAATAAGCGGTGGGCTTGCAACAGAATTTACTCCTAAAGAAACAGTCGAAGAACGTGCAATTACAAATGTTCATTCATTATTATATTGGGTTGATAAAGATAATCCAACACATATGCGAACAGATAATCCAGCAAACGACCCACAGTTTACATTATGGGAATATCCTGTCCGTATTTGGGCAGCGCAACAAGGATATCGTGATGGTGATAATTCAGGAAAACCATCTTACTATGACACTATTCATACAACAGCAAGTAAACCCTCAATCACCATAACAGAACCGAGACGAAATGAAATATTTGGAAAAAGTGAACGAATAACAATCTCTCTTTCAAGTGCTACCTCACTTTCACGTGCTGATTTCTTCCTTGATGATACACTTATTGGTTCGGTACATACACAACCCTTCCTATTCTCTTTTATTCCTGAACTTGTGGAACAGGGAAAACAAACAGGAGATCACACACTATCTGTTGTCGCATATGATATGTTATACAATAAAAATGAGGCAACACTACCAATCCATATTACTGAATAATATATATAAAAAACACACATCTTTATAATTATGATGTGTGTTTTTTATATAATACGTTCAATATGTATATGGGGTATATTTTTTTGTATATCTTCTAATACTTCCTTTTTATGAAGAAGTATCTCATTTTTTATTGTCGAACGACAAGAGAGAAAAATAGTTCCTTGTTTATATGAAATAACATCTTCTGAAATTGATATATGGCATATTGATGATATAGATACACTACATGTTTTTTTGACACTGTGTGTGTCAGGAACAAACTGAGTAAATCGTTCAAGAAAAGAATTAATGGAAAACATAATTGATATGTTTTTAACGATTCATTGGCATCACTAAATACATAAATGAAACATCTCCAATTGGTGTGATAATGATAGGTCGTCCTTTTCCAAAAAACGACATTTGTAAACTATCTGTTGAAATTGCTTGAAATGCATCTGTAATATATTTATAATTAACACTAATATCAATTTCTTCTCCAGACAATGATGCTTGTATTGGAACAATACTAGTACCAATGTCTGAATTTTTTGTTTCAATAATAAATCTTTTTTCTTTTGGATTTATTGAAAAGATTGTTTGACGAAATGTGTTCGCAACAATAGTACTCACTTTAAGGGCATTTATAAGATCTTCTTTTAGCACAATAACTTGTGTGGTGTGTTCTTTAGGAATAATTTGTTTATAATCAGGAAATGTCCCATTAATAATGCGTGATGTTACATATACACCTTCTTTTTCAATAACAATTTGATGATCATTAAAACGAATATCAAGTGTGTCATCTATTCCATCAAACACTTTTATCAGCTCTTGAGCATTTTTAAAAGGAATAAGGATTCCTCCCCAATCACGAATATTTTTTTCTTTTACTTTTTTCTCAGCAAGGCGAAATGAATCTGTGGCTACAAATACAATGGTGTCATTTTCTGGATATATATATACACTTGCGAGTTCTGGTTTTATATCTGATACAGAAGAAGCATATACGACAGATTTTAAACCAATTACTAATTTTTTTGACTCAAGAGAGAATGTATACCCATCAGACACTACAGGAAGGGTCGGAAACTCCTCTGTAGGAGCTCCTTTGATAGTTGTAGTGACTTCCCCACCAGAAATAATTATATGCCCATTCTGTGAGGTAATTTCGACTGTTTTAACAGTATTTCCAAATGTACTTAAAAGACCATTGATGATATGTGCAGGAATAGCAACAATACCTTCACCTTCTGTTTTTGCAGGAATAGCTACTTCTATACCAATATCAAGATTTGTGGCTCGTAATACGAGCATTTTATTCTTTACCTCAACTAACATATTTGAAAGGATGGGAAGGGAGAGACTTTTTCCTGTCATTTTTTCTGCTTTTGTTACCATTGATGCAAACATTTCACGAGAACATGATGCTGAAAATTCACTTACTGTTTTTTGTACAGTTGTCATAATGTGGAAAAGTTATGTTTATAATATATAGATATATATTATTACTATTATATACGTGTATAAGTGGATAACACAAATATGTTACGTAATACCAATACTATTTCATCAACAGGAGTGTAAATGAGTCTACACAAATTATACATACATTACTACGTGTATAAAGAAAATAATTGGTATACACATATTCTTAACATCTTTTATATACCATTATCCTTTATTATTTCACATAATATCCACAGAGTTTTCTACAGAAGAGCGCGTATTTGATCAACTTCATTTCGTAATATATCATCATTTGATAAATCATTTCTCATTTTTTCATACGAATGCATAACTGTTGTGTGGTCACGTCCCCCTAATTTTTTTCCAATAAGTGGATATGATGCATTATAATCTTCACGTAATAAATACATGACGACTTGTCTTGGTTTTACCACCTCTTTTCTTCGTGTTTTTTCATAAATATCTTTTTCTTCAATACTATAGAAACCAGCAACTATTTTTGTGACATCCTTAAAGGAAATAATACTTTTTGGTTTATTTGTTCCGCGAACAATAGCTTTAATATCGTCAAGTGTGATGATATTGTTTTTTATTTGTGCGTGACAAGATACAGTATTTAATACTCCTTCTAATTCTCTAATATTTCCTTCAACTGTCATGGCAAGATATTCAATTGCTTGAGGATCAAGAAGAAGTCCTTTTTCTTGTGCTTTCATAGAAAAAATAGACGTACGTGCTTCAAATTCAGGTTGACTGATATCCACAATCATTCCTGCATTAAAACGTGATTTGAGACGTGCCTCAAGTCCAGGAATGAAATTTGGATGCATATCAGATGAAAAAACAATTTGTTTATTCGCATCATATAAGGTGTTAAATACATGGAATAATTCTTCTTGGGTTTTTTCTTTATTAGAAAGAAATTGAATATCATCCATAATCAGAACATCATATGTGCGATATTTTTCTTTAAACACATTCACTGTGTCATTTTGAAGGGAAGAAATATACTCAACAAGGAATTTTTCTGATGTGAGATACATAACATTTTTCCCCATATCTTTTTTGAGATAATTACCAATTGCTTGTATGAGGTGTGTCTTCCCTACTCCTGTTCCTCCATACACAAAGAATGGGTTATATACAATACCAGGTTTTTTGATAATTGCTTGAGATGCTGCATATGCGAGTGTGTTGAACGATCCAACAATAAATGAATCAAATGTATATTTTGGATTGAGATTACTTTGTTTATCAATGTATAAATCTGACAAAGGAAGTTCCTCAGAAGAACACATTGTTTTTGTATGAGGAATATCAGGGGATGATTTTTTCTCACCTTTATGAATGATGTATTCTACGCCACGTACTCCATCAGATAATTCACGTAATGATTTGAGTATCATTTTATGGAATTTTGTGGAAAGCCATTCCTTCACAAATTCATTAGGAACAGCGACTGTGATCACACCTTCTTCTTGTCTCGCAATATAAGTGTTTCGAAACCACGTACTAAAATTTGCACGCGAGAGGTTTGCTTCCATATCGGAGAGTACACTATTCCAAAGTTGAGTTTGATCCGACATAATGAAGATGAGGATTGATTTGATTGATAATCGTTACGAACGTGCATGTAATTATATACGGGTGGATAGGAAGTGGAAACTTGCGAACATGGGAAAAGTCTGTTG
Source organism: Candidatus Yonathbacteria bacterium (assembly GCA_013334825.1). GTDB lineage: Bacteria > Patescibacteriota > Minisyncoccia > Phycocordibacterales > JACNGX01 > JACNGX01. Next base: position 69,675 of record JAAXWR010000003.1, read on the forward strand.
ATAAGGTGTGGATAAATAATTATATGAATAAAAACTCGAGAAACATATACATATAAACATATAAATGATAAATAACACATAAATCCTTTCGTATTGGAATATGTTGCTTTTTTCATACTATGGTGTATAGTAATGCAACTATGTCGCAAACATATAAACCAAGCAAAAGAAAGCGTGCGACCACACATGGTTTTCTTGTTCGTTCTGAAACACCTTCAGGACGCGCAATCCTTAAAAACCGCCGCCGTAAAGGGCGCGCAAAGCTTTCCGTGTAATATATAAATAAAAAAACAAATAACACAACCTTTTCAAGGTTGTGTTATTTGTTTATGATGGAGGAATGCTTTCCAAACATCTCAGACTTACCAGTCATGATATTCCCCTACCACAAAAAGGATTACAGGTATTTCATACTGAACGACTTACACTTGCAATATCTCCTTGTCATGATAAAAAACCATCGAAATTTGCTGTTCTTGTCTCAAAAAAAGGGAAAAATGCTCCTACACGCAATAAGATGCGACGTCGTATATATGAAGCAATTGGAATGTTTAGGGGTCGTATAAAACAAGGATATAGATGTATATTCTCTCTCAAAAAAGGTATTTCTTCTGATATTCCCTATCACATTATCTTCGCGGACGTTACTATTCTTCTCAAACAAGCGGGATTACTATGTCTTTCTTAAAAAACATACATAAAAATATAATCGTGTGGCTTGTCAGGGTATATCAATTCTTTCTTTCACCGGACAAAAATATTCTTGTAAAAATAGGTGCTATTCAACCACGGATAACCTGCGTGTTTTACCCAACGTGTTCGGAATATATGATCCTTGCTATTGAGAAATATGGTGTACGAAAAGGGATTGTCAAAGGAATACAGCGTATTGGCAAGTGTCGTAAAGGTACTCCCCTGTCGGTCGATATGCCGTAACGCCTTTTTCCTTGCTCAAACAAGGAAAAAGGCGTACAATACGGAAATATGGTAGGTTTTTTCGAGTCCGTTATCTATATTCCTCTTTTCAACGCTCTCGTTTTCCTCACTTCTCTTTCCCCGTGGGCGGATATTGGTATTGCTATCATTCTCCTTACGATTATTGTTCGTCTGGTCCTTTTTCCTCTGACACATGCGTCGTCAAAAACACAAGCTAAAATGCGAGAACTTGAGCCGGTACTCAATAAAATAAAAGAAGATCATAAAGATGATCAGGAAGCGCAAGCGCGAAAAATGATGGCGTTATATAAAGAACATGGTCTCAACCCCGCGACAGGATGTCTGACCCTTTTTATTCAGTTGCCAGTTATCCTCGGTCTTTTTTGGGTGTTTAAGGACATTCATGCTGACACGTCTGTGTTGCATGGGGCATATGTGGCACTTTCTTCTATTGCCGATACTGGACTGTTATATCCATTTACTCCCTTCCCCGCACTCGTGCAAACACATTTCCTTGGTGTACTTGATATGACAGGGAAAAGTATCATACTCGCACTTCTTGCGGGAGTCACTCAATATATTCAGTCCGCGATTGCCATGCCTGGAGTAAAAATGACACTAAAAAGCACGGGGTCATTTAAGGATGATTTGGCGCAAAATATGAAGTTCCAAATGCGGTATTTCTTCCCTATTATGATTACTGTATTTGCATACTCCGTTTCAGCGGCAGTAGCACTGTATTGGGTTACGGGGAACGTGTTTACTATTATTCATGAGCTTTTTGTGAATCGAAAAATTTCAAAAAGTGTCACCGTATAACTCTATGGAACGTCCTGTCACCACAATCATTGAAGAACTTCTTTCAGTTATGGGATATACCGAAGCGTCTGTTTCTATGATGTCTGACGAAACGGGGGTTGTGTATGCAATACATACAAACGATGGGAGACAACTTATTGGTCGTGACGGTGCAAATCTTGCGGCACTCAATCATATTGTGAAGCGTATTGTTGAACAAGAGACGGGCACGTATGGCAGGTTTGGTATCGATGTGAATGGGTATCAAGAGGAGAGAAATGAGTCGTTGCGTCGTCAGGCACGTATGATAGTAGATCGTGTTCGTTCACTTGCGGCGGATTCTGAACTTGAACCGATGGATGGATATGCGCGTATGATTATTCACGCGGCAATTGCAGATATGGCAGATGTAACAACCGAATCAGTGGGAAGAGGTCATGAGCGACACATTGTGGTAAAGTACTCTCCTGAGAAACGAAGCGATATGAGTTTTTGATATATATCTGGAATATGTTGGATTAAAAAACACCCAGAAGGGTGTTTTTTAATGTGTTTTGTCTCAGTATCAAAAATCAAGTTCAAGAATCCAAGGGGTCATATCGTTTTTATTCATGAAAATCAAACGATGTTCCTCGGTGTCGATTTCTGGGTTTATAATATCTAATGAAGGAAGTCCATAGTCGGACGGAGAAGCCAGAAAAAGTAATTCTCCTGTATTCTCATTCATATACCAAATATTATCTTCAAACGACACTGTCCCCTTGTACCATGCGTCAGGATATGAAGCAGAAGGGATATAGGAAGGAACTCCGCAATATATTCCAGTATCTGTATCATTCCACGAACATTTTTCGGGGAGTGTACTGAGAGGAAGTGATGTAATGCCGTCGTCTTTTAGGAGACTGAGTGTCAGTGATGACCTTGACCCTGATCCGATAAGTCCAAGGTTCTTTTTCGATGACATATGAAGCGTCATACCAGGAATACCGCCAGCTAGTTTTGTAAGTGAGCTACCTGTGTTTGCATCAAGCGTATAGGCGTATCCAGGAACTCCCGCCGAAGGTTTTGTGGTGAGATAGACTGTGTCGCTTTTTGTCCATTCTGAAATCCATTCAGATAACGGTGACGAGAGAAGTTGTTTTGCTGATTCATCTGTAAATGAGAAACGATCGTGGGAACTACCAGCGCTCTTGTCTGAAACAGTAAATATACGTGTTCCTTCGGGTGAAACAGAAAGAGAAGTTACATTTGTCTTGCTGAAGCGTTCTTTTAAGGAGCCGATACTTTCATCAATGTCTGTCCCTGTGACATCTTCCCCGCCGAGGATGATATCGAATGCTGTAGTAGTTACTGTTGATCCGTTTTCAGCAATTGATCGAGAAATGACATGGGTGCCATCTTGTGAGAAGAATGATTCTTGGGTTTCCGCATATGTTGTGTTGGTGATTCGTGTTGCTTTATTGGATGCGACGGAAATATCGTATATGTTACCTGTGGAACGTTCCATGATGCGAACAAATAACTCACGTGTCTTATTTCCACTTTCATCCGTTGTTTCTTTTGAAAGAAGTTTCATACCAGAAATCGGGTATGGATACAATTGTCGAAGTGCAGGAAGAGTTCCAGGAGGGATAGTAGAGTTTTCTTCATTCGAAGTTGTTTCTTGTGTATCATCTAATCCAAAGAGATCACCCAGTATCCCCCCATCATCGCCAAAAAGAGATGAAAATGAAGATGGAAAGACACTTCCTGTAGTTGTACTTTTTGATACAACAAAAAATACAATGCCCAATATGAGTATAATAACGAGTACAAGAGCGGTGATGATAATGAGTGTTTGTTTTTTCATGAAAGAAAAAAGTATACCAATAATTTAATGTGTGTACATTATTTGAACCATGAAGAAGACTCTGTATTTCCAAATATCACGGAAAGTGATGTTTTGGCGTCTTGAAGAAGTTTTGATGGGTTTGTGGTCGCAAGTGACACTGTTGCTTTTCCTGATGTCCCTTCGGGAACACCAAATATAATCATATGGGGATTATTCCAATCAGAAGATATGGATGACCCATTCATAGACCATGCAAACCCAAGATTGTGCGGGGTACCTGTTTTTGTCGAGAAATAATATGGTTCAGCAATCAAAGAGAGCTCGTTTGATAGTAGCGTGACTGTGTCGATAAGTGCTCTCCCATACCATGGACCTTGGAGGGGTCGTTGTTCATAGAAAAGTATCTCAGGGTCTGTTTGGGGGATAGAAACTGTTGCGCCGGCTCCGAGAGACCCGTCGCGTGAGGATATTTCTACACCAACACTTTCCGTAGATAGGAGAACATTTTTCATAAGAGAAAGAGTTTGCTTTCCGTATCCTGATTGTGAAGTAACGTCACGCTTAAACCCATTAAGTGTCCATGTATAGACAAGATTTTCTGGAGCAACAGTTTTTCCTGATGAACCAACAATGTTGGGGATTGCAACAACATGCACCAAAGCGCTCGATGCAGGGAGTGCTTTACCTTTGTAGAGTGGTGGTGTATAAGAATCAGTTGCTTCCCAAATCAAATCGACACCTCCGGGGACGAAACTTATCGTCTTTTGAATCGTCTCTCCGTTTGCAGAAATAACCGCACGGATAGAGGTCGTCTTCCCTGCTTGTCCCGCAGGTAGGGAGAGGCTGGTCATGCCAATACCCGACGCTCGTTGCGATCCGTTAACATACCAAAGAATAGATGCCCCAGGAAGGTCGACACTATAACTACTTAAAGTGATGGACACTTGTTCACCAACTGATGGGTATGCGGGAGATACACGAATTGACACAAATGATTCGAGTGCATGTGTTGTGTGAGGAAAAAATGATACACACAAAAAGACAATGGTCAAAAGTGTGTGTATGACGGTGTCACGCACCAATATAGTATGTGTGCGGAATGATAGCATGTAATCTAGTATATCACGTATTATGTGATATTTGCGATACCTGCGATGTTTATACCTCCATGATTCTTCTCTTCTTCTGCCAATTCTTTCTTCGCCTCACGTATTTGAAGCACTTGAGAGGGGTCTGAAGTGATAATTTGTTCTTCGGTGTATGAGGCAAGGATTTTGATTGCGACGTGTTTTAAACCTGCAAAAAAGATGCCCTCCCCTACGTCTGATTCAAGAAGGAGATACTTCTCCTCATCGGTGAGATTAAATGTCTTTTGAACCATATCGATAGACGTGGGAGACTGCTTCAAAAGCATTTGAATGGCAGAGTTGGTGATAATAGGAAGCCCGTACGGGGAACGAAGGAAATCTGAGACGTCTTGTGTGATGGTGGATACACCAAGAAAATACTTACGACCACGTTTTGTCATGCCAAAAAGGAATGATGCGGTGTCTTCCGACTTCATCATCCACCAGGCCTCATCAATAACAAGGAGACGTTTTTTTAAATCTTTACGCACTGCATTCCAAATATAATGGGTAACGATATGCATTGCTACCGTTTTTAGTTCGTCTTCCATGTCACGAACAGAAAAAACGATAAACTTTTTGTTGATGTTTACATTCGTAGGACGGTTGATGAATTCAGACCATGTGCCACGTGTGAATTTTGAAAGACGGTTTACCAGTGATTCACTCCCCTCCATTCCCGAAAGGACCATTTCAAAGTCAGATAAAAGTGGTGGAACTGCTCGAGATAAGTCCGACTCAGCCGTAATATCCTTGAGAGCGTATGTTTCAGTGATAGCGCGATCAATAAGCGAGTCTTCTTCGGGAGAGAGTCCGCTTAACATAATGCGAAAAAGTCCAACCAATGCAATGGTGTTTGTACGAAGAACATCCGCAGTTGTCTCCCCTTCCGCGGGAAGAGGAAGGTCAAAAGGGTTGATATGATGAGGAGATGTGAGAGAAATGTTGAAATAACGTCCTCCTGCTGCCTCGGCCATAAATTCGTATTCGCGTTCTGGGTCGATGACGATAACGTCTGTATCAAACATGAGTGTGCGAAGAATTTCAAGTTTTGTTGCAAATGATTTTCCTGCTCCTGACGTCGCAAACGTGACCGAATTATAATTTTCCATTGAGAAACGGTCGAACAATACTAAACTGTAATTATGTCGATTGATACCATATAAAATACCGCGATCAGAAGTGAGATTGAACGAAATAAAGGGAAATACACTCGACAGAGGTGATGAGTTGAGTTTTGAATGAACACCAAGAAGGTCTGTGGAAGCAGGGATGACACTTTTGAAGCCTTCTTCTTGGCGGAAGAGGGCAGGTTTGAGATAGATGAGTTTTGACTCGAGCATTGATTTTATCTCCGACTCAACTCGATCAAGTTCTTCCATTGTATTCCCGTAAATAGTGATATAAAGCCCCACATCAAAAAGGCGCTCCTGTGCTTGTTGAAGCTGGTCACGGAGCACTTCTAGGTTTGAATATGCCGCAGCAAGTTTAGGGTCTCGAACCATTCCTTTCTCTTCACGCATAGAAATTTGACTTTCTACTTCGGCGACCTTTTTTTGGAACTTCCTTAAAATATCGGCAGTATCAACGGGGTGAATGTAAATCGATACATCAAATACAGCATCAAGGTTGATGATGGGAGAAAACCAACTATCTGCTAAGTAGCGTGGATAAGAAATAACAAAAAACGTGCGCGCAATGCGATCACCCAAGTTGAGTTCGCGAGGAGTGATTTTGAGTGCAGAGGGCGCAATAACATCTTTAAGTTCAAGGACGGCGGATGCATAAATTTCCTCCGGGAGAATAGGAGTAATTTCTGGAAGGGGGTCTTGTTTTTTGAGGCCAAGTGTTTCAAGAATCGACATAGTATGTATAGTGTATCACAAAGAGGATTAAACCTTGATAGGTTTATCTTGTTCACCGGGGTTAAACATGCGGTAAAAGAGTTCCACAAGCTCTTCGGTGCCGAGAGGTGTTGTGCGAACGCCTGCACGCACAAGCCCTTGTTGTACGATGTACATACGCTGCTCGAGCTGAGAACGATTTACAGAAAAAGCATCCCCATCCTTTGTTGTTGTCGCTGAAGATGTTTTCCCAAATAAAGAAGAAAAAGGGCCTGTTTTTGTCTCAATAATAGAAGGTGTATAAGGGACAACAATAAAGAAATTTTTTGTCATGATATTTGTTTGTTCAGTAAATGTTTTGATGAATTGTATATATTCGCGAATTTGTATTTTTGCGAGATCGTTTGTCTGCTCACGCTCTCGACTTTCAAGAAGCGCAATGTAGGGGCGAACATCATAGCGACGGGATTGAGTGTATATTTGAAGAGAAAAATCTAATGAATTGAGAAAGTTTTGGAATTGGACCAAGACAGACTGTTGTTCATCGGGTGATTTGAGCGACATATTGATAGATGACGCCATAAGAACCATTTTGAGAGAACCGTCTTCCATCACGGCAATGCCGTCACGGATTTCTTTGATAGGAACGAATTGTTGTGAGGGTTGGGGTTTAGGCATAAGGGTTGTTAGGTAGGATCAACGAATGTTTTTTTGTATATCGAGACTCCATGCCATGTCTTTGAGTTTACTTTGAGACAGTGTGGGAACATGAACAGTGGGGAGTGAAGCACTGGATGTGGGGACGATTTCCTTTTTTGGTGTTGTTGGTTTCTTCCACTCTTGCTTCCAAATGTAGAGCTTGCTACCGAGCGCGTAGTTGAATGCGGCTTCTAACACTTCAATAAAAGGACGGTCATTGATACGGAGAAAGGCAAGAGCAACAGAGAGTCCTCCAAGAGGAAGAATGAGAAGTGCGGCAAAGAAAAACGGTAATGAACGATAGAGAACAAAAGAAATTCCTGCTCCCCCAGCGAGATAGAGGAATTGTTTAAACGTGAGAGGTCCAAAGATTTTGTCTTCGACCTCAATAAATTGGGGAGTTTGAAATTGCATGAGAGTCTTATGCGTTTACTACGAGGTGAACGATTCACGATACGGGTCATTTGTTGGCTTAGGAGGAAAGACAGGGCGCTCTTTTTCTGTTTGTTGTGTGGGAGGAATACTTACCGTGTGAGAAAGTTTTTGTTCCAAGATAGACGGAAGTGTGGTGGGAGTAATGGCGACGTCTGTTTCTGGAGGGATCATAGGGAGATCAGAAGTGGTATCTTCCCCGGGTTTCAAAACAGAAGGAGGAAGGGAAACCCCTTCTTCTGATGTGGCAGAAGGTGTCTCGTGTATAACATGAACGGGTACGGGATCTTCATTTTTTATGGGAGACGCCGACGTGGACATGATTTGTTGTGTTTTACTCGGTTGTTCAATCTCTTTCAAAAGTTCTTCTCGTGAAGGCATGTTTATTTCTTCATCATCTGCTTGTTCTTTAGTGTAACGAGACTCAGACTCAGTATGGTGTATTTGTTCGAGTGACGTACGAACAGGGTTAAATATCTCACGATTGATATCCTCAATAATAAGACGTGCGTGTTCCTCTGTAATACCAAGTGTATCCATGAGTGTTTGCGCGTAGCCCGCACGTGGTTCAAGCCCGAGCATCACAAGTGTTGTGCGGATGCTGAGTTCCCCTATTTGATCGAGATGAAGACTATTACGCTGTCCGATACGTTCAAGAGCATGCCCAATATCGGCAGATGCAAGGACTGCCTTAATGTCGTTGGGCATCGCTTCGAAGCGTGCCGAGAGTTCTTCTTCAGTGTATGTACGTTTTGGTATCATGATAGTGTTAAAGTGTGAATGTGAGGGTGTCTATGTAATTATTTTTTTGTTCCTCCATCTCCACTAGAGGGTTGAGGTGTGTTATCTGAACGATTTTTTTGCCCGTGAAGCCTATCTCCTAAAGAGCGTAGTTCTTTAGAAATTTGTTTTTGGGAAAGATATTCTTGAAGTTCTTTGTTTGTTGTGTTGAATTGAATTTGACGAAGATTATTGTTCGGCTCTTTTTTCAATTGTTCTCCTACTATCTTAATTTGGGCATTCAATTCGTTAATATGTTCGTCGAGATGTTTTTCATACCCTGCCAAAGCCTCAATACGCTTTTCTGTTTCTTTTTGTGTTTCCAGTTTTCCAGTTACGAGAGGGTCTTCAACAGAGATGCCCGTATGTTCTTTCATTTTTGTGTAGAATTCTCCACTCTTGTTTTTGTAGGTAACTTCATTTTCTCTTTGACGAATATCTTTTTTAGTGTCTTCGATTATTTTCTTTTCGGATTTTTCAATTTGTTCCATTGCTTTTTGAGCGGCTCTTGCTCTTCCAGTATTAGTGGCAGATCCTCCGAATCCTTTTGCTATAGTATCACGAGTTTCGGATGCAATTTGTTTTTCATAAGAAGCAAGATTCTTCGCAGCATCTTCTTTTGAGAGGGTTACTCCTGCTGGTGCAGGATTGCCAGAAGCGATGCGTTTCAATGTATCATGATACATTGAGCCGGCTTGAATTGCGTTATTGACATACCAAGAGCCAGTTTTTTTGTCTTGTTGTTCAACAAAACGTTCGAGTGCAGCTTTTGCCGCAGCAGCTTTTGCGGGGTCCTTGTCATCGACCTTACCTAGTTTAGTAGTAAGAGAATTGAAATATTTTTCTTTTCGGTCTACCTTTCCTCCAAATCCACCTTCACCTTGTTTGACGCCCCATGCTGCCAAGCCTTTATTCATGCCTGCTTTTCCACCTGCTTTTGTGCGACGGATATCGAAACTTGATCCCTGTGCTCCTTCCAGTCCACGGAGAGCCATACGCTGTACTACGTTACCAGATGCAAGCCGTTGGCTTCTTGTCATACCATCAGTCCCTACAGTATTGAGTGAGCGCATGGCGCCTCCGCCAACAATGTTTCTCAATGCTGCGCCACCAATTCCTCCCAGAGCGAGTCCACCTGCTATACCAGCCGCACCTGCGAGTTTCTTGCCAATATCAAGTGAGATACCACCAATGGAGTCGCATTGTTTCTTGGTGAGGTTTTTACCATATTGAAGAATGGTGAGAATGACGCCAAATTTGAGCGCGAGGACGACGATGAATTCCATGAAGTTGAGTCCTTCTCCCCCAGCGCTAAGGAAAAGATCTCCAGAGTTCGCAGGATTGGCAAACAGTATAGCAAGCCAGACAAAGAACATAAAAATCGTAATACAAAATGATTTTCCGATCAATTCCTTCCAAAGAGTTTTTGCATGTGTCTGGAGTGGGCCAGGGAGAAATGATCCCGCGACCATAATAGGAGACATTGCCATGATAATCCAAAGAATTGCAATACGAGAGAGAAAGAGAAATGCAGTTGTGAAAAATATCCATGCGGCAAAAAGAAGCATAGCAGTGGAGGCGACATAAAGAAAGATGAGTTTCCATGCATTGGTATCTGTATCTGCGTCCAGTCTAGTATCTTTAAGTATTTTTTGTGGCTCCATGACGCTGACTATCGCAGATGAGACTCCTTTTATCTCCGTGCTTGTATTTGCAAGCTTTGTTGCTGTGCGAACATCTTCAGAAAGGTTCTCTTGATCGTTGACCTTTATTGCGTCATAGAAAAAGAGTGCGGTGATATTCCCCGCATCAATAATGGCGCGTGAAATAAATAAACTGAAGTTGATAAGAAGCGCCGCGATGATGATTTTGTGAAGGGTGCTTTTTGCAGTATGTTTGCCAATGTCAAGAATGGTCGCAATTGCCACATATATCAAAATAAAGATAAAAAGGATATTCGTAAGGTCGCGTATACCAACCCATGCAAGACGTACAAAATCGGCGTCCATAATGTTCTTATCAAGTCCAAACGCCATTAAAATATCAAAAATCATTCCCGTAGCGGTGAGCACATATCCAGAGACTGTCATAATTGCAAATGCTCCTGCTCCTATACAACCAGGAACGAGGTGCCACATATCGCATGTAAATGGGGTGGCATTATTTTGTTGTGCTTGTATTGATTCTTCAGCAGCACTCTCTTCTGTACCACTTGGCGTAACTGCGTGTGGATTTACTGTTCCTGCTGCATATACATCAGTAGGATATAGGTTGAATAAAGATATTACAGTAAACAAAAAAGCCACAACGAAAACAGGTAACCTCTTGGAGAAAGAAGATGCTGTAAAACAATAAGACACGAATATAGTATAACAAATTATATACCAAAAAAAAACAAGAATAATGTGTAGAGCTTGGTAGAAAAATCGCGAGTATTTTTAGAGCGCATATCAAAAAGCAAAAACCGCGGGTTTCCCCGCGGTTGTTAGTAATATTTTTCCCGCAACTCCCCTCTCATAAAGTATCCGTGGACTACCACGGCATACCTTACGTTTGCATAGGAAAAATGTTCGTCCGCCGCCACTGCGCGGACAATCTTTTCTGCAGACTCTTCTTCCTCAGGGGTACTTACGTACCCAATTTTTTTGAGGTGATCCATCGCGTAGGCGACATCTTCCTCGTAGAGGAAGATGTCCCTACTTGCGTAGGAGAAAATAGAACGTATGCGCTCTATTTCTTTTGAAAGTATCTCCTGCTCCTCAAAAGGGAGCTGGAGAAGCCTCTTTTTTGCAGCGGAAAATTCTTCCGGGGTTGTTTCCCCCGAAATCTTTACTGCTCTCTCAATATAGTCCGGGGCACTCGCCTCCGGAACTAATACACTTTTCCCGCATCCTACAAGAAGAGCGAGGAAGAAAAAATAAATGAGTTTTTTCATCTTTATTCCTTTCCGTCTTAGAGACGGACATTTATTAAAAAGTTTATTTAATTGTAGGGGTAACTGCTACCCTATATGATAACCGATATATATTTTTTTGTCAATACCCTCTCCTGTGTAGAACTGTATATCTGATAAAAGAACCTAATCCTTGCACTCTATGCACGGACTAGGTTCTTTTTGACGTTTTTAGGAATTATCGGGAGACACCTCCCCAAAATGAAGAGGAGGGATAAGTTTGAAGAATCCCCTTGTGATTAAAGTGTGCCTCCTTGCAAACGTGCCATAAGGGCATCTACTGCAGCAGCAATCTCTGTAACACGGTTGGAGTCCTTTGTTATTGCTGTTTCGGTGTCAAACACTTTTGTGCGTGTGTATACGTCAATTGGTTCAACTGTGGTGTTATAGCTCTTATAAATGGCAATAACCTCTTTGAGTGTATTTGCTTGTTCCGCACGTTCAAGCATTGTTTCCAAAGAAGAGACATAATTGTTGGGTGCATTTACTGCCTGTATGAGTGTAGTATATCCCGACATCCTATTCCCTAGGGTGACGAGCTCAGAACGATACGAGAGAAGGAGTTCACGATTGGCAAGTATTTCGTCTTGGAGTATACCAAAGTTTCCTTGGGACAAAAGCGTATCGATATCTGTAATCGTTTCTGTTATGCGTGAAGATGATACGGTAACATTGTTTTCAATTGTATCGAGATGTGTCGCGTCCGTGATTTCCTCTTCGAGAATATCAATAAGTCGATCGTCGGTTGAAATCGTTTCCGAAACACTTCCTGATGACGAATCAGTGGTACCATCGGAGCTTCCTGTAATTGCAGTAATTCCCTGTGTGAGAAGGCTACTCACGAGATTATTGATGAGAGTAGCAAGCATTTCTTCGATTTCATCAGCATTTTCAAGACTACGAAGCGGGCTCCCCAATGCTTCTGAGAGAGTGTTCGCAATAAATTGTCCGGGTGTAACACGTTCCCACTTAATACAAGTTGCTCCTGTTCCCGCTGCTGCATTGCCACTATAGTCAAATGAATCGATACTGACAGAGTCTTGTGTCTTGGTGGCAATATCGTAGGTGCCTGCGTATTCAAGACATTTTCCCGGAAGTGAGAGAAGCCCACCACTTTGATCAAGTTCATCTTTGACGTTCGATACTGCAGTATTTACACGAGTGGAATGCTCTTCGGCAGCCATGTATGATTGTCCGTAGATATTGTTCTGAGGTTCAAGGAGCGCCATAAATCCAGTCCATCCTCCCTGTTTAAAATCTTCCATGAATGCTTCTGGATTGACAAGAACGTCTCCAATCGTGCTTCGCGCACGTTCAGAGTAGGGGGTGTATGACTGTGCAAGTTGCTTAAGAAGTTGGCGTTTGATAGGTTCATAAATGTCGGCCTCAGAGACTTCACCCATAAAAGCGGTCGTTGCATCACGAGAAAGTTTTGCAAAAAATGCATCAGGGTCGGTCACAATGAGAGGGTCTCCAAAGAATCCTTGATTAACAAAGTTTTGCAGATCCATGATAATGTCACCAACGAGCATCTTGGCAATTGTCCAAGCGATAGAGTCGAGTCCCATTTCTTTGGGAAGAATAGTGAGATCGCGAGTGATATCTCGTGTGACAATGACAGGGTCTCCTACACCGCCTCCGAGAAGCCCTGCGATATTTCCTAATCCAAAGAGAGCGTGTGCTTTTCGTGGTGCACCGAGTATACCAATAGAAATGGTGGCGAGAAGAAGAAATGCAAGGATTGTTTTTTGTCCTGTTGATGTGTGCGAATGGTGTGAAGTCATAGAAATATGTATACGCGGGTTAACGGCTCATAAAGATATACCCTCCTTCTCCAGGAGAAAATGATACATCAGATGTCGCGCAAGCATCAGCGAATGTTGCTGTTGATCGAGTAATACGTTCGAGCGCAGTACGATATTCAGAGATGCCAATGACGCCAGTTAATGTGTCGTGTTCAGTATCGCGAATCATAACAAGTGCACGCTTCATATTGTTTACACCATTGACGAGTTCGAGATGGGCATCTTTCAGGTTTTCAGGGACACGCGTTGACAAGAGTGTGTTACGCATACCTTCAAAAAATACAATAAATCTATCGAGACGTGCTAATCCAGCAATGTTTGTACCATTGCCATCAATGATTGATTCTTTAATGATGGTCATTTCGTAAGGTTCTCCCAATGCTTCATATGCCGACAGTTGTGTGCCAAAGATATTGCCATATGCACGAAGAGTTTCAACATCTGCTGGTCCGACAGCAATATCGACACGTGTATAGGCATCTACGAGTTTATTGTTTCCTGCTTCGTTGGCAATAATGTCATTGAGGACATCTGCTTTTCCAGAAATATCGTCTCCAGACATACCGTACGCGTACAAGTGACTCATGAATGCCTGAGCAACTGACTCGGTACGATTTCCATATCCAGTCTCTGTGCTTTCAAGTGATGGGATTGCTGGATATATAGAAAGCGAATCATCTACTGCATTAATGAGAGGGTTGCGCTGCGTGAGGAGCTCAATAGAATCGGGAGTACCGTCTCCGTCACTGTCGACTTGTTCAGGGTTTGTACCCCACAGGGCCTCTTCCCAGTTTGAGAGTCCGTCATCATCATAGTCGGCATTTGGATCGTAATCTGTTGGGACATATGCCGAAGCAAGAGGGAGTGTTTTTTCAGGCACATTCCCAAGGCGAGTGATGCCGTACGCAATTCCTATAAAGATAATAATAACACCGACAATCGCGATAAAGCGTTTACTCGGGAGGTATGAAGAGATGGGCTGATGCATATGCATCAATTATACAGAAAGAAGTGTTGTCAAGAAAGTGGCGGTGTGTATTACTCGCCCTTATGTGGTGTTTCGATAGATGGTATAGGCATTTCCAATCAGGAGAATTGTTGCACATAGTAATATCCAGTTTTGCGCATAGTCGGCGACAGTACGTTCTTTTTTCAAAGAAATATTTCCTGAAATGAAACCTGTTTCACCGCGAAGAGAAGATGTAACAATGTGTCCATTTCCATCAATAATAAAAGAAGGTGTCATGTTCCCCGCCTGTATGAACGGACGTGCATGTGTTACCGCATGAATGATTGCTTTTCGTAGAACATATTTCCCCAGAAGAGGATGTCCAGTAAATGCCCCATGTGACGCCGCGTTTGCAAAGACGGTGGTGCCGTTATCGGATGCTTCTGTATAAAGTGACATAGGTGTCGTTTCGGAGCAGAACAGTACAGTTAATGAAAATAATCCTTTCGATGAGATACTTTCAATCGCTGTTCCATGGGTATATCCACGCCGTGTTGTAAACGTATCAGCCCAGTGCCCTTGCCCGAAGATTTTTGAAAAAGTTGTAACAATATAAGGAAGATATTCGCCAAACGGTGCAAGAAAACGTTTTTGACCTTGCCCCACAAGTGTTCCTGTTGCGTCTATGTATTGCGCGGTGAGTATGAGAGAGCCATCTTCTGTACGATTTGTCTCTGAATCGGTGGCAAGAAATGATGAAGATTGTGCGAGAGGATCAAGAATTTGACGGCGTGCGTCAAGTGAAAGCGAGCCGAGAAGGCCAGTGTCTTCAGGAAGAATAAGTATATTAGTTCGTATACCAGAAGTTATTGCAGTATCGATATATTGTTTCGCGCGTGTTTGTTTGCGAGCATGGTCTATCTTTGTCGCACCAAATACGGAAGGTTCGTTCAGAGAGATTGCGGTTGCAGAGATGGATTCCGCTGTGTCATGTGGGTGGAGGATGTGCCCGATGCTTGGGGTGATAAAAAGAAAAAGAATGAGTATTCCTACAGATTGTGCCATTGTGCCAAGATGTCTCTTGGGATATGCCGAGATAAGATGTGTTATTGCTACAGCACTTCCTGCGATGATAAATTCAAAAAGATATGGTCCCCCAAGTGAAGTAATAGAGACGAGAAAGCTACTGTCAGCAAAAGATGTACCTAGATTTCCGAAATCCCAGTAAGGTCCGATTGACGCTCCCTTTCCCCACCAAAGGACAGCATATGCAAATGAACGTACAAAAGAAAGTAGTGTCCATGCGGATGCCCCATACAAGACGTCTTTAATGAGTGTGTGGTGGGGTGAGCGCATGAACAGCGTCCAGATGCCCGTAAAGATACCAATGGTTAGAGAAGAAAATATCCATGCTGTTCCAACGACGATTCCAGCAAGGAGAGGAGATGTAAACCCTGCCCAACTAAGTGGGTACGCACCCCAAAACCAGAATGTCGAAATACCTCCCGCCATAACACCAGACAAAAACCCTCCTTGGTATGCCATGCGACGTGTGCGATGTATGTTTCGTGCATATAAAACAAGTGGTACGAGTACACACGGTGCCATGACATATCCGTAGGGAGCGGCAATCGCGATAATAGCAAATATCCCTGAATATAAAGGGAGAAGTGAAAAAGAAAAACGCATGAGAATAGTGTGAAAGACAATCACCAACTCGCGATGTCTCCTATAGAGAGATTGTGTGAAGAAGAGAAACCGGCGGGAACTTCAAGAGCATAGCGCGCATTTGTTTGTGGGCTAAAACTCTCAGGGTATGTTTCTGGAGAAACAGTGTATGCAATATCTACAATTTGTTTTTTTGCTGAAAACCAAATAATATCAATAGGATATGTCATGTCTTTCATCCAAAATGAATGATGATCATCTTTTGGGAAAACGAATAGCATGCCTTCTTGTGGAGAAAGAGTGTTTGTCCCCGATAGTCCCTGACGGCGTTTTTCTTCAGTATCAGCAACATGAGCGGTGACGATAGTTCCGTTAATGGCAACGAGTGTGCGTTCGTATCCAGAAAGTGATACAGACGCGGAAAATTCGGCCGGGTAGGCATCTGCTTGGGACGATATAACTATGGTTGATGCTGCAATTGAGGCAACAATAATCAAAATGAATGTGCCGATGGATGTGCGCATAGTGCATGCCAGTCGGCGACGGAAAGATTTTCCGCACGCGCCGTCTTCTCTATGGTACACGCTTGAAGGGTGTCTTGTCCACATCCGAGATTTGATGCAAGAAGTTTACGCTTATGTGCGAATCCTTTTCTCACTGTCTCAAAGTACACGCGTTCGTTCTCGTTAGATGTAAACGGATCAGACATATGTTCGACGACAAGGACAGCAGAATCAACAGTGGGTGATGGAGTGAACATGCCACGAGGAATGGTACGCGCGATATGTGGTGTTCCATATGTTTGAATGGCAATAGAAAGAATACTTGCATCCCCTTTTCCCGCGACTGCTCGGCGAGCAACTTCTTTTTGTACAAGGAGTACTACATGTTTAGGAAGATGTGCGCGCGAGAAAAATCGACGAATGATGAGGCCTGTGATGTAATACGGAATATTTGCGGCGAGGATGTAGGTGCCGGGGTTAAGATTGTAGGTAGCAAGGTCAAGAGTGAGCGCGTCACCATGAACGAGCGTAAGACGTCCTGATGCAATATCGTCCACAAAGAGCGTCTGGAGCTCTGGAATAAGACGGTCGTCTTTTTCAACAGCGACAACGTGCGCGCCGGTATCAAGGAGGGCGCGCGTGAGCGCGCCCATACCAGGCCCGATTTCAAGGATGGTGTCCCCTATTCCCGCGCATGTTGCGGCAGCAATATCAGCAATCGCTTTCTCCGAAGTGAGAAAGTTTTGCCCAAGAGATTTTTTTGCTTTGATAGTCATGATAATGATGAGGAAGAAATAAATATATTGCAACACATTTTTTCTCAAAAAAAGAGGACTGTCCTTTCGGAAAAAGTTATCGACGTATCTGTGTGGCGCGTGCGCGATGAGTGAATACACGAAACGGAATAAAGAGAAGTGCCCAGGGAATGACAGAAAGGACGACAGGAAGAACAATATCAGGACGCGTACCAAAGAATTTGTCCGCGAGATCAACGGCGAGTGTAAAGTTTACATACGCCATGCAAACAGTAAGGGCAATGCGATCAGGAAGTGCCTTTTTGAAAAAGACGATATACGCAACAATATGAACACTGATAAAGAGCGCGCATATCGCGAGAAGCTCAGGTAAGGACTCCCCGCGTGTTACTAGTGATACGATTTCATCAGGGCGTTTGGCGACAATAAATGCGATAAGTCCACCAAGAAGTATGGTAGAAAAGGGTGTGAAAAAACGGGATACGCTCGATATACCACGCAAAGCATATATACGAATACCTTGTGCTACGAAGAAAGGAAGAATAATCGCTTGGACGAGACGAAGAAACATTGCCATCCCATCCACATGCACAACATGTCCTGCCATAACAGACACCATAAAGGGAACAGTGAATGGTGCCAGTAGTGAACTGGTGATGGTGATAACAAGAGCGGTATGCTTTTCTCCTCCGGCGAGCTCTGACAGAAGCGGCGCGGTCATACCCGCGGGCATTGCAGTAAGAAGAAGAAATGATATTGCAAGCGCGGGGGCAAAGGGCGCGGTTACAACATACGCGAGGAATGGGAGAAGTATGAGCGTGAAGACAACGGCAGGAATAACAGTACGTGCATCGCGTAGGGCATGGATAACAGCGCGCATATCAATGGTGAGCGAACTGAGGAAAAATATCCCAATGAGAAGATAGAGGGATATGTTTGGATAGGCGGTAACAAATGTAGGAAATTGCGTGCCAATCCACACACCGCCAATAAGCGCGGTAAGGATGACAATGATGAGTGGTTGTTCTGGATGCGCAGACATGTGTAGGGACGGATGAGATGTTCTCAATACCAAAACTATACGGCGTTTTGTCGTTTTAGACAATCTTTTTTGAAATGCGTGTTGTAGTTCGTGCGTTGCATGTGTCTTTTTGTTTCGTTACAATGCACGCATGAGTCAACGTATTGTAGTTGTTGAATGGTTTGATGCTGGGTATACCGACAAAGAATCTTCCGTTGATGTTTTTCCTCCTGCTCAACATACAGTTGGGGTTCTTGTGGAAGAGACGGACGAGTATGTGCATGTTGCAGTTAATATGTACTGCGAGAACGGAATTGTTGAACCAATTGATGGTTTTTTTATTCCCAAAGCAACAATTGCACACATGAGAGACGTTGGTCCTTACGTATGCGGATTAGAGAAAACACTATGAAATATATTACTGTCACATGGAAAGATGCTACTTTTTATCATTTGGGACATATTCCATCAGGGTGTAGTTGTATGGAGACATCAGGTGTTTTACTCAAAGAAACAGATAAATACATACTTATCGGTAAGCCGAAATCAATAAGACGTCCAGACGGTAAACCCTATCCAGAAACAAGTGAACCAAAGTATTTTCTCATTCCTAAGGGAATGGTAGAACATATAAAAGAAATAGATGAGAAACTCCAGAGATAAAAACACGACCTCAAGGCCGTGTAGTTTGTAGAGAGATGATCCTGTATGCATCGGTGTATGCATACGATTTGTCGTTGTACTCTTCGGTATCGTAGACTGTTATCCCCTCTTTATGCCAGAGGACAAAATACTTGATGCCGATATCAAGTGCCATTTTACTGCATATCGTGCAGTAAGGCGCGCCTGAATAGTGCAACTTACCGTCTTCGTCCAGTCGTACAAAGTACAACGTTGAGCCAGCGAGACTTTCGGGATGTGTTCTGAGCACCTGTATCATCGCGCGCTGTTCCGCATGGACACAACATGTTTTATCCGTCACTTTTATGTGGTAGCCGTTCTTTTCACATCTACAGCGTCGCTGACTCTTTAGACCGCCGGGAGGACTGTTGAACCCTTCGCCGATGATACAACCTCTTTCGGAAACGATAACTGCTCCGCATCGCGACCGCGCACACGTTGCCTGTTTTGCAGTTTCAGCTGCGATGGCCAGGTATTTTTTCGCCAGCTCTGCTTCTTCTTCTTTTATTATCCGCATGATCGCTACTTTTTTAAGTTATTCAATACACCCTATATTGAAATGTACACATATTTATCTACTATTGCAAGGATAGTATAACTACCGAAGCTTTTGCTGGATGGGGACGAAAGACATAATATTACACACTTTTTCTCAAAAAAAGAGGACCGTCCTTTTTCTTTCTTTTAGTTTCTTGAAACTTTCAACTTGAAACTGAAAACTCGTTTACAAATACTCAATCATTCTCTCTCCCTCGTGTTGCTCTGTATCTTCTTCGTCTCCTCCTATTTCTTCTGCTGTTTCAATATATGCTTCATCCAAGTCCATGAGAAACTCTGATGGTGTATTGACGTTTTTTGATCCAAACACTGTACGCATGTGGGCATAACTGAGCCACACTTTTTTCTCTGCCCGCGTAACCGCGACATAAAAAAGCCGACGCTCCTCCTCTTCGCGCTCAGGGTTCCTGACTGGACCGTCAAATCCTCGATGCGGGAAGAGGTCCTGCTCCATACCGGTGATGAATACATACGGGAATTCAAGTCCTTTGGATGCATGAACCGTCATGAGACGTACCGCGTCAACTTGTTTTTTTGTATGCGTGCCGAGCGAGTCTTGATCGGATGCGAGCGCAGCATCGGAAAGAAGCGTGGCGATACCTTCACCGAGGGGAAGTGTATCGTATTTGCTGCCGAGTGCGACAAGTTCGTATGCGTTTTCAAGTCGTTCCTCCCCTTCTTCACGGTCTTTGAGAAACATTTCTTCAAGTCCACTTTGTTTAATGGTGTAGCGAATGAGAAGTGATGGCGTGTAGGTTTCTGCCGCACGGGCAATATCGGCAAGTATTGTGCGGAAAGAAGCGACTTTCTCTTTTGTCGCGGGTGGCAACGATGCTTCGTCTCCCGCAAGCACTTTGGCAAGTGTTGTCTTGCCAAGCCCGCGCGTGGGGACGTTCAAGATGCGCGCGATGTCGGCAGTCGCATCAGGATTCAGTGCTGCACGGATATACGCAAGCACATGTTTGACTTCCATGCGGTTGAAAAATTTTACGCCGAGCACTTGATACGGAATGTCACGCGCGAGAAGCCCTTCTTCGAGCGCGCGTGATTGAAAGTTGGCACGATAGAGAATTGCAATGTCTTTTGGTGATACACCCTGTGTGATGAGGTCGCGACATGTCTTTGCGATGAAGCGTGCCTCTTCTCTTTCATCGAGAGTTGAGACAATAGAAATTTTCTCTCCCCCCTTTTTATTGGTGAAAAGAGTTTTGTCTTTGCGTACTTTATTCTTTTTGATAATGTCATTGGCAGCGGCGAGAATATGCTCAGTAGAACGATAGTTTTCTTCAAGAAGCACGACGGTTGCGTCTGGATAATCTTCTTCAAATATCATCATATTGCGAAAATCCGCGCCACGCCAACCATAAATACTTTGGTCAGTGTCCCCCACAACGCAGATGTTGTGCTGGTCGCCTCCGAGAATTTTGGAAAGTTTGTATTGCGCCACATTCGTATCCTGATATTCATCGATGTGAATGTGTGTCCACCGCGCTTGATATTTGGCCCGGATATCAGGACGTTCAGACAAAAGGAGTGTTGTATGGAGAATAAGGTCGTCAAAGTCAAACGCTTTTTCTTGTACGAGAAGTCGCTCGTATTCTTTCCATACACCTGCGACGATGCGAGGAAAATATTCATTACCGACGCGTGCGGCATACGTTTCCGCGGTGAGGAGTTCGCCTTTTTCACGTGAGATGGCATTTTTGAGTCGACGTGGTTCAAATTGTTTTGGGTCAAGTTGTTGTGCGATGATTGCCTGTTTCAAAAGACGGTTTGTATCATCATCATCCAGTATGGAAAAGTGTGTACCTCTGCCTGTGGCTTCATGCTCGGCGCGGAGGATATATGCGCCAAGAGAGTGAAATGTTGCGACAAACGGCTCTCCTGCTTTCGCGCCATGACGAACAGATGCTTCTGTCGCAAGGAGCGCACGTACACGGTCAGCCATTTCACGCGCGGCTTTGTTGGTAAAGGTGATTGCAAGAATATGTTCAGGCGCGATACCTGATTTGATGAGGTTCAAAATGCGATGTGTGAGAGTTTTTGTTTTTCCCGCGCCAGCACCTGCAATAATAAGTAGTGGTCCAGTTGTGTGCTCTGCTGCGGAACGTTGCGCGGGATTGAGTGAATCAAGATGAGACATGAGAGTAGTATAGCATGAGAGACGAAAAGCCAGTTCTTAGTTCGTAGTTCTTAGTTCTTAGAACAACTACGAGATGGGATTTTAGGTTTCTCGTGACGTCTCTGCCATACAGAGCGCGTGGGTCCACACCGCCCTTTCTTAAGAAAGGGCGGGGAGGACGAGTTTTAAGAGATGAAATGTTCCCCCATGTGTTACGATATGTAATAAGAAAAGAGGGTATTCAAATGATGATTCATGAGTGAAGTGACGTAGTGCAAAAGAATACATACATACATGTGTAACAATAGATAAAGAGAACCCCGCACGAAGCGGGGTTTTCAGGCAGAAGGTCAGTCAGGCGTCCAGCATATAGCCGGACGGGACCTTGGCGGCCGAGGCGGACGAGGTGGTGGCAAGATTTTTATATGCGGTCGGGCGTGAAGCCCCACCGCTGCGGCATCGTGCGTGCATATGCACCTCCTTGTTTTTGACCCTAGCTCTCTATAAATGTAGAGAGATGGGTCGGTTGATGTTGTACATACCTTGCGGAAGGCAATCCGAAAGGTCTGGGTAGAGTATAGCATACCCAGATTTTTTGTCAAGCGTTTGTAAGAGGTGTCATGTTGGGCTGTTTTTTACCGTCATGCCTATGAATAACGGATACGTACGTCTGCTTGTATCCGTGTAACTCGCTATGTGTCCTCTGTGGTACGGGGTACTTCAGCATATGCGCCTAGTATAAAGTAATGTATATAAAGAAAAGTTTTTATTTGTTTATTGTATGTATCTGTCATGTGTGTCTTGTATGTTTTCATAAAAAAACAAAGGCCCACGGAGGGGCCTTGTAAAAAAGAGGACGGATAATGAATATCAAATGACTGAATGCTCAACGGAACATACACGATGAAGGTAAAAAAGTTTTTGTAGCTCGGCCGAGCTGACATCGGTGTGTGGGTTGAGAATCAATTCCTTGATATCTACTATATGTCCTTATATAAAGAACAAAAAGAACACAAAGAACAAAATGAAAGAACCTTGATACTATTGTCGCATACCTATGTATCATGTCAATGAACCGTGGTGTGGATAAAAAATTACTCCCGCCGAAGCGGGAGTAAATCGTCGGATTAAACGAGGTGTGATGTTTATCCGACGAAACTTACGCGGGACTCAACGCCGGGGTGGCGTCTTGCCCCAAGGAAAAGTTTCTTCATAAGAAACCTCCTTTTAAAGGTTGATGAAACTGTACGCCGTCAGTAAGTCTGACAGCGTGAAGGAACAGGAGAATGTTATCATAGCACATACCATGGAGACGTCAACTATTTTTGTTTTCTTTCCATGTTGATGGATATACGTTTATTGATAAGAAATACGCATACGGTTCAGTATTGACCTTGTGTGTGGGCATGCTATCCTCTCTAAGGTTTTCTTTGATTATAAAAGACGTGAGAAGACTATTACACATGGATAAAAACTAAACAGGGGTATTGTCATGCAAACATTAACGTTGCCTTTCTTGGGAGAACAGTTGAGAGTCGTTGACAGGACAATCGCACGTCTCCTGAGGAGGCGTATGGATATTACTGCACAGGTTGCCGACGTCAAAATGCGGGATGGAATTCCTTTTATACGGCGTGAGGTCGAAGAAGATCGTCTCAACGATGTCAGGAAACTTGCGACACAGGAGGGCTTGGACCCGAACTTCCTCAGTACATTGCTGTATATGATTATCGGTGAATCGTGCAAGGGACAGCTCGAACGTAGAGATGGTCCACCTACTGCAGTATTGTCTGACGAGGATGACACAGCAAGATACGAAGAACTCAAGAGACATTTGCTCGAGCTTACGAATGCATGGGCACCATCGTATGATGGACATTACACGGATGGGTATTTCGCAACACGTGTGTATACCGCTTGGGAGCATGAAGCAATACAGGCGCATGCCGGAGATATGTTTCTCCCCCAAGGAGCACTCGTGGATCTTGGTTGTGCGACAGGGAGAATGTCTTTTTTACTCGCTGACACGATATCCTTCACCTCAGTGGAGGGGTTTGATATCAGCCGAAACATGATTGCAAGCGCGCGGTCTTTGGCGAGAAGTTGTTCTTATGAGGCGAATTTTTGCACTCATGATTTTGAGTTAGAAGGTATTCCTTGTCGTGATGAATCGGTTTCTTTTGTTGTCATGAATCTAGGCACAGGAAGTGACGTGAAGGATTTCTCTGGTGTGCTTATGGAAATTCGTCGCGTACTTATTCCTGGAGGGAGATTTGCTATCTCGTTTTATAATCGAGACGCACTTCTGTATCGGTGTGGATTCATGCCTTGGCCTACGGGCCTCACAGCTGAATTCAATACCATTACCAATACGCTTGATGTACGGTCGTGTGGTAAAGCATATACGATTTATGCACGACCGTACGGTGTTGCCGAAGTCCGAGGACTCTTTGATGATGAGTTACGGGTGATGCGTGCCGATACGTTCCCGTCGGTAAGTGCAATATTACCGACCGATGTTATTGAAGGGAAACCTGAGGCGGAGACAGCAATGACAGAGGTTGATAAGTTACTTACCTCTTCTGGTATGGGTGCGTACATTCTCGTCCTTGGAGAGAAAAAGAAATAAACAGACATATGCTCGCACATGACGTGCGAGCTTTTGATTTTTGTATTAGATTGCTTGTATAAGACGCTCAACTTTTTCTCTTTGTATGCGTGCATGATAAGGTTTTACATTTATGGAATGTTTTCCAATATTTTCTTTGAGAGAAGTGCTTATAATGGCGCCATTCGCATATTTGAATAGATTATGGACGTTTTCTTCAGAAACGCCACTTCCGAGAAGAATTTGGGCATTTGGGAATTTCTCTCTGAGCAGCATAACTTCTTTCATATCAGGAGCGTCACCGGTCCATTTTCCAGTAATAATGAGAGCATCTGAACCTTCACAAATAGCATTTTTTGCCGAAGTATATATATCATCGGTGGAAAGAATACGAGCATGTTTTACATGAATATCTGTAAAGAGTGCAATATCCTCTGCTCCCATTTCTTTTCTCAATGAAATTACTTCCTGAGAAACTCCATTGATGGTACCGTAATCTGTGTGTACCGTATCAACAAATACAGGTATACGTATAAAATCAAGTTGAAGATGTTTCGCGATAGTAAGTGCTGTACGATAATCATTCCAAAGGACACTTATTCCAAGAGGAAGGTGTGTCGCATTGCGTATAGAGGCCCCAATTGTTGTCATTACATCTGCTGTATGAGAAGAAACATAGGGAACATGGGGGATGTCGTAATTATTTTCAAAAATAATCCCTGTTACCCCACCTTCTTCTAATGCGGTGAGGTCAAGCAACGCATTTTTTATAGCAATATCGAAACCAGGAAACTCACGATGATCAGGAAGTGGTGGTAAATGAATTGCGCCTATAATAATATGTTGATTGGTTGAAAAAATCGAAGAAAGTGGAATCATTCATTGAGTGTATCATTATTTTGAACATACAAAAAGGCGGTTATTACCGCCTTTGTAACAATGTTTTCACTCGCGCAACTTTTCCACGCAATTCTCCTGATGCATGAATACGACGTGCGTCATCAAAACATTGAGGGAGTGAAACATGGCTATTTTGTGCTAAATGCATAAGAAGCGCAGCGTTTGCGAGAACCATTTCAAGAGCTGGACCCGTAATTTCTCCGTAGAGAATTTTTTTAGAGAATTCACCTTTTGACATTCCTTTTGGAGGGGAAATGTCTGCTGATGACACGGATTGAATACCAAAATCGTTCGCAGTGATCTCCTCAACAGTTATGTTGTCTCTCTCAAGTATCGCAACCTGAGAACCTTGCGGACAAATTGAAAGTTCATCCATACCACCTTGAGAAGAATATCCACGTATGAAAAAAGATTTTTCCACAACAGTGATATTTTTTTTGTTGAGAATAGCGTATGCTTCCGCAACAATTTTTGGAGAGATGAGATGATTTACGCCGAGAATTCTTCTCGTGAGAACGACAGGGTTTGTAATCGGACCAATAATATCATTCATATGGGGCACATTTGCAAAGGAATGTGTTTGTTTATGAATAATCTTGTATCGTGTATCAAGGGCTTCTGTATATCCGAAACACTCTTTTTCTAAACAATACAAAAGAGCATCGCGATTTGGAAACGTCTCAATACCAAGCATCTGCATGAAGTCAGAACTCCCGTGTTTTCCAGTATCGGCATTTGCAGGAGATCCGTGTTTGCACATGTGAATACCTGCGACAGAGGCGATAAGAGCTGCAATCGTGCTCACGTTTGCAGTAGGAGTTATATCTCCACCCATACCACAATTATCCATGATCAGAGGAATGTGTGTGTTGATAGTTCCGTATTCTGATGTTGCGATATCAGATTTAAAAATGGCAGCACAGATACCAGCGATTTGCTCAGCGGCATTCATGGGAAGTCGATGATCATGAAAAAATAACCTTTCAGGATTTTTTTCCCATACATATGTTGCTTTTGTGTGTAATGCCGAAAGTGCGATGACACTCTGGATTTGAGCTTGTGTGTCTCCATTACATCCTTTTATTGCGTATTCACCAAGCGCGTATGCTTCTTCAAATGTGAGGGGGATATTTTGATACGCATGTCCTTTAAGGATATGTTTAATATCAATAGCCATAGTAAGATAATATTTTGTTTTTATGGAAGAACTTTTCTCATAGGAACATATCAGAGGATGAGTATTGTGTCAATAAATACATTATGAACAAAAAAACGCCCAGCGGGCGTTTTTTTGTTTGTACGATGCTTGTTCTTATGCAATGTGTGTGGATGAGGTTGTCTTTTGCGCGAGGATTGCGGGTGAAAGTGTCAGTGTTGCACCCGGGGTGATAGTTCCCGCGATGATGCCATCAGCAATGTATTGTTCAATTGTTTGTTCAATGTAGCGTTTCATAGGACGTGCACCAAAACCAGGGTCATACCCTTCTTTGGCAACATGGACAATCATATCATCGGTATATGATACAGTGAGACTCTTTTCCGTACGGAGACGTTCGGAAAGTCCACCAAGCATGATGCGCGCGATAGCGCGAAGTTCATCTTCGGAAAGTGGATGAAAGAGAATAAGATCTGTAAAGCGGTTGAGGAATTCGGGGCGAAAGATGCCTGATGCAATGACGCTTTGGATGAACGTATCGCGTTCGCTCTCGAGGTCTTTCCCCTCTTTTGTCATATTCCAAATCATGTCAGAGCCAGCGTTGGACGTTGCAATGAAAAGAATATTTCTTGCATTGACGCGTTCGCCACGGACATCAGTGAAAAATCCTTCATCAAGAATCTGTAAGAATAAATCATGTACGTCTTTGTTTGTCTTTTCAAATTCATCAAGGAGAAGAACGCCATAAGGGGTGTCGCGAAGCATGTCCGCGAGAATGCCAGATTGTCCGTTGGGAAAACCGATGAGACGAGAGAGTGCATCACCCGTGCGGTACTCGGACATATCAAGACGCATGAGCGCGTGTTCATCATGAAACATCGTACGTGCGAGTGCTTTTGCTGTTTCTGTTTTTCCAACACCTGTGGGGCCAAAGAAAAGAAATGAGCCGATTGGCTTACTAGCACTGCCGACACCGGCACGTGAGCGCCTAAGTGCGCGAGCAATTGCGTCGAGTGCTTGAGACTGCCCCACGACATGTTTTTTGAGTTCTGTTTCAAGATTGAGAAGTGTGTCTTTTTCTGCCTCTCCTATCGCTCCTGTGGGGATATCTGTTTTTTCAGAAACGAGTGTAAGAATAAGTGCGGGAGTGATGACGTGGTCACGTGACGATTCCGCGCGTGCAGCAGCTTCGGCGAGGAGGTCGGTTGCAGTGTCTGTGGTGTTGTTGCCTGAAAAATATCGTTCTGCCGCACGTGCAGCTTCGTCTACCGCCGGGTAAGTAAAGAAAACTCCGTGTACGTGCTCAAGGGCTGATGCGTCACGTGTGAGAAGTGCAGTGAGTGTTGATGAGCCAGTATCTTTTACCGTAAGTACATCAAATCTGCGCGCGAACGCTTCTTCTCGTGTGATATCTTCACGATACCCTTTGGTGCTCGCGGTAGCAATGATGGGGAGTGATGTGTCAGCAAGAAATGGGTCAAGGATTGAAGTAATGTCAGTTCCTATGGTACGGGCGGAGGCAATAAAAGATGGCATGTGTTCAATTGCGAGAATAATATTTCCCGCGGTGCGTGCTTCTTGTAACAGTGAACGAAGTGTTTGTTCGAGAGTAGTTTTGTCTCCAGTCTTAGCAATGAGGAGATTGGCATCGAGTGCCATGAGTGTTCGTCCGCGGAGCCCTTCAGGCGCGCGTGTAGAAGAAAGAAGTCCTTGGAATTCTTGCAAGATGCTTTGTGTATCGTAGACACCGACAAGGAGTATGTTTGATTCTTTTGCTTTTGAGAGAGTTGCTGTCATGCGGGCAAGAAGTGCAACAGACGCATCGTCTGTTGTTTCACGTCCAGCAAGTGGCGAGGCATAGGTATTGAGGAGGAATGTTTTTCCATAATGCCAATCCGTTCCCAGTCCTTGTATTGTGCTGAGATGTTCTTTTGTCCACCAACGGAGAGACTCAAGGCTACGTACGCGTTCGTCTGCATACCAACGCGCGGCACCGCGCAACAGTTCTTTTGTGATAGCATGATGCGCGAGGAATGCACTAAAGTCTTTGTCAGAAAGAAAGAGGTCTTCAGCAAATGCGTCAAGCATGTACCACGTCCCTGTATGACTCGGGTCGTTGAATATGACAGGTTGTGACCCTCGTGTAGCGAGAAAGTCCGCGATGTCTTGGGCGGGAATACCAAGTCGTGAACATATAACTTCTCCCGCGTGCGATGTTAAAAATGCACGAACCGTATCGTTTTTGTGAGAACGCTCTACAATGGTAAGTACTTCAAGACTCCAGATAGGGGTTGTGTTTTCGGAAAAAGATATATCACGCGTTCGAAAGTAAAGTGAACGAAAAAATAGCTCAAGACAGTATGCGATGACTGATATCGAAAGAAAAAGAAGTGCCAAACCAAAAAACGTTTGTCCAAGGGAGATACTACGTAATCCGAGAGATGCGAGGAAAAGGAGAAGTGCACCACCACCCGCTTCTTTATACAAAGCACGTCTTTGTGTGCCTGAAATCGCACGCTCGAGAATAACGAGTGGATACAGGTCACTTGAACGAATGTCTCTGGGAGAAAGTGTTGACATACATTAAGAAAAAAGAAGATATACACCTGATCCTATTATCCACGCAAGAAGGAGCGGAGCGAATATCCATACAATAAATGCGCATACGTACAGAAGAGAGGAAATGAAAAGAGCAATAAGTCCGATGAAAATAAGTACTGTACGTGTGATCATGCCGATCGCGCGCATGAGCGTGTTGACGATGAATGTTTCAATGAAATGGCCGATATCGACAATGGAAGGGTACGATTCTGCCATACGTTTCCAAGGAGAAAAGAATGTACGGATGAGTGTGCCGATTGAGAAGAAACGTCCAACAAACCAGACGAGTGTTGCGCCTGTTGTAGTAAGTTCAGTGAGTGCACGTGTATAGTGCCAGATAACGTATCTACCAAAGAAAGAGACATGAGAAATCATGTGTATAGTATAGCAGATGAGATATGCGAGTTGCGAGTTGCGAGTTGCGAGTTGCGAGTTGCGAGTTGCGAGTTGCGTTAATAATTATGGGGGAGTTTTAAAAGTCAAGTTTTGGTATAGAGAAGAAAAGGCGGGGGCGGGCTTCGCCCGCCCCCGCCGTCGCCCATCGTCGTCATACCCGCCTACATCTTATCCCTCCCCTTTTTCTCTTGACTACCTTTCTCTGTCCCCCATCTCCTTCTTCTCCAACAGCATACCGTGTCATATATATATGTACATGTTACACACATCTAGTGCGATTTTTCCCCACCACTAAGAATGTACCTATCAAACATTGAAATACTTGACTTTTTTGCATTTTTGGTGTATAAATAACAACAATCTATAGTTCTACTAAAACATAATAAAAGGAAAAATAACCATGGACATGAAGATTATCGAATTGTTGATGTGGCCAGCAGTCATTCTTGGGTTGGGCATCATTCTCGTCTTTTCAAAGGAGATGAGAGACCTCCTTTTTAAAGGATTTTCAGCTTTCTGGAGGTATTACACCACCAGAACAAAAATGCTGGACCGTCTTGAAAGAGGGGTCTCTGAATTATGGAGGCGTTACCAAGAGAAAAAGAGGATACAAACTGAGGATGATGGTGACTCGGGACTTTCTATTAATGAACCGAGCCAAAGACAGCAGCAATTTCGTAGAGGTATTGCATGGGGAGCATTCTTTGGTGTCATCATTCTACTTCTTATTCTCGTTGGGGTCTTCTGGAAGGACACAAAAGTATTTGGAATGCCGTTTAAGCCGGGGTTTCTCTTTCTGATACCTTTGTATTATTTTGTGAAGGTAACTTTAAAGCGTCCCGCTGTAGACGCGTTTCGCGTGTTGGTAAGAGTTCTTAACAAACCTTCATATGAGGTGTTTGGTCCGTACCCAGAATTTCCGGGCATCACCTCCGCGACACTTGTCTCCAGAAGACCCAAAGAGGCACAACAGCCTGCAGATGAAGACAAGATTTATAGAGGAAATGGACCAAAACCTTCTGATCTGGACATGGTTGACCCTTACCGAATTATATTCCTTGGCAAGGATGGATCGGAGGATATCTTAGAACAGCCAGGCACGTATGAGTTTACTGGTTTTTATATTTATCAGATAATAAATGCGTGGCGTTTTATCTATATGGTTGGCTCTGAAGAGGAATTGCAAACTCGTCTGAAGGATGTTCTCCCGACAGTTTTACAAGGGGCAGCATCTGAGAAAAAGACGATGAAAGAACTTATTAACAGTTGGAACATTGTTAATGATGACTTTCTCGATACCTTGAATCTTAGGGTAGAAGATTGGGGTATTGGCATTGGATTTGCAAAAATTCTTCCGCCTGATTATGGCTACCATATTAATCTTGCTTTGAAGCAGTTTTCCGCTGCAATCAAAGCATCTGAACAAAAAATTATGGAGAGAAGCGCAGAAGCAGAGGGTAATCGCCGGATTGGCTTTGCTGGTGCAGACATTCAGGCAGCAGAAGTTGGAAGGGTCGCGAAGGCGTTTGAGGAATTCAAAAAGATTGGCATTGATCTAGAGGTGGCGATGAAGATGATTACCATTCAGAAAGGTTTGGAGGGTTCAGATTATTCAATCCTTTCAGGTAGTGATCCAATTCTTAATGTTCTTGGTGCGGCGAGTGTGACACCAGGTCTCAGAGAACTCATAATGAATAAGGAGAAAAAGTCATGAGATTCGAGTACGTTATTACTGGTCTCCTGGGTGTATCTTGGATTTTTATTTTTGTAAAAAAATATTTTTCCCAAAGGAAACTATCTTCTGCTCCTGCTTCCGCTCCTGCACAACAGCCCCAGAGCACAAATCCTCCCCGCTGGCAGTTTTGGCGGGGATGGCGTTTGACGAATGGGCACATGAGAGGCGCGTGGGTAAGGAGTAGAGTGCGAATACGCGAAAGCGCACTCAACCTCTTTACCATCAGTATCATAGTGTGGTGTGTTTGGGAACTTTTTCCTGGCACACGTCATTTATATGCTGGGCGTCAAGGGTTTATCCTGGGGACACTCCTCGTTCTCATCGGACTTCTCGGAGTCGGATGGTTTCGGGGCGCATACGGGCAAGTGATGTGCCCGAAGAATTATTTGTTCCCAGTACTTTTTGTGCTGGCGATAATTCTTCTTGTTCTTTATATCCTTCCAAGGATTCAAGGTGGGACGTGAGTCCCGCCTTTTTGTTATGTCGAGACGGACAAACTCTATGTATTCACCAACAAAGATACAACAGAGAACCGCCCTTCTCTTTTCTGAAACTCAAAAGCTGTTTCATTAGTTGTTCTACGAACCAAGAACTACGAACTAAGAACTGCCTTTCGTTTCTCGTTCTTCGAACTGTCCGCCCCGCCCTTTCTTAAGAAAGGGCGGGGCGGACCCGTGCGCTCCGCCGTAGTGGAGACGTCGCGGGAGAACTATAAACTAAGAATTCGTCTTATCCCCACCCCCATTGACTGCACAGATGAGCGGTGTATACTCGTACATACGCCTGACATGCCTGTACGAAAGCTCCCCGAGCAAGAAGTCAATGAACCGACCAAAAACGGCCTCGTTGAGCCATCTTGTGAAGGAACCCGCACGTAAGACACTCCCACATCGGCTTATCTTACCCTCTATACAAGAGCCCGAAAGCGTTATTATTTTGCTTGATCGGGTGAACATATTGTATGCACGTCGTTCCGCTACCATAAAAGCGATTGCGGTAGCATGCTCTCTCTCAGTCCCCTTTTTGACACATGCGGGCGTATTTTCCTTTGTTTCTGGACTTTTTGGACAGCCGGTCATGGCCGAAGAGACGATGTCTGAGGACAATTCTCAGACAATGGACCTGCTGTCTCCTGCGATTCACACTGACCCCAACCCCGCAAAAGGTGGTGGCGATATCACTATTGTAGAAAACGTTGCTCTTTTGCCCGATTCAGGACCTTCGGGAACTCTTGCTGACGTTGAGGAATCAAAACCCAAGTCAGATCATATCAGTTTGTATGTCGTTCGCCCCGGAGATTCATTGTCACAAATTGCGGATATGTTTGGCGTAACTCCCGATACCGTGAGATGGGCAAATGATATGAAAAAAGGTACATCTATTCAGCCAGGGCAAACACTTGTCATTCTCCCTATTTCGGGTGTCCGTCACATTGTTGGCAAAGGAGAGACCCTTGCATCTATTGCCAAGAAATATGGCGGTGATGCGGATGAAATTATGGATTTCAATGGCATGTCAGGAGCTGTGCTTGCTGTGGGTGATACGGTTATTATTCCAGATGGAGAAATTGCTATTCCCGCGCAGACAAAATCTTCCGTTTCTTCAACGAAAAAGAACACAACGTCTTCTGGTAAGACAAATACCGCATCTTCTTCTGGATATTATATGCGTCCAGTGAGTGGTGGGTATCGTTCCCAAGGTCTTCATGGATATAATGCCATCGATATTGCGGCACCGATTGGTACTCCTGTTATGGCATCTGCCTCAGGAACGGTCATTATTGCAAAAGGTTCAGGATGGAATGGAGGATACGGAAGTTATATTGTTATCAAACATGAAAATGGTACACAAACACTGTACGCGCATGAAAGTTCTGTTATTGTGTCCGTCGGACAATCTGTTGTAAAGGGACAAGTTATCGGGTATATCGGTTCAACAGGAAAGTCTACGGGACCCCATTTGCACTTCGAAGTCCGTGGCGCGGTGAATCCTTTTTAGGTAATAGGTTATAGGGATGAGAGGTTAGAAAAAATACTGAAAAGTGGCGCGGTCATAATATGACCGCGCCACTTTTCAATTGAAAAATAAAACCATATGTTTTGCTCAGTTTTTTTGTTTATCTACAAATACAAAATCGTCCGCGTGTTATGCGGACGATGGGTGTATTAATGAGTTGAGTATACTACTCTGTACTCTGCCCTAACATCTTCTTCCATCCCCAGATAGAGAGAGGTCTCTTGTAAGACAGTTTTCCCTTTTCGTACTTCGAGAGTAAGGGAATCCGTTTCAATTGATTTTCCACGGAGGGTGCTTGCCAGTGTTTCCAAGTTTGCGGGACTCATTGTTTTCCCTATTGCGATATGAAATATGGGGAAAAGATAATTAAGATATTTTTTGAACGTCCCTCTATGCGCGACATAAGGAAGTATCGCCGAGGAAAGTCTCTTCCGCAATTGACGTAACACTCTTGCGTCTTCTCTGTTTATGAGGAGACAATTCATTTGTGTAGTACCATGTCCCGCGCATCCATCTATGGTGGCGCAAAGAGGAGCAATACGATACGAGAGAAGTGTCTCTGACAGGACAGCTTTTATGACAGAAGGTTCAATATATGAATTGAACCCTAGTATCGTAATGTGGGGCTCTTTTGTCCACCGTGAGATTTCTGTCAAGTGGTGTGTGAGGAATGTATATCTCCGCATCAGTGGATTTATGAGAGAAGATGCGGAAATTGAGAGAAAGAAATGATAGGGTTCATTCTTCATAATGCCTCTCTTTTGTTAGTATATTGGGGATGTTGTTAGTGAACGCTTTCTGTATCCTATATGTATGGAGAAGAAAAAGCAAGATACTTGCCCATGTGGAACAAACGCGCCTGCCCTGAACCCTACGTTGTGCAGGGGGACTTCGCGGGTCGTACGTGGATGTTATAGAACATGTAGAAAGAAAACTATCTATTGGAAATAAGAAAAGTGATGAGTTCATTTTTTAGATTTAGTGTTGAGATATGTTTTTAAATATGTATTGTTTTTTCAAACAAAAAGACCCAAAGTGATTGGGTCATATATCAGATGTACTGGAAAGGAAGTAATCTCTCATGTGTTCCCATGGAGATTCTTTACAAAATTTTGTCATCACATGAAATGCTTTGTAGGGAATAGTCATTCCCGTATACGTATGTATAAGCCGAGGAGGATTCTCTTTGTAGCCGATACTTATGTGTGGTGTATAGTAACGGCCTCCGATTTCGTGAAAAGATTTTTCAAAGAAAAAAGGACGTTTATCGAAGGGGGCTAAAGCAGTACAAATATTCATGTGCAGTTCCTGTAGAGCACGGGGTTTTGATAATGCTAGTACATGCGTACATGCCCCATCTTTTTCGAACGTTTTTATTCCGATAATTTTTACGGTGAAGTACTCAATACAGATTTTTTCAAATGCCTTATGTATGAGTGGTATGTGTTCTTCAAGAATATTTGCACGTAGAATGGTCATATGAAGACCTGTCCAAGGAGGAGTTACTTCAGGCTCAGAGATAAGAAGATTGATAATCTCCGGACTCAGTTTGAGATATACAAGAATATGCATGATGATTGACTTTTTCAGTTGAAAGGATTCTTTCGCAATCCTACAAAATATTGTCTATTTTTGCAACTAGTCCGCTCTGAGAATTGAGAACCTTATTTTTTCTTCCTTCCAAAATTTACCTAAGTTGGATGTGGATAACATGGACAATGGAGACATGGAAACCAGAAAAAAATCGAGTGCGGGGCAGAATGCCCCGCACTGTTTGTTTTCAGTACTACGAACTACGAACTAAGAACTACGAACTTCGTCCTCACATTTCCCACACACGTGGTCTGTAGCGCAATGCTTCAAGGATGTGTGTTTCTTCCACAGAGTCTTTCCCTTCCATATCGGCGATGGTGCGTGCGACT
The DNA here is from genome assembly GCA_013334825.1 of Candidatus Yonathbacteria bacterium. Taxonomy (GTDB): domain Bacteria; phylum Patescibacteriota; class Minisyncoccia; order Phycocordibacterales; family JACNGX01; genus JACNGX01. Next base: position 104,471 of record JAAXWR010000003.1, read on the forward strand.
TTGATGGTCTTGTGATATGCGCGGGCAGAGAGTCCTAGCGCGCGTGCCGAGTCAACAAGTGTCTCACGTGCATGTTCCGAGAGTGTTGCACGTTCGTCCACATCACGCGCTTTCATATCTGCGTTTTTCGTAACGTGTGCAAGGTCGGTAAAGCGCGCGCGTTGCACGTTACGTGCCAAAGCAACGCGTGCGCGGACGGCATCACTTCCCTCTCCTCGTGGCGCGGCAGTGTCGAGTGTCGCGTGATCGACCGCATCTACATGAAGCCATATATCAATACGGTCCATAATGGGACCGGAAAGTTTTTTGCGGTATCCGATAAGTTGAGATTGTGTGCATGTGCAACGTTTCGCTGAGCCAAAGTTACCACATGGGCAAGGGTTCATCGCGGCGACGAGAATGACATTCGCGGGAAATGTCTCCGTTCCTTTCACGCGTGAGACGGTAACGATATTGTCTTCGAGCGGTTGACGAAGTGCCTCAATAACACGTTTATCAAATTCGGGAAATTCATCCATGAAGAGTACTCCATGGTGCGCGAGGGTAACTTCTCCGGGTTTTGGAATTGTTCCTCCGCCGATAATAGAGGTATGTGACGCAGTATGATGTGGCGCGCGAAAAGGCGCAGATATTTGCACAACATCTTCAAGTGTTCCCGCGACAGAATGGATGGCGGTTATTTCAAGTGCTTCTTCCATGTCGAGAGGAGGGAGAAGCCCCGCGAATGCGCGTGCAAGCATAGTCTTGCCAGTCCCCGGTGGTCCATACATGCAGACATTGTGCCCACCTGCTGCCGCGATTTCTAAGCCCCGTTTCGCAGACTCTTGTCCGCGCACATCGGCCATGTCTGTCGCGCTCCGTGAAATGGTGGGTGTAATAGTGCGGTGTGGTTCAGCGACAAGTTCTGTTCGTGCAATATTCTTTCTCTGCCCATCTTTTTTTGTAGGATCTGTTTCATCAATATGTTCAACGATTTCGCCAAGTGTACGCACGCTATACACAGCGATACCTTCAATGAGTGCAGCTTCGGCGGCATTTGCTTCGGGAACAAAAACGTCCGTGAAACCGCGTTTTTTTGCTTCACGCGCAAGAGGAAGGATGCCTTTTCCTGGACGGAGTCCTCCGTCAAGCGCAAGCTCTCCGAGAAAAAGCATATGCTCTGGGTTGCAAATAATTTGTTCATCTGCCAGTAAAAAACCAATTGCCAGAGCGACATCAAAGATAGGTCCTTCTTTGCGAATATCTGCTGGAGCCAGTGAGATGATTGTTTTTTGCTGACTTGATTTGGGTGATGCAAAACCAATATTTTTTATTGCCGCGGAGACACGGTCGCGCGCTTCTTCAACTGCCTTGTCGGGGAGTCCGACGATAGAGAATGCATGCAATGTGTTTTTTACGATATCTGTTTCAACACTGATAATATGCGCGGATAGTCCAACCGTCTGCGCCGCGTACACGCGTGAGAAGTGGTTTGTCATGAAGATAGTATAGCAAATAGAAAAGGAGGTGAGAAAGATAGTATGTGAGTATATGGAGACGGTATATAAGTACGTACGTATTTTTGAGAAGAAAAATGGGGGGGATTGACGTTCGAGTATGTTTTGTGTAGTGTGGGTCAGGAAGTTTTTCTATAAACACTATAAAAATAAAAAGATGAGAATTATATCATACAAGGACGCATGCGAGGGAAAGATTCCCTCGCGCACTGATTTCAGGTATGTTCGAAATCAGGTAAGTACTGCTCTTCAAAAATCCGACTGTATCCTTTGTGCGCTTGAATTTGGTTCAGTCGTTTCAGTAGAAGTTGAGTACACCAGCGACTATGACGTGCTTGTTATTTGTGAAGACAGATGTTTTTGTAACGGAAAAGTGGCAGAAGTGCTCGGGCCTCTTTCCGAGCTTGCATATTATCGACATGTTCCCCTTGCATGGATAGTGACTCCCTTGTCTGTTGCAAAGGATGCAACAAAACACACCTGGGAGGAATCTTTTCTGAAGAGCGTACTGGGTACAAACGAAAAAAAGGGAATCATCAAGGGTGATCCGCATAGTCTTATAGATATGCGTGAAGAAGGAGATATGCGCGTATACGTGCGAGAGTATATTCGCAGAAAAATGAGCAAATTCAGGAATGCAATTCCTGAACTGTATGCAAATGAGTCATTTCTTTCTGAAGAGAGAAAGCGCACTCTTTTAGGAGATGTGTTTTCATTTCCTATCCATGTTGCACGGAAGATTCTTCAGTGTCATGGATGGAAATTCCCTCAAGGTGACGGAAAGAATGCTGTATATGAGCAGTATAAAATGCGTTTTGAAGGACACTCGGTGCTGAATCTTTTCTGTACTCTCATGGAATTACGAGGAATGTATACTCTTGCTGTTGAGAATATGGATTGGTTCGGTGAAAGTCCGTTGACACAAAAAGTATATGTTGAGATGACGCAACTTACACCCAAGATTCTTCTTCTTGCTCATGATTTTGGAGAAGCGAATCTTGATATACTGTCACAAATTACAGAGTAACACTCGCCGCATCATCGGCGGGTTTTTGTTTGGAGATAGATATATTACGCGGCTTCTTTTTTATGAGATGTGTGCTCTCGGAGAAGGAGCATCGCAAGGGTGCCTGAGTTTTTGTGATTGAGCGTGGCGATATCAAAAGGTAGTGTATATCCTGCCTCAACAAGGGTATGAAGAGATGTTTCAAATGCGTCATGCGCTTTTGTCTCTTTTTTGTGCCAAGGGGAATCAGGTGCAGTTTCTTCAAAAGAAAGCGTTGTTGCCTCTTCGACACATGCGACAAATGTACGCGCCGTATCATATACCATGTCAACCATCCGTGTTCCCTCTTCGCCACCAATGTTTGCGATTGAGTCAAATGCATCAGAAAGATGTGTTGCGTCTTCCCGAGTAAAGCGGACAACCTGCTCAATAATAATTTCTTCAGGCATGTGTTCTGGTGTCATAAGAAAAGAATATGATGAATAACATACTATGTAAACGCGCGCGGGCACTATGCCCGCGCGCTTCTTTTGCTTATTTACTATTGATATGTTCTTTGCATGTAGTTGCCGCAGGGTTTGCTTCCAATCGGTCTTCTTCAATTTCTTTTTCGCAAATTCTACATGTGCCATAGGTACCTGCTTCGATACGCTCGAGCGCGTCATTGACTTCAGCGAGACGTTCTTCAAGGGGGGCTGTGACACCGATGCGTGTAACGAATTCTTCTACAGCATCCGCGCGAACATTGAGATCAGGATCATTGATATCAAGTTCATCATCTGGCATAGGTTGCCAATCGTCTTTGTTTTCTGGATTGATACGACCGATACCGTGAAGTTCGGACTCGAGTGTTGCCTTCTCTTCGAGAAGTGATTGTTTGTATGTGTCAGTATTCATGATACGAACACTATAGCATGCTCGTTTGAAGGAGTCCATAAGGGAATTATTTTCTCTTCTCCTGAATGATACGGTTTACGATTTCGTCCATAGTATCAGGACTTGTGGCGATAATAAGTGTTTCTTTGTCATAAAACGTATAAAGGAGAACGATATTCCCCGACATATCCTTGAGCGAACGGACGTCACGGTTTTTTATAATGACATCTTCCCACTGTTTTTCGAATACGCTTTGATCAACAGAAATACCAAACATGGGAATAAGATCTCGGGCCATGGATGGTTCCCATTTGAGCATACCAGAAAAAGCATTATCAAAAAGATCATTGGTGGTTGTAAATACCAAAAATCCTTGATTCCCATTCCAGACATGAACACCGAGTTCATATATGGGGCCAAACGAACGTGCAAGCCATGAAGGCATCGAACTCCCAATGAGAGAAAGAAATCGTTCAGTTTGTACGACCGTCACAGATGACGTCCCATCGAGGCCGACACTCTGTTCCGTCACGTATAATTGAGAAATTGAATCAATAAACATGTCAGTATTGAGAATGGTATTTTTTATTGCATTCCGTACAGATGCTTCTTCAAGTCCGTTTGCTGAAATCTCTTTTTTTCCTTCAGTTGAAAAGAGTGCAGGAACCTCAAGTGTTGTCCTCGATGTTTCTCCGTTAGAGAATGTTTGTGTATACCAATACCATCCACCGACGCCGAGTGACGCAGTCCCAAGGATAAGTAATGCGATTGCACCGTAGACGAATGCGTTATTTTTCTTTTTTTCTACAATCGCTACCTCCGCTTTCTCTTCAGATATGCGATGTTCTGCAAGAACTGATTGGACCATGGATGGCTTTTGAGAACGCATTGCCTCTGCGACATCTGATTCAAATGTACGGAGACTTCGGAGTAATGTTTTTTCACCCGCTTCTGTTGCGTGTTTCTCTCCTCGTGCTGTTGCTTCTTTCGTTCGTGCTTCGTCCGCGGCGATTTCCTCGGGGCTTTTATGTTGGGACGCCATGACGTCTGCTGCAAAAAGTGGGTCACCTGGTTCTGTGGGACGAATAATTTCTTCTGGTTTGAGAAGTTCTTTTTCTCGGGCAAGACCTTCTTTGATTGCTTGTAGATGTGGTGCTGGTCCGCGCTCTATGGGGGATCGTTCTTGATGTGTACGGAGTTCTCGGGCGATTGATGTATCAGGAACCGATAGTGAGGATTCTCCTGAAGGAGAAGAAGATGGTTCTTTTTGAGAAGCAGATGTAGATGGTGTAACGTTTTCACGAAACGGGTCAGAAGAGGGGGTGGATGAATGTGAATCCGAGGTGGCGAGTGTGTTGTTGAGCACCACTGATGTTTTTTTTGTGTAAGATGATTGTGTGACTGGAAGAGGGTCAGGTTCTTTTAGAGAGATATTTGTAGGGGCTACCGCTTCTCGATAGGTGTCAGCGGTTTTTGTATTGGTTGTGGATGTTTCTGTCCCTGGCACACTCAACACACGTTCTTCTGCGTTGGGAGAAACGGGAGTGATTGTATCCGAGTCAATGGTAAAAATCGGATCAGCCATAATTGTTTATAGTAGTATATCATACTCCATTATTGTTGCGGGAGGTCATGGTATGTTTGCGTATCAAACGATTTTTATATGATGACAATAGAAACTAGTATAAATTCTATCAATTAAAAAGTGAGGTGTGTATGGCACGTATACCAAGAGGATATAAAAAACATGTCCGCAGGGTGATAGCCGGACTCCAGAGGGAATTCCCGGAGACGAATGTCATGGAGGAATTTGAAAAGGATCCTGCAGCGCCTGCTTCTCTGAGTGAGAAGGCACATCCAAACATTCCGGGATTTGTGGTTTCAATAAGGAACGAGGAGTATGACATAAAAGTGTATGTTGATCCAAAGCGGGGTGTTGTAGTGAAGTTCCTTGTCGGAGATAGTCCTTTGGATGAGGAGATATCTCCCGTCATGTGGGCACAAGATGAAAAAGAAGAGAAAATAATGCCCGATATTGGGCTTATCTGTGAACGAGTCAGAAAAGAATTCCGCGTGCGGAAAGATTTTCAGACCGCTGTGGCGGAAGTCAATGCACAGCGTTTGGAAGAATACAGATATCCGAGTATGCACCCGCAGCGGTCAATATTTCCTGGGAAGAGACCGCCCAAAAGGTACGGAAGCAAGACCGCGTGAAGCGGTCTTTTTGTTTTTTAAAATAATATGAAACACTGCAATAGGCAGGGCGCAAGCCCCGCCTATTGCAGTGTTAATTTTCAACTAAGAACTACGAACTAAGAACTACGAACTCTGGCACAAAGCGTATACCGCCAATGCCCCTATCTTTTCTGACAACTAAGGCCTAATCAATAACAACTCATCTTATCGTCCTCCAAACCGTCGGCGATGTTCTTCGGGGGATAGTCCGCCATAGCGTGGACCGTTACCGCTCGCATGGTCATGTCCTTGTGATGGGCCAGAAGGTTGCACACCTTTTCGTGTTGCATAATCAGGGTCCGCTTGTTTCAGTGACAGACGGAGTTTATTCGGATCATCAGACTCTTTAACGACGACCGGAATCATATCACCCTCTTTCACGACATCAGCGACATTCGCGATACGAAACGGTGCGAGTTCTGATACGTGCACCAATCCTTCCGTGAATGCATTGATTTTTACCAATGCGCCAAATTCAAAGAGTTTAATCACTGTTCCCTCAAAACGTTCACCAGGAAGATATTCGCGTGTCATGTCGTGGATGATCTGTTGTGCTTTTTCTGCTGTGCCGTTCTTACCAGTGATAAAGATCGTGCCATCATCTTCGATGTCGATTTCTTCTACACCACTATCGAGTCGTATTTTCTTTATTGTTTTCCCTGATGGTCCAATAACTTGACCAATCTGGTCTTCAAGAACACGCATGCGAATGATACTTGGTGCGGATGCCGGGAGTGTCGCTCGTGGCGCGGGAATTGCATCCGTAATGACCTTGAGAATATGAAGCCTCGCGTCTTTTGCGCGCGCGAGTGCTTCTGTGAGTATTGCAACAGGGATACCGTCAACCTTTACGTCCATTTGAATCGCGGTAACACCCTCTGTGGTTCCTGCAACTTTAAAGTCCATATCACCATGATGATCTTCAGGACCTTGAATATCGGTGAGCACTTTATAACGAGACATATCGGACGGGTCAGACATAAGTCCAATGGCGATGCCCGCGACAGGTCTTTTAATGGGGACACCTGCATCCATGAGCGCAAGCGTTGAACCACAAACTGATGCCATGGAAGTAGAACCATTGGATGCGAGAGATTCAGAGACGATGCGAATCGTATATGGGAATGTATCTGTGTCGGGAATGACATACGAAAGTGCTTTTTCCGCGAGCGCACCATGACCAATCATGCGACGGTTGGTACCACCCATGCGTCCTGTTTCTCCGCTTGAATAGGGAGGAAAATTGTAATGATGCATGAAACGTTTGCTCCCCTCTTGCTCTTCCATGGTATCTACAAGTTGCGCGTCTTTGGGACCACCCAAGGTAAGCGCGGAAAGCACATGTGTTCCGCCACGATAAAAGATACCTGTGCCGTGAATGGAAGGAGCAAATCCTCCTGCTTGTGCAAAAAGTGGACGCACTTCATCGAATGCACGGTTATCGGGACGCTTATTATCTTCAAGAGCACCGCGATGAAGTTCTTTGTCCGTTGCGTCTTCATAGTATGCGTCCGCGAGCGTACGAGGTTCATCGGGGAGATGTTCAGCAACAACTGCCGTCCACTCATCTTTGAGTGTATAAATACCATCCTTCCCTGCCTTGCCGGTAAAGACTGCGAGAGAAAGTTTTGGCGCAATACGTTCAGCAAAAAGTGTTTTTCCTGCTTCGGATAATGAGGCAAGAGAAAGAACTGCTTTTTCTTTGCCGATTGTTGCAATGATATCTGTTTGAAATGCTTGAAGATGTTCGATTTCTTTTGTCGCGCGCGCGAGTGAGGAAGTGACAATGTCTTCATGCGCCTCTGCTCCTCCCGCTTCGATCATATTGATATTGCCGTTCTTGCCACATACCGTAAGCTCAAGAAGCGCGCCTGTACGATCGGTATAGGACGGGTTGACGAGCGTGTCACTCTCGACATTTTTTTGAACAAGACGTACGGCAGATACGGGACCATGCCACGGAATACGTGAAGTCGCGAGAGCAAGTGACGCGGCGTTTACCGCAAGAATGTCGGGGTCAATGTCACCAAGTGAAAGTGTTGTGATGACAACTTGTACTTCATTGCGGATACGTTGATCAAAAAGTGGGCGAATGGTGCGATCCACGATACGTCCCGAGAGAATGGCATTGTCAGAAGGTTTTCCTTCACGACGCATGAAACGGCTTCCCAAGATTTCTCCTGCCGCGTAAAAACGTTCTTCATAATCAACGGTGAGTGGAAAAAAATCACCATCGCGTACGTTACTGGACATGACCGCGGTCGCAAGGACGACAGTGTCGCCATAACGCAAGATAACAGAACCATCAGTTTGTTCGGCAAGATCAGAGAACTCAGCAATAAGTTTTTTTCCACCGATCTCTGTTTCAAATGTACGTGTGTGCATAGCATATGTCCCCTTGTCGACACATGACGGCGTTGAAAGATTTCAGTGCCGAGTATGTGGCGACGAGAGAGAAAATAGTAAATGATAAACTAAAAACGATATAAACAAAAAACTATAAACGATAAACTTTTTATAATTAACGATATAGGACCGACTTTAAACGAGTAAATATTGATAACGCATGTCGTGGCGCGGCGCTTCGCGCCGCGCCTCCATATACAACACCCCAAGTATACCCCGCCAAAGCAGTACTATGAAAGCCCTTGATTTTTTTCTATTATCTGCTATAATATACGAGTAATGTACCTCTTTAACAAATGACCGCTAAAAAAGCGGTCGCAAAAGATAAAAGGAAAAACAATGAAAAAACTTTTTATGATTTTGGTGGCCGTCATCGGCCTTGGTTTTGCTAACTCCGCCTCGGCTGAACCCGTGTCTGGTAGCCTTGGCTACCAGCATGATTATATCAGTGGCAAAAACAAGGTCTTTGAGGGTGCCCTTGTTGTGGGTTCTGCCAGCGTCCCTCTCGGCAACGGGTTCTCGGTGAACCATTGGTTCGCCTATGATCCCGACGGGAAAAAGTTTTTCGAGAGGGACTGGTCCCTCGTGAAAAAACTTTCGGCATTCGACGCGAAGGTTACAGGGTCAGCGTCGCTGAACTTGTACAACTTCGGCGCAGGGTACGGCGACCTTGCAGAGCAGGGTGACGCCGCCTCAATTGAGGCAAATGCGTCCGTTCCCGTCGCCGAAGGGGTTTCCCTTTTTGGCGGTGCGGAGAGCATCACCATCATCTCGGCTGACGGAGACTTCACCACCGCATATGCGGGAGTGAAGTTGCAGAAGGGCGGGTTCTACCTGAAACCGCGGTTGCAGGTGCAGACCAACGACAGCCCGTATGGACGTATTGACGTTGGAGGATCGATCGACGTCGGTAACGGCATTACGTTTGACCCAGCAGCCAAGGTTGTCGTGGCTGAGGACCGCAAGCCGAATTTTCAGGTTGCGGTTGAAGTTCCTTTTTGAAGGAATCCATGCCGGCGCGTAACAGCGCCGGTTTTTGTTTTCTGATGTTTCTTTTATAGATATATGTTTGTTCTTTTAAACATCGAGGACATGTCTTTTCCGATTTGAGTTTATGTTCGTTTCTCTTGCATGTTATTCCTTTTTCGTATATTCTCCCCAAGAGGTGTTTTTTGATGATAATGATAAATAAAAAGAATACACATGAAAAGATACGCATATATGTATTTGTCCCCTGAGAAACTATTGCCTGATGGAGCAAGTACAGTGAGGGGGTGTGTAGATATGAAAAGATACATACGCTTTCGTGACTTCACGGAGTGTTATGTTTATCAGAGAGATGAAAATAGGCAGAGAAACTTTGTCTGCCCGAGCTCGGAATGTTCCATCAAAAGAAAGACGGATCCGTATTTTCGTAAACGTATCCTTTCCCTCTGGCGTCCGATTACTGGGGGAGAAGGATTCGTTGCGGTGATGTGTCAAAACTGTGGCATGATTGTTGAATGGAAACGATCCACGGTGTTTGAGACGGTGAAAACATTTATCCCCAAAGGGAAAAAGATGTTTCGCCTTCCGCCTCTTTGAAGGAAATAATATAAACGGCCTCGTGCCGTTTTTTGTTGAGACACAAATATATTTAATTGTTTAGAAAGAAAACTAAAAGCGACCCAGGGGTCGCTTTAAACGTATCTCACTTTTTTCTCGTTCCGATGAGATACTTTTTCGGTTCTTTATCCATGTCGAGAAAATCATCTGCTGCTTCTTTGAGCTTCCCTGATGCCGAGCGGCCAAATGCCGCTACTTCTACTTGGCAATTGTTTTTAAGATATTCAACAAGTGGCACAAAGTCACCATCGCCCGAAACGAGAACAATAGCATCGAGTTTTGGCGCGAGACGAATAGCGTCTACGGCAATGCCGACATCCCAGTCCCCTTTTTTTGCCCCGCCATAAAAGATTTGTAAATCTTTGGTACGAGCTTCGATACCGAGTTTAACAAGAGCATCGAGAAATGTTTTTTCTTCGCCCGACTCTGTGGTGATGGCGTACGCGATGGCACGGACGATTTGACGTCCGCCGACAATTTCGCGCATGAGCGCTTCAAAGTTTACATTTGCTTTATACAAATGCTTGGCGCTGTGATAGAGGTTTTGTGCGTCAATGAAAATACCAACGCGTTGTTGTCTGTGTTTGATGATAGACATAATGATAGGAGGTTAGTATGTTAGGAGATTAGGAAATTAGTATACGAGAAAGTTATGAGGTTAGTATAGAAAGTTACAAAGACCTGGCGTGCGACAACTTGCGCACGGTAGAGAAAAAAGAAATCAAGAAAAAAACGTGAAAAAAGTAAAAATAAAAAGTGGGTACCCTTTTACAACTATATGTTACTTTCAATGAACGTATATACAGTATACCATCTTTTTGGTGTCTTCTTGTGCACACCCTGAATGCAAATGCAAACAACGCCTTGCGGCGTCGATGCAGAATTGAGGCGATTATCGCCTATTCGGACTTGAGACCGAGTTCTTTGACAACTTTCGCGTACTGTTTCGCGTCACTCTTTTTGAGGTATTTTAGGTGTACACGACGATCGGCAACCATCTGAAGGAGGCCTCTGCGAGAGTGATTGTCCTTTTGGTTTTTCTTGAGGTGAGTAGCAAGTTCATCAATACGCTTGCTCAAAATGCCAATTTGGACCCCCGCGGAACCGGTGTCTTTATCATGAATTTGGGTTTTGGCGATAATATTGGCCTTTTTCTTTACTGTTAGCATGGAAAGAGCATACCATAGACGGACGATATGTGCAAGCGCTTGAATAAGCTTATAGGGTATAGGAAATAGGTGAGAAGTGAGAGGGGTGAACACTCGAATCAAGCGTGCCCTGTACCCTACGTGGTGCAGGGAATCACGAAGCACGAATCAAGAATTAAGGGTTACGAAGTACGAACTTATACGAACATACGAAACGGGACGGGGATTAAGAAATATGAACATATGAATAACGAATATGTACGCCTGCCCCGCACCCTACGTGGCGTGCTGTGCATCCTACGTGGTGCATGGTGCTGGGGAATATACGAAATGGGACGTGAATTATGAAATATGAAATTAGAAATATGAAGAAGAAAACTATAAAATAAAAAAGAAAAGAAATCATATGCGCATGTTCGTATAAGTTCGTACTTCGTAACCAATCTTCATGTTACAATACTCTTATGTCGCACAATATTGACGAACAGGTTACGCGCTTTCTTGAGTATATAGAGATTGAGCGTGGACGGAGTTTAAAAACGGTTGCCAACTATGACCGCTATCTTCGTCGCTTTGTCGCATTCTCTGGCATTTCTTCTCCCGCAGATATCACTGATGAAACAGTGCGTCGTTTTCGTTTATGGCTTAATAAACAAGAAGTGCATGATGGTGGCACGATGAAAAAGAAAACACAAAATTACTATCTCATTGCGCTCCGAAGTTTTCTCAAGTACTTGGCGAAACAAGGAATTAGTTCTCTTGCGCCTGAACGTATTGAACTTGCGTCTGTTGGGGCACGGGACCTTGATCTTATTTCATCGCAAGAACTTGAGCGATTGCTCACTGCTCCTGATGGAGATTCTCTCACTGCACTCCGTGACCGAGCGATACTCGAACTTTTTTTCTCGACAGGACTGCGCGTATCGGAACTCGCATCTCTTTCGCGAGATATTGATATTGAAAAAGACGAATTTTCCGTGCGTGGTAAAGGTGAAAAAATCCGTGTCGTTTTCGTCTCCCCTTCTGCCCGTAGTGCGGTAAAGCAATATCTCAAAGCGCGCAAAGATTTGGATGATGCGCTGTTTGTCCAACTTGGTCCACGTGCAAAAACAGCTGAAGAAATGCGTCTTACATCACGGAGTATTGAGCGCATTGTGAAGCACTACGCTATCAAAGCAGGTATTTCACGTAAGGTTACCCCGCACATTATTCGGCACTCTTTCGCGACAGATCTTCTTCGTAATGGAGCTGACCTGCGGAGTGTGCAAGCAATGCTTGGTCACGCCAACATTCAAACAACACAAGTATATACGCACGTGACTGACAAACAACTGCGCGAGATACATAAAGCATTTCACGGAACTGCGCGGAAGAAACGCTGAATAGACGTGGCCATGCGCCATGTAGGGTGCATAGTGAAAACGTCGCGGAACTTTGGAGATTTATGTTGTTCCTTGTTCACAAGAAATATATGCGTTGACAATAAGTAGTGGTATGTATATGCTGACAAAAAGTTCCTGAAACATTAAAGAGAAAACGTATGCCTATCTTAACATTGGAAAAAGATGGAAGTATCCGGGAACATGGTCTGGGTACAATGGGCGGTATTGTAATGCCTGAAAGACCAACTCTTGAGAATGCACAATTTTTCTGTCTTCATCTTGAAAAAGTTCAGTTTGCTGTTTATGTCACGTGCGATACATACCTGCAAACGACGGTCTTAAAAGGTGGACATGTAACTCCATTTTATATGTATCTCAATGAACATTTTCCCGGTTGGAAACTCAAAGCGACATGATGTCGCTTTTTTTATTGACATACAGGACATCTCCGTGTATGGTGATATTCGAAATCGTATCCAAAAACCTCAAGACGATATACATATGCAACTCGTCTTTTATGTCAATGCATCGGAAAGTATCGCATATGCTCCATGCGAACTTAAATCTCTGGCTACTGGGAAAATCGCATGTGCTTCTGATATTGTAAATGAGCTGGAAGCATCTCCCAGTATTCTTGTTCTTTCAGGGTGTATGAATGGAAGAGTTTGCAAAGTGGAGCTTTCAAAGGGAGATGTTTCTCTGTTTAAAGATGTTCTCCAAGAACATTTTCCTGTATGGGCGAGAATTGTCTTCCCCGAACATATGTGTGTATGAGCGACTCCGTCGCTCATTTTTGTTACAATAACTGCATGAAACTCATTTCATGGAATGTGAACGGTATCCGTGCAGTAGAACGTAAAGGATTATTGCGTCCTTTCTTTGCGACACACAATGCGGATATTGTATGTTTTCAAGAGACCAAAGCGCGACCAGAGCAAATCATGGATGAGGTTGGAGTGATTGACGGATATTATGCGTATTTCAATGCACCACGTGAAAAGAATGGATATAGTGGCGTTGCGGTGTATGCAACACGTGAACCAGTGTCCGTGTGGTACGGTATGGGTGACGAACGATACGATACGGAAGGACGTCTGATTGGTGCGGACTTCGGTGATTTTGTATTGTTTAATGTGTATTTTCCAAACGGTGGCGGTGGACCAGAACGACTTGCGTATAAACTCGCATTTTATGATGCATTTCTCTCCCACGTGGAAATGTGGCGCAAGAAAAATCCACGCATTATCATTTGTGGAGACATAAATACCGCACATGAAGCAATCGATCTCGCACGACCAAAAGAAAATGAAAAGAACACAGGCTTTCTTCCTGAGGAACGCGCATGGATTGATGAGCTTATGAGTGCTGGGTATGCAGACACGTTTCGTCATGTACATGCGAGCAAAACAGGAGCGTATACCTATTGGGACATGAAGACACGCTCCCGTGACCGCAATGTTGGTTGGCGACTGGACTATTTTTTTGTGTCCCTTGCTTTTTTGCCGGCACTTCGTCGGGCATGGATGCTTTCTGATGTGTTTGGTTCTGACCACTGCCCCATTGCCATTGAGCTTGATATTCGCTAGGATTAAATTATCAGTGTGCGAGTATTTTTTAAACAACATGAACATATAGCATATTGATTAGTTACACGATATCTTATTCATATCATTTCATAATGTTATGGAACATTGGAAAGGTCCACATGAATATCCTTCACTCGATACGGCGATTGACGCACGTACGGAGCGTTTTACATTGTTGTATGGAAAATTGCGCGAACTTCTTTCCGGGCCAGAACTTGGACAGGGAGCAGTATCATTTGGTAGAGATATGGATAGATTGGAATGGGAAGCAGACGCGACTATCGAGGACGTGTTGAATGCCGTAGAGGATATGTATAGTCCTAAAGACCCCAAAGGAGTTGCGCTTAAAATTGAGCTTCTGCGTACTTTTGTGGATGAACTAAAAGTGCGATATGGACATGATCATACTGACGTACGCGCGTATACTCTTTTGGGTAGGGCACGTGCATTTCTTTCGGGATATATGCCACTTGAATATGAAGGAGAAGACACGCGACAAAGAAAAACAGATGAGCGAGCGGTTTCGCAAGAAGTAAAAGATATCGTGTATGGTTTACGAGAAGCGGTAAAAAGTGTACCTGAAGGAGCAGAACTCGGTGAATTGGGTATTTCTCCCGTCGCATTTGAAGCTATGTTGGGAAAGGAATTAGAAGAAATGTATGTAAAAGGAACGGTCCATGATTCCACCATGAAGGAAGCGTTGGGAATGTTTATGACTGAAGCAAAAGAACTTGGGAGTGATGAGAACACTGATCCAGATGGGAGATGGGCAAGCGCTCTTATTGCCGTGGAACATTTTTGTGAGACACATTTCCCAGGAATGATTGTTGATGATGAGGATTTTATATAAGTAAAAAAGTAAAACAGAACATCTTTCCATTTGTTCTACACAGAGTTATTTTTTTAAGGATAATAAAATTAAAATAGGTTTTCCAAATCTTTAAGTCTCAACTCTTTAAAATTAGAGAAAATATGATTTGCTTCAGTGAAATCTTCTTTTGGATGGTTTTTTGTTATGAGACCGACAGATTTCATTCCAGCACTGTTTGCAGCTTGAATTCCATTAACGGCATCTTCAATAACAAGACAATTTTCAGGTGATACTCTGAGTTTTTTTGCGGTTTCTAAAAAAATATCAGGATGTGGTTTTTGATTTTTTACATCCTCAGACGTAACAAGCACATCTAAAAGTCCTAAAACTCCAATAGATTTCAGAAGTTCCTCAGCCCTGTATCGAACACTTGAAGTGGCTACTGCTATTTTTATTTTTTTATTCTTTGCTTCATTTATTATATTTAAGATCGTAATATCGGGTATCAATCTTTCTGCTAGTATTTTTAATTGATATTGAAAAGCCTCTTTACTAAATTCCTCCATGTTTAAATCCCTCGGAATTTTAGGATGTTCTTCTTTTATTATCTCCAGTTGGTCTTTCAAAGAACGACCTAAAAACTTTTTCTTATATTCAGGTTTAAGACTGACACCATATTTTTTTAATACCATATTAAATGATGTAGAGATTGCACCTTCTGACTTTATTAACACGCCGTCCATATCAAAAATAATTGCTTCTAGCATAGTGATTATATTAAAACGGGTATACTTTTTTCCCCGGTTTTAGTGATAAATTATAAGTTAATTTCTAACTAACGCCATATTTTTTTCGTATTTGTTTGAGTTCTTTTTCTTCTTCCTCCTCTCTCTTTTCTTTTCCTTGCTCTCCCAGTATACGAAGTTCGTTGTCAGTAAGCCCGGTAAGTTCATGCGTACGTGCATCAAGATATAGTTCTGTATTTTTGTCTGGGTCATCGAGTACATCCTCCAGAAGCGCGTGAAGTATCCATCCCAGTCGCGGTCCCGCAGCTTCTTTGGTGAGTGTCATGATGCGATTGCCGTTGGTTTTGAGCATACCGACTGATACAGGTGCGCGCATGGCTTCTTCAACCATTGCCTCGTATTTGCGGAGACGATACGGGCGCTCCTTTGGCCGACCCATGCCGATACGATCGCATGTGCGCAAATTCATAAGGTCACGCACCAGTTCAGGTCCGACATTGTGCACAATACGACGTACTGCCGAAAGTGTAATCTGTTCGATATCGGAAAAGAACATATGATAACGGACAAGCTTACGGACATTTTCTATCGTATCGCGTGGGTATTTAAGACATTCAAGGACATGTTTTGCTGTACGGGCACCCACAACTTCATGTCCGTAAAAGGTCGCATGTCCTTTAGAAGTATCATCTCGCCGTGTCGTCGGCTTTGCAACGTCGTGTAACAATGCAGCGAGACGGATATGAAGAGGAAATCCTTTATCTGCAGCATGTTGGAGTGTCCGCAAGCTATGTTCCCACACCGGATAGATATGGTCTCCGTTCTGTGTAACGTTTATCCCCTCTTCGAGCTCAGGCATTATATGCTTTAGAAGCCCCGCGTCATGGGCTATTTGTATGCCAGCCATAGGTTGCGCGGACATAATCAACCGTGAAAACTCATCACGGATACGTTCCTTGGAAACATGAGAGAGAAGCTCTGCATGCTTCATGATAGCTTCTTGAGTTTTTGGAGCTATCGTGAAACCAAGTTCTGCTGACAATCGTATGGCACGAACCATGCGAAGTGCATCTTCAGTAAAACGCTCAGATGGGTCACCAACAGTAACGAGACGCATGTCCTTTATGTCCTTTTGTCCGTTATAAAGGTCAATCAAATGTCCTTTAGACGGATCATAAGCAATGGCATTGACCGTGAAGTCACGACGTTTCAAGTCATCTTCCAAATGTTCACTAAAGTGTACTTCATCCGGACGACGTTTGTCCGAGTACGTACCTTCAAGGCGATACGGCGTTACTTCAACGACACGAAGCGTTTGATCGTCTGTTTCATTCACTACACCGACGGTACCATATTCATTTTCATAAAATGTTTCAGTAAAGAGTGATTGAATGATATCGGGCGTGGCGTTCGTGGTAATGTCCCAGTCTTTTGGTTGTGCGCCACGAATAAGATCACGCACACATCCACCGACGAGGTAGGCCTCATGGCCAGCCTTTTGGAGCGTTTCGGTTACTATAAGAATCTCTTTAGGGATGGGGTAGCGTTTCGTCATGCTGTTAATCATACGTCTTTTTTCCTTTTATGTCAGGATGTATTGGTGCATTATTCTGTAATGACATTAGTATTGAGAAATTCATTTTTTAAAAAATCTGTAAAATCGGACATTTCTTTTCGATATAGTGTTAGTTTTTCATGTTGTTCTTCTTGAGAGAGAAGAGGTATTATTGTGGCGCCGAAACTCTGAACGCGGAAACTACCGAATGCTCCTATACGATCAAAAGTGAGACGTGCATCGAAAGGTGTCTCTCTTTGTGAATAAAACACTGACAACAGATTAGTCATGTTCTGCCGTTGTTGTAGATTTTCAATCGTCCACTGGTGTTCTAACTCTTTTCGCATACCTCCCTCTGAATCATCAAAATGCTCAGGTTCCGGAGCACAGATTTCTACCCAAGGAAATAGTTCACCCTGTGTTCCATCAGTTTCTTCATGTCCCTCACAGGATTGGCTTGTGGTAAATTCATATGCACGAAAGGCGGTTACTGTGTCTTTGATTCCCGCTTCAACACCAAAACCGAGACGGTCAGTTATCAGTTGTACCTCGGCTTGAACAGTATCCCATTGGGATTTCCTTTTGTTATTCATAGTGTCGCTTTCGTCTATCGAAGCATGAGATGTTGATGATTCTATGTGAGTCATAATGATATGTTTGATGATATGAGGTGGCTATTAGGATTCGAATACTATCTTCTAGAGCAGTAGACTTGTATGGTTATGATTATTAACATAATGCTACGTTAAAAATCTAACACCCGCAACCCTATTTTACTGAAACCTAATTATGACAAGTGAAGTGGACGCGAAGCAAGCAGTTGCTTCGCTGTAGGGGCACCCAGCCCTACTTTCATGAGAGAGTCAGAATGTAAAATAATTTAAATACACAGAATAACCATAGGCAATCACACATACATACTATATGAAAATAGAGCTGGGTGCCCCTACCAGGAACACTCACTGCTCCCCAGCCCTAATTTCATCACGGGCAATCGTACATGTAACAACCGTATACACTGGCAAAAAATTATACATGTATATGCGTAATACATGAAAGTAGAGCTGGGTGTGCTCGCGAAACCCACGGTTTCGCGGACATCCTCCACGGGGAACCAGCAGGTTCCCCGACCCCCTCCGCGTTCGAATCCTGGTAGGGGCACAGTTTCCACAGCGCTTGCACTGTGACACAAAACACCACTTCTTTTTAAAGTGGTGTTTTGTGAAACTGTGCCCCTACCAGGATTCGAACCCAGAACGACGGTTCCGAAGACCGGCGTGATATCCATTTCACCATAGGGGCAATGGTTTCATCATACATGGAGCAACGAGAAAAAGCAAAATAACCGCCTTTTGGCGGTTATGAGTCTTTGATTAACAGAAGATATGAATGACAATCTGTTTTTCGCAATATGAATTCGGATTCTTCTTGTTGTAGCTTATCTCCGAATGACATATTGCGTATATACCCTACTTCTCTTTTCCACCAGAGGTATACACCGTTGTCATGTTCATGATATCCAAGTGTCATGGAAGTGAAATCATACAGGATCCCCCCTATGATACAGTAGGATTTTTTTGGCTGTTGTGCAGCGCAAGAGCATCGCACAATTTTTGAAAACATTTGGTGTTCGAGAAAGATTTGCATCTCCGTATGGTTGGCAATACGCCATCCAGACATTGGAGAAACAGCATCGATGATAATAGTCCCCACGGGGATACGATAGAGCATTGCCACACGATCAGGAATACCAAGTGCTTCGTTGCCGAGAAGAAACGGTGTTCGAGGGACTATCTCTGGAATGTTCGGACGTGTTATAAACATACCTTCTTATTTTTTATATAGATTGTGAAAAAAGAACTTGAGATGTTGTATCACAAAAAGGGGAAAAACAAAACCCCGGGACTATGCCCGGGATGGTACACGCTTTCGCATTGTCAGTATGACGGGATGGAGATGTACAGGGTCACGAATGACCAGCACATTCTTGCCCGCGGGAGATTGTATTGTGAGCATCTCCCCACTCTCCGAGAGATAAATCCACTCCCTTGATTTTTTTCTCGCGCAAACACACGTGTGTCCCGTGAGCTTGAAATAGTTCTCAAGGTGTTCACGTCTGGCGATGTGCCAGTGCTTCGTGTAGACTCCCTTCCATGTTTTTTCTTTTTCAGAATCGGGAAGAGTGACATTCCCGTTTCTGTCAGCACGACATGTTGTGAAAGGGTATCCCCCTTCCAAACATTGTCTTGACTCATCCGCGTTTGTTCCCATGAGGATCTCCTCTGAGTTAAATGAAGTTTTTCTTAAAGTACTGCTCTTATCCTTATACCACCATTTCAAAGAATTGCAAACTTTTTGTTTTTGTGTACAATGTTGAGTACGGTTGAAATGAAATACGCGGGTATAGTTTAGTGGTAGAACGCGACCTTGCCATGGTTGAGACGGGAGTTCGATTCTCCCTACCCGCACCATACAGCAAAAAGGAGACGGTTTGTCCGTCTCCTTTTTGCTGTATTATGGTGCGAGGTAGAGAAAGTGCATTTATGCACTTTCATGGAGAATCGAAGCGCCGGAATATATCCTGCGCTTGCGCAGGATTTGAGGCGCCGTCCAAGAGTACTTAGCGAAATACAAGCTTTAGCGCAGTATTTCGGTTAGTAACTCTGGGACGATTCTCCCCCAGCCCTACTTTCATAAAAAACGCATGTACAGTACGTGCGTTTTTTATGTGATTATCAGATATATATTTTGGGGGTGTTTCATGAAAGTAGGGCTGGGTGCGGGTAGAGCGATGCAACTGCTTGCATCGCGCTTGCCTCGCCGAAACCTGTCTTTTGGAAAGGTGAAGGCGGGTGGAGAATCGAACCGAGCACCACTTTTGCAATGGCAAAAGTGGTGCTCGGGAAGCGAATTAGTAACCGCGGGACGATTCTCCCACAAAAACGAACCGACCTTATGGGGCGGCTTTCGCTTTGCGCTGTGTGGGTAGAGCGATGCAACCGAAACGGGCGAACAATCGAACTTGATTTATCTTAAAAAAGATATATACTCTGCATATATCCATACGAAAAGGGGTCCGAAAGGTGTTGGTGCCTAAGGACCCCTTTTCTTTTTTAAAGAAATTCAATCTTTTTTCGCACATCATTGTTTTCCAGATAATCAAAATATTCCGACCCGAGTTTTTTGTATAGGGATGACGCGAATTCCTTATTTGGAAAGAGTATTTTCTCAAACAAATTTCTTCTGACCAGATAATCAACGACTTTCTTATAATCTCCGTCTCCCGACACCAAGAGTATTTTTGATAATTCTTTATTTTCTGCGACCTGTTTCATTATTTCAAATACAATATCAGTGTCTACATTCCCTTTTTTCTTTGCGAGGAGTAATGAATTATGTTCTTTAAAGATGACGATAAAACCTGCTTTCTGAAGATTGTTGTATAAATCTTGTTCTTTTTCAGAAACGTATCCGATAAAATAATATGCTTCTTGAACAGCGTATTTGTCACGAAGATACACACGGAATTTTTTAAAATCGACTTTCCATCCATTTCGTGTTGTTCCGAGATGTAGATTTTGCCCATCAATGAACGCGATATTATATTTTCTCAGGGAAGTCATGTATATATCATAGCAAAAATAACTCACAAAACAAAAAAGCCCCCGTAGGGGCTAGGGTAAAAAGAGCTTCGCGAGATACCCGAGAGTGTCAATGTGGAAATATCTGTAGAGGTCCACAATAATTTCCAAGACAATCGCAGTACCTAGCATGCTCCACAGTATAGATGGACACGTATGCATCGCGTGCATGTACCTGTTCCATAAAGATATGGGTTTGCTGTCAATGATTTCAACATCACCGACATTCCCCGCGTCTCCAGTAATTTTTTTCATTTTTTTCCTCTTACTTTTTATTATTATATTTCAAAAAAGAACCATCCTAGAATACATGATAATCATCACATCCTCAAGGATAGAGCCGACGCCTGAATGCACGTCGGCAATAGTTAAAAGAAAACCTTTTTCTCCGATCCAGGAAAGGGATATAGAGAGATACTGGGACGTTGTGCGTCAAAAGGAATTGTTAAATCCTTCGACACACATTCAGGAATCTCAATAAATACCTTCCAAAGACCTTTGAGAAGCCATTTTGAACATGGCTCAAGGATGATTGCGACATCCCCACTCTTTCCCTTGTAAAGAGAAAGTTTCTCAAAGAATCTTTCCACGGCGATGTCTTCGGCAGCATCATTAACGGTGATGTTCATCATGTCGATGAAACTTTCCAAGGACTCCATCGCTTCCGAGGAAATGAGAAAAAGCTTTTTCTTTCCATGTATTCTCTCATGATTTCCGAGAAATACACGAGGCATATTATCAAGACACAATGTGTACTGATTTCTGCCACTCCCGCTTTTTTCGAGAAGTTGTGCGTCTTCAGCAATCATTTTTGCCATATTATTTTCTCCAATTTATTGAATGAAAAGAACAATCCACATTCAAATGCACGTTTTATAAACCTGCTCTTGAATATGGAGCCGACGAAGTGTCGGCTCAAATGATGACCAATAACAGGGACCGCATAGTTCACACTACGGTCTACGACACATAAGGTACGTTACTTTCAGACTCCATGGTCCGCAGTTCGTTTCCACCGTGTCGCATTTGCTCTGTTACGGGTGTTAGTATTCGGCTGGTGTATAAAAAATGTTGCGATCATTCTTTATACAAAATCCTGCGCCGATACCCTGTAATGGGAGATTGTAATCTCCTTGTTCGCTTAAAAGATGAGGATTTCTCGGAAGACGTCTAGTGTGGACGCTTCCCCGGTCATTAAAACATGAGCTTCAGGCCCACATCCTAATGACACCAACACCAGCACGAACCATCACCCCCTCTAGCAACGAGGGGCAGATACCAATAAGTTGGCATCTGAAAGGGAGATTGTTTATGAGCCAAAAGTTTGGCCAATAAACGCAGATTATTGGGGGAAGGCATCAAAACAAGCCTAACCCTGACAACAATCCATCAACCCTTAAAAGAATTTGAAAAGATCATTTCCATTTCGTCCTTTAGGACTCATCGGCACGGATACACATCCATGGATGGAAACGGAAACAAAGGTGTTTCCGGCGGTTTTTAGCAAGGCCTGCCACCTTGTCGATTCGCTTCGGACGAATCTCCTTCATCCCTCATACAAAGGGTTCTGTTGCCAACGGGTGAAGTCGCCCGTCCGGATCAGCATAAGAATATCGGTACTTTTCGGAGCGTTCCATCGCGATATAGAACTGTGCGTCCCCTTGTATGGTTTGCACATTCAACATCAACGATGAAATCACCGTCCTCATCCTTATTCACCGTAATCATATCAACATAGTAGTCCTCAACCAAGTCACCTTCTTCAGGTTCACCCTCGATAATGACAAACTCCCAGTTGATATACTTTTCGGTGTATTTGACGAGGCATACAGATATTCCGTCGGAGTCATTCGCTGTAAAAGCGAAGAGCCCGGCGTGATCCCGCGAAAGAAAAAGAGAGCCCTCGCAATATGCAGAAACAAGGTTTGTTTCTTGCAAAACGCGGTTCATCGTAATCTTCGCGAATACTTCCAGAAATAAAGTTGAATTACTCATAGTATATTCTCCTTGGAATAGAGTGAATGAATGAAATTGAACTTAATTTCTGTCGCAAGTATATCCCGAAATCATTGACACATCAAAAAATATGTCATATTTTGCTAGTTTGTAAAAAAATACTTTACAAACCTGCAATTTGAAAAGAACTCCGAACGATAGTCCGGTATTGAAACCGTATCCAAATGTCCAAAGATACGACCTCAATACCAGATCCGACAACCTGTCGGCGACAACTTTTTGTTTTTCACCTCACTTCCCTGCTCCAACGTTCTGTGCATATCATAGCGCACAATTGACTTATTGTCAAACAGTGTGTTACAGAATATGTCTATACGCGCAAAAAACACATTGAAAATAAAGGCTAAAACCTGTCGGAAAATACTTTACAACAATGACTCTTTTTGTTATGATATGCATATATGGTCAAAGATACATTGAAACAAATTGGTCTTTCTGACAAAGAAACAGAGGTGTATTTGTGTGTACTAGAACACACCACCATCACCCCCACTCTCATATCAAAAAAGACGGGGATAAGTCGTCCGACGGTATATGCGGCAGGAAAAGCGTTGCAAAATAAGGGTTTTATTGCCGAAGAACCGTCTTCTGCGGGGATACGTTTTATCGCTCTCCCCCCGCGGGTTATCGTTTCGGACTTAGAAAAACGTCAAGATGCACTGGATATGCAATTTGCCCTTGCGGGATCTTTGATTGAAGAATTGAACCTTCTCCCTAAATCACAGGGATACTCAATACCAAAAGTGCAATTTATTGATGACGTACACTTTCTTGAATATGCGTTTAAAAAGTCAGATGAATGGGATAAAAGTGCTCTTTCACGAGACGCTACATGGTGGGGCATTCAGGACAGTACTCTTGTGGAAAATATGAATGATTGGCTTGTATGGTATTGGAAAAGAGCGGATAAGAAGATTCGGACAAAAATCGTGACAAATGAACAAGAAGAAGGATATTCATTTAAAGGACAAGAAAATCCACGCCGAGAAATGCGCTATTGGCGCGCGGGTGAACATATTCGTGCAACAAACTTGGTTATTGGAGACTATATCCTCATCGTCAATACCTATAAACGGCCATACTCAATTTTCGAAATATATGATGCGGTAACCGCAGAAGGTTTACGACAAGTGTTCAAAGGCATCTGGAATGATTTGGGTTAATATTCATGTATAAAGGACATGGGAATTGTGGAAACATTGTTGAGATATAAGGATATTTTTGTAGAAAACTGTGGATAAGTTAGTGGATATGTGTATAAAAGACATGAAAAAATATACGTCCTTTAGAAAAAAGACGGAAAGAGACAAGGTGTTCTACGTTGTTATATAAGGATATTTGACCGTTTTAAGATTATTATGGTGTTGTTTCGGTAACTTTTTGTAAATAGTTTCACGTGAAACGTATTTTATGTAGTGTGAGATGTTTCATATGAAACTAAATGCGGACACTACGTAGAAAATCGCGGAGTAAACGCGGAAGATCGCGGAACGAAACCAGAAAGTCGCAGGTCTTGCGCAAAAACTAGATGAAGTTCTGATTCTCAAGAGTGCAGCTATTCTTGGAACATAAAAACTATTGGAGATCGATTTTGTTTGCCAATGTTCAGTCTGTCATTCTGGCCTTGAAAAAGAATTCACAGAGAAATGTCCCTTTTCTAGATTCCGGGTCACCTACTTCGCTAAGCTCCGCAGGTTGTAAAGTCCGGAATGACAAGCTTGTTTCATCGTTTATCGTTCATGTGTTATTCTTACTTCGTGATCCTTGATTCTCTTTCGTCCCATAATTCTTAATTCATTATTCATAATTCACGTCTCAGTTACACATGAAAACAACAAAACGTGCCTTTGGCGATATTGGCGAGGATCTCGCGGAAAAGTTTCTCATGAAACACGGTTTTGAGGTTGTGGACCGAAACTATAACAAAAAATGGGGAGAATTGGATATTGTTGCACGTGAAACATTGAAAAAGGGCTTTAAATATAGATTTATTGAAGTAAAAAGTGTTTCATGTGAAAACATCGAGATGATTTCACATGAAACACTGCAAAAAGACACGAGACCAGAAGAACAAGTTCATGTATGGAAACAAAAGCGTCTAGGAAAGGCGATACAAACATATATTGAAGAAAAAAAGATTTCACATGAAACACCGTGGCAGTTTGATATTGTTGCTGTTTTTATTGATAAAACTAATAAAAAAGCGAAAATACGGTTTGTAGAGGGGGTAGTGTTAGGTTAGAGCTTATAGGTGTTAGGTTATAGATACAGGTAGGGAGTAAGAGTGAATGATAAACCGAGGAGATTAAAAACGCTCTGTCATTCCGGGCTTGACCTGGAATCTATGGAGTGGTGCCTACTCTCTGGATTCTTGGTCAAACCCAGAATGACAGACCGAACATTGATAAACGAAACACTTTCTAATGGTTTTTATCTTCTGAGAATAGTTTTACTCTAGGAACTTTGTTTAGTTTCCGCATCAGTTCCGTGACTTTCCGCGTATATTCTGCATATCTTCCGTGTCTAGTCCGCACCGTGTCCGCGTGTGTTCCGCGTAGGTTTTATAAAGGACACTAAAGGACATCCACAGGGTATTTGTCTTTTATAATGGACATGTGCTATAATGTACGGAACGGGGCATAGTGTAACGGCTAACATGCCTGCTTTGGGAGCAGGTGACTCCCGGTTCGAATCCGGGTGCCCCGAACGCAGTGAGGAGTACTCGGATTCGAACCGAGGAGGGGGTCGGGGAACCTGCGGTTCCCCGTGTCGGAAGTCTGCGAAACCGAGGGTTTCGCAAGCGCAGGGAAGGTGAGCGCATCCCGCGAACCTTCCCGAGCAGTAAGGTTCCGGGTGCCCCGAAAGAGCGGAGCGATTTCTGGACACCCGGATTCGAACGCGAAGGGGGTCGGGGAAACTGTAGTTTTCCCGTGGAGGAGGCTTATGGAACCGTGGGTTCCATAAGCGCACCCAGCTCTACTTTCATGTATTACGCATATACACGTATAATTTTTTGCCAGTGTATACGGTTGTTATGTGTACGATTGCCCGTGATGAAAGTAGGGCTGGGGAGCAGTGAGTATTCCGGGTGCCCCGAAAAAACATGTTAGGAAATGCCGAATTTTATATTGCTTTACGGAACGAGGATTATCTTCACCGCCACTCCATCAAAAAACAATTACGGAATAACCGTTTTTGAATAAAGATACTATATTCTGAACATGTAATTTTTTTATCTTATGTCTCCTGAATCACTTATCAGACCAACGTTCGATGACCCAGCGTATACTCCTTTGGAAAAAGCCGCTTCTTTATTTGAAGAACATCCTGAAGAGGAAAAAACATATGCTAACCCTTCTCAGTTTGAGAAAAGACAATGGCACGAACTGAAAACTGCCGTGGAAATGATGGCACATGATGTGAATGGATACTTGAAAGAAAAAACAGGTTTAGAGAAACCTGTGATTGATGAGTATGGGCGTATTTCCCCCGATGCGTATGCGGGAACATTTAATTTTCCTCAGAAAAAGATTGACACGGACAATACATACGTAGCAGAAAAAGAAGAAGAGTTTATGTGGCAGGCAGCATCGCATAAAGCTGGGTCAGCAAGAGAGCCGGTATATAATGCAATGACGGAATCTGACAAAGAAAAAATCGCGTATTATTACGCGACGACATATGGTGTGTCTACAACAAAAGATATGCTTGATATGTGGAGAGAGGAACGTTCGCAGGGGCTTGCTGAAGGATGGGAGATGCTTTCCACAGCTCTTTTTCATAAAGCATTTGGGGATCGAATGATTGTGGCACGTGCGTCGGCATTTGATGATATTGCAAACGGAGTTGATACTGTAATTATTGATAAGGAAAGTGGTGATATCATTTGCGCATTTGATGAATTGCATGAAGTACAAGGTGCTGTACTGTCAGAAAAACGGAGAGAAATGAAAAGAGTTGCCATGAAGCAAAAAAATAATACAGGTGGCGTAACTCTTTCATATGGGTTTAAAAAGACACAGGCAGGATTTACTCCCACATCTATGACGCACGTCCCTGTGCTATGTCTTTCTGTTGAGACAGAACCTTTGAAGCGTATCTTGTATGGATTTTCTGCGGAAGGGAATCTTTCTGATGAGGAGCGAGTGTTTGTGTCTGATATGCTGGAGCAACTTCTTGTTGAGGCAGAACATGCCGATGATGCACTTGTGGAAGAAGGAGAACGAAGACGCGAAAGACGAAATGTGGTTATTGAAGAACGGAAACGTTTACAGTCTGGATATGGAGAGCGTAATTTTGCAAAAGAACGCGCGCTTCTTGCAGAAGAGCACACGCTGACTATGCCGATTGACGAAGCTCCTGTTACACAACGCGTGCGAAGAACAAGACATATATTACATGCACTACTCGAAGAATTGCATGCACGTGAGTAATCTATGTAGTTTCATATAAAAAACCGCACATATGTCGAATAGTGCGGTTTTTGTTTTTGCCTTATTACATCTGCGAAGCAGAGTCTTTTTTTGTTGTCGCTGCGATAATCAAGTATATCGCGGCGATGCCGACAACAATATAGACAATACGCGAAACGGCAGACATATCTCCGAAGAGTGTGGCAACGAGATCAAACTCGAATGCGCCCACAAGTCCCCAATTGAGACCGCCAACGACCGTGAGGACGAGAGCGACCCAATCAATGGAAGAAAACTTCATAATGGAGTGTCTAAGAGAGATGGTGGATAAATTCGACCTTCTCTATGTAGTATATCGCGTTAAAAAATTACGACCACTCTATCTGGGGATAATAATTATTGTTGCATGCTTTTTGTGAGGGCTGTATGATGATACGTATGATTTCTTTTTCTTCTTTCGTGAGTACTTTTCATGCATTTTTTGATAAGCCACTTTGGGCACATGAATTTTTTGGTAATACATTAGGAGAATATGCATTCGCGTTTCTTTGGGGTGTTGTGTTTTGGGTGGTACTTGTGTTTTTGCATTGGACATTAGTGGGTATTGTGCGCTTCTTTTCGAGACGTACGAAGACTGTTGCGGATGAAGCGTTTGTGGGTGTCGCGGGGACACTTAATAAATGGTTTTATGCGTTTCTTGCACTATATGCCGCGGTCCATATACTTGATATTCCTGAAGCCCAGATGTCTTGGTTTAAAACCACATTGATTATTTGGACAGGGTATCAGGTTGTCCTCGGTTTTCTTGTTGTTGTTGATAAGATACTTGAAGCGTTTTTTGAAAAAAATATGGATGGTGATGAAGACGGAAAAGGGGAAAGCACCCGCACGTTTATTGGTATGATTGTTCGGGCTGTTGTATGGGTCGCTGCGTTTTTGTTTGTATTAGAACTTGTCGGAGTGAATGTTGGTGCCCTTGCCACCGGACTTGGAGTTGGAGGTGTCATTATTGCATTTGCACTTCAGAGTGTACTATCAGATTTGTTTAGCACATTTGTCATTCACGCAGAAAAACCGTTTAAACCAGGAGATTTTATTGTTGTAGGTGAACATCGTGGCACCGTAAAGTCTATTGGGATTAAAACGACACGCATTCAAGCGCTCCAAGGTGAAGAAATTGTTATTTCTAATCAAGAAATGACATCGGCGCGCGTACAGAATTTTAAGATGATGGAGGAGCGACGGGTGCTCGCAACACTCGGTATTGTATACGATACCCCGATTGAAAAAGTTCGCGCCATTCCTGATATGATACGACATATTGTTGAAGAGCGTTCGGATGTACGTTTTGGGCGTGCGCACTTTCGTTCATTTGGAGATTCTGCGCTTGAGATAGAACTAGTATATTTTATTTTGTCGAATGATTATGATACCTATATGAATGCGCAACAGGCGATTAATTTTGCAATTATGGAAGCGTTTGCTCGTGAGCGTATTGAATTTGCGTTTCCGACGCAGATGGTGTATGTGAGGAAAGAGTAGAGATAGTATAAAGATTCCAAATCATACATATCAAATCTTAAGCAAAAATAATCAAACTCCAATGTTTAAAATGAAATGAGAAATACTCTATGCGGGAGTAATCTCTGTGGCGAACATAAATTTTATGAATAACACACATAAGCGCGGGCGGGCTTTGAAAGCCCGCCCGCGCATGTTATTCCATATATGTTTACATATAACCATCAGCGCAATTCCGCAAGAAGCATATCAAGAAGACGTTCCCATTCTGTTTCTGCGAAATATGTTGCTTGCGTCTCTGGGTCTGCAAGAAATTGCGAAAGGGTGAGTCCAGTATCCTGTATAAGTGTGCTGTTGATGTGTCCAAAAGTGATTGCGTTTAATTGACGATCGGCAGTGGTTGCTCCATCTGTACTTGTCGCAATAATACCAAGGAGTTTTCCTGTCACACGTTCAAATACGCCACCTCCTGAGGAACCGTGTTGTGATGCGATGCTTCCTTGTATGGAAATAAGATCAGCTGATCCAGTTTGGAATGTAAATGTTTCAAGAAGTGAAGAGGGTGCTGTAACAGGCCAGAGATCGCTTTGCACTGTTGCGCCACCAATGTATTCCGCGGGATAACTTGCAACGAGAACATCTGTGTTTGGGGCATAGGATTCTCGTGTCGCGTAATTCACAAAAGGAAATGAAGAGGGAAGTGGCGTTGTTGTTTTTGAGGAGGTTATAAAAAGGAGGGCGATGTCGTGTTCTCCAGTGCCAGTTGGATTGTCTTCTACAATAGTAGCAGCATTTTCTTCAACCCATGATGACGAGACAAAAAGAGGTGTCGCGTCATACGTAATACGTGCTGGACCCCCTGTCCGTATCACGCAGTCAATGAGTGAGCCGTGTTTGTAGTGTTCAAGTAGGAAATATTCCCCAATGTGTGCATTTGTAACAATGATGCCACGAGGATCAATAATCATACCGCTACCAGAAATGGGATTGAGCGCGCCACCTTGTGTGGTGATACACATGATATTGACCAGCGCTGCTCGCGCTGACGCATTGAGTTCTTCAGCAGAAATGGATGGTGTTTGTGGCGCAGGTTCTTCTGTGGGGAGAGAGGCACTTTGTTCTTGTGGTGCGGAGAGAGAGTTTTTGGGTGAAAAGAGTTCTTCTGCTGAGGAGAAAAGATTATCGAAAGAGAAAGAGGACGTTGTTGTTGTGGTGTCTGGTGTATAGGATGTTTCTTGCTCACTTTCTTCTTGTGTGACTGGTTCTGTTGTGAGTGATGCTTCTTGTTGTGGGGCAGGAAATGAAAGATGTTGTTCCGCGGGCATTACAGGAAGGATACCAAGAGTAACCAGAAATTGCGTGCATATAAACACGAGCCCCATAAAAAGTGTTGCCAGTCCGTTGAAAAATAGTTCAAACATAAGCATAGTATACAATGATACGCATACTTGCGGGACATATTTCGTGGATAGGTGTCATGACACCATGAGGTATTCTGGGACTTTTTATGAGCGCATGATATTGACAGTATGTGAATATGCTTGTGAGATATTGACTTTTTTGATCTTTCGTGATATGATTCTCTTGTAGATGACACGCATATGAACGTCCTGTCATTTTCATTAAAGGTCGTTTTCGGGAATTTTCCCGACAATTTTGGCAGTAATTTCAGGTCTAACTATGAGTGATGACACAATGAATCCGCAGGCGGATGAAGTGCGCGTTGATGCCCCTGTCGCTCCGGCAGAAACACCGGAGGTTGTTTCGGAAGAAACTCCAGTACAGGAAGGTGGCGATGTTGCCCCTGCTTCGGATATCGAAACCCCTGCTGAAACTGCAACTGCGTAGTTTCCTCTCCAAAACCCGCCTCTGGCGGGTTTTGTGTTTTTTTGATAGGATAGGGAAGCGAGACGAGAAGTTAGAAATTAGGAATTAGAAATATGAAGAGAATATGTGATTTGGTCGTTGCGTAGTCCGTTCTACGAACTACGAACCATGAACTAAGAACTAGTAACAACGCGGGTATAGTTTAGTGGTAGAACCTCTGCCTTCCAAGCAGATGACGGGAGTTCGATTCTCCCTACCCGCACCCAGCCCTACTTTCATAAAAAACGCATGTACAGTACGTGCGTTTTTTATGTGATTATCAGATATATATTTTGGGGGTGTTTCATGAAAGTAGGGCTGGGTGCGGGTAGAGCGATGCAACTGCTTGCATCGCGCTTGCCTCGCCGAAACCTGTCTTTGAGACAGGTGAAGGCGGGTGGAGAATCAAATAAAAAACCGGCGCCCATAAGGGCGCCGTGACATTTCACTCCCAATACATCTTCATTTTCATTGCGGGGACACTTATTATCGTACCCCACAAAAACACAACGAATCCCCCAAGTTCTCCATATGGAAAATCTTTTGCGTATCCAAACGCAAAGATAATCATAACGGAAACAAACGTAATTCCTCCAACTATCCCAAGAAGGATAGTGGGGATGTTTTTTTCGCTCGAGCGTACCTTCCACACAGCAAGCGCGAGGGACATTGCCAAATATAGGCACAGGATGATTATTTTTAACATAATATTCTCCTTGGGTGAATGGTTGAATTGAACTTTCTAAGAGTATAATAGCAGAAAATTGACATACTTGCGAAAAAGTTGTACAAAATAGGTATATTTTCAACTAATAGTTGAAAAATGGTACAAAAAAATGTATGATTGGAACATGCTTTCATTCTATAAAGGCATTGAAAACGATATTATCAAACGTCTTGCGAATGGTCCTTTGTCTGCGAAGGCTCTGGTGAAAGAGATTGCACGAGAACGCAAGGTGACAGATCAGGGTGTATATAAAGCGCTTAAGTATCTCGTGGACGAAGAGGTAATCACGAAACAGAAACGGTCTGTTGGATTGTCACATGCTTGGGTGGAACGATTATCTGAATTCGCTGATGATGTTGTGCAGGCATATGAAGTGAGTGAAATGAACGACTTTCTCCATCTTGAAGACGGAGGAAAGGTTTCGTATACATTTACCGAATATATCAAAGCAGATGTACATTGGGCACATATCTTTTTTATGCTTGCGAAACGGACCGATGCGCCGATTTTCTTTCTTTCACCGCATGACTGGTTTATCGTCGCCCGTCCGGATACGGAATCGGTGCTCTACTCATGGGCAGAGCGTGCACAGAGACATATTTATACAATGATGAAACGTAATACCCCTTTGGATAAAGCGACAGAGAAACTTCTCAGTGGTGATTTTGTGCACCTATATTGTGATAGTGATGTGAATGCTCCCATGAATCACTTTACGACATCTATCGGTGATTTTATTTTTGATTTTATTATCCCTGAGCATGTCGCGGATGAAATGGAGGAATTGTACCGGGCGCACACCGAAATCAATGAGGAAACAACAATAGCATTTCGGGCCCTTACCAATAAGAAGTGGCCGGTGCGTTTCACAGTGGAGCACAACGCAAAAAAATCCCTCAAATTCCGTCGTCGTCTCGCAAAAGACTTTTTTATCCCCGCGGACGTACGAGAGGGGTGGTTGTAGTGTGACTTCTTTTGTTGCCTTGCATATTTGGGCTGTATATGCTTAAATAGCATGCATACGCGATAGGGACTCCCCGAGCACGCGTTACCTATCATACCTATGGGAACATCACTTAAAAACAAACGCAAAAGCGTGAAGCGTCGTCGTCGCAAGAAAATGCGTCGTGAGAATCGCTTTAAGAACAAATAACAAAAAGAGTCGCTTCATGCGACTCTTTTTGTTATTTGTTTAGGAATATGAAAAACGAAATATGAAATATGTGGAAGCAAAACTATCCAGAGATACTATTGAATACAGTATGATACATATTGGTATATGCCAGTAACCAGCGACCAGTTACTAGTGACTAACTTCACCCACTTACGAAAAAACTCCGCAATGCGGAGTTTTTTCGTAAGTGGGTGAAGTTTATTTGACTGCGTCCTTGAGCGCTTTTGCTGCGCGGAATTTCGGGACACGGACTGCGGCGACCTTTACGGTCTCTCCGGTGCGCGGGTTGCGCGCGGTGCGCGCTGCGCGCATTTTGGCGGAGAAGATACCGAGACCGGCAATCGATACTTCGTCACCCTTCTTCAAGGTGTTGACGATGGATTCGATCATCGTGTCGACGGCTCGTTCTGCGTCGGCTTTGGTGCCGCCGAGTTTTTCATACACGGCGTCAACGATGGCTGCTTTGTTCATAGTGGTGTGTGCGAATATATCGCACGATAGTCGTTGTCGGATAACATTCGACCTGCATGGCCCCCGAAACGGGTGTTATTGCCTCAAACCATTATAGAATAAGCCTTTTTACATGGACAATCTTGACGTGTGGATAACGCGTGGTATGTTTTTTTGCGTATGATGTGTGATATGTGAAAAACTATGCGGAACGCCATCAGGCGCGCCGCATAGTTTCCTTAAAATATGTTGCTATATATGGTTATCTGGCGTATTCAATAACGCGTGTTTCTCTGATGACATGCACTTTTATTTCGCCAGGATAGCTCAAATCTGATTCGATACGACGGGCGATATCTCGAGCTAATTCTTTTGCTTGTATGTCTGACATTGCTTCTGGAGAGACAAATACTCGGATTTCTCGCCCTGCTTGAAGTGCAAACACTTTCTCTACTCCAGGGAATGAGAGCGCTGTTTTTTCTAAGTCTTCTAGGCGTTTGAGATATTGTTCAATAGAATCACGACGTGCTCCAGGGCGTCCGCCAGAGATTGCATCTGCTGTTTGTACGATAATTGATTCGGGTGTTTCATACGGATATTCTTCATGATGTGATTGCATTGCTTTGATGATACGTTCATCCGCGCCGAATTTTTGCAAAATACGACGACCGATTTCTACATGCGTTCCTTGGATTTCATGGTCAACTGCTTTGCCGATATCGTGGAGAAGCGCGCCTGTTTTGGCGATACGCACGTCAGCACCAAGTTCTTCGGCGAGCATGCCCGCGATATGCGCCATCTCAATAGAGTGTTGTAAGACATTTTGTCCATAACTGGTGCGGAAGTGGAGTCGTCCAAGAATGGTCAAAATGCGTGGATCGAGATTCATGACACCGCATTCATAAGCAGCTTGTTCTCCTTTCGTCTTGATAATCTTACTAATTTCTTCTTTCGCCTTATCAATGAATTCCTCAATCTTTGCTGGTTGGATACGTCCATCCATAATCAGATTTTCAAGGGCGACACGAGCGATTTGTCTACGTACAGGATCAAATGATGAAATGGTGATAGTTCCGGGTGTGTCATCGACAATGACGTCTACTCCCGCAGCTTGTTCAAATGCGCGGATATTACGTCCTTCTTTGCCGATAATCTTTCCTTTGATATCTTCAGAAGGAATAGTGATGCTTGTCGAAAGATAATCATTGTTTTGCGCATTTGCATAGCGCTGAACGGCAGTGGTGAGTATTTCTTGGGCGCGACGTTCGAGTTTTTCTTCATTGGTATGCTCAAGTTTTTGCATACGCACAAGCAAGTCTTCGCCGTATTCTTCCTCGGCTTTTTTGAAGAGTTCTTCACGTGCGTCCTCTGCACTGAGACTCGCGACGCGTTCGAGCTCGGTTTTTCTTTTTTCTTCAAGTGCTTCGGCACTTGCGCGAATGTTTTTGATTTCCTCGATACGCTTTTTCACATCTTCAATCTGTTTGTCGATATCTGTTTGACGGGAATCGAGCAAATCTTCTTTTTTGATAAGACGTTCCTCTGTCTTTTTGAGGTCAATACGTTTCTCTTTTGCCTCATGTTCAGCTTCTACGACAAACTTCTCGGCTTTTTTTGTTGCCTCTGTGGTAATTGTTTTGGCTTCTTCTTCTGCCGCGAGACGCATGCGTTTGATTTCTATTTCCATGCTTCCTCGTTTACCCATCGAAATAATGAGACGCAAATAATAGCCGACAGCAAGACCGATGCCTGCCGCGGCGATGATACTAATGATTGCAGTAAGCAAATCCATACGCGAAATGTTGTCCACGTACGAAAGACGAGTATGTGAATATGCGCCGTCTAGCGCGAGTATTCAGTGCACAAATGGCGCCGGTGTCAGAATCCGGAAAGGAAATAAAGACGGAAAAGAGCGATCAAAAGACATCATGTATGCGTTCGTCAGCCGTACGCGGAGAATCGGATAAAGGTTCTGCCGCCAATACCATGTCAATCAAAAAGGGCGGATTACAATTGAATGTACGGTTTTAGTGTACTACCGTTTTGTCTCATTGGCAAATACACGCACTTTGGGAAGTGTCATGTAAACAGAGAAATTCCTTTTTAAATCATATATTTAGCAGAACACATGGCAGAGAGTGCGGCACATGGAGCGTCTTTCTTAAGTCAAAACAGTAAAGAATAGACGATAAGAAGCTCATGGTATGAGGTATGAAATGATTACGTACGATTATATAGTTTCTTTAATTTTTCAAGACCTCGGTGTATTTGCACAGCGGTGGCATTTTTTGATTGTTTTGTGATGAGAGAAATCTCTTCAAGTGATAGATCTTGTATATAGCGCATACGAAGTACTCGTTGATATTTTTCTGGAAGCTCTTTGATAAGAAGGAGCGCTATCTTTCCGTCAAAGATATCAAAGATACGTTCCGAGGTAGTGATACTTGGTTCAAAGCCTTTTTCAATAAGTTCATCAAGAGACGCGGTTTTGTGTTTGCGATACTCATCAATAATAAGCTGGTTTAAGACATGATACAGAAAAGCACGCATCAAATTGATTTTCCCACCTTTTACCAGATATTTCCATGTTTTTATAAATGTATCCTGAACAAGGTCATCACCCGTTGCCGAGTCACTTGTTTTGAAAGAGGAATAAGAACGCATGCCTTTCGCATAGTCGTGATAGGCTTTGGTTAGGACGACCCCTTTTTCTTTCTTTTGGTTCTTATCAGTCATACTGTGATGCCGAACACAAACCGATGTTATTACACGCACATTACAAAGCGTTCTGTAAAAGAAGCGATATGTCAGAAGTAAACGTGTTTTTGCGAGTGATGAAGTGGTGTGTCATTACATGTCCATGACAACCGCTAACATAATAAGGAGAATGTTCTTACTTCTTACCTTAGCATGGTATGCATTGAGAAGCGAGTGGTTGTAATAAAAGAGTTTTTTCATCGGCACCGTGTGCATGAAACAAAAACACAATACAATAAAAGAAAGTGATATTCCTGTCGGAGCGGATTTCGTTGAACACTTTTGGGAGAAGAGCTGGGTGTATATCAAGACTGTCGTTGATGTTGTACGTGAACCGATACTTATTCTTGATAAAGATTTGCATGTGATGGCGGCAAATGAATCTTTTTATCGGATGTTTCAGGTTACTCGACATGATACCGAGAAAAAGCTTGTATATGAATTAGGGAACGGTCAGTGGAACATCCCTTCGTTACGAAAACTTCTTGAAGATATATTGCCGCAAAATGCATTTTTTAACGGATTTGAGGTTTCTCATAATTTTCCTATTATTGGTCAAAAGGTCATTATATTAAACGCACGTCAGATTCATGTGGAAGGAGACGCTACGTTTCCGCCTATTATTCTTCTTGCAATGGAGGATGTTACCGATATGATGGCAGTCGCCGAAACCCTCGCAGGACATACAAGACAGGTAAAAACATTATTGACCGAACGAACACATAAACTTGAAATACGGTTAGAGAAATTAGAAAAAGAGGTACGTGGTACAAAGAAGAGACGGGCATGACCCTTTTTATATCCTTGTACATGTAATAGTCACGCCGTGGGTTCGGCATCATATAGAGAGACGCTCCATGACGAGTCGACATGGAGATATGTCAAAAAATCTCTTATTTATTCGGAATATTAATTTTTTTTAACGATACATACTTTTATGAATACATTACATACTCAAACACAGAAGAAATCCTCAAAAACGATGTTTATTGCGTGGATGACCATGTTGTCAGTTGTTTTTTCTTTCGTCGGACTACCAAATGCGTATGCCGCGATAACAGGACAATTGGATCTTGGAGACCGTGGCGCAGAAGTCTCTGAACTTCAGACATATTTGGCAACAGACACAGCAATCTATCCCTCGGGTCTTGTTACGGGATATTTTGGACAACTGACACAAACTGGTGTACAAAGATTTCAAACAGCGCAGAGTATTGTTTCTTCGGGAACACCAGCGACGACAGGATATGGAAGGGTTGGGCCAGCAACACGTGCTGCAATCAATGCGAAGTTGGGTGGAGATGATGTCTCTGCGCCGCGTATCAATAGTGTTGATATAACAGCAGGGGAGACAAATGCTGTAATCAGTTGGACAGCAAGCGAAGCATCTTTTGGTAAGGTGTATTACGATACATCACCGCTGCGACTCAGTAACATGTTTGATATTACAGGGGTCTTCTCTGGAGAGCCGGTAGTAACGGGGACATTGGCTGAATATGATGACAATGCACGTGTTA
This sequence comes from Candidatus Yonathbacteria bacterium, assembly GCA_013334825.1. Lineage (GTDB taxonomy): Bacteria > Patescibacteriota > Minisyncoccia > Phycocordibacterales > JACNGX01 > JACNGX01. The sequence continues at coordinate 141,404 of JAAXWR010000003.1, forward strand.
CACACACCGTAAACATCAACAATCTTACTTCTGATACGACATATTATTATATAGTTGTGGTCTTTGATGCTTCAAAGAATATAAGCATTACGTTACCCGCACATTTCCGCACCACGAAATAAAAAATCTCTAAGGGATAAAAATAACATACAACACATCACCAAACTCTGTTTGGTGATGTGTTGTATGGAGCTTACGAAATAGAGAAATGAGTAAATATATGAAATATTTTTTACTATGTACTTTTTGACACAGCTTGGAGAATGTGTAAAATTATGAGCAGTTTTGCTTGTAAACAATATAAACGATTAAGAATATGAAGAAATATTTTTTTTCACGGCTCCATATATTTATGGAAAGAGTCCGGGCATTAGATATTATCTGGATGTACGGTGTAGCATGCTTAGCAGTGTTTTTTTTGATGCTAGGAAATGAAGTACGAAAAGGTGGTATTACTGTCTCGCAATATCTTGTTGTGGTAGATGTGTTTATCTTATTTGTGTGTATCCTTGTATTATTTTCCTATCGGGCGAATGTACGATGGGCTATCAGGCGTCTTACAGAAACAGAGAAGTTTTGTATGTGTATGATCGAGTATGCAAATTATCTGGATGAAATACAAGGAGTGTTTACGAAAGATAGTACACATGTACTTGAAAAAGTGAGCCTTTTAAAGGCACTTCAAGAGGATATTTATACGTATTGTATGAATTTCCCCCAAACATTCATACATGATTTCTATGGAACGGAGAATTATGATTCTGTTACTTTTTTCATGCAGGGAAAATCAGAAGCATTTACCGATCCGTATTTGTTTGCTGACATGAAGAACATTTCTCTTGAACAAGCACTTTTTGAGATTCATGACGTACTTCTTCAAAAGAAAAAAGATGCAGTTTGCATATTGCGTGAACATTATGAGAGGCGCAAGGGTGAATGTGTAAAAAAAAGACTAGAAGCTGAAAAGGTCTTATCAAGAGGGAAGTAAGAAACGCCGAGGCATCCCCTCGGCGTTTATTGACAATAATATGTTATTAATGTATTCTATTTATGGTGTTTCTAACTATAAAATAAGAATTAGGTATCGGTATATATGATGAAAGGTCTCTTGCGGAAAATTTAAAGAGAATTCGAAAAGAGAAAGGACTATCTCCTGAGCAACTGTTAAGGAGATCAGGTCTTTCCGTTAAGGATATTCTTTCAATAGAAGATGGGAGTCGATTTCCAGGCATTATGGGCATCGTATCTCTAGCCGAAGGGCTTGGGGTAGCTCCGCTAGATTTATTAGAGGGAGATCCTTTTTTAGATGATGTTGCGGCATCTGCTGAGAAATCAGGAGATCCCAGTGTGTTAATTTCTTTTTTTGTGAGAATAGCAAAAAAAGAAGGACCAGGGTTTCGTTTAACGCGCAATTGAATATCGTCCGGGTATATCCCGGACTTTTTGTATACTTTCATTTTTTTGATCATTCATATATACTATCAAAATGGATAAGGAATGATGCGTTTAATATAGTATATTAAACTTTTTTATACTAACTTTGTCACTTCCTAATGTTCTCACATACTCACTATGTTAATCCCTACCGTCATAGAAAAATCACAGTTTGGTGAACGCGCATATGATATTTATTCACGGCTATTACGTGAACGCATTGTGTTTCTTGCGGGACCAATCGATGATACCGTTGCCAATATTGTTATTGCGCAACTTCTCTTCCTTGAGTCAGAAGACCCAAAGAAAGATATCAACTTGTATATCAATTCGCCAGGTGGATATATTCACGCCGGTCTTGCCATTTATGACACAATGAAGCACGTGAAGCCAGATGTTTCCACGATTTGTGTGGGGATTGCAGCATCCATGGCGTCGGTCCTTCTGTCGGGAGGCGCGAAAGGGAAACGGTTTATCTTACCGCGTGCGGAAGTGATGATTCACCAACCCCTCGGTGGTGCCGAAGGCCAAGCGACGGATATTGAGATTTCGGCACGACACATCTTGAAACAGCGTGAACTCTTGAACAAGGAGTTGTCAAAAAATACCGGTCAACCAGTTGCCAAGATTGAAAAAGATGTAGAACGTGACTTCTTTATGGATGCGGATGAGGCAAAGAAGTACGGTATTGTAGATGCTATTTTGAAAGAGAAAAGTAAGTAACAACACAAATATGATGCGGACACGTGTAAAAGGATAATAGTTGTGTCGGTAATATGTTCTTTTGTACGTAAGCGTTGAGAATGATAATGAGAACTACACGAGGCGGACTTATGCCCGCCTCGTGTATAAAAATAAAATCCCCACAGAATGCGGGGATAATCAGTTGTCTTGTTTTCCGTAATGCATCAGGGAAATAAATGATCCTCTGATGAGAGCAGAAAACATTCGTCCTGCAAGAATGCCTATCGCAAGAGCGATGCTCCACGCAATGAGGCAAAAAAGGACGTGTGTGCCACATGCTTCAGCGTGCCATCCTGTGGTAGCTGAAGTGACGAGAAGAAGTGTCCACACAAGAAATGTACGAATAACTTTCCAATATATCAGTGCCTCTCCACGGCTGATATATGTGCATCCGAGTGGTAGAGATATACCCAAAAGACAGGATGCTATCAATGAGATAATGAACAGTGTCATATCGCTATTATTTTTTCTTTTGAAAATCTATGCTATCGCTCAGAATAGCGCATGTGAGAAAAAATGCAAGAGAAATAAAAAAAAGACCGTTGTTACGGTCTTTCATGTTCATCATCTCCGCCATTTGTTTGGTGGGGATACTCTGTGCCGGTGACAGATGCTGATACAAGCATGGAGATTGCCATAACGATATGAAATGACATACACAGGAACTGCTTTATTGAGTTCATCGGTACAAGATTATTGATTGATGAAATGATGTCTCTCAGCACTATATACATATGAGCATGAAAAAGCAATAACAAAATGACCAGCGCGATGCTGGTCAATTAAGGATATAAGGATGCTTGTCGCACTCTATTTTTTTTGCAGATTCTTTTTCATGCTCTTTTTGGATTCGTGCAGTATGGCGTGCTCCAATAATAATGAGGGCTGCACCAAAAAGCGCCATCCACATAATAAGTTCCGTCAACATTTTCTTTGCAAAAAATGGTACCGGGAGGCATACGCCTATCAGGCAAATGAGCGAACATGCAGTTGCTCCCATGCCGACAATAAAGAACGGACGTTCTGCCTTGAGGAAATATGAATGTTTATCAACAAGCATAATTTTTTCTCCCATAAGATATTCGTCTCCTTGGCGGACACGAGAATCATAGAGCTCATATTCGAGAAGTTCTTCCGCGTCTTCCCCGAAGCCAGTTTTGAATGTTCGTGACATGGCTAATATGTTTAAGGTTACAAAGATACTGTTTCAGAGCATAGCGTATTTGTCGATGTTTTACAATAGATACAGAGGCGGCACCGAAGGTGCCGCCTCTGTATCTATTGTCTCGTGTTCGTTTTTCTTTTTTTATTTGTATATGTTTATGTTATCTGTTCTAAAAATGTAAGTGCTGCGTCATTGCCGAGAACCATTTCTACGTAATCTCGAATGTGTTGTTCGGACGTGTTCGGGTGTTGTTCTTTGAGTAGTGTTGTTTCTGCATTAAGTCGTTCTGTATCGGGAGAAAGATGCTCTGCTTTAGCGATTGCCGTGAGTGCCAATTGTGTTTTGGCACTTTTTTCACCATCAGGTCGCCATTCTGCGCGCAAATCGTCTCGTGTTTTCTTGATATGTTCTAGATAGGCATCAAATTTAAGACCCATATGTGAAATATTATCTTCGAATTGTGACATCATGCGGTCGATTTCTCCTTCGATAATGATATCAGGCACGTCTGTTTTCATTTCAGCAACAATTGCGTCCATAATTGCGCCACGGTGTGCTTGCATGGCACGATGCTCTTTTTCCGTACGCATATTTTCTTTGACTTTCGCACGTAGATCAGCTGCGTCGGTAAAATCACCAAGTGAACGAGCGATATCGTCAGTGAGTTCGATGGGAGTTTTGGTTTCTTCTTCCGCATGGTCATGATTGCACGTTTCATCATGCACATGATCGTCGTGACGATGTGCCAGAACGTCGCCGATTGTTTTTTCTACTTCCTCGTCCGTTACGGTAACAGTTTCTTTTTTTGCATTTACTGTTTTTGCGAGTGCTGCATAATCGGGAAGTGTGATTTCTGGCATGACGGCAGTTGTGATAGAAAATCCAAGAGGAGAACCGCTGGCAAGTTTGGTGATGGTGATTTCGGGATGTCCGATAGCATCAATGGCGTTACTGGTAACAATAGAAGGATATGCCTTACTTATCGCCATGCGCGCCATTTCTTCAAGGATGACCATATCACCAACTTGTTTGATGACAAGCGCTTCAGGAATATGTCCGGGACGGAAACCGTCAAGTTGTACATGTTCTGATACGCGCGCGACAGCAGTGGCACGATGCTTTTCAAGTTCGGTAAAAGGAAGTTCCCCTGTTATTTCAACGGTTGAACGTTCTTTTTTGGTAATAGTTACTGATGGTGTGAAAGAAGTGTGTTCTGTGGTCATAATGAAAGGAAGTGTACCGTATTCGTCTTGCAAGAGCAAGACGAATACGAAGTTGTCAGTTGTTATTTGTAAGTTTCAAGTTCATTATCGTTTCTTGACAATATATTTTGTGAACAGCTCTTGGTCTGTTCTTGAAACCTGAAACCATGTACCACGTAGGGTACATGGCAGGCTAACAACTTGTCCGCCCCGCCCTTTCTTAAGAAAGGACGGGGCGGACCCGCGCGCTCTGCGTGGCAGAGACGTCGCGGGAAACTTGTGTTAGCACATACGTTGCACGTTCCACATAACGCCCATATACTGTTTACACAAAGTCCCTATAGTCTAATGGATAGAATGCGACCCTCCGAAGGTCGAGATCCAGGTTCGATTCCTGGTAGGGGCACCCCATTGAGTTTTAAGTTTTCAGTTGCTAGTTGCCAGTTTCAAGTATACACAAAAAAGCCGCGCGAAGCGCGGCATTGGAGATTTAGAGCTTTATAAAAGCTCTCACCCACCATAGAATGGTGAGCATTTGAGGCACCAAACCAAATGGGGTCTTTAAAAAATAAACTCCCATCACAATGATGATTGTTATCAACGTTGTGGCGATGAAACATAAAACATTTTTCATAGCAGTTTTGTCTGAGTTTTTGGATGAACTATCTTGACCATAGTATAGCAGATTGTCAATCATATGTCAAGTAGTTTCGTCTAATGTATCTTTTATATACAAGGTATAAATAGAAAGTGTGGGATAGGTTTGACACAATATTTTCCACCTGATACACTTACTGTATGAAAAAAGAACTCTCCACACTTCAAAAACAGTTACAAATCATAGGATTATCAGATAATGAAGTATCAGCATATATGGCCCTTCTTGAGTTGGGTAAGGGCACGGTCTCTCAAATATCAAGAAAAGCACAGTTAAACCGTACCACAGGGTATGATGTGCTCGACAGATTGGTTGCAAAAGAATTGGTCAGCATCTCCGGAAAGGAGCCAAAACAGGAATATCTTGCCGAGTCTCCAGATAGACTGGAATCGTTGATTGTGAATGAATTAGAAAAAAAACAAAAGGAACTTGATCAGGCACGAAAGATTATTCCGGAATTGAAATCAATGCATAATGTCGCCGGTCGCCCCCAGATACGCTTTTATGAAGGGACATCAGGACTTAAAGAAGTATATGAAGATACGCTTTCCTCACATGAAGCTATTCGAGCGTATGCATCAGTGGATGATGTGCACGCAGCGCTTCCGGGATATTTTCCTCTCTATTACAAACGAAGAACCGAAAAGGGTATACCCATTCGGGCAATTTTTACTGACAATCCGGAAGGGCGAGAACTTTCAAAACACGATGCGGAAGAAATACGCGAATCCGCATTTGTCCCCGCAGAAACATATGGGTTTCACCCCGAGATAAACATCTACGACAACAAAGTGATGATCGCCTCATGGCGTGAACAGTTGGGCATCATCATCGAGAGTGTTGAAATCGCCGATGCGATGAAAAAGATATATGAGCTGGCATGGGCAGAGGCGAAACGTCTCGGTGGTGAACATGCAAAGTAACCATACGAATTTTTATAAAACAAAAAACGGACACGAATGTCCGTTTGGATTTTAACATGCCTGCATCGGGATTATGACTTCCATGTTGTAGGGGATGACCATCATGTCATCGTCCATTTTCGGTGATCCTACCCACGGGTCTTTCTGGTCCAAGTTTATTTGAACGATGGGAACACGATTATTCTGTGCTTCTCCAATAACGATGTACGCAGGAGCTTTTTCCATGTCCATCAGTTCTTCCACGGACACCGACGGTTTGTCGTTTTCGGGTGCGAGTCGTACGATGGTCCTCAGAACTGCATCTCGAAGATGTATCTTTTTCATCTGCGGCTGTTTGGGGCGTATCTCACCCGGGTAAGAGATGATCCGTCTCGTGTCTTTTCTTTTGAGAATACCACCTTTGGCATCGAGAGGGAGGACATATGTCTCGTCTGTACTTGCTTTTCCTATGATGAGATATAGATTAGGTGCATCTGCTGATGCCTCTATGAAAATGGAAGAAGTATCGGCAAAGCGAAACATTGTTCCAGGTTTTTTGTCACCAAGGGTTGCTTTCTGCTCGTCCCGTACGGTCTCTCTGAGAAGAAGTGTCATTGCTTTTGAGTGCTAAGTTGTATGAAAAATAAATGTTACCGCTTGTCATCATACGGGTATTAGGAGAAATGTCAAGAAGAACAAAAAACGACATTTCCTTTTCAAGAGATGTCGTTAATGAGAAATTAAGTTAGGATTTTTTCTGCTAAAACTTTTATTTTTTCACTGCTCAGAATGTCAAATCCTTTAACATTCTTCTCTATGAGAGAAGTTGCTACTAAAAAATCAGTAACTCCTATCTCTAAAAAAGTCTTAACATTTTCTTCTGTGATACCACTTGCAATACCAAGTCTTTGATCAATACTCAGATAAGTTTTTATTTCCTTTATCTTTTCGTAATCAGCAGGTTTGCCAGTAGCTATTCCTGAAGTTGTAGGTATGACATAGTTAAACTTAGGAATATTATCACAGAGTCTTTTAAGGTCATCGCCAGAAGCAGATGAATGCCTTGAATATTTAAATGCTAATCCAGTGAAAAAATCAGTTCGAGACACTTCAGCAACAAGAGGAATTATTTTCGCAAAAGAACCATCTGATTGAATCATATTAAAATCTTTTTCTTTAATAGCATCAATCAAATCTGATTCCATTGTTTCAAACCTTTTTAAAAAATTAACCCCAACTGGAAAATTGGGAAAAAGTTTTTTTATCTCGGAATAATAAAAGAATAAATCTTCTGACGTTGCTCTTTTTGAGTGTCCATTTGATTCATTTTCATAGTCAGGGATTAAAAATATACCACTTGCCCCTGCTTTAAAAATCTTTGTTGCCTCTTCAATCACATGTTTGGAAGCTTCGTTGTCATTTGTTTTATGCTGAACATGAATGACAACAAAAAAGCGAGGAAATAATTTTTTATTCACGGTCTTTAAATTTAAAATATTTGAAGGACATGTTACTATTTGTCATCATACGGGTATTAGAGGTTGTGTCAAGATACCGTAAAACACACGGAGGGCTTAGAGCCCGCCGTGTGTTTTGTTGTTTTTTATTTTTCACTTTTTAGTTTTTCGTTTATTGTTGATTTATTTTTTGATATCTTAATCTCCTTGTTTATCTGCTCAACTCCGCGTCAATGTTTTCAAGCTCGGTATCAAGTCCTGAAAGGTCAGTTGCCGAGAGGTCTGCTTCGATGGAGGAAATATCATCTGATGTTCCTTGTTCTTTAAGCGCTTCAGTCACTGGGTCAGGGCGGTTTAAGATGTCTTCTCCGGTAACGTTTTCTTCGACAGGAGGAAGTGTCCCCGATTCATCAAGTTCTTTACCCCAGAAATAGAATGTTCCAATGATAAGAATTGCGACAACAATAACGATGCCGACGATAGCCCCCCATGATGTTTCTTGAGTTGGCATGACGGCACGTGTTTCTTTAGGCATTCCCGAAGGAGATGTGGGGGAAGAGGGTATGGTATCCATAGAAATATGTGATGATAATAAAAACTTAAAGCGTATTGTCTGATGATGTATCTACAGGCGTGACAGATTTGAGTGAAGCAAGTGCGGAAGTAAGTTTTTCACGTGCTGTGCGCACTGAGTCAGCGGCACTTTTCATTGCTTCTCGTACAATATCTGTGGCACTGCGTGCGTCATTGGTCACGAGTGAATCCGAAAGAAGTGTTGATGCGTCTGTTAGTGATTCTTTTGCAGCAGCAAGATGAATGCGTGCATCAGATACGAGAGACGTTGCTTCTGATGTATCTGCAGAAGAAGATGCGCTCTCAGTCTTTGCTATACGTGAATCAATACGGTCGGCGAGTTTCTCAAGACGTTCAATCGCGGCGGTTACTCGTTCGATAACCCGTATTGCATATGCTTTGATACGTTCTTTTGCTTGCTCGGCAAGTGCTTCCTTTTTCTCGGCGAATTGTTCTTTGCGTGTCTCAAGTTTCTCCGCGACGGCAGTGCTTTTTTCTGCAATGCGGGCTTTTACTTCTTCAAGTTTCACATCGCGATTTTCGATTGCTTGTTTTGCTTTGGCACATGCATTGGTGATATCAGCGCAGGTCATAGAGTCAATGCTTGTGCAGCCATCTTTTATTGCTGAACCGTCCGCGACGTTTGTGAGATTTCCTGCCACTGTTTCACATGTTGTCTTGATGGTGGCGCGAGTTACTTCACACGATGTTTCGGTAGCGGTAGAGCATGCATTTGTAATCCACGCGGGCATGTTCGCAAGAAGTGGAGTTGCATTTGTACGGAGAGCATTTACCGTCTCTGTCATATGGGTGACATCAGGAGTCATTCCCGCACGCAGTGAACCGAGAGCATGTTCAATTTCTTTTTGCATTGTTCCCGTGGGGTCTGATTGTTCTTTGGAAATATTTTTTGCACGCTCAAGTTCTTTGCGTTTGATTTGTGCTTGCTCTTGTATAGAGACAGAGGTTGCGCTTGTTGTGCTCGGCGCGGGTGACTCTAGAGATGTAGCTCCAGTTTGTGCGGATACCCCTTGTCCCATAAAAACGAGTGCAAGAAGTGAAGTGATGAGAATATGATGCATAGATGTGAATAATGAATAATGAGATGACGGTGTATACACTGTGTGTATCTGTTCCGTATGTATTTAGTATAGCAAAACAACGCACAAGTGAGTGTGCGTTGTTTTCCACAGGTCTTTGTTCATTATTATTCGCCGTATGCTTCGCGGTAGAGGTCGAAAGAACGTTTCACGACTTCGAGCGCGGCATCACGCCCTTCCCATTCTCCGACTGTCACTTCTTTTTCTTGAAGTTGTTTGTATACCGCAAAAAAGTGACGAGATTCAGCAAGAAGGTGTGGCTCAAGATCAGAGATATCTTTGGTATTTTTGAAACGTGGGTCGGTGACGGGAACAGCAAGGACTTTTGCGTCATCATCGCCACTATCATTCATTGCGAGTACTCCAATGACGCGTGCTTCTACAAGTGCGCCGGGGACAATTTCTTCATGCGCGAGGACGAGTACATCAAGTGGGTCGCCATCTTCCCAGAGTGTACGAGGAACAAATCCATAATTGGCAGGGTAGTGCATTGGGGAGTATAGTACACGGTCAAACTGAATAAGCCCTGTTTCTTTGTCGAGTTCGTATTTGACGCGAGACCCTTTGGGGATCTCAATAATAACGTTTACTTGTTCGGGGGTGTGTTTCCCTGCGGATACATCGTGCCAGAGGTTCATAGATATATGTTAAGAATTAAGAATTTAAGAATAAGGAATTAGAAATTAGAAATTAGAAATTAGAAATTAGAAATTAGAAATTTCCTACACTATACAGCATAACGCGGAGGGGTGGTGTGTGCAAGGGGAGGAATAAAAATCTTCATATGACAGAAAATGTCCAGAATATAATAGAAAATAAAAATGTTGAAATTTCAGCGTTCAAAAGATATCATATATAATATTTTCTCTCAACATGGTAATATCATGTATGTATAAAAAGCGCCACATTGGCGCTTTAGAGAGTATATCCTTTTTTTAACATACGCATTTCCTCAGGAAAAAATATCTCTAGTGCGATAAAGATCTCTCTTCCTGTGTAATCTTTAAGAATGTTTCGTACTTCCTCAAATATGGGAGGCTCATTGAGAAAATAGGAAAGCTCTTTATTGAATGCGAATGCGATACGGGCAAGGAGATTAATAGAAGGTGTAGCGCATCCTTTCTCGATGTTGACGAGATGATTTTGTGATACCCCTATTTTTTTTGCAAAATCTCGTTGACGTACCTTCGCCACTTTTCGAAGAAATCGTATATTTCTTCCGATAAGTGCAGGGTCTAATAGAAATTGATTCCCGATGACAACTTCCGAAGACATGTTTTTAAGTTTTTTTTGTTAATCTAATTAAATATCGTGAGAAAAATCAACTTCATGGTGGCATCAGTTTTTTTATGATGCGACGTAGTGTTTTGTTTGTATAGCCAACCTTCTTTCAAGAGAATAATATATATATTATATATTGTCAACACAACACACGGTGAGCATTCAGCTCACCGTGTGTTGTGTATGATTGAGAGATTCGTCGTTATTTTGTTTTTTCGTCGTCCGATGGTTCTTGTGTTTCGATGGCTTCTTCTGTTTTGTCCGCGTCGGTTGCTTGATCATCCTCGGTTTCATGGAGTCCAGGAGCAACATCTGATTCTTGTTCTTCGGTGACGTCTTCAATGACAGCACCGAGACTGATATACCCTTCCTCATCTTCATCTTCTGTAAATGAGTGTTTGTGATGGAGGGCTTCTTCGGAGAACATTTCTTCGGTTGTACCATCATCGCCTGCGATGTCGATATTCCATCCGGTGAGTTTGACAGCGAGACGTGCGTTTTGCCCACCTTTACCGATAGCAAGAGAGAGTTGCTCAGAAGGAACAGTCACTTTCGCCGCGCGACGTGTTTCGTCGATTTCAATACCAAGAACACGTGCAGGTGAGAGTGCGGCAGCAACGAAGCGATCGGGTTTTTCATCCCAGAGAATGATGTCAATTTTTTCTCCCGCGAGTTCATTCATGATTGTGGAGACACGCATACCGCGCTGACCAACACATGCACCAATAGGGTCGACATGGGCGTCATTTGAGTATACGGCGACTTTTGAGCGAGAGCCGGGTTCGCGAGCGATTGACTTGAGTTCGACAACACCACTTGCTACTTCAGGTGCTTCCATTTCAAAAAGTCTGCGCAAGAATTCAGGATGCGAACGTGAAAGACGGATTGATACGCCACGGGGAGTCTCGGCGACATCAAACATATATGCGCGGATGCGCATGCCTTGACGATAGTGCTCAGTGGGGATTTGTTCTTCGTAGGGAATGATACCCGTCGCACGATCAAGGTCAACAAACACCGTACCGCGTTCTACACGCTGAATAGTGCCCGATACAATATCGCCTTTTCGATCCGCGTATTCGCCCATAACAGATTCTTTTTCTGCTTCACGGATTTTTTGGATAATTACTTGCTTTGCTGTTTGTGCGGCAATACGTCCATAATCATCCTTGCTTTCAAGTGGGAAAATCATTTCATCACCAACGGCGATATCTTTTTTCATACGCTTGGCATCTTCAACAAGAATATGTCGTTCGGGGTTGAAGAGTGGCAGTATTTCTTCTTCGTCCGACTGTGTCTCCCCGTGATGTTCATGTGAAAGTGATGCACGAGAAACGTTTCCCGATGTTTCCTCCGCGGTTTCCTCGTCTTCTTCGGATGGCATGCGGACCGTTGTTTCGTCGGCAACAATTTTTATTTGTTCAAACGATACGGTGCCTGTTTCAGCATCAAAAAATGCACGGACGATTTGATCTTTTTTGCCGTAGTCTTTTTTGTACGCAGCAGCGATTGCTTGTTCAATAGCCTCCATGATTTTTTCACGAGGAATACCGCGCTCTTCTTCGAGCTGTGCGAGGGCGGAATTAAATACTTTGATGTCAAACATAATAGTATGTTAGTAAGTTAGTAATTAGTATATGAGGAGATTAAATATTAGGAGATTAAACGTGTATTTGATAGTTAATTTCCTAATTCTTAAGCTCCCTTTTGTAAAAAAGACCGGTGCTTTCGCAACGGACCTCCACGTGAGTAGTATATCAGATGTTCGAGATAAGTCAATGCGCTGTAGGAAATAGGTTAGAGGAGATAGGGACAGATATTCGAATCAAGCGTGCCCTGCCCCCTACATGGCGTGCTGTGCATCCCACGTGGTGCACAGTGCAGGGAATCACGAAGCACGAATCAAGAAGAAAAACGATAGACGATGAAATAAGAAATATGAAGTTAGAAATATGGGGTTACGAAGTACGAATGAGTATGAACATACGAAACGGGACGGGAATTAAGAATACAAGACGAGAATTAAGAATAAGGAATTAAGAATCAAGAATACGGACGGACTGGAAATGAGGAGTAGGAATATGAAGAGGAAACTATAAAAAATTAAAGGTTAAAAAGAAAAAACTATAGACAATGAAATAAGAAATATGAAGACGAAAACTATAAACGAGAGACAATGAAATAAGAAAATAGAAATAAGGAATATGGGAAGAGAAAACTATAAACGATAAAAAAGAAGTCGTATTCGTATATTGTACACATTCGTTATTCGTAATCTTCGTAAGTGTTCTTGAAATGGGTCCGCTTCGCTCTTCCGTAACGGAGACGTCACGGGAAACTCGTGAACTCGTTTTTTTTGACACTCGACAATCATCAATCTGTTTCTTACATTCATTTCACTATTTTTTATGTGCCCTGTTATGTTTCGCGTTTGTTTATGCACAGAATATAGTTCCGCACAGTAGACGGGTATCTGATATACTATATGTATATAATTTATATGCGCGTAGACGAAGGACAACTGAAAACATTTATTGCGGATTCTGGGCTTGTTTCTGCGAAAGAAATTGATGCTGCGGCAGAGAAAGCACGAAAAGCAAAAAAGACATTTAAAGAAACTCTCCTCGCTGACGGAATATTGTCCGAGGATGATTTTCGTCGTATGGAAGCACACGTTCTTGGTATTCCGTTTGTTAGTTTGAAAAATCTCAAAATTGAATATGAACTTCTCTCTCTTATTCCAGAACCAATTGCTCGGCGACATAATATTATTGGATTTAAAAAAGGAGATGGGGTACTTGAGGTGGCAATGCTTGATACGGATGATCTTACGGCAATTGATTTTGTAAAGAAAAAAGTAGGACTTAAGATTCTTCCTCGTTTGACAGACAAAGCATCTATTAAAAGTGCTCTTTTGCAGTATCAAAAAAATCTTAAAGCAGAATTTGGAGATATTATAAAAGAAGAGGCGGAATCATTAAAAACCATTGCGGAAAGTAAAGAGGGAGAACATCTTTCCGAAGGGGATTTAAAGAAGTTGGCGGAAGATTTGCCTGTTGTAAAGATTGTGGATTCGCTCCTTCGTCATGCTATTGTACAAAATGCATCTGATATTCATATTGAACCACAGGAAAAAGAGCTTATTGTTCGCTATCGAATTGACGGAATTTTGCACGACGCAATGGTACTTCCAAAAGCCGCCGGACCTGGCGTTACTGCGCGTATCAAAGTATTATCAAACCTTAAGCTTGATGAAAAACGATTACCTCAAGATGGTCGTTTCAAAATTGAAGAAAATGAGGAGAAGGTTTCATTTCGTGTCTCGACAATTCCCACAGCATTTGGTGAAAAGACTGTGATGAGACTTCTCAGGGAGCGTACATCTGGGTTTACACTTGAGACTCTTGGTTTTCATGGTCAGGGGCTTGAATATATTCGTGAATCAACGCGTCAAAAAACGGGTATGATTCTCGTGACGGGACCTACCGGTTCAGGGAAAACGACGACACTGTATACTGTTCTTGATATCTTGAATACCCCTGAGGTAAATATTTCGACAATAGAGGATCCGATCGAGTATCAAGTTGCACGCGTTAATCAAACACAAGTAAAACCTGATATCGGATTTACTTTTTCCAATGGTCTTCGTGCTCTTGTGCGCCAAGACCCAGACGTTATTCTTGTGGGTGAAATTCGTGATACTGAAACAGCAAGCCTTGCAGTAAACGCATCGTTGACAGGGCATGTTGTACTTTCAACACTGCACACTAATTCTGCGGGAGGTACGATTCCACGATTACTTGATATGGGTATTGAACCGTTTCTTCTTGTTTCGACAGTCAATGTTGTCATCGCACAACGTCTTGTTCGTAAATTGTGTTCTGGAAAAGAAAAATATTTTTTGACAAAAGCTGAAATATCTCAACTTGAGAAACATGCAAATCTCGATCTAGTTCTCGGAGAACTCAAAGAAGAAGGTGTTGTCGAAGCAAAAGCAACATGGGAAAAGATTCCATTTTATAAACCGAAAAAAACCCCTCAATGTGAAAGTGGCTATACTGGACGTGTGGGTATCCATGAAATTATGCATATGTCATCTCCACTACGTGAATTAGTTATGCGCGGAACAACATCCCAAGAAATCGAGACACAAGCAAAGAAAGAAGGCATGATGACGATGCTTGAAGACGGTATATTTAAAGCGGCACAGGGGGTGACAACGATAGAGGAAGTATTGCGCGTAGTATCAGAGTAGAACATAACAAAAGACAAATTTTACATAACATATATAGTGTCAATATAGTAATGTTGTTCTATTTTTTCGTACCCAATAGTCTGTTTGTTGTTTGGTGCTTGTGATTTGGAACTTTGCTACTCGTATTTGTTATTATGTAGAGAAGTGTTTCGTGAAATAATATTTTTAGTATATCATTGAGTACATACATACTATGCGTTTTTCTTATATTATTATTACAAAAGATGGCGAACGAAAAAAAGGAAATGCTGTTGCAACAGATAAATATGATCTCGCACACCGCTTTAAAGAAGAAGGGTCGACACTAGTTGCAGCAAAGGAGGAGCGGGTCAATTTCTTTCATGCAATTGCGCGTCTTCAGTTATTTTCAAATGTATCTGTTGAAGAGCGTATTAATTTTGCACACAATCTTTCTTCTATGATACGTGCGGGGTTACCATTATCACGCGCACTTTCTATTATGGAAAGGCAGACAAAAAATGAAACATTCAAACGAGTACTTGAATCACTTATGTCTCGTATCAAAGAGGGAGGAGATTTGTCAGGAGGACTCGCTATGTTTCCAGGAGTATTTTCTCCGCTTTTTGTATCTATGGTTCATGCCGGTGAAGAATCGGGCAATCTTGCATCTGCACTTGAAATTGTTGGTATGCAAATAAAAAAGAATAATGATATCGTCAAAAAAGTAAAGGGTGCCATGATTTATCCGTCCATTGTTATATCTGTCATGGTTGTGGTTGGTATCGTTATGATTATGAAAGTTGTTCCAACGCTGACTTCTACATTTGTTGAACTTAATGTCGAGCTTCCTTTTGCAACACAAGTTCTCATTGGTCTTTCGAACGGGCTGAGAGCATATGCACTAATTATTTTTCCAGTCATCGCACTTCTTGTTGGACTTGTTGTTGCGTATACGAAGACAGACAACGGACGATATGTAAAAGACGCTATAGTATTACATGTCCCTATTGTGTCTAGTATTGTAAAACAACTGAACACAGCGCGCACAGCGAGGACGCTCTCTTCACTTCTTTCCGCAGGTGTAGATATAGTTGAAGCAATGAACATTACGCGTGATGTGGTACAAAATGTACACTTTAAAAAAATCATTGCGCACACTGGAGAGAGTATTCAAAAAGGAGTGCCATTATCAAAGACGTTTTCGACAGAAGATGCACTTGCTTGTTATCCGCTTCTTTTTTCTGAGATGATTGCAGTGGGTGAGGAAACAGGCAAGCTTGCGGATATGCTTGAAGAGAATGCGCTTTTTTTTGAAGGTGAAGTCGAAGAAGCGACAAAAAATATGTCGACCATTGTTGAACCAGTGCTCATGCTCATTGTTGGTGTTGCTGTTGGATTTTTTGCTATGGCCATGATTGCTCCGATGTATAGTGTTATGAGCGGGGTATAATATATCCACTATTCGCAATAAATATCGTTGAAATAGCTGTTACGATAGTCATATACGGTAGTATGTCCATTTTCTTTTTGCAACAACATATATATGTTAACCGTGTCGCATCACATCGACGTGGTTTCTCTCTTATTGATATCGTTGTTGGTACTGCACTTTTTTTACTTGTATTTGTATCAATTGCGGGTGTATTTCGTTTAAGTGTTGCATTGGTTGCAGAAAGTAAGGCGCGTATCGGAGCTCTTTCACTTGCACAAGAAACAGTGGAATTTGTTCGTAGTATGTCATATGGCGATGTTGGTGTTGTGGGAGGTATCCCTGCAGGGGAATTACCCCAATCAGAAACAATTACGATGAATGGTGTTTCGTATACGCGGAGAATACTCGTTCTTTATGATGATAATCCTGCAGACGGAGTTGGTGATGATGATGAAAATGGTATTACGACTGATAATAAACGTTTTTCCGTGAGTGTTTCATGGGAATCACGGGGAATGTCTCGTTCTGTGCGTTTAGTGTCCACTATTGTTCCTCAGGGAATTGAAACAAGTGCAGGAGGAGGGACTCTTATTGTGAATGTTGCAGATGCTTCCCTTTATCCTCTTGCAGACGTGACAGTGCATATAGAGAATGCATCAGTATCTCCTTCTGTTTCAATGGATGTTTTTACGAATAGTCAGGGAAGAGTTATGGTAGATGGTGCACCATCTGCTGGAGAATATGAAATAGTTGTTTCAAAAGATGGTTATTCTACTGTTCGTACATATGATGTCTCAGAAGAACTTTCTGCTCCATCTCCTGGACATGCATCAATCCTTGAAGGACAAAGCACTGTGGTGAGTTTTCAAACTGATCGTGTTTCTTCTCTGAATATATATACACGTAAACCACTTGAACCATGGAGTCTTGAAGATATGCTTGAGGATAGTAATCTTCTTGCTGCTACAACAGGTGTCACTGTTTCTGGGGGACATGCCACGCTTGCCAGTAATGGTATGGGCGGACATGTCCTTACCGGGACGGTTCTTTCAAACACTATTGCTCCTTCATATTTATCATCATGGGAATCTTTTGATTGGGATGCGTTAGAACCGGTGGGTACATCAATCGTGTGGCATGTGTATGAAGAAAACGGAGGAAATCCCGTATTGTTATCCGAAGAAGTATTACCTGGAAACACAGAAGGATTTACGTCTGGACCGATTAATATCTCGAGTGTTTCTGCTAGTTTGTATCCAAAACTTCGTATTGGGGCTGAGTTCTCTACAAATAATGAGGTTTATACTCCCACTCTTTATGATTGGTCGCTCTCAACAATTGTTGGACCTGTTCCTTTAGGGGATGTTCCTTTTACGATAGTGGGAAGAAAAACAAAAGGAACAGATGACGGTATTCCTGTTTCGATTATTGAACGTAATGAGATAACAAATAGTGCAGGATTTTTCTCTGTTGGGGATTTATTGTGGGATATGTATGATATTGTTACAGGGGGGGCATATGATATTGCTGATTCATGTGTCCCTGATCCTTATAATCTTGCTCCCGACGAACATCCAGACGTGTCACTTATTGTAGTACCGCATACAGCTCACTCTTTACGTATTTCTGTGTTTGGAAATGGTGATGTCCCGCTTGAGGGTGCGTCAGTACGAGTGAATGGTGTCGGATATGATGAGACCATAGTTTCTTCTTCGTGCGGGCAAGTATTTTTTGTGCTTCCAGGGAGCGGAACATATACCTATACTATTTCAGCAACCGGATATGAGGTATTGTCAGAGACTGTATCAGTTTCTGGGACGGTGACTCTTTCAAAATCGTTGGACCATTGATGACTTTTGTATTTATGACACTATTTTTTTTGTATTCTATGCGAGCCATGCATCATTCAAGAGGGTTAAGTATTGTAGAAACTATTGTTACTGTTGCGGCAGCGACAGTTGTGCTTATTGGGTTGATATCGTTCGTTCTCTCATTGTATAGGACAAATATATATGCAGTTGAACAATCTTTTGCTATTAACAGTGCTCGGCGTGGCATCGAACGTATGGTACGTGACATGCGTGAAGCGACGTATTCTGATGAAGGAGCTTTTCCTATTATTTTTGCAAGTCCGTATGAATTTTATTTTTACAGTGATGTTGATAGAGATGATAATGTAGAACGTGTTAGATTTTATATTGAAAATGGGTTACTGAAACGCGCGCAAACAAAAGCAGTAGGTATACCGCCCACTTATCCAGGAAACGCGGATACAACATCTCTTGTTTCTGATCATGTGCGCAATGTTGTGAACACCATACCTATGTTTCGATATTATGATACGGCGGGAAATGAAGTAAGTAATCTTTCTCATGTTACTGACATTGCTTTTGTTGTTGTACATATGATTGTGGATATTAATCCATACCGTCTCCCAAATGATTTTGTATTGCAATCGAGTGCGTCACTACGAAATCTTTCTGAAAATTAAAAAATGCTTTCGTTGCATGTTGGTTTCACGGTATACTTATATATATTATTTATGAAATTTATTTTTTCGTATGCAAAAAGAAACATAGGATATGTCTCAATGTTTGTTGTTGTGTTTGGAGGTGTATTTTTGACTATAATGTCAGGAATGGTTGGTTTTATTTCTTTACAAAAAAAAGCAACAGAGAGCAAAGAAGCAGGTGAGAGTGCAATTCAAATTGCTGAAGCAGGGCTTGATTATTATCGGTGGCACTTGGCACATTATCCCAATGATATGCAAGATGGCACAGGAGTTTCTGGCCCGTATACACATGAGTATTATGATCCTGAAGGAGGTCTTATGGGAAGTTACACGCTTGATATATCGGGGAACGTTGCTTGTGGTACGTTGACGTCTGTTGAGGTGCGTTCAACTGGAAGAACGGTCACCTATCCTCATATTGAAAGAACAACATATGGGAAATATGCACGTCCGTCTGTTGCTGAATATGCATATATTGTAAATGACAATGTGTGGGCAGGAGATGATCGTGTGATTCTTGGGCGTTACCATGCAAATGGCGGTATTCGTATGGATGGAACAAATCAATCTCTTGTTACATCGGGTGTTTCTACATGGTCATGCACAGCTTCATTTGGCTGTAATCCAACACGGACAAAAGCAGGTATTTTTGGTGACGGATCAGGAAGTGCCTTATGGGAATATCCAGCAGAAACAGTTGATTTTACAGGGTTAGCGCTTAATCTTGGAAATTTGAAAACATCAGTTCAGAATGGAGGAGGATTGTATTTTAGTGTGCAGTCGACACAGTGGAATACGCTTGGATACCATTTACTTTTTAATGCAAATGGTACAGTGACAGTGTATCGAGTGACACGAACAGATGATATACAAAGTTATACAACAGAAGAAGGATGGGAATATTTAGATGAGACAATTGATAGACAAAGTTTAGTAGGGACATACACAATTCCTTCGGGGTGTTCAGTTATCTACGTAGAAGATAATGTGTGGATAGAAGGGACTGTACGAGGGAAAGTTACTCTTATTGCTGCTAATACTGTAATATCAAATATTGATGCGAACGTATATCTCATTGATGATATACTGTATACGACACCTGATGGTTCAGACGGACTTACGATTGTGGGTGAAAATGATGTACTTATTCCCTATGATGTCCCGTATAACATGGACTTACATGGAGTATTTATTGCGCAAAAGGGGAGGTTTGGACGTAATCATTATGACCATGGTTCAAGAGATATACGGGGAATTTTGACGATGCATGGAAGCACTGTATCGTTTAAGCGTGTGGGGACAAAATGGATGAGTGGAAACACACATATATCTGGTTTTGTTGAGCGCTATGATTCATATGATAGAAAACTTGCAACCGATGCGCCACCATTTACTCCCTATGTCGATGACGAATATCGGTTTGTTGAATGGCGTGAAATGGACAAATGACACCTCTCTGTGGATGGCGTGATATGAAAAAATGAGTCATACTTATGGTGTATGCACATGCGAATACTGAGTATGTTTCGAAATATATATACAATCGTCATTGTGATGACGATTATATTGTGGTCAGGAGGAGTTTTTGCAAAAGAAACGGGGAGTATTCCTCTTAAGTCTGACACTCCATCTTCATCCTCTTCATCATACGAACTTCTTGAGCCTTCGCTTATTGGTGGAACAGAAACGACTAACGCTTCAAACTATTTTGAAACAATATATGTATATGCTATTGGTGCCGCAGGTGTCCTCGCTGTTCTCATGTTTGCAATCGGTGGCATTCAGTATATGTTCGGTGGCGCAAACCCCGCATCAAAGTCAAAAGGTGTCGCGCATATGTCCAATGCCGTATGGGGTATTATTCTTGCTCTCTCCGCGTATCTTATTTTGAATACTATCAATCCTGATTTGGTAGATTTACAAGTGACACTTCCTGAGGCGAGTATTGATGCGGAATATGCTCCTCCGCCTGCTGGAGATGTAGGAGAAAGTACTTCTGATATTCCTTCTACTGTTCCCACCGCCCTTCCTTCAGGGTGTAAAAATTATGTTGCCACGTTCAAGTCAATTGCGTCATCGACGGGCGTAAGCGGGTGTTTGCTATATGGTATTGCTTCTCAAGAATCTGGATGCAATCCAAATGCACAGAGTTCTTCAGGAGCGTGTGGTATGATGCAATTTTTACCAAAAACAGCAGGACAGAGTTGTGATTGGCTCAAAACACATCCAGAAGGAAGTATTTCACTTGCGGCACAGTATCTTTCGAGAAGTCGAAATGCTCTTGCGCGATATACAATGTTTAATATTGGAAGTAGATATACACAATCGAATACATCTGTTACTGTCGGTTCATATATTTACGATGCGGGAAACGACGATCTTATTGCTTCGTATAATGCAGGATATGGTACCAAATCAAGTAATGGAGGAAAGGGACCGTTTGCAGTTTCTGATTCATGTGCGTCCCGTAATGGAACGATTCCCGTGTGGCAATGTGATATAAACACTGCAGGATATGCACAAACACGCAATTATGTTCGTCGCGTTCAAACATATCAAGATCAGTGTGAATCATCAGGGGTACTGAAATAAGATATGATTTGTATTTAGATATTTTATTATTTAATTATAGTTACTTTTATGTTGCGAACCCATCTTTCTGTTTTTTTCTCCGGGCTGATTGCATGTTTGTTTTTTTTACCCGGTATTCTTTCTGCCGCAATTGTTTGGGAATTATATGACGTGTCTTCGAAGGCAACACTTGGAACGTATGATTCGTATACACAATGTGATATTGCGCGTTCTTCTCGAAATATGGCTGGAGGAAATACCTCTTGTCGTTCTGTCAATACGCCAATTACTCCTGGTGAATCGTCATTATCGAATATGCAAACAGAATTAGAAGACGCATTAGGTGAAAGCGCGAGAGTCAATTTGATATCTGAGCAACAGAAGACAAGTGGAGATACCGATCTCAAGTCTGACACTCCATCTTCATCCTCTTCATCATATGAACTTCTTGAGCCTTCGCTTATTGGTGGAACAGAAACGACTAACGCTTCAAACTATTTTGAAACAATATATGTATATGCTATTGGTGCCGCAGGTGTCCTCGCTGTTCTCATGTTTGCAATCGGTGGCATTCAGTATATGTTCGGTGGCGCAAACCCCGCATCAAAGTCAAAAGGTGTCGCGCATATGTCCAATGCCGTATGGGGTATTATTCTTGCTCTCTCCGCGTATCTTATTTTGAATACTATCAATCCTGATTTGGTAGATTTACAAGTGACACTTCCTGAGGCGAGTATTGATGCGGAAGAAGGAGAAGATTATGACGCAGAAGCGCCTACGGAAGCGGCTGGGTATTCTCCCACAGAAACAAACTCTTCAGGAGGTGGGTCATGTGGAGGTATGGTTGTTACTTCTGCAGTTCAGACGCAGTGTTCTTTGGCATCATCCGCGCTTTCAAGCATGCTTTCATGTATGCATGCACGAGGTGTGACAGCGACTGTTACATCACTTACGTCAAGTAGAGTAGGGTCTGATCTTAGTGCATCACGTGCATGCTGTGGAAATGCAAGTTGTGTGCATGCGACGAACAGTTGTCATTACGGATGTGAGTACGGCTCATTTGCAGGAGAGCCAGGGTATTCTCATGCGGTGGATATTGCTATCAATGGTATGTCACAAACAGAGTGGTGTGCTATCGCGAGTGCGGCGAAAAGTTGTGGGTCAGGAACAATATGGGGACCTGCGGATGCGTGTTCTGGTGCGGTCAAATATTGGGAAGGACATGGGACGCATTTACATGTAAGTACACGAAGTTGTAATCACTAGATTTTTTACACAGCACCAAGCACTCACCGTAGGTGGGTGCTTTTGTATTGAGAAAGAAATTTTTGCGCAGAGAAGTCTTGGAGTGGTATACTACAGACATGCAGACACCCACTTCTCCACAAGTAAAACGTCTTGTCGTCGCGAATTGGAAAATGAATCCAGAGACAAAAAAAGAAGCAGAAATGCTCGCGCGCATGTCTGTTAAGATTGGTACAGGATTGAAACGTTCAGAATTGGTGATATGTCCGCCGTTTCCTTTTCTTGGGCTCTCCGCGTATATGCGTATGCCAAAAAGTATTTCACTTGGTGTGCAAGATGTATACCCTGAGCGCGCGGGTGCGCGCACGGGAGAAGTATCACTTTCCATGGTCAAAGACATGAAAGCACGGTACGTTATTGTGGGACATTCGGAGCGTCGCGCGGGAGGAGAGACTGATGCATTGGTATCCAAGAAAGCGCGCGCGGTTATTGCTGCTGGTATGCGTCCGATTGTATGTGTTGGCGAAACATCACGCGATGGCGATGCGAAGTATTTACGCATACTTCGTGAACAGCTTCTTGAATCTCTTGCGGGCATTTCAAAAAACAATGCAAGTACGCTTATCGTTGCATATGAACCAGTATGGGCAGTGGGAGCATCTGTCGCCGATGACCCGCATGAAACAGCGGAAACGATACTTTTTATACGAAAGACGCTTGCCGATATGTTTTCTGAGCGTATTGCGCTTACCATTCCTATTCTCTATGGAGGAGCGGTATCTGATAAAAACGCCGCGGCATTTCTCGCCCATGCTGGTGTACAAGGGCTTCTCCTTGGTCGTTCAGGACGTGACAGCAAACAGCTCGCAGGTATTATAAAAGCTTCTGAACTCACACCGTTTCCTCAGATATGACACATACCATGTCTACACTTCCTTCCATCGCACGAGTGAAACAATTAAAAGGCAAACGTGTACTTGTGCGTGCCGAGCTCAACGTCCCCCTCACACATGGGAAGGTGTCCGATCCGTATCGTATTATCCAGACTATACCGACCATAACATTTTTGAAACGCGCTGGCGCAAAGGTCATTGTTATCGCGCATATTGGACGTGACCCACAAGGGACACTTAAACCAGTTGCGCGGTATATGAATAGAAAGACAGCGATTGGGTTTGTGCCAGAACTCTTTGGTCCTCGCGTGGACAAGATTATTGCTGATATGAAAAATGGATCGGCGGTATTACTGGAGAACCTTCGGGGTACACAAGAAGAAGAGCACAATGATGCAGTCTTTGCGAAACGTTTGGCGTCCTATGCTGATATCTATGTGGATGATGCGTTTGGCGCCGCACACAGAGCACATGCATCAATCGTTGGTATACCAAAGTACCTTCCTGCGTATGCGGGAATATCGTTTGCGGATGAATATGCCAATCTTTCCAAAGTGCTTGATCCTCGACATCCGTTCGCGTTTATTCTCGGTGGTGCCAAGTTTGAAACGAAAATGCCACTTCTTAAAAAATATGTGGATATTGCTGACGCGATATACGTTGGTGGTGCTCTTGGTAATACACTCCTTAAAGCACAAGGATATGAAGTTGGTCGTTCTGTTGCCGAAGATGTGCGCGGTGCAAAAGCGCTTGCAGAACATTCACGTATTCATCTGCCATACGATGTTCTTGTAGAAAAGAGAGACAAGACGACGACAGTGCGTCTTGTGGGAGAGATTATGGCGAGTGATTGTATTATTGATATTGGACCAGAGACCGCGGCGTATTGGGCGGAAGAATTGCAGTCGGCAAAAGAAATACTCATGAATGGACCGATGGGATTTTACGAACGTGGATATAGTGATGGTACAAATGTACTCCTTCGTGGTATTGCAAAAAGTCCCGCGCGTTCCACTATTGGTGGTGGTGATACTGTCGCGCTCGCGCGCTCCCTCCATATGGAAAAACGCTTTACATTCGTATCAACAGCAGGGGGCGCAATGCTTGATTTTCTCGCGAATGATACCTTGCCTGGCGTGGACGCGATTGTGAAAAATGAGAGACGGTAAGTTGAAAACGGTAAACGATAAACTATAAAAAAGAAAAAGATAAAACGATAAAAATTGAAAGATAAACAATAAAGATAAAAAACGGGCGCCATGCGCCCGTTTATAAGTAACTTTTTCTGAAAATGAATTATCTACAAACAGGCGGTTTTTCCCATCCATAGAAAGACGCCGCAATGTTCATTATGGCAAGGCGCTGAGCCTCTGAACCGGAAGGAGCGCTGTTATACGCCGCCTCGGCTTCCTCTGGTGTGGTTGCTGATTCAACCTCTTTTTTTGAGAGTTCATTCCATTTTTCCAGGGCAAGGTCCTCAGCCTCTGAATCGGAAGGAGCGCTGTTATACGCCGCCTCGGCTTCCTCTGGTGTGGTTGCTGATTCAACCTCTTTTTTTGAGAGTTCATTCCATTTTTCCATGGCAAGGCGCTCAGCCTCTGAACCGGAAGGAGCGCTGTTATACGCCGCCTCGGCTTCCT
>JAAXWR010000001.1 GCA_013334825.1 Candidatus Yonathbacteria bacterium
CTTCTTTTCGTACGATAGGGAGTACCCACCGTAGTCGCTCTTCTTTAATTGTTGTTGCCATAGTGACACACATCCTTGAATATTAGCTACAGTTTGGAAAACCGCCATATGTGTGTGCACATTACCCAGGGCACTTGACAAAATATGCTGATTTGTTATAATATGCATAACGAGTTCATTCATTAAAAGGAGGTGGGTCAAACATACGTAATAATATCGTGGATGACGAGGACGCTTCTTATTCACGAGTATGAAAACATAGAAGGAGGACGCTTCTTCAAAAATCGGCATATGGCCGAAATTAAAGTTTGCCGACCGTGTGTCGGCGAGATTCCAATGACCGTTTTTGTTGAAAAAGTGGAATATCTTGGAATCGTATATTGGCGGGGACTCCTTGTGAGCCCCGCCTTCTCTTTTTATTACATATGTTTGACAAAAATTGTGGAAGATATAGTATGAAGTAAAGGTCTTATTATTCGCCAATGTGCACATGCGAGTATGAAGAAACAATATCAAACTCCAGAGGTATCTGGATACCGAACAGATCCGACCGAAGGTCTTTCTGTTCCGACGAAATAACATCCTACACAAAAAGCCCCGCAGAGGGGTTTTTTGTGTAGGATGTATTGAAACAGTTGTAGGTAACGTAGTTGCTTTTTTGTCGCAATGGCGTAATATGATGTTTGTATTGTTCATATTTGGGCATATCAATAAATATAAAAAGGATAGTCATGGCTATTCAAAAAGAAGTAAGAGAAAAGATGGAAGAAACCAGTTCTCTCATACTGTATGAGGACGGTTCCTTTATGGTCGGTGTCAGAAAAGGGACTGCGGTAGATGAGCACCATGTCCTTTTCAATGGCGAATACATGATTCTCCAAAGAGGAATATTGCAAGAGTTTGCAATAGCGGACCCTGCGAAGATCGATGATTTCCTCCAAAGAGAGGGAGAACATATTCTTCGGGAATTGGACAAGGAAGGTCTAACGGTTAAAGAGTTTGGGTGGATATTAGCAAAGGCTAGGATTGCTGAATTAGAAGATTATGCGACATTCCTCTCAAATCGATAAGCCCCGCAGTGGGGTTTTTTTGTGTAGGATGTTGTGTAAGGCATTATTTGTTTTACGAACGATTCACGTAGCGGAGATGTTATGGGAGAAATACGAACTCGTTTGGTACTTCTTGAAACTTGAAACTGACAACTAGCAACTTGTTATGGTATCATGCACATCATGAACGATATCTCTGACATTCCTCTATATCTCAAAACGTGTATTAGTGCCGCCGTAGAGGGGGCTGGTGTTTCTGTGTCTGCGGACGATATTCGCGTGGAAGTCCCTGCTGACATGGTGCATGGAGATTATTCTACCAATATCGCTCTTGCAGAATCGAAGCGCGCGGGGAAAAATCCACGCATTCTTGCGGAAGAGATTGTTGCACATATGTCTGTCGCTGATACATATGGTGCGATTGCCGAAGTGTCTGTTGCTGGTCCAGGATTTATTAATATCACACTTGCGCGCGATGTGATCCTCACGCGACTTAGACGTGCGATTGAAACGGGATATGGATATGCCGAAGAACGAACAGGGGATACGGTTGTTGTGGAATATACCGACCCTAACCCATTCAAGCCATTTCATATCGGACATCTCATGACAAATGTAATTGGTGAATCACTCGCGCGTTTGTTTGAAGCACGAGGAGATACTGTTGTGCGTATGAATTATCAGGGAGATGTGGGACTTCATATTGCCAAGGCACTCTATGGTATGCGAGAGCTCAATGTGTCGCCCGATGATATTGAAGGTATTGGGCGCGCTTATGTGTATGGTAATACTGTGTATACGGAAAGTGATGAGGAGAAAGACACGATTGATGCGCTCAACGCGCATATTTATGCGCGTGATGATGAAGCACTTAATACTGTGTATGACGCGGGGCGTGCGACGTCACTTGCCCGTTTTGAGGAAATCTATGCGAAACTCGGAACAACATTTGACGCATATGTATTTGAAAGTGAGACATGGCAAAAGGGGCGTGATGCGGTGATGGCACGTGTGGGCGATGTGTTTACTGAGTCGAATGGTGCAATTGTCTATCATGGTGAGGAGGAGGGGCTCCATACACGGGTGTTTATTACAGCGAGCGGACTTCCTACATATGAAACAAAAGATATTGGCTTGGCTTTCTTGAAACTGGAGCGATATCCAGAAGCGACTATGTATTACACAATGACTGCCGAAGAACAAACTGATTATTTCAAAGTGGTGTTTGCCGCGTTTAGTGCAATGGTCCCAACTTCGCGTGGACGGTTTGTGCATATTCCGCATGGTATGATGCGTATCGCAGAAGGAAAAATGTCATCACGCTTGGGAAATATTATTTTTGGAGAAGCACTTCTTGCAGATATGACTGCGCGCGCGGCTGAAAAACTTGTAGAAAATGGTACTGATGATACAGGTGGAAGCAAGGCAAACGCTATCGCGGTTGCCGCACTTAAATATGGCATCCTTCGTCAAGAAACAGGGAAAAATATTGTGTATGAACCAGAACGGTGGATGTCCTTTGAAGGAGCATCAGGTCCCTATGTGCAGTATACTGCCGTGCGTGCTGCATCTGTTGTGGCAAAAGCAACTGAGGCAGGGATTGTTCCTGATATCACTGTGGGGAGTGAAGATATTGGAGTACTTGAACGTCTCATTGCTCGTTTCCCTGAAGATGTACGTATTGCTTCAGCACTCTGTGCCCCTCACGCAATTGTTACCGCGGTAACTGAAATCGCGCAGGCATTCAATGCATATTATGCGCACCATGTTATTGTGTCGGATGGTCCCGAAGCCCCGTATCGTGTCGCCCTCGCGCAAGCCGTCGTGTCTACGCTCGCAAGCGGGCTTGGACTCCTCGGCATTTCTGTTCCAGAGAGAATGTAAGAAGAGAATTAAGGAATCAAGAATTTTAAAAAATAAGAATAAAACGGGACAAACACATCACGACTTTTGAGAAGTCACGGTGTGGTTTCTCTTATTTTTAGATGATTTTTTAGATAATCTCTGAGTGGGTATGTGTTTTATTCTGATAAGTGATTTATTGTGTCGTGAGAAGATGAGCACATAATTATAGTAATAGGAGTCAAAAGGTTGGGGAAAGATGATGTCTTTATTCTATAAGAAATAATTTCATGATATAATTATGTTGGTACTTATTTGCACTTATTATTATAAAGTGCTGTGATATCTCGTATGATTTATACTTCACACCGTAAAAAATATTTAATAGAGAAAAATTTTGGTAGAATGGTTCTTCCGTGTTTAGTATTCTTTTTTATATTTTCCTTTGCGTACACGTCTCATGCCGCCACTCTTTGGGAAGATACGTTTGATCGTGCAAATGGAGCTGTTGGTAATGGATGGGCTGGTGTTGATGGTGGGTCTGGAGAAATTTTAAATAACATGCTGCATCGGACCGATTCTGGGGCGTATCGTATTTTCTACAATCCTGCTGGCGGAACACTTCCGGCGGACTATTACGTCACAGTCACACTCCCGAATTCACAGGTCAGAAGCGATTATTGGGGAATAGTCGGTCGGTACCTGCCTCCGGGATCCGACATGGGGAGCGGTAATAAGATTTTTTGGACGAATCAAGGTTTTATGTCATCAGGCGTTGGTCATGCCGAGTTTTCCAACGATCTTTCCCTGACGGTGACGGGCGGCTATCCAGAGAGCTGGTCGCTCGATCAGGATCATTCTGTGACGCTCCATTATCAGGATTCGACGGTCACGGTCTATCTCGACGGCGAAGAACTTGGGTATTTTACGGATTCAACGAATGATCAGGTTGGGACCGGTATTGGATTTGTAGGTGACAATGGAAATTATTATGATATTCGTGTAACCGATGAACTTCCGGACTATCTTCCGTTTGGATCGGATGCGATTGTACCGGTTGTTTCAAATATTTTTTCAACAACCACAGAGTCCGATGCGACAGTCGTATGGAATACAAATGAATTAACTCGGGCAACCATTGAATACGGTCTCACCGATGCATATGGAAGTTCTGTCTCCACTGAAGCCTGGACAACCGATCATTTGATGACAGTGAGCGGGCTTTCTGGCGGGACAACATATCATTATCGTATCATCGCAACTGATTTTGCGGGGAATGTGAATCAGTCTTCAGACTATATATTATCAACAATCGCATCAGGAGATGCATATTGGACTGATGATTTTCATCGAGCGTACGGTGCCGTGGGAAACGGATGGGTCGGTGTCAATTCAGCGACGGGCCTCATTTCAAATGATATCTTGGAACGAACTGACAATTCCGAATATCGGATTTTGTACAACACGGTCGATGGGTCTTTGCCGCAAAACTATTATGTAACGATTTTTGTTCCACAGTCGACGCCGGATGGTACTTTTTGGGGCCTTGTCGGACGGTATCTCCCGCCAGGGTCGGGGATGGGAACGGGGAACAAGGTGTTTTGGATGGCCGAAGGTGCCCAGTCGGCCGGAGTTGGCAATGCCGAGTTTGAAAATACTTTTTCCTTGACGATGACGGGAGGGTATCCGGAAAGCTGGTCGGAAGACCGCACACATATGGTCACGCTCGGTTATGCTGGCAACACGGTGACGGTTTATCTTGACGGGGAAGAATTGGGATATTTCACGGATACAACGAATAATCAGACTGGGACAGGAATCGGATTAGTCGGAGATGGTGGCGGTGATTTCACTGTGCTCGGGACAAAAGTGACACAAGCGTTGCCGGTTTTTCTGGAAGCCGGAGCGGTGCCGGACACGACCCCGCCAACGTTGTCCTTGATCAGCGTGAATCCTGCCGAGACGACCGCCGCGGTCTCGTGGACCACAGATGAATCTGCCGATTCGGTAGTCGAATACGGGTTGACGGGCACATATGGAAGTACCGCTTCTTCCGCATCACTGACGGCGTCTCATTCTCTTGCTCTCTCCGGACTCACAGCCGGGACGACCTATCACTATCGCGTTTCCTCAACCGACGCTTCCGACAATACGGCGACTTCGGACGATGCGACGTTCACGACCGATCCGGAAGGCTCGACTCCCGAAGAAGTGGTGTTTCACACGACGGGCGAGGCGTTTTCGGCGATTCTGACCGTCGCAGACGGTGCCGTGATCGAGTGGACCTTTCATGACGGGACGACGTCAAGTTCCGCATCACCGACAAAAAATTATGGAACTGAGGGAAGTCGGGAAAATCGTCTGACGGTGACGCCATGGAGCGCCCTGACCGAAGTGAATATCGGATACGACGGCGGGGACGATGGGACGCTGCCAAATCCTCATCTCGTACAACAAAATGTTACCGCAGTGGACGGTATGGAATATATGGCGCCGCATCTTCGCGTCTGGGCTTCATCTCAGAATCCCGTCACGTCGCTCGATTTTTCAAATTTCATTTCTTTGCATACTATTGAGTGTTTTCTCTGTCAGCAGATGACTTCAGTTAATCTCTCAAACACTCCGTCACTTTTCCGTGCGAATTTCGAGGACAATAATCTTGCCGCCCTTGATCTATCGGAGAGTCCCGCCCTTGAAGATCTTCGCGGGGCAAGTAATGCTTATACTGAAATTGTTTGGGGTGACGTCGGAGAGAACGTGTGGCATATTTGCACGAGAGATAATCCTCAACTAAATGTGAATTTTCCTGTGATGTCCCATTTTCCACTGCTTGAGGAATTGTGGATTTGGAATGATAATCAGACCGGGACGCTTGCTCCGACATCGACCGTCCTACGTTCCGTCCAGGCATATGACAATCATTATACGGCAGCCGATTTTTCAGGACTCTTCCCTGTTGGTCGGGCCGCCGAGGTGAATGTGAATGGAAATGAATTAACAAGTCTCGATGTTTCAGACAGTCCCGGAATCATGTGGTTATACGCGCGGGATAACGACCTCGGCAGGGACGCCGTCGATGCGGTGCTTCACGAACTTGCGACCGTTGCTGGTGGACACAATTCCGGTGTTCTCGATTTGAGGGGGAATACGGCACCCTCGGCTACGGGGTTCGCCGACGTGGCGATCCTACAGGCGCGTGGATGGACGGTATCGGTTGACGCTTCCGAGGATCCCATCGACATCCTTTTTCTGAACACGTCCGCAGGAACGACGACTGCGGCAATCTATTGGAACACGAGTATCGATGGGACGTCGCTCGTCGAGTACGGTACCGATACAGGTCTCGGCTCTTCTGTCTCATCGGACGTGATGACTTCCTCTCACTATATTTTCTTGGAGGGATTGCTACCAGATACTGCGTATGTATTTCGCGCGATATCCGAGGACGCCGAAGGGAACGGCATCGGAACGGAAAACAGTGTCTTTCGGACAAGGTCGACCGGGACGACCTATTGGGAAGACGATTTCCATCGCGCCGACGGATCGGTAGGAAACGAATGGGCGTCGGTCAATTCCGCGGTCGGTACGATCGAGGATGAAGCGCTTCTTCGCGACGATACGGGAGCATATCGTGTGCTGTATCACATGACGGACGAGACGCTGCCCTCCGACTATTTCGTCACCATGGCGGTTCCGTATGTCACGACAGGAAGGAATTTCTGGGGTCTGGTCGGGCGATATTTGCCGCCCGGTTCTGGGGACGGAACCGGTACGCAGATCTTTTGGTCGGATCAGGGGCGCGAAAATCCGGTTCCCGGCGATCCCGCGTGGAACAGTGCGCTCGCCGTGACCGTTACGGGAGGTATCCCCGATACCTGGAACGAGAATCGCATTCACACCGTCACGCTCGGTTATGTGGGAAGCACGGTGACCGCGTATTTGGATGGACAGGAATATGGGACGTTCGAGAAATCTACGAACAATACGACTGGAACGGGGGTCGGAATCGTTGGGGAGGGAAACGGGGGAACATACGGCATTCTCGATGTCCGCGTGACGAGTTTTCTTCCGGACTTTTCTGATCTGTCGGGTGATGCCGCTCCAGAGGTGACTTCCTTCGTTCTTCCCGAGATGTCCGATTCCCTGGTCGTTCCGATCTCCTCATTTACCGCTACGGACGATATCGGCATCACAGGATACTTGATTACGGAATCTTCGGACAGTCCCACATACGATGATCCGATGTGGAACGCGTTGGTCCCGACCATGTTCGACTTTTCTACCGAGGGAGAGAAGACCCTTTATGCGTGGGCAAAAGACGGATCAAACAACATATCTTCATATGCACAAGATTCTGTAAGTGTTTCTCTTTCTGATGATAATGATGCCCCGATGCTTGTATTAGTACGAGGTGTTGATAGTCCAACAAGAGATACTACTCCAAGTATAAGTTTTTCTTCATCAGAAGCGGGGACGATTACTTACGGAGGTGACTGTAGCTCGGAGGTCGTTTTTGCGACTTCGGGAGATAACGAAATAATCTTCCGTTCGATGGAACGAGGTATTCATGCGTCGTGTACCATTACAGTTACTGATAGTGAAGAAAATATAAGTAATGTTTTGATAATTCCTTCATTTGAAATCATCAGATCCTTTGGAGGAGGGGGAGGAGGTGGTTCAGCAGTATCTCTTTCTACGGGAAACAGAACAGCATTATCTTCTTCAATGATAACATCTCTCCTTTCTCTTTTGCGATCATTCGGAACAGAAGAATCTGTCATTGCACGTGTGGAAACAATTCTTACACAAGGAAAGGTATATCCGGAGGTTGTGTCGGTGGAAACTTGTAAAACTATTTTCTATAGACATATATCTCTTGGCTCAAAAGGAGAAGATGTGAAAATGTTACAAAAAATATTAAATCGTGATGAGCAAACACGCATTGCTGTTTTAGGAGATGGATCGAAAGGGAATGAGACAGGATATTTTGGACTTCTGACTTTCGATGCGGTAAAAAGATTTCAGTATCTTCATGCCGATGCAATTCTTAAGCCTCTTGGGTTAAGTGTGCCAAATGGATATGTCGGAGAAAGAACATTATCACTTCTTCGAACGATGTGCGAAGAATAAAAATATGGTTGAGAGAATAATCTGCGACAAGAAGATTTTATGTATGATGCTATGTTGTTTCTGGAGAAATAGCATAGAGTATCTTGACGTATGCTTGAAGACGGTATAAAACGTACTGAGAGTTTTTAATTTCGTTCATAATAATCGGAAGATGTATGATACGTTCATTTCTCGTGAGGGCACGCGAATTTGATGCCCTGTGTGGCAATCCACACAAAGAATATCTTCGCCCCGCAGACGCATTTCAGATGCGAATGTCGGTTATGGTGCCTGGCATAGTGATGTATGCCATATGTCTTTTTGCGCTACTTTTTAAAGACCTGTAGGGGTCTTTTTTGTTGAGTTCGTTTATCATGTGGATTTTTTATGAAAACAAAAACCCCGCGTATTGCGGGGAATATTCAGACTTTTTTCTTTTTACGGAGGATGAGTTCTCCTGCGACAATTTCGCAGGGACCCTTTTCATGCAGAAGAGCATCTTTGAGCCATGTGTAACGCGACTCAATTTCAGGAAATACGGCACGGATTCTCTCAATGCCAACGATCTTGGCAATCCTTTTTCCCATTAACCACTCATACTCTCTCTCATTAGATGACTGTTCATACATTGCTAAGATGTGTGCATCTGCTAAACCGAGGTACTCAATTAGTCCATCGGGATTGCCGTAAATGAGTAAGTAGAGAATCAATGGGGTATAGTTTATAAAATCAGCATCCCCAAGAAGATGTATCAATGTGCTACGGGCCGATGTTTCTTTTATGAAATTTTGGAGTACCATAAGGCATACCGCGCATATTTGTAGATCTTTCTGATTTTCTTGACGTAAATATTTCACAGCAAAATCAAGGACCTTAGGAGAACGGATATATCTGGAGCCGAACGATACCGCAAGAAATAAAAGATATTTCAATGGTTCTATTTCAGTGGTGGTATCGACAGCAAAGCCAAGACCACTTTTGAATCGTTCTTTTGCATTGTCGGGAAGCCCGTCATATATATCCTGCACTTCTCTGCCAATGTCGCCTCTTATACCGATGAAAGTATGAACAGGGTACCCCAAATCAAAGGGGGCTTTTTTTTCTACAAAATAGATGTGGTAGAGTTCTTTGAGCCACTCGCCATACTGTTCGGGTGTATACTCTCCCGAAAGAAAGGCCTCGCGGTCTTTTGCCGCCTGATCTGTTATTGTCGTCATTGTCGGTGTATTTTGATTGTTGTAGAGAACGGAATCTGTTTATATGTTTACAGTAACTATTGCAAAAAGTCAATAAGGTGCTTGCTTGGAAGTTTTCCCTATATGATTTATCATCGTTTTACCATACGCATCTTCTCACATACTAATCTCTTAAAATATGATATAGTATGGCGTATATGACGAAATCCGTACTTTCTTGCCCCGTTTCTGATGGGGATGATATGAAAAACGCCGCGCCGTCTGTTGGAAGGGAAGACGACACGGCGCGCGCCACGTCAAACGTGGCGCGCGCGGAAGAAGAAACGCTTGCCACATGGCAAAATAATCATATCTTTGAGAAAACGCTTGAGCAGACTGCAGACGGTAAGGAATTTGTCTTTTATGACGGGCCACCATTTGCGACAGGGTTGCCACATTACGGGCATCTTCTCGCGGGTGCGATGAAAGATGCTATTCCTCGGTATCATACGATGCGGGGTGAATATGTACGCAGACAGTGGGGATGGGATTGTCATGGATTGCCAGTGGAAGTATTGGTGGAAAAAGAACTTGGTCTTGCCAACAAGAAGGATGTGGAGACATACGGCATTGACCGTTTCAATGAACGTGCGCGAGCAAGTGTCATGACATATGATGCGGAATGGAAAAATATTGTACCACGCATGGGACGTTTTATTGATATGGAACATCCGTACAAAACCATGGACACGGCGTATTCAGAATCTGTGTGGTGGGCATACAAAACGCTGTATGATAAAGGACTGGTGTACAAAGGATATCGCTCCATGCATATCTGTCCGCGTTGTCAGACGACGCTTTCAAACAATGAAGTGTCGGAAGGGTATAAGGATGTGAAAGATTTGTCGGTGATTGCGAAGTTTGAGTTGATTGATGAACCGAACACATTTATCCTCGCGTGGACGACAACACCGTGGACATTGCCGGGCAATGTCGCGCTCGCAGTGGGGGAGGATATTGAGTATGTGAAAATTAAATATGACGGAGATACAGTAATAGAGTTTGCCGGTGAAAAAAGAGAGGAAACGAAACGTGTGACCCTGACTTCAGGTACGTACATTTTATCCAAAGAGGTGCTTCGTAAAAATCTTGACTCAAATGGCGGAATAATTGGGATGGAATTATTATTTGGTAATCTTACAAAATTGAACGAAAATCTCCAAAAATATCCCGCGCACAGAGCTTTTGATGAATTTTTGAAAGAGTACAATATTGAGATTATTAAAGGAGAAAAGTTGGTAGGAAAATCATATAAACCGCTTTTTCCATATTACGCCAGTGATGAAAAACTTGAACATCGTGAGAACGGCTGGAAGATCTATGCGGGCGATTTTGTGACGACCGACGAAGGTACCGGTATCGTGCATATCGCGCCCGCATTTGGTGCGGATGACTTGGCGCTTGCGCAGAAATATGACTTGCCGTTTGTTCAGCATGTTGGCATGGATGGCATTATTAAACCAGAAGTGGTTGAATTTGCCGGAAAAGATGTGAGTATTCGGGTACAGGAAAATGAAAAACAACCACGCCAGATAGATATTGACGTTGTAAGATCTTTGGAAGCTCGCAGTCTCTCTTTCAAACGTGAGACAGGGGGTAGTTATAATCATAGCTACCCGCATTGTTGGCGTTGTGATACGCCACTTCTCAATTATGCGACGGACGCATGGTTCGTGAACGTGCAGAAATTGAAAGTGCGAGCGAGTGAAGAAAACAAGAGTATCGGCTGGACACCGGACGCTATTGGTCACGCGCGTTTTGCCAATCTTCTTGAGACTGCGCCCGACTGGAATATTTCACGTCAGCGTTTTTGGGGTGCGCCACTTCCTGTATGGGAGAGCGCAGATGGCGACCGTATTGTTATTGGTTCTCTTGAAGAAATGAAGTCGCTTACGAAGCGTTCGGGCAATACCTATGCAGTGATGCGTCACGGCGAAGCGGATCACAATGTGCTCGGTATTATGTCGGGGCTTCCTGAAAATCCCCATCACATAACGGAGAAGGGGAAGGAGCAAGCGCGCGCAAGCGCGCGCCGTATGCAAGAAGACGGATTTGTCCCCGACATGATTGTTGTGTCACCTTTGGTGCGTACGCGCGAGACAGCAGATATTGTTGTCGAGACATTGGGACTTTCGTCGGATGTGATTGTTATCGATGAACGTATCAAAGAATACGATTTTGGTTCTTTGGAAGGACAACCCAATCCTCCGTATGGAAGTATCTTTGCTGACACGCGTGAATGGATTGAAAAAGAGCGCCCAGGAGGAGGTGAAAGTAATCTTATTGTAAAGAAACGTGCAGGAGACGCACTCTATGCGTATGAACAAATGCACACAGGAAAAAAGATTCTCTTCGTAACCCATGATGGGACAGCGCGAATGCTCGCATCTGCCGCAGAGGGGCTTACTGTTGATGATATGGTAACGCGTTTTTCTAGTCCCGCTGATTTCCTTACGACGGGCGCATATAAAGTATTTTCTTTTATACCACTTCCGCACAATACTGAGCATGAACTTGATGTACATCGTCCGTATATTGATGAGATTGTGTTAGAAAAAGAAGGTAAGGAGTATCGTCGTGTCGTGGATGTCTTTGATTGTTGGTTTGAATCGGGCTCAATGCCGTTTGCGCAATTTGGATATCCCGCGCGGAACACAGAACTCTTTACCAAAAATTTTCCTGCTGACTTTATTGCTGAAGGAGTGGATCAGACACGTGGGTGGTTTTATTCACTTCTCATGCTCGGTGTCGGGCTTTTTGACCATGCGCCGTACAAGCATGTTATCGTGAATGGGCTTATTTTGGCAGAAGATGGTAAAAAGATGAGTAAGAAACTCAAGAATTATCCGGACCCGATGGATGTGGTCGCACGATATGGCGCGGACGCGCTTCGCATGTATCTGTTGGGCTCACCTGCGACACGAGGAGAGGAACTTCGTTTTTCAGAGAAGGGTGTTGATGAAGTGTATAAAAAGATAATCGCGCGTCTTGAAAACGTCGTGTCGTTTTATACGCTCTATGCTTCGCGTGATACACTTGGACAGGACACATCACCATCTACACATGTGCTTGATCGTTGGATTATGGCACGACTGTCAGAGGTGGCACGTGAAGTGACTGAGGCACTTGATGCATATGAACTTGATCGCGCAATACGTCCTTTCGGTGACTTTGTGGATGATGTGTCTACATGGTATGTGCGTCGTAGTCGTGAACGTATCAAAGACGAGAGTGATGACGCGCGCGTCGCGCTCATGACGCTCCGCACGGTACTCCACGAGACGGCAATACTTCTTGCACCGTTTGCGCCATTTCTTGCAGAGCGTGTATATGCGAACGTGCGCGGAGAAAAAGAGAGTGTGCATCTTGAGACATGGCCCCTCACTTCGCCAATACTCCGCGAGGCAGGCGAACAAGAAAGAGAGACTAACGTAGATATTGTTGGAGATATGCAACGAGTGCGTGATATCGTATCACAAGCGCTTGAAGTACGTAAACGCGAAGGTATCAAAGTGCGCCAACCGCTCGCGACGCTCTATGTATCTTCGGATGAACTGTTTGTAAAAAATCCTGAACTTGCAGGCATCGTTAAAGACGAATTGAATGTGAAGGAAATCATTGCCGATACAGAGAAGGCGGAGGAGAGTGTTGCGTATGATATGACTATCACACTGGAGCTTCGCCGTGAAGGGCAGATGCGTGAACTTCTCCGTGCTGTGCAGGATGCGCGAAAAGCGTCAGGTATGTCGCCCGAGGACCGCGCGACTCTTTCGATTGTCGAAACACAGGGTATCCGCGCGATTGTCGAAGAACACAACGAGACAATCATGAAGACAGCACTCCTTGACGACATCACACTCGTCCTGTCACTTGAGGGTGGCGCTTCCGCCGATCTTGGTGATGGAGTATCTGTGGTATTTGTGGTGGAGAAAAAAGAAAAAAGTAAATAAAATGAAAACGAGGAGATTAAAAATTAGGAGATTAAACGAAACATGTTAAATAAAAAATAAACAAAGAATTTCGGTGCAGAGTACTGATGTGTGAGGAATACCTATAAAAAAATGGCGCAATAACTTTTCGGGAAAAGTTATTGCGCCAGTGCTCACTCGTTACGACCTCGAATGAATAGCCATATCGCCAAGAGAGCACACAGAAGCGACATCCCGAAATACATCGAAGATGTTTGGGAAGGGATAACCCCGGTAATCAAAACAGGTGCTACTGCTTGTGACTGGGAAATCCATGAACCAAGGTACAGGGCGCATGAGCTCGCAATAGCCAGTACTAACCCTCTCAAGGTGTTCATTTTCATTAGTTGTGTATTTTTAGTTTTGTGAGATGACGGAAAAACCAATTTGATTTATACTATATTGATAATATAAAGTCAATAGTTTCTAAAATATATGCTATTTATTTCTGAGATTTATATCATAGTAGTGACTTCCGAAAGGATGGTCCTCTTTAAATTGAAAAAAGTGTAGTCTAATAGTATCTCAATATAAACTGTTGGACGAATAGTGGAAAAGAAAAGTATAATTCCTACGAACTACGAACTCGCTTTAGTCTCATTCAAACAACTTGAAACTGACAACTCGTATGTACCACATCTACCATACCGAAGGCATCATACTTGCATCCGTGCCGACAGGGGAATCGGATCGCTTTTTTCATATACTGACACCCGACCTTGGGCTTATCCCCGTTGTTGCGCGTGGCTCGCGCGCGCTTGCCTCAAAGCTTCGTTATCATCTCGTGGAATATGGACATGTGGGACTCGATCTCGTGCGGGGTAAAGACGTCTGGACACTGACAGGAGTCTTACCGATGGAGGATACGTGTCCTGATGTACGGACTTATCGAGTGATGGCAGACGCATCAGCGTTTCTCAGACGTCTTATTCATGGAAGTGTAGCGTTGCCAGATATGTATACAGATGTCCGTACACTTCGCACGCTTGCATCAAAAGTATCAGAAAAAAATATTGATGCGCTTCTTCTTGTGTTTCGTGTGAGAACACTTGCCACTCTTGGGTATGGTGCATCTGATGAACTACTCACCCCTCTTATAGTGTCGCCCTTAAATGAAGAAGTGGTGCAGATGACTGCTGCACATGCACCATTCATTCGTGAAGCAATCCGTATTGCCCTTGCCGATTCACATCTATAGATGCGCGAGGGGCTTTCTATTTGCTATACTATAATTATGAATAGAGAATTTCATTCAGATATTGAAGAAGACGCGGGACGTATTGACGAAGTAAAAGAACGTCTATATGGGAAGAATTTTACTTCACGAAAAACATCTCTTCGCCCCGCATTTGGAACTCGTGACGCAGCACTCCCCTCATCTTGGGAAGGGCGTTCTGACGAAGACACTCCGGCTCCGCGTCCACGCAAAAAAGGATTTGGACTCCGTGTATTTTTTGTTACTTCAATTATTTTTTTTATCGTTGCGGCAGGGATTGCTGGTGTTATGTTGATATGGGGAGGGAATGGTGTTTCTTCGGAACGGATTGAGATTGTCGTTGATGGCCCTGTTTCTGTTGCGGGTGGGGATGAGACAGATTTACATATTAAGATTACGAATAACAATCGAATGCCAATATTAGATGGAAATATGGTGATATCTTTCCCTTCAGGATTTCATGTGAAAGATACTGAAGGAAATGAAATAACCAGTCAATTTTTCTCCATTGGCGTCCTTGGGGCAGGGGAGACGAGTGAGCAGACACTCAAGGGAAGGATTTTTGGAGGTGAAGATGAAAGGAAACATATTGCCATTGTCATGGAATATCGTGTAGAAGATTCAAATGCCATATACACAAAAGAAGCAGGGTATGACATTGTGATTGACGCTGCCCCTATTGCGGTTTCGGTGGACACACTTCAGGAAGTAAATACAGGGCAAGAGACGGAGGTTACGATTACTGTGGTATCCAATACAGATACGATTGCGGAAGACCTCGTTCTTTCAGTGGAATATCCTTTTGGTTTTGAACCAAAAACAGCAGACCCGAAACCCTTCTCAGGAACTACCTTGTGGCGTTTGGGAGATTTACCTCCAGGAGCAGAACGCACCGTGACTATTCGTGGTATTGTACGTGGACAAAATAATGATGAAAAGACGTTTCGCGCTTTTGTAGGGCAAGAAGATCCTAAAAATCCAGGAGTATTAGGGGTGCTGTATAATGAAGCAGAAACATTTTTTGTCGTGAAAGACTTATTTCTTGGTGTAGGACTTTCTTTAAATAGTGAAGTAGATGATACCTACACATTTGGACCAGATACTGTCGTGCGTGGAGTTGTTACGTATACAAATAATCTCTCTGTTCCTCTGCGCAATGTCTCTATCGAAGTTGAACTTGATGGTGAGGCCGTTGATACATACGCCGTGGATGTACGTGATGGATATTACAATCCAACAACAAGCGTGTTGGTGTGGGATCGAACAACATACGATGAACTTGCATCTCTTGATGCGGGTGGATCGGGGACATTGTCTTTTTCATTCCGCACGCCCGTGCTTTCGAGTGGCACAAATGTGTTGGTAAAAAATCCTTCTATTGATGTCCGTGTCAACGTTGCGGGTGTCCGTGAAGGAGAAGAGAATGTAAACGAAGAGAGAGTTGGTGCTGTTGAACGTACTGTGTACGTTTGGTCAGATATGCATCTTGCGGCGCACGCAGTCTATGGAAATGGTCCTTTTAAAAACACAGGGCCTCTTCCACCTGTTGCGGGAAAAGAGACAACGTATACGGTTATGATGTCCGCGACCAATTCATCGAATAATCTTTCTGAAGTGACTGTGACGGGCGTGTTACCTCAAGGAGTTTCATGGAAAGGTGTCATTGATCCTCTTCACGCAGCGGTCTCGTATAATGAATCGACGCGTAGTGTCACGTGGCGTATTGGACGTATGGAAGCGGGCGCGGGTATTGCTGGTGCAGGACCTTCTGTTGCTTTTAGCATCGGACTTGTGCCGAGTACAACACAGATAGGAAGTGTTATTCCTTTAGTGTCCGATATTCGTATGACTGGATATGATGAATATGCGCGCACACAAATTAGACAAACGGTACGTGATATCACTACCAATATTGTATCTGATCCTTCTTATACGCAAGGATGGGGGACAGTGACTCGATAACACGTAGTGCATGCACTGTTGTCGGCATGTAGTTTTTTTGATATTGTGGTTATATGAATACACAAAAAACGATGGAAGATATTGTCGCATTTGCAAAACGTAAAGGATTCGTGTTTCAAGGATCTGAGATATATGGAGGTGCTGCGGGGTTGTATGATTTTGGTCCACATGGAGTGGAACTCTTGAACAATATCAAAGCTTCATGGTGGAAAACGAATGTCCATGATAAACAGCAGTATTATGGACTTGATTCTGCCATGTTTAAAGACCCGCGTGTGTGGGAAGCGTCGGGACATGTGGGAGGATTTTCAGACCCGCTCGCGGAATGTCGGACTTGCAATACACGTATTCGTGTTGATAAAGAACTTGAACGTATTGGTGTTCATGCAGATGAAAAAATGAGTGAAGGAGATATTAACGCACTATTTACTCAACACAAAGCGAGCATTTCTTGTCCCAAATGTGGGGGACATGATTTTACAGATGCACGTGCGTTTAATCTGCTTGTGAAGTCAAATCTTGGAGATTTTACATCCAAAGGTGATAATCCTGTGTATTTACCAGGAGAAGCGTGTCAGGGTATTTATCTCAATTATAAAAATGTTGTTGACTCTATGCATCCGAGTATACCATTCGGTATTGCGCAAATAGGGAAGGCGTTTCGCAATGAGATTTCACCGCGTAATTTTTTGTTTCGTACTCGTGAATTCGAACAAGCGGATACGCAGTATTTTGTTCGTCCGCATGAAAATAAAGATGCATATGAAACAATTAAAAAAGACCGCTGGCAGTGGTATCTGTCGCTTGGTATTGATGAAAGCCATTTGCGCTGGAAGCAACATGAGAACCTTGTATTTTATGCTTCAGATGCGTGGGATATTGAGTATGACTTTCCTACGTATGGGTTTGATGAAGTGGAGGGTATTCACGATCGTACCGATTATGATTTAACCCAACATACCAAGTATTCTGGTACTGATCTTTCGTATAATGATAATGGTGAAAAATTTATTCCGTGGATTTTGGAAACATCGATGGGACTTGGTCGTGTGTTTCTCGCGGTATTGTCCGAGGCGTATGATGTTGATGAACTTGGAGGGGAAGCGCGTACTGTCCTCCGCTTGCCGGGGCATGTAGCACCGGTTAAAGTTGCTGTTTTTCCTCTTGTCAAAAATAAGCCAGAGCTTGTGGAGAAAGCACGTGGAGTCTATAGCGAACTCAAGAAACATATTTCGACGGTTGCGTGGGATGATAATGGTAATGTAGGGAAGCGCTATCGGAGACAAGATGAAATAGGAACTCCCTATTGCGTCACAATCGATTATGACACACTTGAGTCAGACACCGTAACCGTACGTGATCGCGATACAGGAGAGCAGATACGGATGCCGATTGCGGAACTTGCATCATATATTGCTGAAAAC
The DNA here is from genome assembly GCA_013334825.1 of Candidatus Yonathbacteria bacterium. Classification (GTDB taxonomy): domain Bacteria; phylum Patescibacteriota; class Minisyncoccia; order Phycocordibacterales; family JACNGX01; genus JACNGX01. Next base: position 17,806 of record JAAXWR010000001.1, read on the forward strand.
ATAAAGTAGAAAGAAAAAAGACACAATACCACGGTGGGCTAAATGCCCACCGTGGTATTGTGTGAGTGGCGTCTTTCTGGTATGGTGCGTAAAGAGAATGTTCAATCAACCAATTGAGATATGTGGAAAAGATACCAAGAGAATACGTGGCTTCACTACGTTGATGCTCTCCGTGAAAAAGCTGATATCGTTGATGTTGTACGGAGTGAACATATCAAGATAAAAAAGTGCGGGAAGGATTGGCTTGGGTGTAGTCCATTTAATCGGGAACAGAAACCCTCATTTCGTGTTTCTCAAGAGAAACAGATATTCAAATGTTTTTCTACAGGGAAAGGAGGTAATGTGTTCACATTTTTTATGGAAATACGAAAGTGTACATTTAGTGAGGCTGTGGCTATGATTGCGAAGATGTATCATTTTGGATACGTACAGTGGAAGGACGAAAAGAAGAAACGTCCTGGTGGGACAGAACACCTCCATCATTCCACGGCGACCTCTCAGAACGCATGTCTTGGTCAAAAGATCCACGATGAAGACGATGACTTACCATTTTGAAAGAAAGGCGCCAAAAGTGGCGCCTTTTTGTACCCGACATGTTTTCAAAGAGCACATATGCTATTTGAAGCACGTCGCATTAAACGGGAGCGATTCCATTCCGACATCGCGGGATGTTTTGGTGCGGGAATGGCGCGACTGCACTCAGGAAGATGCGGATAGCATATGAGCTGAGTGCCCCCTTAGAGTTAAGCATATCTGAAACATGCAGTATGTCAACATATGTCCGCTTGTTCGTATGCTTTAGCACGTGTATGATTGTAGTATGTCTGAAAAACATATCTCCATATCCATCACAACGGGAACGATTGTGCATGCGATGCTTATCGGCATACTCTTTTGGCTTGTGTATGTGCTTCGCGATATCGCGCTTGTTGTTCTCTCGGCTGTCGTGATTGCTTCTGCTATGGAGCCTGCAATCAAGTGGTTTGGAAGCTTTAAGATTCCACGTGTCGCAGGTGTCCTTCTTACCTATGCGATTGTATTTTTTATTTTGGGCGGTGTGGTGTATCTTTTTATCCCACTGTTTATCGAACAACTAGGTAATGTAGCAGGACTTCTTCCCAAATATCTTGATATGCTCAGTTCGTGGACGGCGTCACCCGAAGCTACGGTGTATGCACCCAAGAGCCTTGTGGGTGATTTGTCGGATACGTTTTCTGTAGCAAAATCGATTGAGGCAATGCGCATGTCAATGACATCTGCGACGGGGGATATGTTTCATCTCGCAGGGACAGTCTTTGGGGGAGTATTTGGATTTATCTTGGTTGTTGTTCTTTCGTTTTATCTTGCGGTACAAGAGCATGGTGTTGAGGATTTTCTTCGTTTTGTTGCGCCAGCAAAATATGAACCATATATTGTTGGATTGTGGAAACGTTCTCAAGCAAAAATAGGTAAATGGATGCAGGGGCAACTTCTTCTCGGTGTACTTATTGGTGTGTTGGTGTATCTCGGACTTACGATTCTTGGTGTAGAGTATGCGCTTGTACTCGCGCTTATCGCCGCAGTTGCTGAGCTCATCCCGATATTTGGCCCTATCATTTCTGCAGTACCTGCAATTGCCATTGGCTTTCTTGACAGTATGACATCAGGTCTTGTGATTACGGGACTCTACGTCATTATTCAACAGTTTGAAAATCATCTGATTTATCCACTTGTGGTGCGTAAGGTTGTGGGAGTACCACCTATTGTATCCATTCTCGCTCTTGTTATCGGAGGAAATCTCGCGGGATTTGTAGGCATGCTTCTTTCTGTTCCTATTGCGACAGTTATCATGGAACTCATGGATGATATGTATGAACGTAAACGTTCTCTGCTTACCACTAAATAACATTGGAAAAACTATAAACGATAAAAAGAAAAAACTATAAACGATGAAATAAGAAAAGAGAAATATGGGAAGAGAAAACTATAAATGATAAAAATAAAGAAGTTATATTCGTATATTCGTACACATTCGTTATTCGTAACCGTTCTTGAAACTTGAAACTTGAAACTCGTCCATATTGTCTCGCCTGGCATTTAGGTTTATAGTGGAGAGACTATGCCACACAATAAACCTTTTTATATTACTACCACGCTTCCGTATGTGAACGCCGATCCACATGTCGGTTTTGCAATGGAGATTATTCGCGCTGATGCTGTTGCGCGATACAAGACACTTCGTGGGTATGATGTATTCTTTAATACAGGCACTGATGAGCACGGGATGAAGATGGAACGTGCAGCACGTGATGCGGGCAAGACACCACAAGCGTATGTGGATGCCTACGCGGAACGGTTTCGCGGACTCATTGACCTTCTCGGTATTTCACCTGATGTACACTTTATTCGGACAACAGATGAACATCATATGCATGCCGCACAGGCATTTTGGAAGTTGTGTGCGGACAATGGATATATTTATAAAAAAGAATATGAAGCGAAATATTGTGTTGGGTGTGAATTAGAAAAAACTGACTCTGAATTGGTTGATGGACGATGTCCCGAACATCCAAACAAAGACATTGAGATTATTAAAGAAGAAAATTACTTTTTTAAATTTTCTGCATTTCAAGAGAAACTTCTTGCCTTGTATGAAGCGCGACCTGATTTTGTTCGTCCTGACGTACGTTTTAATAATATTAAAAAATTTGTTGAAGGGGGATTGCAAGATTTTAGTATTTCACGGTTGAAAGAAAAAATGTCATGGGGTATTCCTGTCCCTGGAGATGATGCACATGTGATGTATGTGTGGTTTGATGCACTGGTTAATTATGTTTCAACGCTCGGTTGGCCAGAAGATACAGAAACATTTTATAGATATTGGGGAGAGGGAAATCCCGTGCAGTATGCGGGCAAAGACAATCTCCGCCAGCAATCTGCTATTTGGCAGGCGATGCTTATGGCAGCAGGACTCCCTAATACATATACCGTCGTGATTGACGGATTTATCACGGGTGGCGGAGGAGTAAAGATGAGTAAATCACTCGGTAATGTGGTGAATCCGTATGATGTTGTGAGTGCGTATGGAACAGATGCGCTCCGCTATTTCCTTTTGCGTCATGTGCACCCATTTGAGGATTCTGATTTTACCATGGAGCGATTTGCTGATGATTATACCGCTCATTTAGTGAATGGACTGGGAAATCTTACGAATCGTATTCTCAAGATGAGTGAGACGTATGTTGACGAACCCGTACCTGTCATCAAGAAAAGACTCGAAGATTTTCCTACCTATTGTGAATCTGCCGATATGTTTGAATGGCATAAGGTTGCTGATAGTGTATGGGAAAAAGTGGGTGCAGCTGATGCACGTATTCAAGAATCTGAACCATTCAAACTGGTAAAGACTGATCCCGAAAAGGCAAAAAAGATTGTCGTGGAACTTGTGCAAGAACTTTCTGATATTGCCGTGCTTCTTGCGCCACTTCTTCCTGAAACTGCACGCAAGATAGAGGAGGGGATTGCAAAGAATAAAAAACCAGAGTTACCACTTTTCGCGAGAAAGTAATGTTTACGAATAACGAATGTTTACGAATATACGAATAATATTTCTTAATATAAAAGTATAAATGAAAAATCTTATAAAAAAAGAAATTCTCTATCCAGAGCTTAGTTATATTATTATGGGCTGTTTATTTAATGTTCATAATGAGATTGGGTCAGGACACAAAGAGAGAATCTACGAGAGGGCGGTTGCTGAAGCTTTTATAGAGAGAGGGCTCTCTTTTAAGGAACAAGTATACGTCCCTGTTATTTTTCATGATAAGTATGTGGGTAAATATTTTCTCGATTTTCTGGTCGATGGGAAAATTGTTGTTGAATTAAAAGCGGGCGATCAATTTCTGAAGAAAGATACAGATCAGATATTGAGATATTTGCAGATACATAATATTTCATTAGGTATTCTTGCGCGTTTTACATCTCGTGGAGTAATTGCAAAAAGGATAATACACATAAAATAATTTTTTATTTTGTAGAGGTAACATAGGTAATTCGTATATTCGTAAACATTCGTTATTCGTATGAAATATATTGACATTCACTCTCATCTTCACGACGAACCATTTGACCACGACCGCATGGAGGTTCTTGGACGTATGCGAGATGAGAGTCTCGGTACGATTACTGTTGGGACGGGGCTTGTGTCATCGCGTAAAGCGGTTGCTCTTGCGGAAAAAGAAGCAGATATATGGGCGAGTATCGGGGTGCATCCGAACGATGACCCATGTGAGGAATTTGATATGGGCGCATTCACAGGTCTTGCGAGTAATCCGAATGTCGTTGCGATTGGAGAGTGTGGATTTGATTTTTTTAAAACCGATAAGGATATGGATTATGAACGACAAAGAATACTGTTTGAACAGCACCTTGTGCTTGCTGAAAAGACAGGGCTTCCTCTCATGCTTCATGTTCGCGATGCGTATGAAGAAACACTCGAAGTGCTGGGGACATGTAAAGGAAACCTGAAAGGAAATGTACACTTTTTTGCTGGAGATATATCTATCGCAAAACGTTTTCTCGATATTGGCTTTACATGTTCGTTCACAGGCGTTATCTCGTTTACCCGAGATTATGATGATATCGTTCGATATATCCCTGACGATATGATACATGCTGAAACTGACGCGCCGTACGTTACCCCCGTGCCATATCGTGGTAAACGGAATGAACCGGCATATGTCAAGTTTGTTGCTGAACGTATCGGAGAAATAAAAGCGTGGAAACCAGAGTATCAAGAAAAAACACTTTTACAAAATGCGACTCGAGTATTTCTTAAAAACATTGAATAATAAAAGGTTTTATAGGTTTCGTGTTCATGCCCCATTTTTTATGAGGAGAGGTGTCGTGTGCTAAACATTCATACGTTAACCTCCCGAGAAATGTTGAAATATAAAGAAATCTCGGTCATCCGAGTTATCCACGAAAAAGGGTCAACAGGGGTGTGGAAAAGATATATAATAATGTAATGGAGGAGACTCTGTGTATTGAAGGAAAAACATATATGGCGTCTTCCTCCGCAGCGAAAATGGTGGGGTATGCTTCTGATTATGTGGGACAACTCTGTCGCGGAGGTAAAGTTGAGGCAATACGTGTTGGACGTGTGTGGTTTGTTAATATTGCATCTCTTACCGCATATAGCACATCAACTGACATGCGCACGTCGCGTCAGTCTCCTTTATCATCAGAACACATTTCTTCCACAAAAATGTTTTCTGAGAAGAGTTTTTTGAGTGATGCCGTAAAATCAGGATTTTCGACATGTATTGAAAGCGTCTTTGCAATCCTTGTGTGTTGTGCATTGTTTGTTGTGGGGATGCGTACTTTCTCGGGAAATAGTGTTATGACACTCCCAACAATACCACCTAATGTATTTGCTTTTTCCGAGCACGTCATTTCAGAGGATGTGTCCGCAATAGTAAGTCTTTCAGGAGGACAAATGCATTTGGGGTTTGGTCAGAGCATTGCCGTTATGATATATCGAGGCATAGAATTGTTAGCTTCTGGTGTGCGCATTGTACTCGGGAAGGCGTTGTATGCTTCTTTAAATATTCTTGGTTTTGGAGTTCCAGAAGGTGTCATTTCAGATCATGTGATGGTTGTTGTACCAGCTGCAGTGAGTGAGGCAGATAATGAAGAGATGAAAGAAAAAATAAAACAATCATTCTCTGACCCTGTGGATGTGGCAGTTGAAGATGATGGAACAGGTATTATTACGCCAGTCTTTAAGAGCGGTAAGGAAGACAATTATATGTTTGTTATGGTTCCAGTGGGAGGGGAATGATTCCTCATCGATATGTCTGTGAACAGATATATCGATGAGGGTTCGTTCTACAGAGAAAAATGCAAGGTCGATGCACCAATCTATGAATACCCCCAAAAAATAACGTGAATATTCCGCACCACGAGGGAATGTTCATGTCGCATAAGAACACTGTCATTTGTGTGACAGTTATTAATCAAAATATTATTTTTATCGTTATGTATATATTTAAATTATTTTTTTCATCAGCGACGATAATGGCGCTCATGTTGACGCTAGTGTATCCTGCGCTTGAACCAGTGATTGTACGTGCCCAAGTTACAGATACGGTTGTTGTAACGCAGACAGTTGATGCTGGGATCGCTATTTCGTCACCAAGTGATATCACGATGACGCATCTCTCTACCACGCAAAATAGTGCTGTGGGGAGTGCTACGTGGACAGTTACGACGAACAATCAAGCTGGATATACACTTGATGTACACGCATCAACTGATCCAGCACTTCAAAGTGGATCAGAGCAATTTACTGATTATACAGAGACATCCGCAGGTGTTCCTGAAGTCTGGAATGTGGTTAGTGCATATGAATTCGGGTTCTCCGCGTATGGGACACATGTGCCTGCTGCGTGGGACACTAATACTGCTACAGATTGTATTGAGGGGGCGAATGTTCCAGGTGTAGACCTTCGATGGTTGGGATTTAATGGGACGACCGATATTGAGGTGGCGTCATCTTCTTCTGAAACAGGAACTTCAGGAATTGCATCTACTATATGTGTGGCAACAGAACAAGATGGAGTCTTCGCACCCTCCGGTGTTTACACTGCCACTATCACAGCGACTGCGACAACTCAATAAATGTTTACTGATATGAAAACTCATACAGTTTTAAAAAAGAATATGTATTTTTTTGGATTGTTCATCGTAAGTATGTTGTTGTTTCCTGGATTTGTGAGTGCGTACACAATTACTCATATAGGTGCTTCAATACGAGGGGACTTTGTCCTTGAGCCAGCAAAGATTGAACTCTTCACTAATCCTGGGCATGAGTCAGTTACTGAACTTCAGGTAACGAATCGAACTGATGATACGCTTACTTTCTCTGTATCAATCGAAGACATGTCTGGTTCTGATGATCCGATGCGCCCAGTGCTTTTGCTCGGTGATAAACAGGGGCCGTACTCTCTTCGTGATTACATTAAGCCAGAGATTGATACCTTTACGCTCAAATCAGGCGAACGGATAACATTACCGGTGACTATCTCGATTCCCTTGGATGCCGAGCCAGGGGGATTATATGGCAGTGTGTTGTTCGAAAGTCGAAGTATTGGTCAAAGTGAAGAGGCGTCTCGAACAATATCGCGTCTCGGAGCACTCCTTTTTGTTCGTGTAAATGGAGATGTTGCAGAGAGCGGTGCACTTGAAGATTTTCGTGTATCGGGTGGATCCCCTGTCTCTTTTACACAAGAGCCAATCGGATTTGAAATGTTGTATCGAAACAGCGGATCAGTGCACGTTAACCCGTACGGTATGATTACGGTACGAAATTTGTTCGGACTTACTGTTGGAGAAATTGAAGTGACTCCATATTACGCGATGCCAGAATCACTTCGATATCGAAAAGTCATGTGGGAACATGGACCTCTTTTCGGATACTATACGGCGACGCTTGAACAAAATCGTGGATACGATGATATCGTTGATACTCGTACACTTTCATTTGGTGTGTTGCCATGGAGAGAATCTCTTATCGCATTTATTCTTATCCTATTTGTTATCTTTGGAGGACGATGGATAATTACAACATTTGAATTTAAGCGTAAGAAATAATTGTATTCAAGATTTGGTACACACATTCTTCATGACCACATGTATGCACACAGAAATAAAAAGATGTTCCGGACATATGCATGTACGCATAGCTCTCATCTGCTGTCTTTTGTGTGCTCCTGTTGCGTTTGCTGCGGTAATGGAAAGTGACTCGTATCGTATGAGTGCGGATAGTGTGAATATCGGAGGGGCGTTTGGTGAGAGTGATTCATATCACATAGAGGATACAGTCGGTGAGATTGCGACGGGAGATTCGGGAAGTACATCATATCGTCTTCATGCGGGGTATCAACAGATGCATGGATCAATGATATCAGTAACACCTGGATCTGATGTAAATCTCAGTGCACTTTCTATGGCACAGAACTCGGCTGTTGCGTCAACTTCTTGGGTCGTAACAACTGACAATACTGCAGGATATATATTTTCAGTTCGAGCTTCTTCCGTTCCAGCACTCATTGATGGAGGAACAAATGAATCATTTACTGATTATACCGATGGGGGAGTTCCCGAGAGTTGGAATGTTACCGGAGCTTACGAATTTGGTTTTTCGGGATATGGAGGAAATGTTGAAACAGCAACATGGGGAATGGACATAGGGCCTGATTGTATCGAGACTCCCAATGTTCCGTCCGCAGGACTCAATTGGCTTGGTTTTGAAGGCACAAATGATATTCTTCTTGCATCTTCAGAATATAGAACTGATGAAGCGGGAGAGTCCACTGTTATGTGTGTTGCCACACAACAGAATGGGGTCTTTGCGCCGTCGGGTACGTATACGGCAACAGTGACAGCTACCGCTGTCGCGCAATGATGACATGTTGTTCTTTGAGAACTATGGATACCACTTCAAGACAACACATGAAAAAAAAAGCCATTCATGTGGCCATAAGTTTTTTCTTCGTGTTGAATTACATGGGAATGACCCCATTGCATCTTTTTGCCGCAACGGATAGTGACATTCTTCTTATTCGTCAACAGGTGGGGGATAGTATTGTGCCTCCACCACCATCTTCACTGGGAGGGGGTGGAGGGACATTTCTTGCCCCAGAACTTTCTATCACCAATGTACGTACTGATGCACACACGACGGATGTTGTCGTTTCGTGGACGACAAGCATCTTTTCGACGGCCGTACTCACATGGGGGACAGAGGGTGTGTATGGCAAAGGACAATCGGCCGAAGTTGTCCCTTCAATGGAACATACGATGTCGATTGATGGGTTGTCACCAGGTACTCAATACGCATTGTCTTTGCGAGTGACAGATATATACGGGAGAGTGGTTACTGTTGAAGGAGTGTTATTGAGAACAGAACGTCTTCCTGACAGTATTCCTCCAGCGAACGTATCTGATTTCACAGCGATATATCAAGATGAAGGGGTCATGCTCTCATGGGATAATCCTCCTGACACTGATTTCAAGCGTGTACGCATTGTGCGGTCAGACATGTTTTTCCCTGAGGATCCATATGATGGACTTGTTGTGTATGAGGGGCGTAAGGAATTTGCACGCGATACATGGGTTGACTTAGGAACGACGTATTATTATACGGCATTTGCAGAAGACAACACAGGGAATTATGCATCGGGCGCACTTGCTCGTATCCGTATTCCACGTTCTCTCGACGAAGTGTTTGTTCCTGAGACAGATGAGGGTGATATGTTTGGTGGCATTGAGATACTTCCCGAATACGGTGAAGTTCCGGAAGAAATAAAAACACTTTCATTTCAAGACTTTCGTTTTGTGCAGTTTGGAAAAGACGTAGAAAGAAATGGGAATACACTTGTCATTGATGCGTCAGGAAATCTTCAAATTCTTCTCGGGTATGACTCTGTTCCAGAAGTGTTAAAGACAATCGGGGTGACTCTTGTTGATCCAAATGACCCATCGAAAGTATTTCCATTTTTGTTGCGCCGTGACACAGAAGGTGATGCATACAGCGCGACACTCGCTCCGCTCACGCGTCCAGGCGTATATCGTATTTCTGCGACAGTGCTTGATTATAAACATCAAGTACTCAAACGATTCGAAGGAAAACTTATTGTTCCTGGGACAATCGAAACAGAGAGCTTTCCCGCGTTTATAGGTGTTTGTGATTATTGTACAAAAGAGCTGAATGGTTGGCGATTTCTTTTCTGTTATGGTTGGATAGCTCTCATACTCATATTGATACTCCTTATGCGTCGGAAAAAAAAGAAGAAAAATTATTGATGTAGTTTTTACAAGAACATGTATATACCACGCACACGATATATAGTAATGTTTGTAACATTTCTCATAGGAGTGAGTGCTTTTGTTGTGGTGCGTGCGGCATTTAATCCAGAGATAAATTATCAAGGGAAACTTACGAATACGAGTAACGTCGCGGTGAATAATGGAGACTATAATATACGTTTTCGTCTGTATACCGTTCCGTCGGGCGGTTCTCCACTATGGACGGAGACGCTCTGTTATTCTCCTGATGCGGGAACTACGTGTGACGGAACAGGTGTCGACAATCGTCCTGAGATTTCGAGTGGTTTATTTTCTGTACTGCTAGGTGCTGTGTCATCGCTCGCGTCTGTTAATTTTGATCAGACACTCTATTTGGGTGTTGAGATTGGAGGATCCAGCTCAACGCCGACCTGGGACGGCGAAATGACCCCGCGTAAAAAACTCGGTGCGGTCCCTGCTGCATTTGAAGCAGGGAGACTTGATGGAATTGACTCAGCATCGTTCTTGCGTTCAGATGAGCCAGATACAATGGCAGTAACGTCTGCATCGACAGCTCTTACTATCACTCAGTCAGGAACAGGAGATATCCTAAATATCAACGACGGCGCAAGTGAAGTGTTCACCATCCTTGATGGTGGCAATGTCGGCATTGGCACCATTACCCCTGGTCAAAAACTCACCGTTGACGGCACCCTCGGTATTTTGGAAGGAGGCACGACCCCGACGTACCACACGATATTCCAAGGGGGAGATCAGGCAGGTGATGTTACGTATACACTACCGACCGCACAAGCAGGAGGGAGCGGCTATGTGCTTTCTAATAATGGATCAGGAATTTTGTCGTGGGTTGCTGGAGGGGGTGGAGGAGGTATGGCAATCGGCGGAGCAGTGACTTCAGGGACTTTAGGTTCCATACTTTTTGTTGATGCATCGGGAAATCTTGCACAAGACAATACGAATTTCTTTTGGAATAACACTGATAAAAGATTGGGTATCGGGACGAATACGCCAAACGAAGCACTGGATGTAAATGGTACGATTCAAGCAAAAAAAATCCTATTTTATGACGATACCATTACAGGCAAAACTCACAGCAACATCTCTTTTTCGGAAACGGAAGTATCCCCAACAGTTACAGATCTTTTGCTTGATTCTGATACAGGAACTGACTTTCGGTTTATAATGGATCATGTATATGAGATAGATTTTGGCACACCTCCTGGAGGTATGAGCGGTTTTTCAAATGCTATAACACTTGGGACGACCGGGACTTCGAGTTTGCGCTTTAATAGCGGTCCGCAGATATACGGTGGTGTCGGGGATGCGTTGTACCTGGATAGCTATCACGGCACTCTTGTTTCTAATAACAGTGGTGATATCGTTCGTTTTGGGACCAGTAGTGCTAATACAGACACGTATTTTTATGGAAATGTCGGTATCGGCACCGCCGTCCCCGATCGTCGTCTCGACGTCCTCGATGCCACAAACCCTCAGCTCCGTCTCACCTACACCGACGGCTCGGTGTACACTGATTTTCAGACAACTTCTGCTGGTGATTTATATATAAATCCATCGGGTGGTAGTGTTGGTATCGGGACTGCACTCCCGACTTATCCACTGGAAGTTAGTGGAGGAAATCTTGGAGCACAAATGAAGATAACACATTCTGGCGTTGGTTATGCCCCCGCAAGTATTTTATTGGAAGAAGAAACTGATTTTGGAAGAGGACAAGGCATTTACCAGCATAGTGTTCCCGATGGCGACTCTTGGTTTTCTGGTGTTCCCTATGGAGCTGATGGAGATTTGTGGGGTGTCTTCTATAAAAATGATGTGGTGTGGGATCCTAGTGTAGCCTCTACCGCATATTCTGTTCTTAGAGTTGAGAAAAGCGGAAACATAGGACTTAATACTTCTGCTTATTTAAATTGGGGTGAGATTGGAACGAGCGGATATGGTCTTCGAGATAATGGAGGAGTAATGCAATATAAAAATTCTAGTGGTTCATGGACAAATCTTTCTGCCGGCGGTGGAGGCATGGCAATTGGAAGTGCTGTAACGTCAGGGACTTCTGGCTCTGTACTTTTTGTTGATGCATCGGGAAATCTTGCACAAGACAATACGAATTTCTTTTGGAATAACACTGATAAGAGATTGGGTATCGGGACGAATACTCCTGCATATGATTTGGATGTGGCAGGAAGCGGATATTTTAGATCAAAGAGCGGATTAAGTACTGTTACAGAAAGTTTTGAAGGGGTGACGTTTCCCCCAACTAGTTGGACAACAGGAGGTGATGCGAACTGGACAAGAACAACAGCGGAAGCACAAGAGAGTGCGGCATCCGCAAATTCAGGGACAATAACAAACAGTCAAATTGCATGGATTGATCGTGATTATACATTTACCACAACAGGGGAGGTAAAATTCTACTGGAAAGTAAGTTCAGAGACAGCATATGATTACCTCTTGTTTTGTGCTGACAACGATTTATCATGTACAGATAGTTCGTATACGCAGCGTATTTCAGGCGAGGTTGACTGGGTTGAAGTGACATATGTTGTATCAACACCTGGTGTACATAGTTTTCGTTGGGTTTATTCAAAAGATTCTGGAGATCCAGGAGTTTTTCCTTGGTCAGATGAAGGATGGATTGATAATGTGCGTTTTATAGAATCAACAGGAATATCTGGTGGTAATGTGTTTGCTGAAGGGTATCTTTCCACAGGAGATAGTGGAGTGTTTATAGGATCTTCCACAAATGATCGAGGGAGTATTTTATATGATACAACGAATAATATTCTTGCATTTGATACGGATTCGGTTACAAATGCTGACGTTTCGTTCTTTTCCGATAATTTATATATTGATAAATCAACAGAATATATCGGCATTGGTGATGTGACACCCGATTCCGTTCTCGATATCCTCTCTGCCACCGCTTCCAACACCCAACTCTCCATCGGAAACACTAATGCCGGAGACTATGACCCACAAATCGGGTTCCAGCTCGCCGACGGAACGACCAATATCTTCACGATGGGTATTGACGATTCCGACTCCGACAAGTTCAAGATTTCCGGTGGCTCTGCTCTCGGCACGAACGACCGCCTTGTGATTGATTCGTCGGGGAATGTCGGACTTGGCACCGCTGGTCCCGATCGTCGTCTCGATGTCCTCGATGCCACGAACCCTCAGCTCCGTCTCACCCATACCGACGGCTCGATGTACACTGATTTTCAGACAACATCAGAAGGAGATATTACTGTCACCCCATCGGGCGGGGATTTAACATTTATAGGAAATATTCTCCCAGGTGGTACATCGGGTGCATATAATCTTGGTTCTGATACTGCACGATGGGGCGATTTTTATCTTGACGGTGAGACAATTCATATTGGTTCATCATTAACGGATGAAGGAATTATCTCATATACGTCTGGAAATATTCTCTCTTTTGACACTGACACAACGACAGGTGGTGACATTGCCTTTTTTACTGATGATATTTATCTTGATAAATCAACAGGATATGTAGGTTTGAGTGATACTACACCCGATCACACTCTTGATGTCGCAGGCAATATTGGACTTAACACTTCTTCATACATCAACTTTGGTGACACTGATGGCACCGATGGTTATGGTTTTCGTGATAATGGGGGAACACTTCAGTTCAAGCACAACGGTGGATCATGGACAAATTTTGGAGCATCATCGTCCTCGGTGACCCCAAGGGATTTTTGGTCATTCAATCATTTTTATTATAACGGTGTTAGTTCAATGGATCCGTTTTTCGGAGCGGCGATTTCCTCGGGAACGATAGGTGCTCCGACTGCCGCATCAATGGCGAGTGGTAACCATCCGGGAGCGATTCTTGTCAGCAAAGCAGCAAGTACGACAGCGAACTCGGGATATCGTATTACTGGACTCAGTACAGCGATGGTTTTGGGAGGAGGATATCTTTTTGAGGGGGTGATAAACGTGCGCACTCCCGCAGCAGGGACAAACACTATTTATCTTGGTTTTCATGACGCGACGAGTGTGACTGCTCCGGTGGACGGTGTGTATTTTGATATTGCGGGAACGACGGTAACAGGGCGTTCACGAGGAGGATCTGCAACTCTTGCAACAGCGAGCACATACACAGTTTCTACTGGAAACACTGATTGGTATCGCTTTAGAATTGTCATTAATACAGCGGCAACGCGTGCGGACTTTTATATTTATGATGACGCTGGCACGCAGGTGTGGACAGATTATGTCAGCGGAAACGCGGGCGATCTTCCAACGGCGACAGCAGACTTGCTCACCGCTGGATTTCTCGGGGTGAACTCTTCAACCACGGCAACTGCCTATGAAATTGCAAATGTCGATTATATGGGAATGGGAACAGTCGCGGGATATGATGCGTTTACAACAGGCGGTTCTGGTCTTTGGACGGTGAATGGATCGAATGTGTATTATAATGCTGGTAATGTCGGTATTGGAACAACAGCACCTTCACAGGCACTTTCTGTTTCGGGGACATTGGGTATTATTGAAACAGGAACAACACCACAGTATTACAGTATCTTTCAAGGAGGTGACCAAGCTGGCAATATTACCTATACGTTACCGACAGCTGTTGGTGGTGCAGGACAACAACTTACCGATGCAGCAGGTAATGGCGTGCTTTCATGGGCGGCAGCTGGTTCAACTCGCAATTTAAAAGATATTGATGGATTAATCGAAGATCCGCAAGAAGCTCTTGAGACAATTTTGGAAACAAATATTTATGCCTTTCATTATAAGGAAGGTATGGGAACAGGAGACGCGCAAACACAATATGTTGGTGTTATGGCGGATGAAGCATCATGGGCAATGCACTATGATGGAAATGTAGTAAACCCTGTGAATACATTGGGGTATATGGTCCTTGGTATGCAAGCGACAAACAAACGCATTGATGACATTATTGCTGGGTTGGCATCAGTATCGGATAGTGGAGGGAATTCTCTTTCGGATACAGGAATGGCAGTATTGTATGCGCCAATTACCGCCATGCTCTCAAATGATCCAATGAATGGTATGCGAATTGCCTCAATACTCTCTTCGTTTATTGAAGGAGGGGATGTCGGTACGTCATTTTGGAATGTAGATGCTGTTACTGGTGTTATTTCACCTCTCGGATCTCTTGATATGGATGGGAATGGTGTGTATGATGTTGCGGAAATTATTGGTATCGATGAATCATGGAGTGTTAATCGACAAGGACTTCTTACGGTGAATGGTCTCGTCGTACGGGGAGATATTGAGGTGGGAAGTCGTGAAAAACCTTCGGGCATTACACTCTATGATGAAGTGACAGGAGAGCCGTATTGTCTCCGTATGGTTGCGGGAGTGATAGAGTCCACGCTAGGGACATGTGAAAGTTTACGGGCGTCTTCATCTGATGGTGGTGATATGGGGGACATCACACCTCCCACCATTGTACTTCGAGGCAATAACCCCGCACGTATTGAAATTGGTGATGAATACGGTGATCTTGGCGCAACAGTAACAGATGACAATGATGAATATCCAACACTGGAGATATATATTGAGGGTGAAAAAGTTGATACTGTTCATATTATGGCAAGAGAAGATGCGACGTATACTATTGAGTATGTTGCCTATGATGATGTAGGAAATACCTCAACCGTAACACGTACCGTGATTGTGGGGAATGGGAGTCCAGATGCTCAAGAAGAAAGCGAAGTTGAGGATGTTCCTTTAGTCGAAATACCTCCGGTAGCAGAGCCAGACCCCGAACCGTCAGTAGAAGAAGTGATTATTGATACAGAACCAATACCAGAACCAGTCAGTGGGTCTGGAAATGTTCTCTCAGATGAGCCACAAACTCTTCATGAATAATGCGTGGTGTGGGGGGGGGAGACATATATATGAATGTTTTTAAAGAATCTGTAAAAAAGATGATAGTGTACAGGTTATTCTTATGGCAGTTAGTGGGGGGAGCCTACGTCCAACTTCCCATAGTGATAGTACTATAATGCGATATATTTTTGGTATTGCGTTCGGGACTGTTTTCTGGTACCATTGCGTGCATGAATACGAAAGATGCACACACTGAAGATGCGGACGTCCGGCTGTATGAGCTTGGATATATACTTGTTTCCGCTATCCCTGAAGAAAAAGTCGCTGCAGAAGTTGTGGCGATGAAAGATATTATTACCAATAACGGTGGTACAGTACAGACAAGTGCCGACCCATCGCTTCGTGATTTGGCATACCCAATGTCAATTTCCCGTGAACACAAAAAGACAACGTATGTTGCAGGATATTTTGGATGGATTGTCTTTGATGGTACTGCAGATACGGCTCTCGCCGTAGAACAAGCTGCAAAAAAGAGTGATACAGTGTTGCGTCACCTTCTCATTAAACGCCCGCCACTTAATGTGAATGCTTCTGCTAAGTCTCAAGCTCCCGGTGTCGGTGCACGCAAAGGCATCAAGAAAAAGAAAGAGGATGTGAATGAAGAAGAAATTGATAAGACGATTGAGGAACTCGTTGAAGGAAGCGTTGAGAATACTACAGAAAAAACAGAAGCATAACCTATAAGCTAATTATTTTATCATTATGTACATCAATAAAGTCTTTTTGTATGGAAATCTTACTCGTCAACCGGAACTACGTGTTTCGCCATCGGGTTCAAAAGTATGTTCATTTAGTATTGCGACAAATCGTCGTTACAAAGATCAAACGGGTAACTGGAATGAAGCAAGCGAATACCATAGTTTGGTTGCCTTCGGAAGAAGTGCTGAACTCATCGCTCAATATCTGACTACAGGGAGCAGTGCGTTTATCGAAGGACGATTGCAGACGCGTAGTTGGGAAGGTCCTGATGGTAAAAAGAATTTTCGTACAGAAGTTGTTGTTGAACAAGTGCAATTTGGTCCTCGCCGTACGGGAGAAGGACAGCAGGGGGGTGGGTATCGTAAAGATGCTGGCTCCGCACAAAACGATAGCGGACAACCGATGGCACACGAAGAACTTGATACTATCGAATACCCAACAGAAGATATTAATCCTGACGATATTCCATTTTAATTAGTAAATCAGTATGATAGGAAATCAGGAGATAAGTAAGAAAGATAAAGAAAAGGTGTGCTCATATCGCTCTTTGATTGTATGGCAAAAAGGTTTCGAGGTATCTTTAGTTGTGTATCGCCTGACGAAGACATTTCCTGATGACGAGCGATATGGTCTCGTATCGCAAATGAGAAGAAGTGCAGTTTCTATTCCGTCGAATATTGCAGAAGGATACGCGCGAGGATCAAAAGCATCATTTCACCAATTTCTGAGAATCGCATACGGTTCAGCTGCTGAGCTTGAGACGCAATTATTATTAGCAAAAGAATTGAAATACCATAAAGAAACAGACATTGAAGAATTGTTGATTGAGGTTATGAAGATGATTAACGCAATTCTTTCAAAAGGAAAATATACATGAGTTATGTTTAGAGCCCGAGATATCTTCATAGTAATCTCATCATATACTAACCTCCTAATCTCCTAGTTTACTAACTTCCTAACGTACTAACCTCCTAACTTACTAATCTTCTAACTTCCTATCCATGCAATGCTACTTTACCGCAAATAATATTAAATACATCGATTATAAAGATGTAGAGACGCTCAAGAAATTTGTAAATCAACATGGGCGTATTCAAAATAGTCGTTATTCGGGTGTTTCGGCGAAGCATCAACGACAACTTGCAACGGCAATCAAGCGCGCTCGTTACATGGGACTTCTTGCATACGTTTCTCAATAAGATACAAAAGAAAACAAAAACACGGACAGAGAGTCCGTGTTTTTGTTTTATGTTGTTTCATCAGTTGTTTTTTGGAACATAACTATGTTACAAAAGAGTTGAAAAACCAATACTCAGTCTCTTTTTTCGGGCGCGGACACGCACACTTCGTGTAACGGAGACGCTGCGGGAGAACTACGAATTCAGTAAAGTCTGTTTTTTAAATTATTCCGTCTGTCACCCTCAACCCTCCCGTCCGTCATCCTAAACCCTCTCGTCTGTCATCCTGAACTTTTACCTTGTCGAAGGAAGGTGATTCAATATCTTGCCGTTGCAAGCCATCGAAACATTAGGTTAAACCTAGCGGAATACCGCTAGGTTTAACCTAATGTTTTTATTCGTACATTTGTGCATATTCGTTATTCGTAACCGTGTTATCTCTTTGCCCACTCTTCTTCTTGTCGCACAAGTAAATGAGAAGCTTGTTTTGGGTGTGCAAGAAGTGCTTTGACGATACGTTCCATACGGACACCTTGTGATCCTTTGACAAAAACAGTTGCCCCGTCAGGAATAAGATTTGATAGTTGTGTTGTCGCTTCTTGTGCGTCAGCAAATATGTGCATATGTGCATGGTCTACACCTGCTTCCTGGGCGCCTTGTGCGAACAGCTTTGCATTGTCTCCAACAAAAATAAGTATATCGGCAGAGATGGCAGCGTCTTTTCCGGCGTCTTTATGTGCGGATTCCGTCATGTCTCCGAGCTCGCGCATGTCTCCCAAGATTGCAACTTTGATACCTGCGCTTGTGATATCGCGAAGTGTAGAAAGACCTGCGGCAACGGCGAGAGGGGACGCATTGTATGTGTCATCAATAAGACAGATGTTGCGTATGCCCTCAAGAAGATGTAATCGTCCTGGGGTAGGACTGATATGGGAGAGACGCATAGCAGCGTCTTGAGGGGAAATACCTGCGGATACCCCAGCTGCAAAGGCGGCAAGCGCGGTATATGCGTGGTGCGCGCCTATGGTGTGCGAAAGAGTAACGGGGTACATGTCGTCTTTGGTAATGAGTGAAAAAGCAAGACCAGACGGTATATTGTTTTCATACACAATATGTATGTTTTCTGCGCATACAGTATTCTCTGGATGTGTGCCATAGAGAATGACTGTCTTGTTGGAAAGCGTTTTCGCAAGAGGGGCAATACGTGTATCATCTCCGTTTAAAATAGCTGTTCCCTCCAAGCGTAACGCATCAAGGAGAGATGCTTTCTCATGAAGGACAGCATCAACAGAAGGAAAAAACTCAACATGTACAGGAATGTCGCCGACGCGCGTGAGTATCGCGATATCAAGAGATATCCCCGCGAGTGAACGCGCGATATCCCCCGGATGATCAGCGCCGACTTCAAGGATAAGCCATGCGGGATAGGGGGCACGAGAAATGACACGCAAGGCGCCTCTATAGAGGGTGAGCATCCACGCACGTGGGCTATTCCATCCTGTAGGCAAATCAAGAATGGTCAAAGGAACACCAAATTCACTGTTGAAACTTTTTTTGTTTTTTCGCACCGTATACGATTCTTTCATAATGTCATACAAGGCATCTTTCACGGATGTTTTTCCTACACTTCCTGTAACGGCGATAATACGCGGACGATGTTTTTTGATAACGAGACGCGCCTCAAATGAAAGTATACTGATCACGATTTGTTTAATGAGTGTGCGAAGAGACATAATTACGCGTGATGAGAATGAGTAATGGGGGAGAGTAGTGTCGCGACAATAGCAACCAAAACAAAGCGTATCGAAGAAAGAAAGAGTATGGCGTACGGTATCATGCCAATGCGAGAGTCAAGCGTGAATGAGTCGGGAAGAAAAAGAAAAATGATTGATTCAACGACAAATGAGGTGAGCGCAATAATGATGAGTGGACGATCAAGTCCGCGAGGTAAACGAAATCGTGTTCGTGTACACGAGCACATGTTATTGCTCAAGGAGAGAAGAAGGATAAACAGTATACCAATATGGAGTGTCTGCGCGGTCATACCAAGCATGATATATGCGATGCCCGCAGAAAATATCATACGTCCTCCCACAGGGAAACTTTTCAAGACTTCTTTGCCAAATGTTGTAGGAAGCCATGCAAAAAACGCTTTTGGGTCATATGCGCGCTCTTTCCATACGGTAGCAAAAATGACACTTTCATACAGCGCGGAAATACCGTAAAGCATAATAATCACCAAAAGAAGCATGTCCATAGTGCCCAGTATAGCAAGTTTTTTCTCCTCAGGAAACGTAACATCTGTAATAAAAAATCGTCTATACCAAGGTTAAACCTAATCTATACCAACATTAAGAGTTGGTATAAGAGTCGGCATTTTATACCAAGGTTTAACCTTGGGAGCATAATATTTCCTTGTTCCTGTCAAGTTTTGTATGATACAAATGTTTAACTTCAGTGTTTCTATTGTTTTATGAGTCCGCGTTCCATAAAAGGTTAGGTTGAAAGTAATATTTCTTTTTTGATAGTTTGTGTTAAATGAACTATCTCACAGTGGCTGTGTGGAATTGAATTTCAAAATAGATTAAAAATCAGGGGGTATACTCCCCCCTGATATGAAACGTGTTATTGTTGAAAAGTTTCTACAATTTTTTCGAGAAAATTACATCGGAAATCTTTGTCGATAATCGTCACTCCTCTTTCTGAGGGTGAGGGAGCGCCTGTCAAAACGATGACTGAGGTGTTTTGACACATATGTTTTACCTCAATTGCCGTCTCGAGTTCACCTCTGGTAAGAAAAATCACCCCGCTATACTGCTCGTAGTCATCCGCTGACTGAGGACGCTCGGTGATAACTGTAACAGAAAATTCATTATCAAGATGTTCTTTGATAATCTCTGCCTGCTGGTTATAACACTGAGCATCAGAAGGGTCTCTTCTGTCCATGAATCCCCAATCACCAAAATTGCAAATGAGGATGTTGCGCTGTACAGGTTTGTCTGCGTTTTCCATAACGTCCTTTTCCTTTGTTTAATTTTTGATATTTTTGACGAAAAAACTTTATCATATAAAATACATCCCTGTCTGTCTTTTGTCAAGCACTCCGTCCGTGATATAAACTAAAAACTCACCTACGCTCGTTCCACGTAACTCTTGGTCGTCGTATTGATGCGAATAACGTCGCCTTGTGCGATAAACATCGGTACGTTGATTGTAGCACCTGTCTCAACAGTTACTTCTTGCGTTGCGTTTTGCGCAGTGTTCCCACGCACCGCAGGCGTTGCTTCTGTTACTTTCAGGTCCACCTTGATTGGGGGATTGATACCAATAATGCTTGCATCATCATCGCGACCAAACAACAGCGCTTCAAGTTCGCTGTTTTCTTTGACGAAGAGTAGTTTATCGGCAACGGTTTCAGAGGGAAGGGTAAAACGGTTTTTCGCGTCATCCTTTTTGTGGAACCAATATTCACCTTTACGCGGATCTTTGTAGAGATACACAATAGTTCCTTTTTCGATAATTGCTTCATCAAATGAATCGGACTGGTGAAATGTCTTATCCACTGTCTTACCCGAAATCATATTGCGCACCTTTGTTTGATTGGTCGCTTTTTGACGATTCTTCTTGGCGGTTTGGGAAAAAACCACTTCATAAGGCTGCCCGTCCATGACGAAGTAGGTGCCCACGGTGAGTTCATTGTAGTCTAACATTGTACAATAAAAAGATTATGAATAAAGAAATGATTTAAAGAGAATTATACTCGCTTTGTAAGAGGAGATTAAAAATTAGGAGATTAAAAAAGCGAAAAACACCCTCAATGGTCTGAATATAACATAGTATTTAACATTTTCATAACTTCCTGAAGAAGGGTATCGGTTTCTTGATAAGCAGACAAAGGATAATCAAATATTTCCTTAGCGAGTGCGATTTGTGTTTCAGGTTCTGCACCAGAGGCATAAGCGATACGAAGGAAGTGATGAAATTCTTTTTTTGAGCCCCGAGCATATCCCTCTGCTATATTTGAAGGAATAGAGACAGACGAACGACGCATTTGGCTTGTGAGACCGAATCTTTCATCTGGAGGAAAAGACTGTGACAATTTGTATATTGATACGCTGAGTCGAAAACCTTTTTTCCAAGCGGTGATGTTTTGATAGGAACCTTTTATTGTGTCACTCATAGAAAGGATATTAATCTCCTAATCTCCTTTAACTATTTCTCTTTCTGCTTCTCATCAAGCGCTTTTCCAATTGCTTTTGCAATCTCATTACCAATTTTTTTGTTTTCTTTCAAAAACTCACGCGCCGCGTCATATCCGCGACCAAGTTTTTCTTCACCATACGCATATGATGAACCAGATTTATCGACGATACCAAATTGCTCTCCCAACATGAGCATCTCGCCTTCACGAGAAATCCCTTCGCCATAAACAATGTCAAACTCCGTCTGACGGAACGGGGCTGCGACTTTATTTTTGACAATCTTTACACGTGTCCGTGACCCAATCACTTCATCACCCTTTTTTACTTGCGCGATGCGACGGATATCCACGCGTACCGAAGTATAGAATTTGAGTGCTTTGCCACCTGGTGTTGTCTCAGGATTGCCAAACATCACACCGATTTGCATGCGGATTTGATTGATGAAGATGACGACCGTTTTTGTCTTGTCTACGATGGCGGTCAATTTGCGAAGCGCTTGACTCATGAGACGAGCTTGTTTGCCGACATGTTGTGCGCCCATGTCTCCTTCGATTTCATCACGTGGGGTGAGTGCCGCGACAGAGTCAATGACAATCACATCCATTTTACCTGAACGTACCAAACTCTCGGCAATTTCAAGCGCTTGTTCACCGTTGTCTGGTTGGGCGATGAGAAGCTCATTTGTTTTGACTCCCAATTTGCGTGCGTAATCAGGGTCCATGGCATGTTCCGCATCAATAAATGCACAGAGGCCACCTTTCTTTTGTGCTTCGGCGACAACATGAAGTGCGAGCGTTGTTTTTCCAGATGATTCTGGACCAAAAATTTCAATGATACGACCACGAGGGAATCCACCCACACCGAGCGCATGGTCAATACCGATGGATCCAGAAGGAATAACGTCCACGTCCACGCGTGGTTTGTCACCGAGTTTCATGATGGCACCTTCGCCAAATTTCGTCTGAATCGCTTTGATCGTATCAGCAATATCGGTGTTGCCGTCACGTGAGGGGATCTCTGGACGGGCTACTTTTGCTTTTTTGGGTGCAGGCATAGTATTGAGAAAATAAATGAGTATCTGTGTATTATATCACGAGATATCCGAATGCGAATACAGCACAAGTCATACCAGGGTTTAACCTTGGGAGCATATGCTATACCACCACTAAGAGTTGGTATAAAACGTAGGGTGCTGGATATACGTACGTATTCGTTATTCGTAAGCATTCTTGAAACTCGTCCGCCCCGTCCTTTCTTAAGAAAGGACGGGGCGGACGCGCGTGCTCCGCGTAGCGGAAACATCGCGGGAAACTTGTCTTCTGCGTCAGTTCCGCGTTTCTTCTGTGTCGTTTTCTATTTCTTGCGTCTCAACATCCGAATCGTCGCCCAACGTCTCTTCCGTGTCAGTTTGGTGACTTTCAGCTCTGTCTTCTGTCTCTCGCAGCTCGACACTCGACACTCGCGATTCATCCATTTTTCCTATTATCTCTCGTGTCTCCGCGCATTCATTACCAAAACGGTCTCGCGCGTAGAGTGTAATGATATTAAGCCCAGGGGAGAGGATGTATGTCTCGTTAAAGTGTCCCTGCTCATCAATGAAAATCGGCCGACCGTTCATAGCGATAAACGTCGCATTTGTCGCGACACCAAATATATGAATCATTGGTTCCTCAAACGTCGCCCCATTTCCGGGGCCTTCGAGCGCGATACGTGGACCAAGCATGAGTGCCCATGCCTGATGTACGACATACACAACTAAGAGAATGCCCAAAAGCACCCACCCCACGCGTATAAATATGTCTTTTAAGGTTACCATGAAGAAAGTGTTCAGTTATCAGTTTCAAGCATTGCCTATTCGCTATTTTAATGAGAAGAAAGAGATTGAATAAGTGCATTTAACATTTTTTCAATCTCTGTTATTTTTGAAATAATTTGCTCATAGTCACTATCTTTTATAAAAGATAATTCTTTTGCGAGGATAATTTCAGTTTTCAATTCAGCAGCTGAGCCATATGCGATACGAAGAAACTGTGTAAAGTCTTTTTTTTGTACCGCGACACTGTCCCTCGGCAATATTGGAAGAAATTGAAATTGCTGCCCGTTTTATTTGAGAGATCAGTCCGAATCTTTCATCAAGAGGAAAATATTTTGTTACTGCGTAAACTTCTTTTGCGAGCTGAATGCCTTTTTGCCATACCAAGAGATCTTGATATGAGATACTGCGTTTATTGTTTAGATACTCAGGCATATATGTTATGGAGTTTTGTTAACCATCTTTTTGGATATAGGGTGTGGGGCAAGCGTACGTATTCGTTATTCGTAAGCATTCTTGAAACTGACAACTTGAAACTCGTTCTACTCCCCATACCCTTCAGACTCAACACCCTTTCCCTCCAGCACTTCTCGTGGCTTTGCGCCTTCTCCCGGTCCCACGACACCACGTTCTTCAAGCATATCCATGAGACGT
This sequence comes from Candidatus Yonathbacteria bacterium, assembly GCA_013334825.1. Lineage (GTDB taxonomy): Bacteria > Patescibacteriota > Minisyncoccia > Phycocordibacterales > JACNGX01 > JACNGX01. Next base: position 42,114 of record JAAXWR010000001.1, read on the forward strand.
GCTGCGCGCGCGTATCCAACCTTCAGTTTGCGTTGCAAAAATGATGTGGATGCTTTTCCTGCTTCAATGACCGTTTGTCGCGCTTCTTCATACATGTCGTCATCGTCATCATCACCAAAGCCACCACCTGCGCCACCACGTTCATCAAGCGACCCACTCATGATATCAGCGAGTGAGGATAAGGGCGATACGCCCGAAGGGTCAGAAATGGTAATGTCGTCAAAGTCTCCGCCAGAATACTCTTTGCGCAAGTATGACACAATACGTTTGATTTCGTTTTCTGTGACGAATGCCGATTGAATACGCTGTGGTTGAGACATGTCACTTGAAAGATAGAGCATATCACCTGCGCCAAGAAGTTTTTCTGCGCCACCAGTATCAAGAATGGTACGTGAATCAATCTGCGATGAAACTTGAAGCGCGATACGTCCCGGAACGTTTGCCTTGATAAGACCGGTGATAACATTGACCGACGGACGCTGTGTGGAGAGAATAAGATGAATACCCACGGCGCGACTCATCTGCGCGAGACGAACAATTGCCGATTCCAATTCACGCGGATACGTGGTCATGATGTCAGCGAGCTCATCAATAACGACAACAATATAGGGCATTGCTTCGGGAAGAGCGGCGCCATCGGGTGCGCCGTCATTCTGAGCAGCTTTATACGCGGGGGCAACAATATTTTCATGGTATGACGCGATATCTCGAACAGACTCTGATTCAAGAATGTCATAGCGACGATCCATTTCCTTGGCTGCCCATTTGAGAGCGAGGATAGCTTTTTTGGGTTCGGTAATGACAGGCGTCAGTAAGTGGGGGATGCCATTGTACATCGTGAGTTCGACGCGCTTTGGGTCAATCATGATAAAACGCATGCGCTCTGGACCATTCCTATATATAAGAGAAGCGAGAATGGCATGAATAGTTACCGACTTTCCCGAGCCAGTGGTTCCCGCGATAAGCATGTGGGGGAGTTTTGCGAGGTTTGCAAAGAACGATTGTCCCGAGATGCCACGTCCAAGAGCAAAGAGGAGAGGCTTTTCCGAACCGACAAATTCAGGCGCGGAAAGAAGTTTTGCCAAGCCGATAGTACTGCGTGCCGAGTTAGGAACTTCAATACCGACAAGAGACTTGCCGGGAATAGGTGCTTCGATACGTACAGGATGTGCCGCCAGAGCGAGACCGAGGTCGTTTTGGAGTCCGACAATGCGCGAGAGCTTGACCCCTTCGGCAGGTTTCAAAGCGTAACGAGTAACAGTTGGACCAACAGAAATTTCATCCATCTCAACGGTGATACCAAAGTTTTGCAGTGTGCGTTTGATGATGTTGGCGTTTGCCTTGATGTCTCCAACTTCTGGTTTACCCTTGTCTACCGAAAGGAGAGAGACGGGTGGAGGAAGATACGTGCGATTCTGAAGAGGGTATGCACTCGTTGCCATTTTAGGAAGTTCTTCTTCGTCTTTTTTCTTTTTTCCAAAAAATCCTTGTGTGGGAGATGGTTCTTCCGGTGGAGTGTGCTCATCAGCAACTGGCGTAGGGGGGACGGGAGTGAGGGTATCTTCTTCTGTATCAGGGACAGTGATGAATGTGCCATCCTCTTCGTCCGACTTGGTACGGTTGCGAAAACGAAGAAGCCATGAGAGGGGAGGTCGTTCGGGTGAGAGCGGTTTATCAAAGATGAGGAGAAGAGAGATGATGATAAATGCAATGAGAAAGACCGATGCTGCGACCGCGTCAAAAAGTTTTACGAGAGGAGAGGCGAGCACTTTTCCAAGCCATCCACCGCCGGTGTTTCCTGAAAGAATGGAAGTGAGTCCAAGCGCAGAGACGAAGAAGAGAACTGCTCCCAGAGTTTTTGGCAGTGCAATGTGTTCGCGGGCATCTTCTGCGTCAAAGAGAGATGCTCCAACGAGGAAAAAGATGATAGGGAGGAACACATACCCTAACCCAAAGAATGCATCAAGTTCATCGAATGTAAATGTTCCCGCCATGCCTGCGATACCGAGTGCTGCGAGAATAAAAAAAACGCCGAGCACAAAAAAAAGAATACCGAGCATGCTACGTTTTGTCTCGCGTTTGATATTGAGACGAGGAGTTTTTTCTCCATTTGTATCAGATGATGTTCCGCGTTTTTTGACCGGAACGGGCGCCGGTTTCTTTTTTGGGGATTGTTTTTTAGAATCGTTTTTTGCCATATACACATCATGATACCATAAATAGGGAAGAGAATGAAAAAACAGTGTTATCCGTTTTCGCCCGTCATCCCGAGCTCCACGCCTTGCCGAAGCCTTGGCGAAGGAAGGTAATGTAAGATTTAGAGTTGCAAGTCGCCAAAACGTTAGGTTAAACCTAGCGGCGCTCCGCTAGGTTTAACCTAACGTTTTTATTCGTATATTCGTTCGTAAGCATTCTTGAAACTGACAACTTGAAACTCATCCACACTCATTCCCCTTGCCCCTCTCGATTCACTGTGTTCCACTCCATGCAATGCTCTTGAATCAATTGAGAACGCATGTATAATGGACAAGTCTTTAAGTGTCCGAGAACGTCCGTAAGAGCTCACGGACACAATTTCTCAAGGACACAGACACTAACGGACATTATGGATACAAAAAAGGACATGAGAGAAACGGACTCATATCGTCGTGATACGATGTCCGATATAAATACTCAATCTCCCGTTGCGTACAATAACCGCAATGAGTTTTCGCTTCTCTGTCTCAAAAGGACAGAACGTCTTTCCGCCGCGCTCTACATGGTAACGGGACTCATCCCCGATGCAGAACCTCTCAAATGGCGTCTTCGTGAAAAGACACTTGTCCTTTTGACTGACATGGCAATCATCCGCGAAACACTTACTGCCGATAGAATGTCCGTTATGAATCGCGCGCGTGACACCATCACTGAACTCGCAACACTTCTCAATGTTGCATTTGCAGGAGACCTTTTATCAGAAATGAATGTTGCGGTACTCAAAAAAGAATATATGATACTCAACGATATATTAGAAGAAGGGAGACAGATGGCATCAAGCACCGAACGAGTAGTGGGCGATTTATTTAAAGAGCAATACACAATGACATCGCTCAATAATACCGAGCGTGCGACGGAGTCTGTTATCCTCAAAGCCGAAACTCTTAAAGGACATATAAAGGACATTGAAAGAATGTCCGATAGAAAAATGTCCGATAGAAAAGATGTCCTTTATACAAAAGAACGTCCGATAATGTCCTTTACGAAAGAGACAAACGCACATGAAGAATATACAACACACCAGCCTGTAATAGAAAAAGAGATAGAAAAAACAAAGCCAATAGCAGATATCAAAAATCAAAGGCGAAATGAAATTATTGCCGTCATAAAGAAAAAGAAACACGTCGCTATAAAGGACATTACACTTCTTGTCCGTAATGTCGGTGAAAAGACAATACAGCGCGAAATCACTGCAATGGTCGAAGAAGGTGTCCTTAAGAAGCAGGGAAGTAAACGTTGGAGCACCTACTCCCTCGCGTAAATGATAAGTATAAAAACTGTCGTTCTAAACCCACTCGTTCGTCATCCATTCCAGTCTGTCATCCCGGGCTCCGTGCCTTGCCGAAGCCTTGGCGAAGGAAGGTGACACGGGATCCAGAGTCGTCAGTTTCATCCATCTTAGTTTAGTTGTATTCGTACATTCGTACGTATTCGTTATTCGTAACCATTCTTGAAACTCGTCATGGAACTCGTTTCATTGACTTTATACCATAAAAAAACTATAATAAAAGGAGATATTTTGTTGTTTAAAAACCACATCATTTTCGTGTCATAACAAACTCGTTTCATCATTCGTCGAGTCGTCCTTGAGAGTCTGTCGTTCTGAACTTTTTACCTTCCCGAAGCCTTGGCGAGGGAAGGTGATTCAGGATCCAGAGTCATCAGTTTCATCTATCGTAGTCTAGTCGTATTCGTACATTCGTACGTATTCGTTATTCGTAAGCATTCTTGAAACTTGAAACTTGAAACTGACAACTGACAACTCGTCTTCATTGCACAAGTGCGATGAAGAATGTAGTTATCCACACGAAAATCTTTGCGGTATAACGAACGGCAAAATATAATGTATACAGATACACATTGTTCCATTTTCTCTCGACGGATGCTCTGCATCCGTGTGTGGTCGTAGGGGACGATGTGTATGCACGGGATGCTCGTTGACAACAGAACAAACGGCGCTACCAAAGAGTAACAGCGACTGTCATCCGATTGCGCAAGCAATCGTGTTGTCATCGTCATCCGCGCCGACTCGTCTTACGACGGTCGCCGTGTATGTCATTATTATCAAACTCTTTTATTATCAGCTGTAACTGATATCGGTAAGTCGCGCCACCGCATAAGCGAAGGACAAAGAAAAGACCAACACTTAATGTTGGTCTCAAAGAAGTCTCAGCGAAGTCTGTCATCCTGAACTTTTTACCTTGCCGAAGCCTTGGCGAAGGAAGGTGATTCAGGATCCACGGAGTCGTCCGTCGTTTCGTTTCTTGAAACTTGTCCGTCCCGCCCTTTCTTAAGAAAGGGCGGGACGGACCCGCGCGCTCTGCGTAGCAGAGACGTCGCGGGAAACTGACAACTTGAAACTCGTCAAGTCATTCGCTCATGCGGTGTCGCGATGCACACCGAACTAATTAGTTACAGGTAAGTGTGCACGGAATCATCGACAATGTCGAAGTCGACCTTCTCCGTACACATGTGCTCTTCACCTGCGCGCGTCTCGCAAGAAACGCGCGTCCGAAGATCATCGCATTATCATCAATCTATCATATGAGTACTCAATCCAAATTCTCGAAGTTGGTTGCAGGTCTCGTGGGGTTTTCTACAGCCTTCATGATGATCGGCACCGCTTCAGTTGCGGAAGCTGCTGCTTTGACACAGAGCCAAATTGACGCCATCGTCTCTTTGCTCCAGTCATTCGGCGCGGACTCGCAAACCATTGCGAACGTCCAAGCTTCTCTTTCAGGTGGCACTCCGACCGGCGGTTCTACTACCGGCGGAACCACAACAGGTACGTGTGCGTACACATTCGCCACGAACTTGAAACAAGGTATGACAAGCACCGATGTGATGAACCTCCAAAAGGTTCTGAACAAAAACGCTGCCACCCAAGTTGCCGCCACGGGCGTCGGCTCAGCGGGTAATGAATCCACGTACTTTGGTGCAATGACCAAAGCCGCCGTTGTAAAGTTCCAAGAACTTTACGCAGCTGACATTCTTACACCGGTCGGTTTGACCGCGGGTAACGGATATGTCGGTGCGGGCACACGTGCCAAATTGAACGCGGTATGCGCGGGTGGCTCCACAACAGGTGGTTCCACTACGACCGGTACAGGCGTGACGGTTTCTTCCGCCACCCAGCCGGCAAACTCGCTCGCGATTGAAAACGCGGCAAATCTTCCGTTTACCAAATTTACGCTCACCAACAACGGTTCGTCCGATGCAACGGTGAACAGCGTAACAGTTGAACTCCAAGGTTTGGCTCAAAAGAGCGCGTTTGACAGCGTTGTCCTCTTGGACAATGATGGTCAACGCATCGGTCGCGCGCGTTCGTTGAATTCCAACGATCAAGCGACCATCGGCGAAGCAGTCGTCATCAAGGCGGGTGCTTCCAAAACATTCACCGTCGCTGCAAATATGGATGCAGACCTTGCTTCTGAAGCAGGTGAAGTCGCCAATTTTGCGGTTGTTGCCGTGAATACGAGTGCAACCGTTTCTGGTTCACTCCCGATCGTCGGTGCAAGCCACACAACTAACGCGACACTCGCGATGGGAACGGCTGTTATCGATGAAGGTTCCAACCAACCGAATGACAACGATGACGTTGAAGTTGGTGACGAGAAAGAAGTTCTCGCCTCTGTTCAAGTTGAAGCTGGTTCTGCTGAAGACGTTTCTGTCAAGAGCATCCGCTTCTACCAAACAGGTTCCGTTTCTTCCTCTGACCTTTCAGGTTTGAAGATTGAAGCAGATGGCGATGACTACACCGTTTCTGTATCATCTGACGGCAAGTACTACACCGCTACTTTTGGAAATGGTATCACCATTGAAGAAGGTCGTGATTTGGACTTCAAGCTCGTTGGAGATATTGACTCCGGTTCTGGTCGCACGATTGAATTCGAAATCGATGAAAACACTGACGTCGTTGTTGTAGGCAAGACCTATGGCTACGGTATCACCCCGACGGGAACATTTACGTCTTCAACACTCGATATTACGGGTGGAGAATTCCAATCGTTCTCTCGCGACAATGAAACATCTTCGGCAAATGTTGCCGTTGAGAAGTCTGGTGAAGTGCTCGGTGGATTCCTTATCGAACTCACTGGTGAAGCCATCAATGTTGATGACATGACGATCTATGTTGATCTTACCAATGCCGGTGGCGCAGCTGCCGATGTTGCAGACATCACAAACGTCAAACTCGTTGACGAAGACGGTACTGTCCTTGCTGGACCAGTTGATGGTGATTCCACCAACTCTGGTGCACATGAAGGTTCCATTCTCTTTACAAACGTTACTATCCCGTCCGGTGAGACTCGTCTTATCGTAACAGGAGAACTCGGTGACGCGTTTGGAACAAACGAAACTGTTATCCTTTCTACAAATCCTTCAACGGATTGGGACGATGTCCGCGGTGAAGACACCAACGATGCCGCCACCTTGCCGAACGTAACCGTAAGCGCCCACACCATGACGGTGAAAGCCGCTTCTCTTACCGTACGCAATCTTGCCACACCGGCCGCGCAAAACGTGGTTGCTGGTATGAAGGACTTCGTCTTTGCCAAGGCAGCGCTTGACGCGCAGGATTCTGGTGAAGATGTCGAAGTAACAAGCATTACTGTTGATGTTGCAGTTGCCGATGACGCCACTGTTGGTGATCTCGACAATATGGAAATCTGGACATTGAAGTCCGACGGTTCCCTCAATGTCAAAGTATCTGATACCAAGAACATCACCGCAGCTTCAACTGCATTCGATCTCCGCAGCGACATCGTTGTTGCCAAGGGAACGACTGTAAACGTTGCAATCGTTGCCGACATTTCAAGCGGTGCGACACGTAACGGTGATGCAGGTGATACATGGACTGTTGACGTTTCTGACGCTGAAGCCGAAGGTGCCACATCCAATGTGGATGCCGACCCGTCTTCAATCGGTGGTACGAACGGTCAAGCAATGACGCTTGCCGAGAATGCTACTGTTGCAGTAACTATCGACTCTACATCTCCTGAAGCAACCTTCGTACTTGATGGTTCTGAAACAACTCTTGCAGTCTTCCAATTCGAAGAAACTGCGAACGTTGAAGATGTTAACCTCGAGAAGATTACCCTCGATGTAAACCCAGGTGTTGATGATGCCGTGGATACCTACAAGGTATACAAGGGCTCAACACTTGTTGGTGAAGCTTCCGGCGGTTCTGCTGACGTTGCAATCACATTGAACAATGTGGTCATCGCCAAGAACAGCAAGGTTGATCTCACCATCAAGGGTGTGATGGCAGATGTTGACGGAACAACCGTACAAAACGGTGATACTGTCGCCCTCTACGTCACTGCGTACGAAGCAACAGGCAAGACTTCTGGAACGTCTCTTGACTCTTCCGCGAACTCTTCCTCTGCTGCAACGCACACCTTGTACGAAGCATACCCGACCGTTGCCTTTGACAACACGGGTGTGAGCACGACTCTTGTGAACAATGCCAATCATTTGCTCGCCAAGATCAAAGTAACGAACAATGGTTCTGAAGATGTCACGTTCAACAACGCTGACACGAACACATTGACCGTTCAGATCAACAGCGTCAGCGATGACTCTGACACTGCCGCAGCCGAAGCGCTTTCTCTCCGCGATGAGAATGGAAACATTCTTGACAGCAACCAGACGTTCAACAACGTCACTGGTGCGGAAGTAACCTTCAACCTCGACGGTGCCTACACGGCAGGACTCACAGTTGGTCCGAACTCGTCCAAGTACTTCTACCTCTACGCTGATACCTCTGATCATGAAGATGACGGAGACAGCATCCAGGTATGGCTTGACGACACCGCTGGTGACCTCGTCTTCGGTATTGACAGCACGGGTGCTTACAACGCTGGAGCGGTTGCCTTCAAGGGTGATCTCTACGGTCCGACCCACGTCAATCCGTAATCCGTTTGTTCATGATACGAAACGCGCAAGCGTAACGTAACAGAGCAATATTCCTTGCCCTAAAAAGCAGGAAGGGGAGCAATCCCCAACAAAAACCCCCGCAAGGGGGTTTTTGTTATGTCCCAATCTGCCATACCAAAGCCCACACCAACTCTTCCAACAGTCTGTTTCCCGTACCAAGGTTAAACCTTGGTAGCGTCGTCCGTCATCCTGAAAAAAGGAGTGTCATCCTGAACTCGATTCAGGATCCACGAAGTCGTCAGTTTCATCTATCGTAGTCTAGTCGTATTCGTACATTCCCCAGCACCACGTAGGGCGCGGGGCAGGCGTACGTATTCGTTATTCGTTTCCCGTATCAAGGTTAAACTTTGGTAAAAATTCTTTGACATCCTTAAAATATATGGTAATATGGTAGACGGTAAATAGTACATAACATAAAAAAATTGCAAATCATGGATAATCTATTGTTGCTCGCTGTACAGGCGATTGTTGGAGGTATTCTCTATTGTGTGAGATTCCCTCAAAAAAAGTATGACATGGCACGCGTTATTACGTATGCCATAGTGTACGTTGCAATGGTCGGGGAAGCCCTGGGACTTCTCTTTGGACTTTTTTTAGAGGGGGCAATTTTTTCCTCCATGACAATGTTGCTCTTTATCGTCTTCGCATTTTCAATGCGGGGATGGGACATTGTCGCCAACGATATCATGGCGAAAACGGGTGCAAATTTTTTTTCCGTGCATATGTGCATGGGAAGCATCGCACTCATTTCGCTCACTGGAACTATCCTTGGTCCGGTGATCATGATTATGTTTGCAGCAATTTTTACAGGGGCCATCGTGTTTTTCATGGTGATGCTCTCTGCATTTATCGCCCCGCATATTGCGGGGAAGTGAAGAGTATGAAATACCAAACCCCCGTCCGCGGGGGTTTTTGTTATGTCCCAACCCGCAATACCAACATTTCTGTACCAACTCTTAATGTTGGTACAGAGTTGGTATCCTATACCAAGGTTAAACCTCGGGAGTATCTTCTGTCATCCTGAACTTTTTACCTTGCTGAAGCCTTGGCGAAGGAAGGTGATTCAGGATCTATGGAGCCGTCCGTCATCTGTTCGTCTCTCGACATTCGACACTTGTAACTCGTCTTCCGCGCTTCGTTATACACACCCACACCATCCACAAAATAAATGAGCAGCGATATACTAGAAGTATTATTCGTCGTTATGGTATCTCCCTATGACTACGTATCATCTCACATCTTTTGCTACAATAATCCGTCGTATGACAGGTGTTTTCTCGACCGTTTTCGCGGTCTTTTTTATTGTTGCCTTTGGTGTATACAGACCGGGGATATTGGTATATGCGCAATCATCTGATGAGGTATCTTTTTCTGTGGAAACATTTGGTGCATTTCTTGTTTCAGAATCTTCAGCATTAATCGAGTGTCATATTTCTGGAGCGATACCTGATGAAATACACATGTTTGTTCTTCAAAAAGATGAGACATCATCTCAAGAGATAGAGTCAGTTTTTGTTGAGAGATCTATATATCAGTCACCGTTGTTGTATATACAAGCAAATCATTCTTATACCTATCAGTGTATTGGGCGAAGTGATGCGGGGGAAGTACGTGGAGAAGAAAAGACATTCATGACGAAAGGGAATGCAACCGTTCTGGCGATAACGCATCAAGGAAAGGAAATTCACGAAGGAGATATTCTTTATACGGAAGATTTTCTCTTCCCGACCGATTCGTATGGCATGGTAATGCAGATGCAATTTTATTGGCCAGTCTGGGTTGAAAATGGGAGAACACTTTTTGCATTGGTAAGGGGTGTCCCAGGACACCTTGAAGGGGGGAGTCCTCTTGATGATGTAAATTATGTGTCCAGTATGCAGGTGTGGGGTGAGGGAGTAAACGGTATTACAAAATATATGGGTCAATACGGGTATGATAATAACAAAGTTTCAATGTTAGCTGATGCACGTACGATGCCATCTCTTTACACATTCTTCATTGCTGAACGTCCTCCGAGAGACCAATATGTTACAGATGATGAAATAATGACATGGTTCGCTTCAGGGGGAAGTGAAGGTGTTGCTCCTATACGCCATGCCACAATGACTTTTGAGTATCGTGGTACACGTCGTCACGATACACCTCCAACCCTCAACTATATCCCTAATGACTCCTATGCCACCGACGCACACATAGCAGGTAGGGGAGTTGAACCCAACAAAGGTGTCGCGGACAAAGACCCGCTCACGTTCGCCACTCTCTATACTGACCAAGACGGTGACACCCCCGCTTACGTTCGTCTATGGGTCAAAGACGCGACAGGCACAGACACCTTTTATGACATGACACGCGAAACGGGCGCTCACGCGCCCGCCCCCCACACCGACGGCAATACCCAAAACGGCGAATGGTACACATTCACTGGCACATTCCCCAAAGGTATATACTCCTACGCATTTCTTACTGCCGACACACATGACGGTAACCCCGGTGAAGAAGTGTCATTCCCCGCGCCACTTTCAGGGACACCCACAGACAATCCGCTTTCCTTCACCACCGGCTACAGCAATGTCGCATTCCTGCCGGGGATTGGTGGCAGTCGTCTGTATGCGGATTATGGCGTAGGTGAAATGGTGTGGGAACCAAATGACCTTGCGGATGTTGCGGAAATTCGTTTGGATACAGACACGCATGAAAGCGCCAATCCGTCTATTGTCGTGTCGGGTATCACCGATGAGATACTCCTTCGTCTTGATGCGTGGCCAACAACGAATGTTTACAAAACGTTCATGCAGTTCATGGATACACAAGTCGTCGGTGCAGGTATCATCAACACATGGAAGCCACTTGCCTATGACTGGCGCTTAGGTCTTGATACACTTGTTACGCGTGGAACACATATTGATACACGAAATGGCAATGACGTCATTTCATATAACATAACGACAGAGGGGACAAGTACTCCGTATCTTCTTTCAGAACTGCGTCATCTCGCCGACACATCTGATTCGGGCAAGGTGTCTCTCATCGCCCATAGTAATGGCGGGCTCCTCGCCAAATATATACTGAAGCATCTCGTGGATACACACGACCCGCTTCTTGACCGTATTGATACTGTCATGCTTGTCGCTTCGCCACAGTGGGGCACACCAGAAGCTGCCGCGACACTGTTGCATGGCACAACAAAGATTGGCAAAGGCATGGAACGCGACACCGCCGAAACACTGCCGTCCGCGTATCACTTATTGCCGTCAGAAGCGTATCTCGAACATGTGCAAACGCCCGTTTTTGTTTTTGACCCCGAAGTATCTTCCATCTCCGACCTTGTTGATTTCGCGGGTCGCGCAATCGGGGGAAGTGGTGCGTATGAAGCGTTCACTGACTTTATGACGGGACATGCGGGGACATGGACAGAACCAATCGATGTTGATGCCCCCAATGTCCTTGATACAGAACTTCTTGCCTATGCCAAAGATGTACACGAAGCACTCGACACGTGGACACCACCCGCGCATGTACGAGTTGTACAAATCGCCGGATGGGGTGTTGATACCATACGAGGCATCGCATACGACAATTGCGATATTCCGTTTTGTCCGCAAACACTGAGCACACTCGACAGGACATTGCAAAAGACAACACTCGGCGACGGCACCGTCGTTCTTCCCAGCGCGATTGCGATGTCTGGTGGTGTGGAGACGTATTTTTTGAATTTAGATGCATATAATCATTCGGGACTTCTTTATAGTACTCGAAACAGAAAACATGCTGGAATCTTAGAAGTTGATATCTTAAAAGACTTTCTCAAAAATATCTTTACAAATACAGACCTTCTTCCCGCATATATTTCTACAATAGAGCCAACGTCTCCTTTGGCAAGCAAAGCATTACATTTCACCATGCACTCTCCCGTTGCCGTGCATCTCTATGACACGGAAGGAAATCATACAGGCATCATCCCCAATCCCAATAGTGCATCGGACATTCGCGTCTATGAAGAAAACATTCCCAATTCATATTACGAAGAATGGGGTGAAACGAAATACATCGGTGCATCAGATGATGGTCCAATCACACTCGTCCTTGATGGCGAAGGAAGTGGTACCTTTACACTTGAGATAGAAGAAACGCAAGGGAACGAGACAACAGCATATACCGTCTTTACAGACATTCCTGTCTCTACAACAAGCGCGGGATCACTCACGATTGCCTCTGTATCTGATGTTGGCGCTCTCACGCTCGACAACAATGGGGACGGTACTCCCGACGTCTATGCATTCACCGACGAGATGAAAGAGGTGATTGATTACGGTATACTAAAAGAAGCGGTACAGGCACTTTCTTCAAATCAAAAGAAAACGCTTTTGACACAAATCACCCTCATGGAAGCACTTCACAAACGTGGCGCCGTCATCGCCGAAAAAGCACTTCTTCGTGTATTTGATAAGCAAATTGAGACATTGGTGAATCCAAAACTTCCCGCAAAGGCACGTATAACCATGGCAGAAAAGGTAAAAATTGACGCGATTGTTACTGTATTATTTGAACAACTTGAGGAACCTGTAAAAAAGAGAAAGAACGATATCCAAGAAAACATAAAGAAATTGAGAGAACGGATAGTGAATGAATTGCGTAAATAAATGTATTTAATCATTTTATTATTTTCTTATGCAGAAAAAACAAAAAGGAATTATCATTATTATAGGATCATTTTTTTTAGGACTCTTTCTTACAAGTTTGTATAATCTTCACATATGTCAGTCGCGGGGTGTCTTTTGTGGAGATATTCTTGGTGAAATGATTGGGCAGACGTTGGGATTCTTCTCCCTTGCCGCACTCCTTCCCGTCATCATCCTCTCTTTTATGAAAGAAGAGGTCTATGAAAGATGGTGGAAATTCGCAAAAAAATATCTTATCATTTCCGCAATTCTTATCGTCATTACTCCTTCAACAAGTAGTGGTATGCTTGGGGGTCTTGGCGCGGGTGGGGGATATGACCGCGAAGGAATGATATGGTTTCTCACGGGACTCTTTTTCGTCATTTCCGTGATCCTTATTCCTGTCAAAGCGTGGCAATTACGAAACACGTCATCGAAAAAATAAACTATTTCCGTGATGATTGATGTCCTTATTGTTTCGTACCAAGGTTAAACCTTGGTAGCGTTATTACCAATTTATTTTTTTACCAATATGAAATTAAAACCTCTTTCTAACAGACATTCTGGCTATTTGATGTTGATATCTCTTGTTTTGTTTTTTGCGGGAATGGTTACAGGGGCTCCTCAGTGGTTCGGGCTGTGTCGGATGTTTGATTTTGGGTGTTATGACTTCTATAGATATCATTTTAGTTATCTCTGGTGGTTCTCCATCTTTATGCCCGTTCCGTTCCTTCTTGGTCTCATGTCATGGGTAAAAAACAAATCTGAAAAAGTATTCATGGCATGGTGGAAATTTGCTCGCGTCTATATACCCATAGCGCTCATCCTTATCGTCCTCTCTGACGGAGGCGGAGCACTCAGTGGACTTGGCGCCGGAGGTGGTTTTGACCGTGAGATAACTATCTGGGTTACTGCAGTTATTTTCTTTCTCATTACCTTCATCCTCCTTCCACTCAAATTCAAAACATATAAAAACGCTTAACTGAAAAAAGCGCCGTCATCGCCGAAAAAGCACTTCTCTTTGCAATAAAAAAAGAAATAGAGAAACATGATTGTGAATTAGTAAAAGTAAAGAAAGGAAGGAAGCCAGTATGTATTGAAAAAACAGATGTGCTTGAGCTTTCTGCCCTTCTTGATGCCATGATAGAGAATATAGAGACACCAATAAAAGAAAGAAGAGTTGAATTGAGAAAAAATATTAGTAATATAATCAATAATCTAAAGAAATTATTCAAGTAATACTTATTTTTATGAAACATAAAAAACAACTGAAAATTATTGAAGGACTTTTGTTTATCTCTTTCATTTTTATTGGTGGGATTAGATTTTGGAATGAGGTTTTTGTGAATGACTGTATGTCAATATACAGAAATATCTTTCGCTGTGCTGATGTTTCTCTTTTTGGTGAACACGCTGAGTATATGCTCATATCTCTTTCTTTGTTTTTCTCCATCTTACCACTCCTCTTTCTAAAAGAGACGATATATAATATTTGGAAAAATTTTGCAGTTGTTGCTTTTCCTCTCCTTTTGCTTCTCGTCTTCACAACACCAGAATCAAGTGGGGGATTGTTCGGACACACAAGTCTCTTTATTCGTGAAGAGATTGCTCTCTACTGCTCCATCCTCTTTCTCATCCTTTCCTACATCATTATTGCCGTACAAGCGTGGAGACACGGGGGGAATAAAAGCACTTCTTCGTGTATTTAAAAAACACATTGAGACATTGGTGAATCCAAAACTTCCCGCATTTCCGTACCAAGGTTTTCCGTACCAAGGTTAAACCTTGGTAGCGCCTCACCCATCTTTGTATGTCAAGTATGTTTACGCAGGTTAAACCTTGGTATAAATACCAAGGTTTAACCTGCGTAAACTATCGCGAATCATTTTCGTCTTCTGTACCAAGGTTAAACCTCGGTGACGGATTTTTGTCTGTCAACATGTTGAATGTTTATACCAAGGTTTAACCTTGGTATAATGCGTGTATGTTAAGAGATGCTCCCTTTGTTGAAGGAGAAATATACCATCTATATACGCGTGGTGTTGAAAAAAGAGAGATATTTCTTTCTGATTTTGATCGTAAGAGATTTCAATTATCATTATTTCTTTCAAATAACAATCATGCAGGGATGCAGATAAGAAATACAATAAAGATTTTTGAAGATAATGGCGCCACTAGTTGGGGAAAGATTTATCAAGAATACGAAAAAGGGGAGCCATTTGTGGATATTCTCGCCTATGTTCTTATGCCTAATCATTTTCACATACTCGTAAAAGAGCATATACCTGAGGGTGGTGGAATTTCAAAGTTTATGCAGAAAATCATGAATAGTCATACAGGATATTTTAATAAAGCTAATGAGCGTACAGGTGCATTATTTGAAGGGACGTTCAAGAGTAAACATGTAAATGACGAGGCATATTTTCGTTGGTTGTTTTCATATATTCATCTCAATCCACTCAAGTTAATTGAACCCGGATGGCGGGAAGGTATTATTCGCGATATGCCCCGCGCGATCCAATTTTTGAATAATTACGCGTGGTCAAGTTTCCCCGACTACGCCGGAGTGGAACGCCCCGAAGGTGTTATTCTTACCAAAGATGCTCTGCCAGAATATGTTACATTAGTAAAAGACGTTGAAGGTCTTATTGCTGAACGTGCGACACATATACCAAGTGATACAAGGCGTATGCGTTTTTCATGATCATATTTTTTCATTGGTATATGTTTTTGTTAGATGGGCTATCAAGTTATGTTTAGTGAGATATTATCTTTCGATTGAAATGAAGAATGGTATGAATTTGTTGTAAGTTGGTAGCGCGGCGGGCATGCGTGCCCGCCGCGCCGCTTTGTTATGGTCAGAATGTCTCGTCCAAATACTTCTGTGGATAACCTCTTGACAAACAGAACATGTCATATACTATGGAAATAGGAATTTCTTTTCTAACACTATAACCCTTGGAGAAGTTATGAAGCGAGTCTATTTGCTGTACCTCATAGGGTTGTTGATGACAACTTTTATGGGGATACCGACAGTTCTTTTGGGGACTGTGGGTGCGATAAAAACAGTTTTTTTGATAACATTTGTTTGCGGTCTCTTTTTTGCTCTCATAAAAAAGAGCGAGACTGCGCAGATGTTTGCGATATTTTTTCTCGCCTCAGCGCTTGGTGTCGCAACGGCACTTGGTGTGAAGGGAGATGTGAATGGTATCTTGATGTTTGGGGTTGCTTGTATTACTGCGTTTCTTGGAGCAGTTCCTAAACATCTTGTGCATCTGTCTCGAGTGAATATTCGAAAAGAGTATAATTCGATGTTTGCTCCCGACAATCCGTTCACGGTATCGCAGGTGCTCGTGTATGCCTTTGCACAGTTTGCCACTGTTGCAATCGCATGTGCACCTAATGCACTTACTTTTTCGGTCGTCGCGTTTGGTGGTCTTCTCCTTGTGTTGTATTCAGGGGAAAGAGCGCTGTCGCGCATGCAAAAGAAAAAAAAGGTTATCAACTGTCCCGCTTGTTTGGGACGGGGAAATATCCATCATCATGCCGCCTGAAATAGGGCGGCTTTTTGTTTGCTTTACAAATAGTGATAAATATGTTTAAATATAAACAGGGTCTTTTGTAACATATAAAAATGGAAAAGAAATGAAAAAATCATCTTTGATTTTCTGGGCACTCGTTTTTGGAGTGTCCGTTGCCCTTTCTGCCATTGAGGGTGGGGGGACGACGATGCAGAACGTCCTTTCGGGCACTCTGAGTTTTTTCGGAATAATTTCTTTCGCTATTGCGCGCCACAACTTGCACGCAATACGTAGTGCGTGGAGTTGTGCTTCGTCGGCATATGCCGAAGCGCTCCGTGGAGTAAACACAGAACTTCATGCACGAAATAGGTATCGTTTTTGACCGCCCTTCGGGGCGGCTTTTTTGTCTAAAAAACTTTCGTACAACACGTCTTTCGGTTATCCACAGGGGTAGGTGGCACTTGCTTGAGAATGGTAAAATAGAAAACATGATTACGGAAGCATTACACAGTGCGGCACGCTTTACGATGGGCTTTGCCACAATCGTAGGTGTGAGCGCAGGGCTTACGCTCGCAGTTAATCATCTTGCGGCGCAAGCGCCGAATAATGATAAAGCTATTGCGAGTCCCGCGGCCGTTGGGTCTCTCGGTCCGGACGCGTTGGGAACGGCATCTGCTCCTGTCGCGGACAATACATCATTTGCCTCGGAAGAGGATTCGGTGGTGAGATAATTAATGTACACTGAGAACACTATGTCCAGATGATAGAGTCTTGGATTTGTATACTCAGCGCGCGCCATTGCTATGGCGCGCGCTGAACGTATATAGCACTTGCAAAACATCCTATTTTTGCGTATAGTATCGTCCATAAGCCGAAGAAAGTGGGGGTCTGCATACAGACTTAAGTGAGGGATATAGTCCCAAACCCTGCCGAGGTCGAAATCTGCGGAACGCACAATCTGCGTTTTGTATACGGCTTACAGCCGTTTTTATATTGTCCATAGTGGCGGTATAAAAACATTTAACAGTTACTTTGTATGGCAATTACACAACAAAAGAAAGAGACGATTGTTGGTTCGTTAAAGGATGGTTTGAAGGACGCACAATCCGCGGTATTCGTTGGATTTCGTGGACTTTCCGTTGCTGATACAACCGAACTTCGTCGAGCATTGCGTGCTGAAGGTGTGAAGTATACCGTTGCCAAGAAGACGCTCATGCGTCGGGCACTTGAAGAAACCGCCCCTAAGGGTGAACTTCCTGAACTTCCTGGAGAAGTGGCTATCGCGTATGGAACCGATCTTCTCACGCCTGCTCGTGAAGTATATGCCTTTGAAAAAAGGTTTAAAGAAAAAGTAAAGATTCTCGGAGGTATCTTTGATGGTACGTACAAGAATCAGGCAGACATGTTGTCTATCGCGGCAATTCCTTCACCGGAAGTTCTCCGTGGCATGTTTGTCAATGTTATCAACAGCCCGATTCAAGGTCTGGTCATTGCACTAGATCAAATCGCGCAAAAGAAAGGATAAGGATATACGTACGTATGTGCGTATAACCAACGCTTATTTATCTCATTTATTATTTATACATATTGTATGGCAGATGAACTATTGAATGATACAGTGGATACAACTGAAGAAGTATCTACTCCGGAAGTTGTTACAGAAACAGCAGCTCCCGCCGCTCCGGTGCAAGACGCTCCTGTTGCCGATCTTGGCGAAGAGGTGGAAGTTCCGGAAAAATTTAAAAAGATTGTTTCGGCAATCGAAGATATGTCCGTGCTTGATTTGCACGAATTGGTAAAAGTATTTGAAAAGAAATTTGGTGTATCTGCTGCCGCAGTCGCGGTTGCTGGTGCTGGCGCAGGTGCAGCTGATGCTGCTGATGAGCAGACATCATTCACTGTTGAGCTTTCTGATGCGGGGGCATCCAAGATTGCCGTCATCAAGGTGGTGAAAGAAGCTCTTGGCCTCGGTCTTAAGGAAGCGAAAGATATGGTAGATGCCGCTCCGGCCGAACTCAAGAAAGATATGAAAAAGGAAGACGCCGAAGCACTCAAGAAACAACTTGAAGAAGCAGGTGCAAAAGTGAACTTGAAATAATAGAAAACGACAAAAATAAAAAAGAAAATTATATAACGTAAGCGCGGCCCTTCGGGCCGCGCTTACGTTATCTCTGAAAAGATATGTTCTTCATGATAGAATAGTGTATATGAAATATCCTTTTCTTTCTGTCCTGCGAATAGTAAGTATATGTTTCTTTGTGCTGACTTGCAGTGTCCCTATCACATTTGCCCAAACAGAATCTTCGCGTTCATACACATATGAACATATTGCCACCATGTTTACACTTCATGCGGACGCCAGTATGTCGGTGGAAGAGACACAGACGTATCGTTTCGTAGGGGAGTATCATCAAGGGTGGCGAGATATTCCGCGTAGCGGATATGATGATATTTCCGTTCGAGGTGTGGCGGATGCGGACACCGGAGAACTATACATGTATAGTTCGTCGCGTCTAGAAAAGACTGATCCAGCAAACTGGGGCAAGTACACAACATTCATACAAGACGGCGCAACGGTGATTGAATGGTATTACAATGCAAAAGACACAGAAAAAACGTTCGTACTTTCGTATGACGTAACAGGTGTTGTTGGTTTTTATTCTGATCATGATGAATTGTACTGGAATCTGTTTACTGACTATGATGTCCCTGTGCATATCGCCGAAGCGACGGTCATACTTCCTACTGAAGCATCGCTCGCGTCTCTTACGACGATGGCGTATGTATCAGGAGGAACACTCGAGCATGCACGTGTCGTGGATGGACGTACAATTAATTACATATTTAGAGAGCTTGCACCAGATGCCGATGTTACGATTGCTCCGGGATGGCAAAAAGATATTATCTCGGCCTCGGCATATCGCATGTCATGGTTCGCACGCAATTGGGGATATGTTGGCACATGGATTGTAAGTATACTTTTTCCCATCGTGCTGTTTATCAGATGGTATCTCAATGAACGATACAAAAAGGGAAGAGGAACGATTATTCCACAGTACGAACCGCCGCGAAATCTTCGTCCAGCGATGGCAGATATTGTCATGCATGAACATCTCTCACAAAAAGCATGGTCAGCGACCATTGTCGATTTGGCAGTGCGTGGGTATTGTTCTATAGAGGAAATACCTCTATCGGAGTTAGCACAACGTGTCCTTTGGGGTATCGCCAGTGTATCACTCGGTATCTTTTCTCTCGTTATATGGTTGTCTGACCCATCCCTTTTGTGGATTGTTGCTATACCACTTATGGTGATTATCTTTTTATCTTTCAAACAAAAAACAGGAACACCGACAAGTGTTGGCACTGAATACATTATCCGTCGAAAAGAGGATGGAGATATATCTCTTCTTGAAACATATGAGACAGATGTGTTAAATGCACTCTTTTCTGGTACAGACACATTTTCCACAAAAGAGATGAAACGAAACGTAACAAAAGCACAGACACTCTCAAAAAGACTTATTGAAATTGCAAAAAATGTGGCGAAAGAGACTGCCGATGATACACGTGTATATGAAGTAGGTTTTCGTACATGGCAAAAGATACTCCCTCTGCTTATTGTTGTCGGCGTGGTGTTATACATATTCATCATCCCTGCCGGCATTCCTCACTGGGTGATATTCTTCCTTGTACTTATGTACGCAGGTGCGACTGTCTATATATATGATACATATAACCCACGTCTCAATGCCGAGGGGCATGTTCTTCGCGAAGAGATTCTCGGTTTTAAGATGTATCTTGAAACGGCCGAGCGATATCGTTTAGAGAATTTGACTCCTGAAACATTTGAAAAGTTTTTACCCTATGCCATGATATTTGGAGTTGAGAAAAAATGGGGAAAGGCATTTGAACATATTGCCATGGATGCTCCTCATTGGTATGTATCGCACAGTGTCGTTGCGGGCAGTATGTCGAATACACCATTTTCTCCCAGTGCGTTTTCTGCATCGTTTGGTACCGCATTTACATCGTCATTTGCTTCGTCAGGAGGGGGAGGTGCAGGAGGTGGCGGTGGAGCTGGCGGCGGGGGAGGTGGCGGAGGTGGCGGCGCAAGCTAGAAATGCTTCCGCTTATACTCCCTTCATGATACACTTTGGCATATCGCGTATGCACGCGTCCCAATAATCTTTTTTACTTGTATGGATATTCTCGCAACACTTTTCGGTAACAAACAAATTATTAAACTCATGCGCCTGTTTCTTATGAATGCTGAGACCGGGTTTGATACGGACGATATTTCTTTGCGAACAAAAATTGCTAAAACGGCACTTCGCTCTGACATGACGCGACTAAAAAACATTGGCTTTATTAAGCAGACATCTGTCACAAAAGATGTCCCTGCGAAATCAAAAAAGGGAAAGCCAACAAAGAAACGCGTTGAAGGGTTTATCCTTAATCAAGACTTCCCATTTCTTTCCGGTCTTCGCCTCATGCTTATGAGCGATCATATGGTAAACCGAACAGAAGTAGTGGGACGTATCAAGAAAGCAGGACAAATTAAACTCATCGTCCTTTCGGGAGTTTTTATCCGTGAAAATGAGGGAAGGGTAGACCTGCTTGTTGTGGGAGACAATATAAAAAAAGCGTCTTTGGATAGTGCTTTGAAAACACTCGAATCTGAGGTGGGTAAAGAACTTTCCTATGCCGTTATGGATACCAATGAATTCAACTACCGTCTGAGTATGTATGACAAGTTCATCCGTGATATTCTCGATTATCCGCATGAAAAGCTCATTGACCGAATAGGATTGTAGATGTCTCTTTATCCACACCCCGCGCCCTTCTTTTGGGCGCGGTCTTGGTATAATAGATATACAGCTTTATCACGGTCGAAACATTGGTGAAGCTTACGCGTAAGCGCTTTTACCCACCGACCCGTGCGTGGGACAAAGAGCTCATTTTATTCATCTCGTTTAATGGAATTCCAATATCAGTATGTTACTGCAAACATGGAGTGATGTGCTCACTCAATCGTTTCAGGGATTGTGGCTCGGTGTGGTGGCATTCGTGCCGAACATCATCGTTGCCGTTATCATTTTCATCATCGGCTGGGTTCTCGGCTCACTCATCGGCAAGGTGGTTGCACAAATCATCAGTGCGGTGAAAGTCGACCGTGCGCTTGAAAGCGCCGGTGCCAAAGAATTGCTCTCGAAGGCGGGCTTCAAGCTCGATGCGGGTGCGTTCGTAGGAGGACTCATCAAGTGGTTTGTGATTATTGCGTCACTCGTCGCTGTGTTCGATGTTCTTGGTTTGTACCAAGTAAACATCTTCCTTCAGACGGTCGTTCTTGCATATTTGCCGAACGTCATTGTCGCCGCGCTTATTATTCTTGTTGCCGCAGTTATTGCTGACGCAATGCAAAAGGTTGTCGTCGGTTCTGCCAAAGCCGCGGAAATGCGCCATGCGTATTTCCTCGGTGGTATGACTCGCTGGGCTATTTGGATCTTCGCCATTATTGTGGCGCTCGATCACTTGGGTATCGCCGCGTTTTACATGCAGACGATTTTCGTCGGTGTTATCGTGATGCTCTCGCTTGCCGGAGGTCTTGCCTTTGGTCTTGGTGGCAAGGATGCCGCGGATCGTGCAATCGAAAAGATGCGCAAAGAAATCTCTGAGTAATTGATTTCATTCTCCTTTTTCAGGATGATGAAAAAGAAAAAAGCGCGGACATTCGTCCGCGCTTTTTTTGTATGTGTATGAACATTTCACGTATCGATAAAACATCACGAAAGTGGTAGTAACGCAAATTAATATAGCGGTATATTATTTTTGAATAGTAACATATTGGATATTGAAAATTGTTTGTGATTTGGTATTTTGCATTTGTCATTTCAATCACGAGTGATAGAGAAGATTTGATAAGAGAAAAAGAATTTTTTTTTACACACCTCTTTTCTTGTAACATGATAGTCATGTTCTCTATAGTTTCGTGTATGTCTATGTTCGTTCTACATGCATGTTGCATGGTTTCCGCATGGTCTTTGAGAGTCATATCGATTTAAAAATTAACACTGTATATACGCTATCTTTGAAGTTTCGTCTATAACCGATGACCTCTTACCTATTTCCTAAACAAAACGCTTGACATTATTTTTCATTCGATTATACTAGCCGGTACGTATGGTAATGAACTTCACACGCAGGCGGCAATAAGAACACCGACTCGGGGTTCCTATTGTCCGCCCTCGCGGCGGTTTTTCATTATCAGACGGGCTCGTTGTCAACTGAAGAAGATATCAAGAGTCTTAATCGTCTAGGGGAAATGTGAAGCGCTTCGTGCGTCGACATTTCCCGAACAAAGGAATGTATCCTTTGCAACACGCCAAGCGCGACGCATTGCTTCGCGCTTGGCGTAAAAAGAAACGCGGTTAAGGGCATACGGTGGATGCCTAGACTCTCAGAGGCGATGAAGGACGTGGCATGGCTGCGATAATCTTCGGCGAGGTGCCCAGCAACCTACGACCCGGAGGTCTCCGAATGGGGAAACCCTATCCGGTAAACCCGGATAGTCTCGGTATTATATCGAGACGCAAACCAGGGGAAGTGAAACATCTCAGTACCCTGAGGAAAAGAAACCAATAGGAATTCCCTAAGTAGCGGCGAGCGAAACGGGAAGAGCCCAAACCGAGCACCACTCTTTGATTTTAAGGTATACTATTCACATGTGGGTGGTATACATCATTCAGCAATCTTTTTCCAAAGAGATATATGTAGGAGTGACGAGTGATTTAACCAGAAGAATGGAAGAACATAACTCTCACAGAAAAGGATCCTATACGCGGAGAAAGAATGAATATGAATGGGTTCTTGTTTATGCCGAAGCATATCGGGATAAACAAGATGCATATGTACGTGAGTTTCGTTTGAAACAACGTGGACGTGCAAAACAGGAAGTCCTTAAGAGAGCAGCACGAAGTCTGCTTCCTTAAAATCAAAGAGTGGTGCTCGGGGTCGTAAGGCGGTAATGTCGCTTTTATAGTGAGAGATACGTGTGAAGGTTAATGGAACCGACTGGGAAGTCGGACCCTAGAGGGTAATAGTCCCGTACATGAAAACCAGATCCGATCTTTGTTACCGTTCTTGAGTACTCCAAGACACGAATAGCTTGGGGGAATTCGCCGGAACTAACCGGCAAGGCTAAATACTCTGAGAGATCGATAGTGAACCAGTACCGTGAGGGAAAGGTGAAAAGAACCCCGGAGAGGGGAGTGAAATAGATCTGAAACCGTATGCCTACAAGGAGTCGGAGCCGAGCACCACTTTTGCTAAAGATGTGTTTATTCGAAATGTTATTGTGAGAAATTACAATATGTTTTTGTATTGAAATAACATCAGAAGTAAAAGTGGTGCTCGGTGACGGCGTGCCTATTGAAGAATGAGCCAACGAGTTGATGTATGCGGCTTGGCTAAGTCCTTGTCGGACGGAGCCGTAGGGAAACCAAGTGTGAATAGCGCGTATTTGGTCGTATACATCAGACCCGAAGCCAGATGAGCTTGCCATGAGCAGGGTGAACGCAACGGAGACGTTGCGGGAGGCCCGAACCAGTTGGTCGTGCAATTCCATTGGATGACTTGTGGTAAGGAGTGAAAAGCTAATCGAATCTGGTAATAGCTGGTTCTCTCCGAAACAGCTTTAGGGTTGGCGTCGCGTGATCCTTCCGGGGGTAGAGCACTGGAAGGAACAAACAGGGGGAAACCTCGTTGTTCCTATCAAACTCCGAATACCGGAAATTATAGCGCGGCAGTTAGACTCCGGGGGCGAAGCTCCGGTGGTCGAAAGGGAAACAGCCCAGATCGCAATCTAAGGTCCCTAAATCTATACTCAGTACACTTAAGGAGGTGAAATTTCTCAGACAATGAGGAGGTTGGCTTAGAAGCAGCCATCCTTTAAAGAAAGCGTAACAGCTCACTCATTCAGAGATCTTGCGCCGCAGATGATCGGGGTTAAGTATAGTACCGAAGGTGCGGGCCCAGCTCCACTTTTGTTTATGACTTGTTGTACATCATATCGTCTTCCAAGATGTTATATATGTATGAACAAAAAGTCATGAGTAAAAGTGGGGCTGGGCGGTAGGAGAGCGTTCCTGTCCGCGATGAAGCCCAAGCGTGAGCTTTTGGGTGGAGCGTCAGGAAGTGAGAATGTTGGCACAAGTAACCGCAAGGAAGGTGAAATCCCTTCCCGCCGAAATACCGAGGTTTCCTTCGCAATGTTAATCAACGAAGGGTTAGTCGGGCCTAAGGAGATGGTGAAAACCGTATCCGATGGACACATGGTTAATATTCCATGACCCGCATGCGTTCCGATGGAGTGACGGAGCGTTGTACTGTGAGCAAATAATCGGATTTTTGTCCGTGCCGTGAGGATGGTTCCATAGGTAAATCCGGGAACCGCTAGTCCAAGCGGAGCGGAAATTCTGCGGTTCGCCGTAGGAGATTCACAGGAGCACGCTTCCAAGAAAAACTTCTCAGGTTAAACGTATGCGGACCGTACCGCAAACCGACACAGGTGGTAGAGTCGAGAAGACTAAGGCGAACGAGTGATAATTCCCCAAGGAACTCGGCAAAAAAGCAGCCGTAACTTCGGAATAAGGCTTTCCAGCTCTTTCTTCGGAAAGGGCTGGATGCAGCGAAAGTATCTCTGGCGACTGTTTATCAAAAACACAGCTCCCTGCGAACTCGCAAGAGGATGTATAGGGGGTGACGCCTGACCAATGCCGGAAGGTCAAACATGGATGGTCCAAGGGACGCAAGTTTTTTGGGCTGGGCTATGTAAGCCCCGGTGAATGTCGGCCGTAACTATAACGGTCCTAAGGTAGCGAAATTCCTTGTCTGGTAAGTTCAGACCCGCACGAATGGCGCAACGATCAGAGAACTGTCTCGGGGAACAGCTCGGTGAAAATACAGTACCGGTGAAGATGCCGGTTACCTACAGCTAGACGAAAAGACCCCAGGAGCTTTACTGCAACTTCATATTGGGTATGTGCTCTTACTGCGTAGAATAGGTGGGAGGCTTTGAAGCGGTTCTTTTGGGAGCCGTGGAGCCGACAGTGAAATACCACTCTGTAAGGGGGCATATTCTAACCCGTACGGCAAAACCGTGCGGAGACAGTGTGTGGTGGGTAGTTTGAGTGGGGCGCTCTCCTTCGGGATGGCATATGTGTAAACATATGGTATCCCGAAACAGGAGCGCCTCCGAGGTATCATCCGGTACCTGAAACAAATAAATGAGGGGGACGCCATACGGTAACGTATGTGTCGTGAACCAAGCTATATGCCGGAATATCCGAGTATCTTTTGTGTCGTTCTTCTCATTATGAAGAGAACGGAACAGTACAAAAGTGCGGACAATCGGCAGGGAAGATGTATATGACAACATGTCTACATCCCCTCAGAGGCCATACGCTTGGATTCCTTGTTAAACAAGGAATAAGAGATGGTCCGATCTTCATGGCGACATGGAGTGTATATCAACCCGTTGATATACGGCCACTATTCATACTAGTGGTACCAGTATGCCTAAACTGTAACGGAGGAGTCTAAAGGTTGGCTAGGCGCGAATGGACACCGTGCCGATAGTGTAATGGCACAAGCCAGCTTGATTGCGAGGCGTACATGCCGAGCAGGTGCGAAAGCAGAGCATAGTGAACCGATGGTTCGCTTTAGACGCGGCCAGAGATTAACGGATAAAAGCTACCCTGGGGATAACAGGCTAGTTCCGCCTAAGCGTTCAGAGCGACGGCGGAGTTCGGCACCTCGATGTCGGCTCAACTTATCCCGGGGCTGGAGAAGGTCCCAAGGGTTTGGCTGTTCGCCAATTAAAAAGTTACGCGAGCTGGGTTCAGACCGTTCAGGGGCGTATGATATGCGTATGCATGTCATAGGCCTCTGAACCAATCTGAACCCGAGGAAGACATCAATACGGCGGCATCATATAGCAATATATGATGAGAAGTTAACTGATATCGGTGAAATCCTTTTCACATGACCAGAAAAGGACAATACCGAGGGAATTATATTGTTTACAATATATGCCCGTAGAGACTGCACGTTAACCGCCCAGCTTCATTTTTATCGCAAGGTGAGAGTGAATAAACCATGTTAAAAAGTGGTGCTGGGATGAAGATATAGTCCGATCCCGTTGGTAACAGCGGTGTCATTCATAAAATCATATAAAGTATCTATGAATGGCTACATCATGCGTAAGACAGGTTGGTCTCCTATCTGCTGTAGGCGTTGATTCTTGAGAAGATCCGTTCGTAGTACGAGAGGACCCGAATGGACTAACCTCTGGTGTACCGGTTGTTCCGCCAGGAGCACGGCCGGGTAGCTATGTTGGGAATGGATAACCTCTGAAAGCATCTAAGAGGGAAGCCAACTTCAAGATGAGGAATCGTTTGAAACTCCTCAGAGATGATGAGGTTGATAGGCACCAGGTGGAAGCGCAGTGATGCGTTGAGCCGAGGTGTACTAATGCGTTGACGCGTTTCTTCTTGCGCCAAGCGCGGTTTGATGCCGCGCGGCGTGTTGCAAGCACTCTTTTTGTTCGGGAAATGCCGGCGTATGCCGCGTTTCCCAGACGTTGATTTTTTGATATCTTTTTCAGGGCACTTACGATTATTATATAGTCGCATGTTGTGTTCCGGTGATTCGTCGGAGGGGTCACACCCGGTCTCATTCCGAACCCGGCAGTTAAGCTCTCTTGAGGCGATGATACTCCTTCGGGGGGAAAGTAGCTCGTCGCCGGAACACACTATACGACACAAAAAACAGTTCGCGTTACGTGGACTGTTTTTTGTTTTTAGAGTCTTTCTCGTAGATACATGGTATAATATAGGGCATATATGTCATCATGGTCTGGAAAAAGAAGATCGATGTATCTCCTTGTTGCGGTGGGTATAGTTATTGCGGCAGTATCAATACCAATCTTTTTATATGTGAATCGTCCTGAAACATGTACAGATGGTTTGAAAAATCAAAATGAAGAAAATGTAGATTGTGGAGGTGTGTGTACCGCAGTGTGTCAGACGGGGTCGCGAAGTCTCGTTGTTGATTGGGCGAGAGCGTTTAAAGTTGGTGATGGATTGTATGACCTTGGTGCACTCATTGAAAATGCCGATGTGGAAACAGGTGCGAAAGAAGCGGTGTATCATTTTAAATTATACGATGATATGAATGTCCTCGTTGCGGAACGTTTTGGCAAGACGTTCGTTCTTCCGGGAAGCAAATGGGTTATCTTTGAGGGAAATATTAATACAGGAGAACGAACACCGCGTCACGCTTTTATTGAATTTTCTGATACTATTGCATGGATGCGTGTCGATACGTCAGCCCCGTCTGTTCCTGATGTAGGTGTTCGTGATCAAGTATATATCGAACGAGAAGGGAAGCCCCGCCTCACTGCAACATTGGTAAATCGTTCGCCGTTTCCTGTAGAAAATATTGAAGTTGTTGCACTTTTGTCAGGAGCAGATGATACAGCGATAGGAGTAAGCCGAACGATTATTCCTCGTCTCGAGAAATATGGTTCCGTTGAACTCGTATTTACCTGGAGGGGAACATTCGACACTACCCCGGTAAAAATAGATATTATTCCGCGTGTCAATTATATTGCATCACCGGCACAATAAATGTATGTTTGGAAAAGATATACGACATATGTATGACTGGCCACTTCTGGGCGCAATGTTAGGGCTTTTTTCTATGGGGCTGGTGACGATGTATGGGTTTACAGGAGAAAGTGCTTTTTTTATGAGACAACTCATTTGGGTTATCGTCGGATTTATTGCGTGCTTTATAACTGCATCGGTTGATGTACGTTTTCTCAAAAAGACAAGCATTCTCGTCGGACTTTTTTTGTTTTTTAATGTCATCTTTATATTGCTTCTTGCATTCGGTGTTGCGACAAAAGGAGCGCAGAGCTGGCTTTCATTTGGTGGACTTGGCATACAGCCCGCAGATCCGATGAAGCTTGTTCTTATTCTCATGTTTGCGAAATATTTTTCTCGTAGACATGTTGAAATCGCCCACATCAGACATATTTTAGTTTCGGGATTGTATGTACTGGTTCCTTTTCTTCTCGTGTTTTTACAACCGGACTTTGGCTCGGCAATCATCTTTTTTGCAATATGGTTTGGTATGGTTGTAGTATCGGGTATCTCTAAAAAACATTTATTTGCAGTTCTTGGTCTGGGTATCGTGTCATTCGCGATATTGTGGCAATTTGTATTTTTGCCACACCAAAAAGAACGTATAATGACGTTTCTCCATCCGCTTACGGACATTCAAGGAGCAGGATACAATGCATTCCAGTCTACGGTGGCAGTTGGTTCAGGACAATTTCTAGGAAAAGGAATTGGTTATGGAACACAATCACGATTGGAGTTTCTTCCTGAATATGAGACAGACTTTATTTTTGCCGCATTTGCTGAAGAGTGGGGTTTTGTCGGATCACTTCTTTTGTTCGGATTGTTTGCTGTTGTGTTTGGGCGTATTATCAGTATCGCGTCGCGTGGAGCAGGAAATTTTGAAACATTATATGGACTCGGGTTGGTTGTGTTTTTGGGAAGTCATGTGATAGTGCATGTAGGTATGAATATTGGATTATTGCCAGTGACGGGGTTGCCGCTTCCTTTTGTGTCGTATGGAGGTTCACATGTATTGACTGAATGTGTTGGTGTGGGAATATTACTTGCTCAAAAGAAATATGCGCGAGCGGCTCACAAAGACGCATTATCGAGAGAAATCGTCGGAGTAGGGGATGCCCCCATTATGTAGTGGTATTGAAAAACCCTTATATTGCAACATATATAAAGCACTTGCTTTTTTTGTCTTTTTCTGCTATAATACTGATGTGAGTGCTGTAAAGGCGCTTCCAAAAACAACGAATGTCTGCGTAAGTCCCGCCCTTGTGGCGGGATTTGCGTGTTTGTGTTTTTTGTTTTTCTGGTGGATATAGACATATCCGTCAATATTGATTGACAGGCATTTGGGGTGTATACTCTCGGCTATATGTGGAAAACTCGTATCGCCGCACTTTTTATTCTTCTTGCCGGGTCGGCTCTTGGCTATGTTGTATATTCATCAGAAATCAATCCAGAGAGTACATTTCCGTTTCGTTACGGTCTTGATCTTTCAGGTGGCACGCACTTGACCTATACCGCGGATGTCTCCGCCGTAACGCCAGGTGAAGAAACGGTTGCTATGGATTCACTTCGTGATGTTATTGAACGTCGCGTCAATCTCTTTGGGGTCTCTGAACCGATTGTTCAGACTGAACGGGGGAGTATGCTTGCGGGTACCGCCGATGATTATCGTCTCGTTGTTGAGTTGCCAGGTATTACCGATGTTGATGCGGCAGTCGACATGATTGGGCAGACGCCATTTCTTGATTTTCGTTTGGAGCAAGCAAACACAGAAGCGATTATTAATGCAAAAATTGCGGCGCAACAGACACTCCAAGAAGGAGGTGCCATCGCTTCGGTTGACCCGCTTGCATTCGAGGAGCCGTACGCTGATACTGGTTTGACGGGTCGCTATGTAGAGCGCGCACAACTTGAATTTGACCCAACGACAGGTGAACCGGTTGTGAGTCTCAAGTTTAACGCGGAGGGGTCTACTCTTTTTGCTACGATTACGCGCGAAAATACAGGGAAGGCGCTTGCTATCTATCTCGACGGGTCACCTATTTCTACTCCCGTGATTCGTGAAGAAATTACGGGTGGAAGTGCGCAGATTTCAGGTTCAATGAATCCAGAAGAAGCAAAACTTCTTGTGGGACGTCTCAATTCTGGTGCATTGCCTGTACCTATTACGCTTGCATCAACACAATCCGTAGGCCCATCGCTCGGTATGGAAGCACGTGATGCGGGTGTCTTCGCGGGGATTATCGGACTTCTCGCAGTTATTGCGTTTATGATTCTTTGGTACCGTTTGCCCGGATTTGTCGCAGCGATTGCTCTCGTTTTGTATACCGTTGTGATGCTTGCCGTCTTTAAATTTGTTCCCGTCACCCTTACTGCTGCGGGTATCGCTGGATTTATTCTCTCTGTTGGTATGGCAGTCGATGCGAATATTCTTATCTTTGAACGCATGAAGGAAGAACTCCGTCGCTCGCATGCATTCAACGATGGTCGGGGAGAAGATGTGATGCTTGATGCCGCGGTGAAAGAAGGATTCGCTCGCGCATGGACATCTATTCGTGATGGTAATATCTCGAGTATGATTACCGCAGTGATTCTCTTTTGGTTCGGGACGTCAATGGTCCAAGGGTTCGCGCTTACGTTTGGACTCGGGGTACTTTTCTCTATGATTTCAGCCATTAGTGTCTCGCGCACGCTCCTTGTGTCCATTGCTCCGCGTCTTCACAAAGGAGCTGCACGTTTTCTCTTTAATAGTGGTTTGTCGCTCCGTTAATCGACGTTCATTTTCTCCATCATCATGTTTATTATTTCATACAAACATATCTTCTTTTCGCTCTCGACTCTTTTTGTTGTCGCGGCAATAGGATCGATTGCGTATTTTGGTTTGCGTCCAGGTATCGATTTCGCGGGAGGAAGCGTTACGGAAGTTCGATATACTGATACGCGTCCTGAAACATCCGTCCTTGTTACCTCACTTGAAACAGCAGGTTTTACCGGTGCAGTCGTGCGCGATATTGGCAATAATGCAGTATCTGTTCGCACAACGCATGTGACTGATGAAGATGAACATAGCAAGCTCGAAAAAGCACTTTCACTTAACGGCTCGGTTTCATATGAAGAGACAAACTTTTCCTTTGTTGGTCCTGTTGTTGGTCAAGAGCTTCGTCAAAAGGCATGGATTGCTATTATGGCAGTCATTGTAGCAATCATTTTGTTTATTGCATTCGCGTTCCGTCAGGTCTCCAAACCAGTCTCCTCGTGGGTGTATGGAGGTGTTGCCATTGTTGCGCTCATTCATGATGTCATCGTCCCCACAGGGGCATTTGCAGCGATGGGGGCACTGTTCCCCGGGTATGAACTTGATGTACTTTTTGTGACGGCACTTCTTTCAATTCTTGGTTTTTCTATTCACGATACCATTGTCATTTTTGATCGTGTGCGTGAAAATCTCAAAAGAGATAATCGTGAACATACAGGAAAGAGTTTTGCGGAAACTGTTGCCTTGAGTTTGAAAGAAACTATGACACGATCTATCAATACATCACTCACTGTTCTTATTGTCATTGCGGCGCTCTATTTCTTTGGAGGCGCAGCGACCAAGCCGTTTGCCTTTACATTGTTTGTGGGTATCATCGCGGGAACGTATTCATCAGTATTCCTCGCCGCACCACTTTTGGTGACGATTAATGATATGCAGGAGAGAAAGATGACGACAAAAAAACGATAAACGGTAAACTATAAAAACGATAAACTACAAAACGAGAATTATGAAGCAAGAAAAAATGGTAAACTATGAAAGAGATAGATAACATTATTTCTTATCTATGGAGCAGATTCCAGAACATCTCAATACTCCTGAACATCTTACCTTTCATAAAGAAACAGGATGTTTATTGCTTGATATCAATCAAGATATCTTTTCTTCTGAACGAAATATTCTCGAAGGTATCGCTTCTGAGTATGGGCTTGTACCGAAAGAAGATTTGCATATCACTGTTATTGGAAACCAAAATGGTCAAAAAATAATGAGCATCTTGAATAAAAAACCAGAACATGAAAAAGATGCACTTCTTGAAGAGATGCATGTTGTAGCAGAACAAACGGATTGGAGTTTTTCCCTTCTTCCCACTGATGTATATCGTGTGGAAAAGGGGTATGCCTATAAAGATCCAGAAACAAAAGAACCAAAAAAAGAACATCGTATTGCAATTGTTCAAGCAGTCTCTGTTCCTGGTGTCGATTCTTTTTTCAAAAAGTTGAATGATATGTTGGGAACTGAAATGGCTCCGCAACCCATGCATGTTACCTTGTACACAGGTGGTACCGACCCTGAACGTTCAAAGAAAGGTATCGGCGTCAATTCAATAGAGGAATTTTTTGCACTGCGCCCAGCACAGATATTGGTGTAGGGGTATTCTTTTTAAGAGGAGATAAACTGTCAAGAAATTAGAAAATAAAAAAGCTCCACGGAAGGAGCTTTGTAGTTCGGAAATGTTTTTTGTTTCAATTCAGTACCATCCCCATATTCGTGACTCCTCTTGTGCTCTCTCCATTGCCTCTTTCGTATTCTTTGTCATACGGAGTTCAATGCATTTGAGGATTGTTTCTTTTTCATAGAGTGGCATGAAAAGTCCAACCATTTCTTTCCAGTGACCACTGAGAAGATATCCTGAAACATGTTCTCTGATGGGAATATGTGTAATGGGGGTATCTCTA
This sequence comes from Candidatus Yonathbacteria bacterium, assembly GCA_013334825.1. GTDB lineage: Bacteria > Patescibacteriota > Minisyncoccia > Phycocordibacterales > JACNGX01 > JACNGX01. Next base: position 74,901 of record JAAXWR010000001.1, read on the forward strand.
TCCCATTGTCTGGCAACGACAATGACATCACCGGGGCGCATAGACATTGCCAGATATCCCTCTGTATCGAATATCCTCCCAGCGCGAAGCGCAAGCCATGCCATGTGTCTATCCCATTTTCGATCAGGACGTGAAATCTGGTGTATTGTCCCAGTTGTGTGTGCCTCTTCCATAAGCATACACATTTTTGTTGAGAGAGGTGAACTTTCATCCGTGACGAATCTTGTAAGATGGTCAGGATGACAAAATTCATCATAAAGATTCCAGAATTTTGTACTACCGATTTGCGGAAGGATTTCTTTATCCATGATGTTGATTTTTTTGATTATTCAAATTTGTTTCCGTGTCGGATAATACCACAGATAATTGGATTATTCAATGATATAGATTTTGATAATGCGTGGAGTTTTTATCCATCACAAAATTACGTTTTTTTGATGCATCTGTTGTCTTTCCTAAATCGCTTGACTCTGAACTCGACCTGTGTATAATAGGGTGACGCTCGAATACGGGCGGCTCTTTGACAAGAGAATAAGCCAACGTCTATTAAGTAGTAGAGACAAAGAAATGCCCTTTCTTTTGTCTCGTTCGTGTGAGTGTATCGACTTCGGTCGACACATTCATTTTTAACTAGAGTTTGATCCTAGCTCAGGATGAACGCTGGCGACGTGGATAAGGCATGCAAGTCGAGTGGGTTTAGACCCACGGCAGACGAGGTAGTAACACGTAGGAACATTCCCCATAGTCGGGCATAATCCGGAGAAATCCGGAATAATTCTCGATGGTCCGAGCACCACTTTTGCTTATAACGTCATATCGCTCATTGATGAAAAATCAGTGAAGACCTGATGTGATGATATAAGTTGTGAGCAAAAGTGGTGCTCGGTAAAGATTTATCGCTATGGGATTGGCCTGCGTAGTATCAGCTTGTTGGTAGTGTAATGGACTACCAAGGCTATGACGCTTAGGGGAGGTGAGAGCCTGACCCCCACCGATGGAACTGAGACACGGTCCATACTCCTACGGGAGGCCGCAGCCGAGAATATTCGACAATGGGCGAAAGCCTGATCGAGCGACGTCGCGTGATTGATGAAGTCTTTCGGGATGTAAAGATCTTTTATGCGTGAAGAAATTATTGACATTAGCGCATGAATAAGGGGCCGCTAAACTCGTGCCAGCAGCGGCGGTAATACGAGTGCCCCGAGCGTTATCCGGAATCATTGGGCGTAAAGGATGCGTAGGCGGTTGTGTTAGTCTTTTGTCAAATCCCGAGGCTCAACCTCGGATCGGCGAAAGATACGGCACAACTTGAGGACGCGAGAGGTGCATAGAACTCACAGTGTAGGGGTGGAATCCGTTGATATTGTGGGGAATACCAAATGCGAAGGCAGTGCACTGGCGCGTTCCTGACGCTGAGGCATGAAAGCGTGGGTAGCGAATGGGATTAGATACCCCAGTAGTCCACGCCCTAAACGATGATGACTGGCTTTTCGGAGTATCGACCCTCTGAGAGGCGAAGCTAACGCGTTAAGTCATCCGCCTGGGAAGTACGGCCGCAAGGCTAAAACTCAAAGGAATAGACGGGGGCTCGCACAAGCGGTGGATTATGTGGTTTAATTCGACGATAAACGAAGAACCTCACCAGGACTAGAAACCAAGCTGCACGCTCCGTGAAAGCGGAGTTCCTTCGAGGGTGCTTGGCAGGTGATGCATGGCCGTCGTCAGTTCGTGGCTTGAGCTGTTCCCTTCAGTGGGGTAACGAACGCAACCCTCATCGTCTGTTATAAGTGTCAGACGAGACCGCCCAGCCCAAGTATCGAGAGATTTTTCTCGTGATACTCGGGCTGGGAGGAAGGCGGGGATGACGCCAGGTCAGCATGTCCCTTGATGTCCTGGGCTACACACGTAATACAATGGCCGATACAACGGGTCGCGACGGGGTAACCCTGAGCCAATCCTAATAAAGTCGGCCCCAGTTCGGATTGAGGTCTGCAACTCGACCTCATGAAGTTGGAATCGCTAGTAATCGCGGGTCAGCTATACCGCGGTGAATATGTTCCCGAGCCTTGTACTCACCGCCCGTCAAGTCAGGGGAGTCGGGAGTGCCCGAAGTCCCAGCACAGAGCGCGCGTAGCGCGCGGAAACTAGAATTATGAATAATGAATTATGAATACAGATATGTGCTTTGCGCATATCTGTCCGTGATTCTTGCTTCTTGATTCGTGATTCCGCACGCAACGCTCGCGCGTTGTGTGCTGGGCCTAAGGTAAACTCGATGACAAGGACTAAGTCGTAACAAGGCACGGCTAGCGGAAGCTGGTCGTGGAGTATGTCAATTGACGCCCGTTTCGCGGATAGCGAAACTGATGTCGGTCCTATCTTTTTTGATAGAGAAGTGTTTGTCTCGGAGCTTTGAATTGAGACAGCAGTAGCGTGCGCTACAAACAACGAACGAGACAAAAGAAAGAGCGTTTTCATACGAAAAGAAAAACGCCTATTAGGCGTTTTTCTTTTGCCCAAAAAAGCGCGCCGACACGCTGTCGGCGCGCCAAATTCTAAATTCTAAATCCGAAATCCTAAACAAATAAGAAGCGCAAGAGCAAACCGCGTGCTTCGCCGGAGAAGGAAAGCATTGACATATTATATATCTATAGTAGTATTTTTTTAGATTGTAAATCAATATAAACTAAAAGTATCAGCAATGAAACAAGAAACCAGGGATTCTTTAAGGGATATCGTAAGGAGATTTGCGGTAAGTGAAATCTTTGAGAATAAGATATCAATTTCAACGCCAACGATGTTTGTCGTTGATGGCGTATGGGGAAAGTGGGATTCGCAAAAGCTCGTTGCACGCATAAAAGACAGGATCACGCATTCCATGGTACAAAAACTTCTTGGAGTGAAAGATTCGGAACTTAATAACGTTGATGGAGAATTGCGCAATCTCCTCAAGGGTCTTATCGAGAGAAAGATGAAGTACCATATTTTGGTCTACGAGAATCTCACCATCGTCACAGCCTATATGGATTTTCTTGTTGAGATTACAGCCGAGCATGGTGCTGATATGAAGAAACTGTTAAGTCGCCTGAAGCCCTCTATGGTTGATGACATGGTTACGAAGCTATTATCTGTCGAACCTCTGCCGGCACTTCTCTCGGGGGTTTACGGACATGAGATGGATGCTCCGTATGAGTATCCTTCGGTTCTAACAACGCGCAAGCAGATATTGGCAAATGCTATAGAAATGCAAAAAATGCTTGTGACACTTGAAGCTATTTGATGAATACACGCTCCTCTTCGAGGAGCGTTTTATATATCTAATGTCTCGTGATACAATGTCTCCATGACAAAAGCTATATTGTTTGACCTGGATGGTCTTGTGATTATCGGACAGGGAAAATTGTTCAGCGATCGCGTTTCGGAAGAAATGCATATTCCGTCGGAGTCGATATCCGAATTCTTTACCAAAGATTTCCGAGAGTGTTCTTTCGGGAGGTCTGATTTGAAAGAGAATATTGCACCCTATCTTGTCGCTTGGGGATATAAAGGAACGGTTGATGATTTTTTAAGATACTGGTTTGAAGGGGAGAGTCATACAGATGAAGAGGTTTTATCATTGGTAAATACGCTACGTTCTCGCGGAATTGAATGCTATATCGCGACACGTCAAGAAAAGTACAGAAAAGAATATTTGATGAATGTTGTGGGGTTGAAAGACAAGTTTGATGGTATATTCGCAACATGTGATATCGGATACGATAAATGGGAGGAAGGATATTGGAAATATGTTTTTGATAAGTTGAATATGATCCCGGAGGAAATTATGTTCTTTTGTGATAGTGAGAAGAATGTTGAGAACGCAAAGACATTTGGTGTCGAAGCATACTTCTACACAGATATAAATCTTTTAAAAGAAAAGATTGCACATCTTTTGTAATAGTGCACACGTCCAGTCGTCTGTTTTTGGTCTACACTGTGGGATGTTTTTGTTTTGAATGTGTGTCACTTGAACATTTGAATTTGTTTAGGATTTAGAGCTTCATGCTTCGGATTTCGCCCGTTTGGGTTTTGTTGCCTATTGGGGTTATTTTTGCTATAGTTTTCTTCGGTTCGCCGAAGCGAATGAGATTCGCGAAGGCGACCCTTGATGCGCTTTCAGTACGCCGAAGCCTTGGCGGAGGCGACCTGCCTTCGCTAAAGCTTCGGCGAGGTGAAGCCCGCCTTCGTCCGCAAGCGGACTTCGGCGAGGTGAAACAGTCCTGATATGTTCCATATAAATACGTCACTCGGACGTTATAAGAATGAATACGACCAATAGTGCGCTTCGTGCGCGTTTATCAGGCAGGTTAGAGCGCAGTCCTGATATGTTCCATATATGCACTGCACTCGGATGATATACAAATGAGTACAATCAAATAGTGTCCCGTGTGCGCGTTTAGCTCAGGTGGTTAGAGCGCAGTCCTGATAAGACTGAGGTCCCAGGTTCGAGTCCTGGAACGCGCACACGGAACAGTATTGTACTCATTTGTATGACATCCTCGTTTGTGCATATAAGACAGAGGTCCCATGTTCCTGCCATGAACCCTACGTGGTTCATGGCGAGTCCTGGAACGCGCACGAAGCGCAGTACGTATTCATTCTTATGCCGTCCTCGCTAGTATTTATAAGACTGAGGTCCCAGGTTTTTACCATGAACCCTACGTGGTTCATGGCGAGTTCTGGAACGCGCACGAAGCGCAGTACGTATTCATTCTTATGCCGTCCTCGCTAGTATTTATAAGACTGAGGTCCCAGGTTCCTGCCGTGAACCACGTAGGGTTCATCGCGAGCCCCGGAGTTTGTGTGTGTGAAAAAAGATATGTTTCTGCAATATTGAGCCTGAGGATATTTGATTATAAATGAGCCCCACTAATTATGGAATTACTGTCCTTGGTAAAAATAGGAATTCATAAATTGCCGATAAATATATCCGGGTGGTTTAAACGTGAAAATTCTCCTGTAGATAAAAGACACATTGAGACAACTGTAAATGTTGGGAGTGTTACCCAACACATACAACAAAATATACTAATTGCTTCCAACAATACACTCCCAGACCTTTTACAAAAAGGTACTGATTCTTTGGCTCAACTTCGTCAACCCTCAGCCGTGTTACCTAATAGTTTAAGTGAGACTATTGTAATCGAAACAACAAAAGAAGATAAAACAGTAATTAATAAAAGACTTGATGAAGTTGTGGCGCTTATGAATCTCAACAGAATTGATGAAGCTCTTCCATTACTTTTAACAATTCTGGCGGAAATAAAAAATAAATCAACATACATCAAAGAACAAACAAGAACATACAATAATCTTGGAGTAATTTATAATCAACCAAAACCATCAAGTGATTACGACAAAGCAATTGAGTATTTCAATTTAGCTTTAGAAAAAGACCCGTCATTCACAAAATCCAAAGTAAATCTTATATCAGCTTATCTTAATAAGGATACAACAGAATCAATTGAAAGGGCCCATGATATGGCTAGGGCTTTGTGGTCTGTAGAAAAAACAGGAGATGTTTTGCAAGTTTTGCTTTGGGGTATTTATAAAAAATCTAACACAGAAGAAGTTTTTAAGTTTCTTCATGAAGAAAAATCTACCACAAGTGATTTAATAGAAAATAAAAGTGGTTTACTTAATATGGTGTCCGCTTTCTATCTTGAAGCTGGAAAATTTGAAGAAGGTTTTGTTTGTGCAGATAAAGCTGTTACTTTGTCTCCAGATGAACCAGAATTTTTAACCATGAAAGCTAAAGCATCAATGGTAAAAGTTCAACAAAATGAAATCCCTTCAGAATTTGATGTCGTGCCACGTTTGAGTGACTATAAAGGAATAAGTACGGCCTTGGATTTATTTTATCAGGCAGAAAAAATGGCCGAGATGCAACAAAAAACATATCTTCTACCTGAAATACGATATGGAATAAGTATGGGATTGATATGGCTTGGCAAATATGATGAATCAAAGTATAAATTAAAACAATTAAGAGCAGTACCTGATTTATCTGAACCTTTAGAGCATCAAATCAATGTCTTAGATTTCGCAACACATTTGCATAATCGTGATTTTGAAACTGCTTATAATACACTCATTACAAGCTCCACCTATTCAAAAATAAGCTACCAAGAGAAACGCAGGATCTCAAGAGTATTTCTGCTTAACGGCGCACCCGAACAAGCAAAAAACTTATTAGATGAATTAGCAGTAGAAGCAGAGCAGAAAAAAGATGTTTACTATTGGTTTGATTTAAGCACAGCATCAGTCCTTCTTGGAAATCACCAAGAGGCTATTAGTTCTGCGAGTAAGGTAAAAGAACTTACAAAGGGGGCTGAAGAAGAGTTACGAAAAACAGCACTCTCTCATTTTAATGCAGTTAACTATCATTACAGCAAGCCAGATAATGGAGAAAATAGTGAGACAGACAGAATGGTTCAAGGAATGATGGATTTTCAAAATGAATTTCCAGCTGAAAAAATAATGACGCCCATTCAAGCAATAGATGAAAGTGGACAGTTAACAAATGAAATAAAAGATATGTTGACCTCATTTAAAGATCGCTATGAAAACATTAGAGAAGTATTTAAGACCACTCCAACCCCAGTATATTTTCTTGAAAAAACATTTCATAGGTCTTTTGCGCATGAAATAACTTTTAGAAATGATCCAGAATTTACTATTGAATTTAATGCTGTTGACCCAGCCACTTTTGATGAATTAAAAAATAACTTTGGGCAAGCTGAGTCTTTTGTTTTTGATTATCTCTCATTGCTTGATTTAGCAAAAATGGACTTCTTGGGTTTTTTGGATAAATTGAATAAACCTATTTTTATACACGAAGAACTTTTTCAAAAAATTCAATTGGAATTACTTCAAAATGAAATTGATGAATTGCGCACCCTGTGGAATTTCCTAAGAAAAAGTAAAACTGTACATTTCATTCATGGAGACACAGAAGCGGATATTAAATTAGAGAGAATTGATGACGTGTTTGATAAATGGTTGGTTCAAAGTATTAAGTATGCTAAATCTAAAAAAGCTACATTTGTAACTAATGATTTTAGAATGTATATTTCCTTGAAATTTGAAGAAATAACCCCTTTGAATATAATGCCGATTCTTAATTTTTGGCTTGAAGGAAAATTCATTGATGAAAAGATGTATTCTAGGGCAATTGGTGACCTGGCTGAAAGATTTTATATTTTTATTCCGTACAGCAGTGACCAGCTTTTCGAAATCGTTTTAGAAGATAAGGGGAAAATAACGTTGAGAAGTTATCATTTAGTGCAAGAAATCTTCCTACCCGGATCAAATGTTCAGAGTTTCGCAAGAGTTTTTGCCGGTTTTATCAATTTATTTTGGAAAACAGGTTCATTATCTGAAGACAAAATAAACTGGGTCAAGTTTCTTACAAACGTAATTGTCGAAACTATTGACAACCGTTTCTCAATAGTAAAAGGCAGTATCAACAAAGTCGATTATGATATTTTATGTAAAGATTTAGAGCCCATTGTCATAAATCTCGGTGTTATTTGGAATATGGCAATTCAGAATGGAACGAGAGATGATCTAATTGCATTAAGGGGTATAGTTGATGAGGCCTTGAATAAAGAATATCTTGTTAGATCAAAAGATATTTTTCATGAAAAAATCAAAAAATCCATAGAGGGCCTTACTTTAAAGAAGGAATTAGTAGAGAATTAGCAAAAAAGATACAAAATATAAAATCTACAAGAAAAGTATAGGAGTCGTATGTAATTAATCATTGAAATCAACCAGCTTTCTTCGTGTAGAAAAATGTTATACTACCCTCATATGAACAAAGTCACACATTTTGAATTTCCTTGGGATGACAAGGAACGGGCTCGCGCCTTTTATCAGAACGTTTTTGACTGGAAGCCGTTTGACTGGGAACAGTTCGGCTACACCAGTTGGCAGACCGGACCGATTGACGAAAAGATGCAACCGACGGAGCCGGGCTTTATCAATGGAGGATCAAGCAAACGTGATCCGGAGATGCCGCACCCGATGTTCTACGTTGATGTGGACGACATCGACGCGGCACTCGCCAAAATCACCGTAAACGGTGGCGCAGTCGTGCGTCCCAAAACCCCGCTCGGCGAGAACGGCGCGATGGGCTTCCTCGCGTGGTTCAAAGATTCCGAAGGCAACATCCTCGGACTCTCCCAGTACAAGAAGGGGGAGTAGAACTATACTCTCAGACGTATTCTTTCAGAATACAATACAAACACCTTGCGTTAACTCGTGGGGTATTTGTGGAGATAAGACAACTATTTTCTAACCGTTGACACACTACAAGACGAGTGATATTCTCCAATTCGGAAGTACGAACAAACAATATCAATGAATAAATCAGATAATCATGTTACAGCAATCCGATGTACGGGAAGTCTCTCAGGAGATTATCGAACGTCTCCGTGAAGCCAGCGGTTTTGACGCAGATCATCCTGAAAAAAAAGAAGGGGAAGTGTTTTTGATGAATTCCCCTGACAAGGTCAATCCTGAAACGGGACGTACGTTTTTTGAAGACATCCCCTATACGACAAAACGCAAGGGCATATGCGCATACGACAGGGACGGCATCCCGTACGGTTCCTTATTGTTCTATGAAAAATATAACAAATTCTCCGGAGTAGGACATTTCCCTGTCTTTGTCGAGGAGTGGGAAATCGGGGATAAATTGTTTGCCGCCATGAAAGCGTTGGGTATCGCTTTTTGATGCGTACCAGTATTGTCATTGTTTTTAAGCGCACGCTTCCCAGTCGTGCGCTTTTTATTGTGAAAATGAAATGCTCTGGCGCGCAAAGCCCATCCGATGTACCATATACGTATGGATTGCCGTGTATACGGTACCATTACCATTCATCTCTAAGACATATACTATGAGTGAAGTTGAAATGAAAAATGAAGAAACTTCGTCCGCTCCCACGCCTGCGGTGGCGGAAAAGCCGAAGGCGGTCGTCTCTATGCCAACCGATTGGTCGTGGGGAGGGTTTATGTTTGGACCTGCATACCTCATTGCAGTGAAGAAGTATCAATATCTTTTGGGATACCTGCTTATGCTCATTCCCATTATTAACTTTGTTGCAATGATTGGTATTGCGATTTATCTGGGAATCAAAGGACACACACTTGTTGTCGAGAGCCCGATGTTTGCAAACAATGACGAACGTGCGGGATTTAATCGTGCGATTGATCACGCGGGACGAATCATGTTCTTTGTTTCGCTCGCATGTGCAGTGATTGCGCTTATTTTCGCAAGTCTTTTTGTGGGGCTTATGGTTTCTCTGTTTGGTGGTCCACAGTTTGGTGGAATGCCCATGCGTTAATCCTTTGGATAGTATTTGCAAAACATCCCCTCGACAGGGGATGTTTTGTAACATAATGGGCGCTTTCTTTTTTGGGGGATGTAGTGATATACTAGATATATTATGAATTCTTTCGCATCCGTCATTTCTTTTCTCGTTATGGTTGGTTTTTTGCTTGCCATTCTTACTGGTCATGTACCGGGGTTTTTTGAAAAAAAGCCTAAGACGCGGAAGTCCACGTCCGGCCAAGAGAAAAACGAAAAATAAAAATGACGGACGAGGAGATTAGGAGATTAAGCATGAGGAGATTAATGAGTAAAAACAAAATCGGCCTCTTGCGAGGCCGAGTGTTATTCGTATAGCGGGTGGGTGTTTATCCCGCCTACAACAAGTATGTTACTTGTTGGGAGACTAGTATTAATGGGGACAAGTTTGAGTCCGACACCTCCGAGTGGAAGCGCCGGAACAACAAATATTGTTGACCCAAGATCGGATGGAGGAAGAGGAAGAGGTTTTGTTTTAAAAACAATGTATTTTTTTCTCTCCGTATATGTCTTAACTCTGGAAATCTCATTGGCGTACCGGAGAATAAACTCCATGGGCAAATAACTGCCGAATTTTGAAACGCGTAACACATCTCCTAGCTCGATTTTTGGCGCATATATTCCTTCTGTTGCATCAAGCACACGTAACGTTGTGCTGATGGACGATAGGAGTGGTTGGAAGCACATCCCGTTTAATACGGAAAAAAAATTGTCCAAAAGATACCCTCGATCATAGCAACGTACCGCTTCTTTGAGAAGCGTGTCCATTGAATAATACGGGTGCACCACGAGAGGGGCGCTCCCTGAAAGAATATCGGATGTTTTTGTTTTTGGCATTGTTCGTGTTTTTGTTGTGTATAGAAACTGCAAAGAAACTGCCACCACATTACCACATATTCATAAGAATGCAAGGGGTGGGGGAGGGGCATGCTTTTGTGGTATACTTTTCTTCATTATGACGTCAAAAGAATTGCATACATTCTTTTCAGGAAAGAAGATTACCGTTCTTGGTCTGGGTGTTCTTGGTCGAGGGAGCGCGGTAACAAGTTTTCTCGCGCGACATGGCGCAATCCTTACGGTCACTGATCTCAAAACGAAAGAAGAATTGAAAGCATCGTTGTCCATACTCGCCAAATATCCGAAAATTCGTTATGTGCTCGGTGAACATCGTATGGAGGATATGACGAGCGCTGACATGGTGATGCGGAGTCCTGATGTGCGATACGATTCGCCGTATGTACTCGCGGCAAAAGATGCTGATGTTCCCGTGGAGATGGATGCGTCGCTTTTTATGAAACTGATGCCCGAGGGTGTTCGTGTGGTTGGGGTGACAGGTACGCGCGGTAAGTCAACGGTAACGTATGCGATTGCACATATTTTGGAGCAAGCAAAGAGTTTCAAGGGCGCTGTGTATTTGGGTGGTAATGTGCGTCATGGCGCGACACTCCCACTTCTTGCCAAGGTAAAAGCAGGAGATGTGGTGGTACTCGAACTCGATTCATGGCAACTCCAAGGATTTGGTGAAGTAAAACGCTCCCCACATATTGCTGTGTTTACCAATCTCATGCGCGACCATATGAATTATTATCGGGGGGATATGAAACGATACGCTATCGACAAGTCGCATATCTATCGATGGCAAAAAAAAGATGACACGCTTATTATGAGTCCGCAAGCAAAGGAAGCAGTGAAGACGTATCGATTACCCAAGCCGAAAGGCGATGTTCGCACAGGGAGGGCGCTTTTTCTCTCGATGTCCACGCGTCTTCCAGGGGCGCACAATCGCCTGAACATGGGTATGGCTGCGGAAGCGTGTCGTGCGCTCGGTGTTCTAGAAAAAGATATTGTGCGTGGTGTTGCGTCATTCCCCGGTATTGAGGGACGTCTCCAATTTCTCCGCTCGATTCGTGGTGTGTCGTGGTATAACGACAACAATGCGACATGTCCAGACGCCACTCTTGTCGCGCTTGATGTCTTTAAAAAAGAAAAGAAGCCAGTGGTCTTGATTGCCGGTGGTGCGGATAAGGATATGGATTTTTCTGGGTTTATCAAAACAGTGCCAATGTCCGTGAAAGCGCTTATTCTTTTTCCGGGGAGCGCTACGGATGTGATTCTCGCAGGACTTCGCCATACAAAACATGTGCCACCCGTTGCTTTGGCAGAAAACATGAAAGAAGCAGTGCGTCTTGCACGAGACATTGCGGTGCGTGGTGATGTGGTACTTTTATCTCCCGGGGCAGCGAGTTTTGGTGTGTTTAAAAATGCATACGAACGCAATGACATGTTTGTTGCCTCGGTAAAACGTTTACGAGCATAGTGTATGGATGATAATTCTTTTCACATTGAACATGTGCATTATGTGCATATGATTGGTATTGGTGGCATTGGTGTGTCCGCGCTTGCGCGAATGTTTCTCGCGCGTGGTATTACGGTATCGGGATCTGATATATCGGAGAGCGTTGTAACGCGCGCGCTTGAGGAGAGGGGTGCCGTCGTCACCATTGGGCAGGCTGTCAATAACATTCCAGAAGATGTGGACATGATTGTGTATTCGCCGGCAATTGTTCCTGGAAATCCTGAATATGATGAGGCAGTGCGTCGCGGTGTGCCTATGTTTTCGTATCCAGAGACGCTTGGTATTATCTCGTGTGGTATGACAACGATTGCGGTATCAGGTACGCACGGTAAGACCACGACAACAGCGATGATTGCGCATATTCTGGTGAAGACGGGGAAGAGTCCGACTGTTGTCGCGGGGAGTTTGATGAACTCTATGCCTGCACACGGTATCTCAGAGCGGACGAATTTTATCGCAGGAGAGAGTGATATGTTTGTTGTAGAAGCCTGTGAGTACAAACGTTCGTTTCTGAATCTTTCGCCTTCAGTACTTGTTATCACAAATATTGAAGAAGACCATCTGGATTATTATAAAGACATTGATGATATTCTTGATGCGTTCAAAGCGCTTGTGGAAAAGACGGGTGAGAAGGGAACAGTGATCGTTGATATGTCGCTCCCGCATATGAGAGAGGCACTTGATGGATATACAGGGACGATTGTCGATACACGAAGTGTTGAAGGAGACATCACACTTGCAGTGCCAGGGATGCATAATGTGGCGAATGCGCGCGCGGCGGTCGCCGCCGCGCGCGCATGTGGTGTTTCGGGAGAAGATGCACGAAAGGCACTCGAAGACTTTAAAGGTACATGGCGACGAAGCGAATACAAGGGACTTACACCACAAGGAGCACGTGTCTTTGATGATTATGCGCATCATCCGACAGAAATACGAGCAACACTTGCAGGTTTTCGCACTACATATCCCCAAAAGCGTCTGACAGTCGTCTTTCAACCGCACTTGTATTCTCGCACGCGAGAGTTTTTGCATGATTTTGCTGAGGCGTTTTCTGATGCGGATACGATTATTGTCACGGATATTTATGCCGCACGTGAAAAAGATACAGGGCTTGTGCATGCGCGTGACATTGTCGCATTATCAACACATGCTGATATGCGCTATGGTGGAACACATGATACGAGTATACATATTCTTGAAGACACAACACAGCTCGACGAGCATACTATTCTTATCACTATGGGAGCGGGCGATGTGTATACGATAGGGGAACGTCTTTTATTGAATGAAGAAATGTGATATACATGACAGTATGGCAACACTTTCTATTGTAGCAACACCAATTGGTAATCTCGAAGACATAACGCTTCGTGCTATTCGTGTACTCAAAGAAGCGGATATCGTGTTGTGTGAAGATACGCGTGTGACAAAGCATCTGCTCGATAAGTATGATATTGCCACACCAACAATGCGATATGACGCACACAGCACGCCCACACAACAAGAACGTATTTTTAGTCTCCTTGATGAAGGGAAGCACGTGGCACTAGTATCTGACGCGGGAACGCCTGGTATTTCAGACCCAGGGACACACTTAGTGGGGCTTGTAAGAAAGCGATTGGGAGAGGAAGTTACTATCGAAGCGATTCCCGGACCATCCGCGCTTACTGCAGCACTCTCAATTAGTGGTTTATCACTCGCATCCTTTATATTTCTCGGTTTTCTTCCACAGAAAAAAGGGAGACAAACACTCTTTACGGAAATTGCTAGATCTGAACGTGCGGTCGTGTTGTATGAATCACCACACCGTATCATAAAGACACTAGAAACCTTTGCGGAAATGATGCCAGAACGTACAGTGGCAATTGGAAGAGAGCTGACAAAGATACATGAAGAATTTGTTTCAGGAAGTGCTGATGAACTTCTTGCATATTTCATTGCGCACCCTGATAAAGTGAGAGGGGAATTTGTCGTCATTGTTGGTGGGTTGTAGTAAAGGAAAAAGATATATTCGGTGCGCTTTTCTTTTTGTATATTTAGCCTTATAATGGCATATATGCAACGACTTATCACCACTATCATTCTTGCTCTTGTTGTCGCCGTGTTTCCGCATCTTGGTTTTCCTGGATATATCAAGACCGCGGCAATAACACTTTTTTCACTTGCCATCGCTCTCATTGCGTATATGGGGTATCGTGAAGCAAAACACGAGACCCCGTTACCCATGGTATCTTTGCCGCATATGCGCATGCCGTCGTTAAAGAAAAAGAAAACACCAGCGTTTTTCTCAGGCGAGACGTCTCCTCGTTCATCTGATGAAGATACAGTTTCTAGAGAAGAGACACATTAATTGTCTCTTGTGAACATCGTGCCCATGCGAAACATTTTCTCACATCTCGGTCCTATTGGGCACGGACTTCTTGCGGGATCCGTGATGCTTGGCTCAATCGCCATAGCGTATTTTGGTGTACCATTTTCATCTATGGAATATGATGCAGACGGTGAATCTGAGACAGCAAATGTTTTTGACATGTTTAATGCATCAAAAACACAAGAAGAAGAGACACCTCTTATTATCTCTGCTTCGCACGTACGTATCCCCGAACCACTCAAAGCGGTGTATATGACAGCATGTGCTGCGGCGACACCATCTTTTCGTGAACATATTGTGAACATCGCTGAAACAACTGCAGTAAATGCGGTTATTATTGATATTAAAGATTATAGTGGAACGATATCATTTGCCACCGGCATCCCCGAACTTGATGATGCGACAGAGAATGCCCCCGGATGTGTCGTCAATGACATGAAAGAATTCGTTGCCGACCTGCACGCAAAACATGTCTATGTGATTGGACGTATCACTGTTTTTCAAGATCCTTATTACGCACCCAAACATCCAAGTCTTGCAGTACAACGTAAGAGTGACGGTGCCGTATGGAAAGATAGAAAAGGTATTAGTTTTGTGGATGTGTCGGCACAGGAGTATTGGGATGTTATTGTGTCTTTGTCGCGCGCGTCATATCTTGCTGGTTTTGACGAACTTAACTACGATTATGTACGGTTTCCATCTGATGGAAATATGACAGATATTCGTTTCCCAAAAAGCGCGACCATTCTCGCTGAGAATGGAGAACAAGGCAAGGCAATTGCATTGGAAAACTTTTTTATATATCTTTCCACAAAGATGCATGAGACGGAATGGCTTCCCAAAGGGGATACAGGACCGATGCTATCCGCTGATCTTTTTGGTATGACAGCATCCAATACCGATGACTTGGGTATAGGACAAGTGCTTGAGCGAGCGGCACCACATTTTGATTTTATCGCGCCGATGGTATACCCTTCACATTATCCACCACAATTCAATGGATATGCTGATCCCAACGACCATCCCTATGATATTATTAAATACGCCATGGACACTGCGTCTGCACGACTTGTTGCGATAGGAGAAAGTCCACTTAAGTTGCGTCCTTGGCTTCAGGATTTTGATTATCCCGTTGATTATACACCTGCGATGGTGTCGGCACAGATTCGTGCGACATATGACGCAGGATTGACGTCATGGATGATGTGGGACCCCGCAAACACCTATACACCATCGGTATTAAGCAATTAATTTTTTTACTTGTATGATAACTCGTCGGATTATTTTTTCATTTGTTGCATTACTTTTCCTATGTGTGATGCCATTTGGCGCACGTGCGGCAGCAGATGATGTAACAGTGTACCTTTTTTACGGAGATGGATGCCCGCATTGCGCTCATGAAGAAGCGTTTCTTGATACACTAGAAGCGCAGGGCATGCTTCGCACAGAACGACTTGAAGTGTGGTACCACCCAGAGAACAGAGAGCTACTGCAAGACGTGGCGACACGTTTGAATATAACGGTTTCTGGCGTTCCGGTTACCGTCGTTCGCGACAAAGCATTTGTGGGTTGGCAGAGTGATGAGACTTCGGGTGCGCAACTTGTCACCTTGGTGAATGCGCTTCGGGGTGGAGATGCACCTGATGTCGTTGCGGAGATTCGCGGTGGCACAAAAGGAGAAGGGGAAGCATCTGTAGATACAACAGGTGGTGATGTTTCCGATGCTATACCAGATACGACATCATTTGTTCCCGATACGGTTAGTTCCGCATTTGATACACACACTCTCCCGTCTCTTGGCGGATGGTCGGTTGCTGACATGTCACTTCCGTTTGCGACGGCAGTGTTCGGGCTTCTTGATGGTTTTAATCCGTGCGCGATGTGGGCGCTTGTCTTTTTGATAACGCTTCTCTTTCATATGAAAGACCGACGTAAGATGTGGATACTCGGTGGGACATTTATCCTTGTGTCGGGTATTGTGTATTTTCTTTTTCTTGCAGCATGGCTCAATGTCATGTTTGTGCTTGGAGGACTTGGATGGATGCGCGCAGTTATTGGGTTTGTGGCGCTCGGAGGTGGAGGATGGTATTTATATGAATGGAAGACAGCACCTCCCGCAGGGTGTGTTGTGACAAATGAATCACAAAAGGAACGATTGTTAGAACGTATGCGTGGCGCGATTGGACAAAAAAGTTTTTTGTTGTCGCTTGGAGGTATTATTGTTGTCGCGGTACTCATCAATGCCGTTGAGCTTGTATGTTCGGCAGGACTTCCCGCTGTGTATACGCAAATTATCGCATTGCATGACTTGCCGTTTTGGGCGTATTATGGATATCTTTTATTGTACATACTCTTTTTCATGCTTGATGACATGATTGTATTTGGTGCAGCGATGGCGACACTTCGTCTCACGGGTATTAATGCCAAATACACACGTATCTCACATCTCATCGGTGGTATACTCATGATTATTATCGGCATACTCCTCATCCTCAAGCCAGAATTGTTGCTGTTCGGGTAATACTTGCAAAGTTTTGTATTTTGTGGTATATGTGTATCTGGTTATATTTTTTCAAATTAAATGAATAAAGATGCCGGTAAAAACTTTTGTTCGAGAGTATTCTTCAGTTGAGGATGGTACCATAAAGGAAATATTTGAAAGCCTCGATAATGAGGTGTACGAATGTTTTCGTAACATGGAGATTGATGTTGCTGACTCCATCCTTGCAATGCCTCGAGGGATTCTTATTCTTCGTAAGGTTACATACCGTGGATCCCCTTTTTATCCCCCAGGGGCTGACTAGAGAATGATGTTTTGAAGCGCGGACGGCAGTCCGCGTTTTTTTGTTTCATTTTTTATTGTCATAGATTGAATCCTGCATAGTTTTAGTTGTTTTTCGATATCACTTTTATACATAACGGATGTGCATAAAGTGAAATTAGTATCAGTCCATTCACTTTTTCAGTAACAATGTCATTTGCAAAAGTGGGGATGAATCCACATTGTGAGTAACATAAAACAGTCGTCTTCGTATGTTCCCTAGCACTATGCACTGTGCACCACGTAGGATGCACAGCAAGCCACGTGGGATGCACAGCACGCCATGTAGGGTGCAGGGCAAGCGTACTCGTTTGTACTTCGTAACCACTATACTATTCGTAAACAAAAACGAACTCAAAAAAATAACTAACTAACTAACTAACTAACTAACTAACAACTAGCAACTGACAACTGACGACTAGTTCTGCTATACTATAGTCATGTCTTCTGATGCTCAACAGATAACCTATTTTGCTGAAACTGATTTTCGCAATAAGCGACAAAAGTTTGGTGTCAAAGCAAGTGACCGCACACGTCACATGTATGTGATTGGAAAGACGGGTATGGGAAAGTCTACCATGCTCGAGAATATGGCGATTCAAGATATCTTGAACGGTAATGGTGTCGCGGTGATGGACCCGCACGGAGACTTTGCGGAAAAGATTCTTGAATATGTGCCCGAAGAACGCATCAATGATGTTGTGTATTTTGCGCCGTTTGATATGGATTACCCCATCTCATTTAACGTGATGGAAGACGTTGGATATGACAAGCGACACTTGGTGGTATCTGGTCTCATGAGCGCGTTTGAAAAGATTTGGGCGGACGCATGGTCGGCGCGTATGGCGTATATTTTGCAAAATACACTTTTTGCATTGCTCGAATATCCAGACTCGACGCTTCTTGATATCAATAAAATGCTTGTCAACAAGACGTTTCGCAAGGATGTCGTGGACAAGGTGACAGACCCGACGGTGAAATCATTTTGGGTTGATGAATTTGCCAAATATACTGACCGGTATACGCAAGAGGCGACACCTGCCATTCAAAACAAAATCGGACAGTTTACTTCCAATCCACTCATTAGAAATATTGTTGGACAGCCGAACTCAACCTTTGATATTCGCAAGATAATGGATGATAAAAAGATTCTCATCATGAACTTGTCCAAAGGACGTATCGGTGAAAGTAATACCAATCTGCTCGGAAGTATGCTCATTACAAAGATTTATCTTGCCGCGATGTCTCGTGCTGATGATCCCAACAGAGCAAATTTACCAAACTTTTATTTCTTTGTGGACGAGTTTCAGTCATTTGCGAATAAATCGTTTGCGGATATTTTGTCCGAGGCACGTAAATATAAATTAAATCTCACCATCGCACACCAGTATATTGAGCAGATGGATGAAGAGGTGCGCAGTGCGGTCTTTGGTAACGTCGGTTCTATGATTGTTTTTCGTGTTGGTTCGTTTGACGCGGATATTTTTGAAAAAGAATTTGCCCCACAATTTGTTGCCGAGGATATTGTGAATCTTGGTTTCGCACAAATATATTTGCGTCTGATGATTGATGGTGTGGGATCCAAGCCGTTTTCCGCGACGACATTACCACCGATTCAATTGCCCCCAGTATCCATGAAGAATCGTGTGATTGAAACATCGCGTGCATTGTACGCGCGCCCGCGTGTGGAAATTGAAGAAGTGGTGCGCACACGGCAAGCATTTTTGGCAGAAGATGCTTCGGCATCATCGGCAAAGCCAGCAGGATCATATGACCGTAAGACAGCAGGAGGGCAGGGGACAGTAAATGGGTATGTTCCGCGTCCTTCCGGAGGAGGTTCAAACGGAGTGCGTCCACAATCAACTCCCCAAGGGAGCGGTGGATTTTCTCGTAATGATCGTCCTCAAGAACGAGATACACGTTCGCCCGTTTCGCCTGTGCCATCTACTCCGTCCAATCCTTCTTTGGGGAATGCGGAAGGTCGTCAGGGAGGAGTATCTCTTGATACTGTACAAACAAAAGATGTGGGTGTTGCAACAAAATTTACCCCGCCTCTTTCTCATGGAAACCAGACTCCGTCTGTGTCTATTCTTCCTTCACGCGATACGTCTCGTACCAAGGGAGCGGTAACACCCCTTCCCGGGAGACGTCAGTTTACTGGTCCTGCTCCATCAGTATCTGATAATCGTAGACCTTCTCCCTCTGCGCAGTCTCGTCCCGCGACTTCCTCACCTATGAGAGAAGAGCGTCAAGTGTCTCTTAGTTCACTTAAAAAAGATATTGCGCATACTGCTCACTCGACACAAAATAAAAATGCTCTTCGCGACGCGCTTCAAGGTGTGCTTGCTACTGTAGAAGCGCAAGGAAAAGCTTCCGCGTCTGTTCCTTTGCCGTCTTCCACGCATACGGCGCCTGTGTCAGAAGATGATGGATGGAAAACTATTCATGGAGAACCAGAGTTTGTAAAAAAACCTCTCACAGAAAATGCAGAAAAATCATCCGTTACTCCTTCACAAGACGCGCAAAAAGAACATGCATCTACACCAAAAGAAATTCCCGAAACTATTCTTCGTAAAGTACTTGATGATTTATAAGTTATTGTAAATCGTATGAGACACATCTCACTCTCTATACACTATCAGTATATGATTGCCGTAGTGTTTTTGTTCGTGCCTGTTTTTGTGTTTGCCGATGTACGTATGACAGAGGTGATGTATGATCCTTCAGGCACAGACACGGGAAGAGAATGGATAGAAGTGTGCAATACTGGTGATACGGATATCACACTTTCAACATGGCGTCTATTTGAGGGTGATACTAATCACAAAATTACGACAACGACATCTTCGGAAAACGGTATACTTGGTGGACATGCATGCGCGATTATTGCAGATAAGCCTGATGCTTTTGCAAACGACTTTTCCGAGTATACGGGGCGAGTGTTTGACAGTACGTTTTCATTGAATAACACGGGAGAAACACTTATTCTTCGTGACGGTGATTTGATAGATAGTGATACTACTGTCTATGATGTATCAGCAAGTGGTGCTGGCGATGGTAATACTCTTTCGCGAACTGTATCAGGGGCATGGGTCGCCACTGCTCCCAACCCAGGCGTTTGGGATCCTTCATCTTTTCCTGCTCCGATAGAAGCAGAAAAGGACGATACATCAAATACGAATGATGAAGAAGAAACAGAATCAAAAACTGTCGAATCATCAGTACTTTCTTGGATTCCCAAACCATCTATCTATGCATACGCAGGGAAGGATACTACAGTGCTTGCGGGCGCATCAGTAGCATTTACAGGGCAGGGCGCGGGGACGACAAAAACACCACTTAAAATTGCCGAGTATGTATGGAACTTTGGTGACGGTACTATTATGCGTGGACAAAGCGTGTTTCATACGTATCGGTACCCGGGAACATATATTGCATATCTCACTGTGGTGTCGGGGGACGTACAAGGAGGAGATAGTGTAACAATCACTGTCAAAGAGCCAAAACTTACTCTATCTGCGGTGGGGATGGAGTCTGATGATCGATATGTTGAAATAACGAACGGAGCATCAGAAGAAATTGAATTGTCATATTGGTATTTGCGCGCGGGAGAAAGACAGTTTCGGATCCCTGAACATACGTATATACAGGGAGGCGCATCCGTGCGTTTTCTGGAAGAAGTAACACAATTATCGCCCATGTCTCCTGATAGAGTAGCGCTTCTGTATCCCAATCTTCGGACATATACGTCATACGCGGAGACAGTATCAAGAGATGGAGAAACACCTGTTGCGCGTGCAGTCGCATCCGTTACATCGGCGGTCAAGTCTGTCGCTCAGGCGATTACTACTCCTGTTGTCGAGACATCACAAGCGTCGCGCGCAAATATTGCGACACCAAACCCTACAGTTCCCGCGGTTTCCTCTGCTGTGGATGAAGGAATACCTCATCAAGAAGCGATACTACAAGACGGAGAAGAGGTAACTCTGTCTACTACACCAGAAGTGCTTTCTGTGAGCAATGCGGTCGCAGCATCCGCCGCGACAAGTGGCAGTCCCGAACGGTCGTTTTGGTATCTTGCACTTGGAGGTGTCATTATTCTTGGTATGGCGGGTGCATTTATCGCAAGTGGGGGAGAAGGGAGAAAGCAAGAAAAAGAAGAAGAAACAAGAGAATCGGATGAATATGAGATTGTGGAGTAAATGAATGTTTATTGTAAGAGAAAATATATTTGAGAAAACCATTTTTATACGTGATATAATTATGTTGTGATAGTGAATTATTATTTTATTTTTTATATATGAAATCAATACAGATAACTATTTGTAAAAACGGTGAATGTAATAACTATAGAATACCAAAAGAATATGGTTTTGATTTGGTTGATATGATTGCTTTGAGTAATCCAGCGGAAGCGAAAATGTCTGGAGCAACAATGCCCGAATATTATATAGAAAAAATTGAGATAGAAGAATAATATACGTTGTTTTGATTTGTGTGATGAAATTATTTTTTCTCCACAATAACTTATTTTGACAAGCAATGTCTACGAGATACAATATAGTCGTTATTTATTCGCTCTCGTTATTCTTCATAACCAATATGAGAAATATACTTATACTTACATGCGCAATACTCCTTGGGGTGGGAGGTTTTTTAGCGCTTGCGATTTTTGTTAATCCCACGGATACACTTGCATATTCTTATTCTGGTAAAAAATGGAACACAACATCTGTTGGTGTTGATGTGAGTGACGCAAGTTGGCCCAGCAGTTGGATTTCTCCTCTCGCATCTGCCATGAGCGCGTGGAATGGAGCGTCATCTCCGTTTACCTTTTCTTCCAGCGCATCAGGACATAAGTTCACGAGATCAAATATGGGTGTCGGCCCTTTGGCGGTTAATACGACTTCCTACATTGGAAGTACTATCGTCGATTGCGATACAAATTTCAATCTCTACTACAGCTGGTCCACTTCGGGAAGCGGTTGTTGTTATGACGTACAAAGTGTCGCCACACATGAATTGGGACACTGGTTAATGCTCTATGATCTTTATGGTGGAGGTGATACTGAAAAAACGATGTATTGGAGCGCCACGACAGGAGAGACAAAAAAGAGGTCTCTCCATTCCGACGACATTAACGGCATTAACTATATTTATCCTTAAGATTTCAAATTATTAGTTTTTTTATTTTCAACAATATGACAATTCAGAAAATACTTATCCCAGTAATGATTTTGGTTGTCGTAGCCGTGGGCATCTTTAGTGCCGTGTCATTTGGACGTCAAGATCAAAAGGTTACGATTCAATCAAATGCTTCTTTTGCAAAAGTGACGAAAGACGAACTCATACAAAACTCAGATGCACTCGCGATTGTAACGGTGGAAAATATCAAAAGTTTCGAGGATGTTTCAGATATTCGACCCGGAAAGCAAGATGTGTTCAGTGATGTTACTGTGGTAGTTAACGAATATCTTTATAATCCTCAAAAATTGACAGACTCCGAGCTAGTGTTGCGTGTATTGGGAGGGGAAACTGAAGATACGAAAATGATTGTAAACGGAGGAGCTTCCTTTGAAGAGGGCGAACAAGCAGCTGTATTTTTGA
The DNA here is from genome assembly GCA_013334825.1 of Candidatus Yonathbacteria bacterium. GTDB lineage: Bacteria > Patescibacteriota > Minisyncoccia > Phycocordibacterales > JACNGX01 > JACNGX01. The sequence goes on from JAAXWR010000001.1 coordinate 97,468, forward strand.
AAAGAAAAGATGACCAGGTTTTTGAAGTTGTAGGTTGGGCACAAGGTAAATATACCATTAAAGAAGACAGTATTGGGCAAGGTCAAGAAAAAGTATTTATGAAAGATATCTTTGGAAAAGAAATGACCCTTGATGACTTTAGATCCGAATTTACCGAGTAAGATAATTTTACGCTCAAAGCGCAAAAAACACCCACAAGGGTGTTTTTTGCTTAACTATCGCTCGGATGTTGGGCGTGAGTGGGTGTACCAGGACTTGAACCTGGAACCGCCGAGGTATATGTTCCATATAATGACGGCACTCAAACGTTAAAAATACGTGGGCGCACAGGGACTTGAACCCCGAACCGCCGAGGTATAAGCTCGGTGCTCTAACCAATTGAGCTATGCGCCCACGTATTCTCACGTTTTCGTTTGTCATTATATATAAACATATAATGACATCATTCGAACGATATGTATGCAAGCATACAATCGATTCTCATTCGTCATTATAAGCTCGGTGCTCTAACCAATTGAGCTATGCGCCCACGTCCGGTCTCCGTTCTTTCGTGAAATTTTAAGTTCGGGGCTCCTTCGCCTTGTCAGAGCTTTAGGGCAGGTAACCAACTGCCGTGTCCTCCGAAGCCTTGGCGAAGGAGAATGCTAGGCACCCCTATATGTTCCCTTATGTGATATAAAATACATAACTTGGGATATAAGCATGGTACTACAGAATAACTTTTTTTTCCACCTATTGTAATAGAGTGAGTGCAGTAAGTGTTGCTTCCTACATTCTAGTTTGAATTGCAACAAATAGTATTCCTTGGTGGCACTTTTCCTAACACAAACACCTCATACTGAATCAAATAGCCGAGACGTTTTTTCGCCTGATAATTCCGAAAGGACGGGCCTCTTTAAAATGAAAAAAATGTGGTGTAATGTTGTTGTTCAATTGCCCGCCATATCCCAGTATCTCTCATACCAAGGTTAAACCTTGGGAGTATGCCCTGTACCAACATTAAGAGTTGGTACAGAACGTGTATTGTCATGTCATGGAGCATTGCTCGTGTTACAATACTCGTATGACATTAGAACAACGAAAGCCGATTCATCTTGCTGACTCAATTGACATACACACCCGTATGTCTGAACCACAAAAGAAGGCACTTGCTTCACTTGGTATTGTGACGGTACACGATATGCTGTATCACTTTCCGGCGCGATATCATCATATTGCGTCAATGAAACGTATTGCTGACCTTGTTATGGGTGATGAAGCGGTCGTGTATGGTAAAGTCATATCTGCAAAGACGACCAAAGCATATAAGAAAAAGATTCCCATTGGCGAGATTACGATTGATGATGGGACAGGTAAGATAAAAGCAGTGTGGTTTCATCAGGCATTTGCTGCGGCTGTGCTCAAAGAGGGAACCTATGTGAAGCTTGCCGGTCGTGTACAGCAAAAAAAGACGGGAGAATTGTATTTGGGTAATCCGGAATTTGAAAAAACGAAAGCACTTCCTATTGATGTGGGGAATTCACTTTTTGCTGGTGGTCTGCATGATGATGTGTTTGCTGCGCCAGTATATCCAGAGAGTAGAGGTGTATCATCGCGGTTTATCGCCCATGCTGTGGAACGATTGTTTGCGCGTGGCGCGCTTGATGGATTGGCAGATCCTATCCCAGAGGATATGTTGAAGCGGTATAATCTGCCGACACTCGCGACCGCACTCGTGTGGATACATACCCCTCAGAAAGAAGCTGATGCGCGCGCAGCGCGCAAACGATTTGCGTTTGAAGAAATATTTTTTATTCAGCTCGCACGTCAGCGGGCACGTCGTGCGTATCGAGACCTTGAAGCATTTGATATTGATACCGACCGCGAGGCGATTGCACCGTTTCTCAAGAAGTTTTCTTTTCCGCTTACTGGAGCGCAAGAACGCGCGATTGATGCAATACTGTCGGACATGGGAAGTGGAGAGCCGATGACGCGACTCCTTGAGGGAGATGTGGGGTCGGGAAAGACGGCGGTCGCTGCCGCGACCGCCTACGCCACCGTCTCCACACGCCCAAAAGGACAGGACTTCGGGACACTCCAGGTTGCCTATATGGCGCCAACGGAGATTCTTGCGACGCAGCATTTTCTCTCATTTATTGAATATTTTAGAAACACACCGATACAGGTGGGGCTTATTACGGGAAGTGGATGTAAAAAGTTTCCGTCAAAAAACGACCCCAATAAACCGACGGATATTTCTCGTGCGCAACTTTTGAAATGGGTGGCAAGTGGAGAAATCGCGATTGTGTTCGGCACACATGCACTTATTCAAAAGAGCGTGAAGTTTAAACATCTTGCATACGCTATCATTGATGAACAACACCGATTCGGTACACATCAGCGCGGAGCGCTGATACGCGGAAGTGACGCGGACACTACGCAGACTCAAGCGGAACATACGCAGAATAATGCAGATGGTACTTCGCGACCTTCCGCGTATGTTCCGCATCTGCTGTCGATGACGGCGACACCGATTCCGCGCACGCTCGCACTCACTATCTATGGTGATCTTGACCTCACACTTTTGGATGAATTGCCTGCGGGACGCAAGGATGTGAAAACTGCGGTGATTCCTCCCGATAGACGTGATGAAGTGTATACGCATATGCGTATTGCTCTCGATGAAGGACGACAAGCGTATGTGATATGTCCGCGTATTGACGAACCAGATCCGGACAAAGCGGCAGCGCTCAATACCAAGTCGGTGAAGGCCGAGGCGGAGCGTCTCAAGCGCAATATCTTTCCTGACAAGACAATAGATATTCTGCACAGTAAAATGACACCGAAAGAAAAAGATGCGACGATGGCGCGTTTTGCGGCGGGGGAGACAGATATACTTGTCGCGACATCTGTTGTTGAGGTGGGTGTGAATGTCCCCAATGCGACGGAGATTATTATCGAGGGTGCGGAGCGTTTTGGTTTGGCACAGCTCCATCAATTGCGCGGGCGTGTGCAACGAAGCGCATATCAGGCGCACTGTTATTTGTTTACTGACTCAGGCGCAGTTACTGCGTCTGAACGATTGGGAGCATTTGTAAAAGCGCGTGACGGTTTCGCACTCGCGGAAATGGATTTATCATTGCGAGGCTCGGGCGAACTGGGAGGAGGGAAGCAATGGGGCGTGACAGATGTCGGCATGGAAGCAATCAAAAATCTTCCTATGGTAGAGGCAGCGCGCAATGAAGCGACGCGTATGTTGGATGAAGATGTTGATTTTCAGAGGCACCCACTTATTGCGCAAAGAGTCAAAGACGCGGAAGAGATGCATTTTGAATAGGGACAAAAAAATCGTATCCGCGTTTTGCGGTGGGTTTACCCTCCGTTCACATTTCGCAGTCATTTCACATTGTCCGTTCGCATTCGCTCACAGAGCCTCTCCCGTGTTTGCTTCGTATTCGCTCTATGGCTTCGTTGAAGTCCGTGGTAATTCTAGAAAAGCGGATTGTGTTGAGGCATAAATAAGTTTATATATGCTTGCCCCACCCAACCAGTGCGCGCACAAGCAGTGCCCCCTAAACTTTCTCAAGTAGTGTGAGAAAGTCCTTCAATTTTTGTATTTTTTCTGGTTCACGCAATTTAATGGTCTCGTGTTGATCGTGCATATGCTCGTGCCAGTTGTTACTTAGAATCTCATCTTTGACTGCACATTTTCCATCGATTTTTTCTAGATACGCAGATATGCTCCCGTCTGCAAGCGTGCTTTTATCAAGCATGAAGTAATACTTATGTCTCAAGATTCTCTCTAGACATTTTCGGACTTTTCCTATGGCTTCGTCTACATTACGAGAGTTATCTGCCGCATCTTTAATATATTTGATATCTTTGAAATACTGCTCTTCAATCAACTCATCCACGTCACATTCTTCAAGTACTGAACCAAATGTTTTAGAATGTTTAATTCTTAGTATTTTCGTATCTGAAGAAGGCAACTTTTCTTGCAGTCTTCCCAAAAAACTATCATCATGAGTTAGGATAATTACCTGTTCTGGTAAATCATCACTCTCATTTCTAATATCAATTATTGCTTTTGCTAGATAGTCTTTTCTGTTTGAATCAAAACTTGAAAAAGGATCATCTAGAATGACTATTTTACTTTTCAAATTTGAATCCGTTTTAAGACTTGAAATGAAAAAAGCCATTGCTAAGAGTCTTCGATCACTGTCACTGAGTGTGTTTCCAAAATACGCTTTATCCAAAGGCTCTTCATCTGACTGAGAACGTTTATTGGAAATTGGTACTGTTTCCCCATCGATAACAAACTCATAATCAAGAAAGTGTGCATCAGATCGTGTGAGATTTGATTTGCTATTTAACTTTTGTATTGTAAAATCTGCCTTTAAAACATCCCTCAAGACCATGTTGATTTGTTCCTGATTCTTTTCAATTGTACTTTTCGTTATCTTGTCTATCTTTTTCCGTAATGCATCAATTTTTACTTTCTTCATTTCAACAGCTTTTCCAGCTTGCTGGTATTTTTCTGCGAGAGTTACACCTTCTTTACTATGGCGGTATTGCGACAATTGAAACTGTTTCAATTCATTTTCAAGACCTTGTAATTTGAGAGCAGAAAACTCTTGTGTTTTTAATTCATTTAAAATTGAATGTAATTTTTTGATTTCTGAAACAAATACTTGAAAATGACTGTCTTCCGCTTCACAATTGATAGGATGATTCAGATTTTTTAGTTTTTTTGCAACATCTTCATCAAGAGCTTTTTTGTTTTCCAACAATAGTTTTTTATCTAAAATATCTTCACACTTAACCCCGAGAGAAGTGAATTTCGCTATTTCTGCTTCTGGATCAAAGCGCAAGAATCTCTCTCCGTATGTTTCTATTTCTTGTCGTGTTGTTGTGTAAGTTTCCCCGAAGACTTTTTTGAAATCCTTAATCAGATCGGTGACTGGTGCAAGATTTTGTCCGCAGAATATACATGCATCTGAATCTTTTTTCAACAAGGTGACACCGTCTGCCAGAAAATTCTTTGACGCATGTTCATCATTCCAGTGATTGCGAATATGTTCATCAATATTCTTTTCAGCGGATGTGTCCAGGGTTTTCTGCATTGCAGCAAAAAAATTATCAAACGTACTTGCAAGAGGTGATGTTGGTACTAACTGCTTGAGTGCATCACTATTTTTTAGTCTTTGAATTTTTTCTTTTTTCTTTTCAACCTCCTCATCAATATTTGTAATCTCTATGGCTTTCAAGAAAAAATCAAATGTGCCTAGATCATATTTTGTATATTCTGTTTTTATTTGGTCACGTTGTTTCTCTAGAGCATCTTGTTCATCACGCAATTCCTTTAACTTCGTGACTTTTTGTCCCACGTTTTCACCAACAAAGATGCCGTGTAAAGATGATTTGTGTTTATGATCTATCTCGTCACCTACAAAAACTGAATTATGTATAAAATTGTTATCAAATATAGCAATGTTTGGATTATTCCAATTTCCATTTGCTAGAGTTAGATGCTTGTTGCTACTATCTAAAATATCAATCACGATGTCGCCAGTGTGCCCAAAACTTTTCTTTCCTTTTATACATTTCTGATCAGAATTTTTGAGAGATCTAAAAATGGTGGTTAGGGTACTTTTACCATAGGTGTTGTAACCAAAAATGATTGTATGTTTAAGAAACCTTAAATCGTCATTGCCACCATTGGCAAAGTTTTTGAATTTTCCCAACCCCTCAATTTTTAATATCTTACTAATCATACAAATTTATTTCTTCATTCTTTGCTTGGCGATTCTTGCATATTCTTTATCTTGCTCAATTCCAATCCATTTTCGACCATATTTTTTTGCTACATATGTCGTTGTGCCACTTCCCAAAAATGGATCAAGAACAATATCGCCTTTGTTGGAGCTTGCTAAAATAATACGCGTGAGCATTTCCTCAGGCTTTTGCGTAGGATGCAATGCGCGACCATTATCGCCACGCAAGCGCTCTTTTCCTTGGACAAGCGGAAGTTCCCAGAAATCACGCATTTGTTTTAGGTTTCCGTCCTTTTGCTTATTAGGATTTATTTTCTTTATTTCTTCGTAGTTGAATGTCCATCCACTTCCTTTTACAGCCCAAATAACAAACTCAGTTGAGTGTGTGAAGACACGCCTTGTCATATTCGGCATGGCGTTTGTCTTGTACCAAGTGATGACGTTATTTACTTTGTAATCAAGTTGTTTTAATACAATCATCACCTCCGCGATGTTGTGATAACTACAGGCGACATAAATTGATCCTTTATCTTTCAAAGCTCTATCGCAAGCACCCAGCCATTTTCTCGTAAATTGTAAATATTCCGGTGCAGACATTTTGTCCCATTCTTCGTCGACCATGTACCAATCTCCGCCAGTCTTGTTGCCTTTCCAGTGCAAACCGTTTCCAGATAGATTATAAGGAGGATCAGCAAAAACCAAATCAATAGATTTTTCCTCAACCTTTTTATTGAGAGTGTCTATACAGTCTCCATTGTAAATAATATTTGTTTTCATGTTTTATGTTTGAGAAATAAGGCTTTCTTGCCATACTGAAATGGTATTTGGAATATTTCGTAACCATTCATTTGAATCGCTAAATAATTTTGATGACTCCAAGATTTCATCATACAGGCGAGCAATTTCTGAGTGTTGCAAAAATCTCTTTTTTGATTTCATTTGCACCAACACTTTCAACACAGAAACAAATTGTCTAATCGAAAGAGGTATGATTCTTTGTGGTTGTCCCTCGTACTCGTATTTTATTGCTGTCCAGAAAGTGTTTACTGTATCTCTGTGCAACTTCGGGGCAATAAACAGACAATAGGAAGGCTTGTTATTATGTTTTTGTTCGAAGTCTCGTAAATGTCGCATAACTGGTTGACCTTCGTTGTACCATTGATCGCGACCATTCAGCATCGTGACTTCACAAATGGCATTAAAACTATCGTAAAAACACTCTATGTCTGGTGTGTTTGCGGGGGCAGTAAATGTTGGTTCATTGTCGTCACCGACAGGATAGTTTGGTTGAATTTTCAATGCATCATTTAAAGCGTGCAATCCAAGTGCAGATAATTTTTCAAGTAAGATCGGACGATCATCAAAATCAAAAATGTTTTCAAGATCATTTATGTAAGATTCGACCTGTTCAATCGCTTGAGATTTACTGTGACTTTCTGCGTTTTGTAGTTCTCGTCTATATACTCTCAATTCTGTAATATATTTTCTTAGTTCATCAACCTGCATTTCCTGGTGACTCTTAATTTCAAGATTATCTTCCTGCAAAGTAGATTCGTATTCACGTATTTCCTCAATAAGTCTTTCGGCAATCTCATTATATTTTTCTGCAGTTTCCCAAGGTAGTTTCGGTTCCGAAATATCGGAAATGTAAGCAAGATAATCTTCTTTTGATTCGAAATGTTTTGCTTGTGCGTTATCATATGCAAGCAGAGAATCAATTTCGATTTTTCTCCTTTCCTCAAGATCAACATAGAAACCACCGCCACGAATATGAATGTATCGAGTTAAGCGGAAATAACGGATTGCATTATCTCCATAATCTTGCAAATTGCTTAATAAGCCACCTATTTCTTGTTCATCATCGGTTTCTAGAAAATCACTTGCAAACCGCCGTTTGTAAGCATCAAATATTTCTTTTTGCTCCTGCTTTGTTTTGCCACTTAATTCATCTCGCAAGGTGATGATTTTTTCTGCATACATGCTGATACTTTGATAATGTATCAAAGTAGGAGCAAAGAGAGACAATTCTTTTTTACTAATGCCTTTTGCATTGTTGCCACGCGCAGTCTCTTTTTGGTTAACTTCGTTGATTAAATGGAGTGTTCCTATAAACGGTTTGATATCGTAGTCTCCGTTATCTTGATAATCTCGACTGTCTGGATTTGGTATTTGCCACTTTAAGAAGCTTCTAAAAAATATTTCTCCAAAATCAAAATCATCTTTTAGAAATAATTTTCCTAATTCTGTTATTTTTACCTTGTTATCTTCGATGGCGACAAGCCCTATTTTTTTGAGAGGGTTCATTGACTGCCTCCCACGCATTGCAGGATCTTCATAATTTTTCGCATTAAAAATTTCTTCCGCCTGCTCAAGAGAGATGTCTCTTGATGGATCATCAACCAAATCAACATGATCTTGCATAAGTCCATTGTAGAATTGGCGACTTCCATAACCGTATATTCTGTTCTGGATCAGCAAAATTTGATATTTCTTTTGGTTCTCAAGATTCCACTCAAAATTTTCAAGCTGTTGCAAAACAATCAAGAAATTTCTCAATCTCTCAGGATTTCGTAATGTTGTTGTGATTGACCAGGGTTTTTTCATAATTATTTTGTTACTTTACAGTAGAAAATGCGTTCCGCATTATCTTCTCCGTTACTTTTTCCTGTCGTAAAGGCTTTGTAATCTTTTTCAAAAATCTCAACATCACCCTTGTCGTTTAGAATTTGTAGAATTTCATCATCACTCATACGCGCATTAGAACGCCCATCTTTGGAATCTCCAGTATTATTGTATGAAAGTAAAATATGCTCGCAGTTTGCATTTCTGATAAGGTCTGCAAAAGCACTCGTTGCACTTTTTAGGCAATAGTCACTTTTAATGTGAGAGCGATCCATTTTTTTACCAATCCCAATAACCTCTGGCTTTTTCCATTCCGCAAGATTTTCTAAAAGATGGTAGGCATCCGAGTATTGACGTGAATTATATGGTGGATCTACGTATAAAACATCACAAGAAATTTTTCTGATAAGGGTATTTGCGTCTTCTCTATAAATTTCATTATTTGTGTTGCGAATGTAATCAACATCAGGAATCAAAAGCTTTATGGGCTGCAACATGTCTAGCTTTTTACGAAAAGCGTCATAATGACCAACGGTATTGGCAACTTTATCGACAGCATAAAGCAAGGAACAAATCAAAATATTTTTTTCTTCCTCATTTTCTGCTATCTTTTCAATTTCTGCACGCATTGCCCCAATCTTTCTTGCGTTTTCTTTTGTAAAATACGTCCCGCCAAAATGTTCAGAAAAATAGTTTTCCTTGTCGTTCGATAAATTATTAAGAACCTCTATCTTTTCAGAGATGCCTTGTCGCATGTCCCGATTGACTCCCAAAAACGCATATAGGCAAGCATAATTTGCTGAGAGAAAATCATTGGAAATGATTTTGATTTCTGGACTATTGAACCTTTCTCCAACGACACCTGTGCCTGCAAAAATATCGCAAAGTGAATTGATTGATCCACATTTTTCAGAAATTATGTCTTCGATAAATCCAAGCAATTTGTGTTTATTTCCCAAATATCTTCTGTTTTGAAGTTGGAAATACCCGCTTTTTGATGCTTGGGGCTGGAAGTAATGTTTATCAATTTTTTTTATACTTACTTCGTAAGTCGGTTTTTCAATTTCTAATAGACCAAACAGCGTTTCTTGCATCCCGTCAGCGACATAATCAAAACCTTTATTTTGATCCTTTAGTTTTTCGTAAAAACTGTAATATCCTTTTTGAGAGACAATGACAAAATCAATGACAGAAATTCCCATTATTTCTCCTGCTTGTGCTATTTTTTCAACAATTTGAATATCTTTCTCGCTCGGCGTTGAATCACCAGACGGATGATTGTGTATAAGAATCACGCTTGCGGCGTTAAGTTCTGTTGCAGGATAGAAAATCTCTCTCGGGTGCAGTAGTGTCTTATCAAGAAGTCCAACACTGATAACTTCTTTTTTTAATAAAATATTTCTTGCATTCAGATACAGACAAACGAGATGTTCTTTTTTCTTATCTCTCAAATCGTAAGTTAAAGAGATAACATCTTGAGAATTACTGATTTTTATTTCGTTTGTCCGATCATCTGCATAAAATCTTTTTACTAAAGAAATTGCTGACGCAATTTGCAACGCTTTTGCTTGTCCGATTCCAGAGATTTCTTGCAAATTATCAACGGTAATATTCAAAAAGTTTTTGCCAAATTTCCTAATTATTTCTTGAGACAATTCTTGAACATTCGTGCCTTTGATACCGCTACCGAGCAAAATAGCCAAAAGATCACTTTTTGAAAGTGCTTCAGGACCTTTCTTGAGAAATCTTTCTCGCGGTCTATCAATTTTTGGAATATCTTTGATCTTTGTCATAATTATTTCAAAAGGGTATCGATACTCACGCTAAGCACCTTGGCGACCTTTTCCATTGTCCTAATTGTAAGATTTTGTTTGCCGTTCTCGACATTGCTAATATATGCTCGGTCTAATCCCAAATCTCGGCAAATGTCGCCTTGCGACATGCCTTTTTCGAGCCGAATCTTTTTCATGTTTTCGCCAAATTTTTGTGCTGTGGTTTTTGCCATAATGTATGAAAACTTATCAACATTGGTATTATAGCATTCTATTGTGTTTTGGCTCAATGTTAAGCTATAATACAAGTGCGCAAAACAGTATTTTTATGAAGCGTCGGAACCAAAACCAAAATTTTCCTTTCCATTTTTTGTCGGCTCCGCTCCTACGCACCGCCGAAAAAGGGGAGGGAGGGAGGGATTCTCTCCTTACAGGAGCAGTACAGGTTTTCCATTTTTTTGGAGCAAAGCACCTCAAACATATGGGAGAACCTTTTTCCGCGACATCCCCGCTCTTTGCTCCGCAAAGGACGGGGTGCGCGGACCCGCCCAGCTCTTTCAAAAAGGGCTGGGCGGGCGAATCATTTCTGGGAGGGATTCGGTCACCAGTTCTAAGCATATTGCTCCAAGTATTCGCAATCCGCTAAGAACTCGCGACCCCGTCGCCGCGCTCCGACAAGATAAATCTTGTCGGGCTTCGCGCGCGGCTTTTTCGAATCCCTCCCTCTCTCGCAACATATAAATCGCCGGGCGAATTCTCGCCCGGCTCATTATGTTGCGGAGAGGGAGGGATTCGAACCCTCGAGACGATTGCTCGCCTAACACCTTAGCAGGGTGCCCCGTTCGACCGCTCCGGCACCTCTCCAAATTATTTCTTTGTATTATTTAGCTTTCTCGGTGATGACGATTGCTCGCCTCACGCCTTAGCTGGGATGGGAGCGAGACCCGGAAGCTCCCATGGTCGACCGCTCCGGCACCTCTCCAATATAACAAGCGCCTTTAGGAAAGTGCTTGGTTTGGACAGTGTAGCATAGTTTTTTTGATTTGAGGAGACGGATGCGAGGTTTGTAAAAAATCTGGACGGTTACCCGTCCAGTATTATTTCGGTATGTTTGTCAGTCGTCACCTTCGTAGGTGTCATGTCTTGAATTGTTGTGGGAGGCGACCGAGAACGCCTCTTTTAGTTGCTCAATATCCGTTCTGTCGAAAACAATTTGGACGGATTTGTTGTCGTAGGAGCGTTCTCCTATTTTGTGCCAGTCATGCGACTGTATATATCCGTCTGATCGCATATATCTCCAGAGATTTTTCTCCAGATCAATTTCGAGTTTGTTTTCGCCTTCTTTTTGCGGGAAGTTCTCGACGAGATCCATTGCAAGGAAATTATTTCCCGCATTGTAGAGATAACACAGATTGTCCATGTCGGTAGTGTTGTGATAGTTGATGTTTTGCCAGGTACTTTGTTCATGGGGCAATCTATACAATTGAGTGTATTCTGTCAAGTATTTGGTATAATCTAACTTTATGCCTTTCACCCAAAAACACGTCCAATCTGCCGACCTGGGCATCTTCACCGAATCGCTTGGCAATCCCACTGATCCGGCGGTGCTTCTCATCATGGGTGCGATGAATCCGGGGTTGTGTTGGTATGACGCTTTTTGTGAAGCACTTGTTGCGCGGGGGTTTTTCGTTATTCGGTATGATCATCGCGACACGGGACAATCTTCTGTCGTTGATTTTGCTATACATCCATATGACATGGACGACCTCACGAGCGATGCGCTCGCGGTTCTTGATGGATATGGTATTGCCAAAGCGCATATCGTCGGGCTCTCTATGGGCGGATATATCGGACAGATTCTTGGCGCACGCCATGGCGACCGCGTTCTCTCGCTCACGCTCATCTCAACAACTGTTGATCATCGTCCGTATATGGAGGCGACGACATTCGCACGACGTGGGGAGTATGACCTGCCGTTTCCCGAGGAACGGTATCTGGCGTACCTCAAAAATGTGGCAGAGCATCCGCCGACAACACCCGAAGGATTTGCTGAAGCACGTATGCGCGGATGGGAAGTTATCTGTGGTGGACCGCTCGCGGGCGCGGATAGGGAAGCGCTCGTTGCGATGCTTGCCGATATTGACGCACATTCGCCGCACCCGGCGTCGGCATGGAATCATGGTCCAGCAGTCGCACGTTCCACTGTGCGGACTCAACTTGTGCAAGACATTCATGTGCCGACACTCATTATTCATGGAGAGAACGACCCGTGTTTCCCTGTTGCGCATGGAGAGCGTCTGCACGCGCTCATCCCTGATGCGAAACTCGTCGTGGTTCCTGGTATGGGGCATATGTACACACTCACGGAAGCGTTGTCACTTGTGGATGTGATTGCGGGTGAAATATTATTATAGAAATGTATATTAATTGACATGAATATAAAAAAAGCGTATTCTGATGGAAGAAGTTTTAAGAAAATGTTTTTGAAATGGAGGAATTATGTGCATAAACCCAATGTATGTACTGTACATGTTGTGTGGACTGGTATTTCTGCATTTTGTTAATTTCATACGGATATTGCGATTCGTATGGAAAGGACAAGAGATGAGAGAACGAGAACGACGGGAACCGTTGTATCCATCTACAAAAAATAATGTACGCATCCCACTTCCTGATGGTTTGGTGGAATATGTGCAAAAAAAAAGATAAAACGGAGGAAGTATGGAACAGGATGTTTTTGCAAATACATTTGTTATTTGCGCGATTCTCTCCTCTTTTTCAGCGTTTGGAGTTTTGGGAATGATAATTTCCAAAAAAAGAGAAGAGAGAAAAAAAGAACGAGAGGATTTTTTCGGAGGTTTACATCCCCCGACAGAATATAACGTTGTTGTCCCGATCGATGACGAACTTGCAAAGTTCGTCGGAGCAAAAAAAAGAAAAGGAACTACATCATGAGGGCGCGTGCGCTCTCTTTTTTATGGTATGATGAGTGTATTAAGAATGTAGTGTTCTCATAGTATTGGTATGGTGTACATTTTAAAAAAATTTATCGTCGTATTTTTTATATGTGCTGTTATTGCGGTGGTTGGGTATGTAATGACGCGAGATGCATTGTTTGATGAAAGTGTCGCGCAAGAAAGCGAATCATTGCCTCTCGGGTATACGTTAGAGAAGTATACAGTAATAGAAACTACGAACATTGCTTGCAAAGAACATGAAGAATGCATCACATCGGCTGAGTATCTTGTACGTTCAAACTGCCCCTATACGTCATTGTGTTTAGAAAAGAAATGTACGGTCGTATGTCCGCAGTATGTGGGTGAGTGATTGATGTAATGGTATTGTACCTCGTGATATCCTAGTGATATGAAAAAGAAAGTAATGAAAATAGTAGCCCCCACAGAGCATGTGACACGATCAAAATCATCGACGTCAACACGCGTGAAAGAAAAGACGCGCGATGTTGTCGTGTATCAAACAAAGTCGGGAGCTATTGAGCTTCGGGGGGATAATGTGCATGAGACCGTATGGGCGACCCAGGCGCAGATTGCTGATGTTTTTTGGGTTGATGTGAGAACGGTAAATGAACATATCAAAAATATTTATAAAATGAAAGAATTGACAGAAGAAGGAACTATCCGGAATTTTCGGATAGTTCGAAAGGAAGGACATCGTGAAGTTTTTCGCGATGTGATGCACTACAATCTCGATATGATTCTTTCTGTTGGGTATAGGGTTAATTCAAAAACGGCGACAGAATTTCGCCAGTGGGCGACCAAGACACTCCGTGATCATATAGTGAAAGGATACACATTTAACGCATCACGAATTGCAACACAGTATGATGCGTTTATCAAAGACGTAAGGAATATCCAAGCGCTTTTACCTGAGCATGTCGCACTTGACCCAAATAACGTTCTTGAACTGGTGAAAGAATTTGCCGACGTGTGGGTATCACTCGACGCATATGATAAAGAAACACTTTCTCTCAAACAGACGAGTAAGAAAAAAGTAACCCTCGATACAGAAAAACTTTTAAGGGCAATTGGTGACTTGAAGATGAGTTTCATGAAAAAAGGAGAAACGACGGAGCTTTTTGCGTCTGAACGTGGATAGGGGAATGTGGAAGGTATTGTTGGAAATGTCATGAAATCATTTGGTGGTAAAGATGTGTATTCGTCGATTGAGGAAAAGGCTGCGCATTTCTTGTATTTTATGGTGAAGAATCATCCATTTTCTGATGGTAATAAGCGTTCGGGCGCATTTTCCTTTGTATGGTTTTTGCGAACATTTCGTGTGAAAGGTGGACGCATGATTGCCCCTGCAACATTGACCGCGCTTACTCTTCTTATTGCGGAGAGCGACCCAAAGAAAAAAGCTCAGATGACCGCGCTCGTAACACGACTTTTGTAATAAGTCATACGTATGATGATGGTAGTTTGAGGATATGTTAGTTATGTGAAATAACTATCTTTTGATATACTTGAAAGAGTCATCATGGAAATGCGTAATAATATTTATATCATAGCATTTAATCCATCATATTTTATTTTATGCAAAAAACAACAACCATTATTACATCACTTGTCGCTATTATCGGTATAGGTGCTATTGCGTATGCCAGTTATGTGTTTGTGCGCCCCGATAGTGCATTGGCACCAGTAGGTGAACTTGCTGAAAATACAATTGAAAATGAAGCAAATGAAACAGGTGAGATTTCTGAGGAGAATACTATTCCCACAACACAGACAACTTCCCCAACATCTGTCACAAAGAAGCCGGGGACTGCGACGACAGGATCAACATCAAGTTCTCCAAGTGGTTCTCCGACAACAGGGGGAACGACGACTACTTCTACGACAGAATCAGGTTCTTCTACGGGTGGGACAACAACGCCAAGTGGCATAACGATGGCACAAGTTGCCCAACATGCATCAAAAACAGATTGTTGGTTGGTAGTTAGTGGCAGTGCGTATAATGCGACAAATTATATTTATGAACATCCAGGAGGTTCGGGATCTATCATCCGCTCATGTGGTAAGGATGTGACAAGCGATTACAGTGGAGAAAGGGCACATCGTGGAGTAGATGTTGCAAATCTTTTGACTTTTGTTGGATATGTCAAATAGTATTGTTCGCGCACTCTGGTATACGCTGTTTATCGCTATAGGGGTTATCCTCATAGTTATTTGGCTCGCACATTCCGGGTATCTTCTTATAGAGGGTACAGGAGATGTTTTTGTCGCTCTCGGACGTTTGGCGGGAATTGCCCTTGGGTACGCGGTACTTCTGGAACTTCTTCTGGTTGCGCGAGTACCAGCTCTTGAGCGTGCGTTTGGCTTTGACCGCATGAATCGGTTTCATCGCGGTGCGGGTATTGCGATTCTCTATACTATCGTCGCGCATCTTATATTTCTTGTGGGAGGATATGCGATTCGCAATGATGCCAATATTGTAAATCAATTCGTTGAATTTTTTGAATCATGGGAAGATGTTTCCTCTGCGGTGTGGGGTGCGGGGCTGATGCTTCTTGCTGGCGTGCTCTCTATCAAAGCGGTGAAAAAATATCTCACGTATGATTTATGGTATGCAGTACATCTCCTCATGTATATCGGAGCAATTCTTGCGTTTGGTCACACGATACAAAGTGGTGATTTCGCGAGCGGGGGACCTCTCATTTTTTGGCTCCTTCTTACAGGGGAAGTTGCTCTTGTGTTCGTTGGGTATCGTATTGCATTACCGTTTGTATATGATCTCATGCATAAGTTTAAAGTAGAACGTGTGGTGCAAGAGTCACCGAGTACATACTCTGTATATATTGGTGGAAAACACATGGAGAAGTTTCATTTTGAAGCAGGACAATTTGCGCAATTTACTTTTTTGCGCAGAGGAATCATGCGCCATCGCCCGTTTTCTTTTTCTGCGCCGTATGATGGCAAACATATACGTATCACCGTTAAAGATTTTAACGGGACGGTCACATCAAAAATTCGTACACTTGTTCCCGGGACGCGCGTTATCGTGGATGGTCCCCTGGGACGATTTACCCTTGCTTCTGCGGAGACAGAGAAATGCTGTCTCATTGGGGGAGGTGTCGGGGTGACACCGATATCCTCTCTCGCACGTGATGCCAAGGCAAAAGGGAAAGACGCGGTTGTATTGATTTCTCATAGGAATCCGTCCGACGCACCACTTCTTGAAGAAATGCGTACAACAGGAGTCCGAACAGAAGTATTTTTTGCTGAAGGACAAGGTGGACAAAAACTTTCCGGTGAATTGATTGAAAAGATATGTCCAGATATTCATGAACGTGATGTATATATTTGTGGACCCGCTCCGATGATGGACGCACTTACCGAAGGACTTGTTGTACGAGGTATTTCTCGCAACCGTATCCACACGGAACGCTTCTCAATGTAGCAAGAGAGGCGTATCATAAAAGATAGAATACTTTGTTTTCAATTTTTTCTTTTTAGTTTTTTATTTTTCACGTATCCTCTATGCTCGGATATATTATTTCCATTCTCATTGCACAACTTGCAGGTCTTGTTGGCTCAATATTTACTATGCCCGCTATTACGACGTGGTATGCTGAACTTGCGAAACCTTCATTCACTCCACCATCGTACGTGTTTGGCCCCGCGTGGGCGATGCTCTATACACTCATGGGACTTGCGGCATATCGTATATGGGAAAAGCGTTCCACGTCGGGAGCCCGTCGCGCACTGGTATTGTATGGCACACAACTTGTGCTTAATGCATTGTGGTCCTATGCGTTTTTCGGCTTGCATAATCCATTGGCAGGTGTTGGTGTCATTGTTCTCTTGTGGATTGCTGTGTTTATGACGATGATATTCTTTTATCGCGTTGATAAAACCGCTGGTTGGCTGTTGGTACCGTATGTGGTGTGGATATCATTTGCAGGAGCACTTAACTATGCCGTGTGGATGCTGAACTAACGCGGAAACATGCGGAACAAACGCAGAACATCGCGGAAAAAAATGAAGAATGAAGACCACATGTTGGAAGACCTATAAACAAAATGAAAGTTTGTGATATGTTACGAATGTCTTTTGATTATTGTGATTTGTTTTGGGTTTGATGCTTGTAATTTGGTTTTTATATTTACTTGCTCATACCCTCATGTTTCCCGTATACTGGTGATATTAGCATTAACTTCTCACATACACCTATGAATGGTTACGTTGCAAATATTGAACAATTAACAAAAGAAAATGAAAATTTTCGCACTGTTTTATATACGGCTCCAAATAGTCAACTTGTCGTAATGTCGCTTCTCCCTGGGGAAGACATTGGTGAAGAGGTACATGAACTTGATCAATTTATTCGTATTGAAGAAGGGAAGGGGAAAGCAGTCTTGAATGATATTGAATACGATATTGAAGATGATTTCGCGATTGTTATTCCTGCGGGGACAAAGCACAATATCATCAATGGTGGAGATGGAACGATGAAGCTTTATACGGTATATAGTCCAGCAGAACACAAAGACGGCACGATTCATATCACGAAAGAGGATGCAATGGAAAACGAAGAACATTTTGATGGTGTGACGACGGAGAGTGAGTAAGTCGTTATTCGTACTATAAAAAATTCAAACAAAAAACGTGGAGCAATGCTTCACGTTTTTTGTTTGACTTTGTTTGTATCACAGTGTATATATGGATAGAGAGTTTTGCTTTAATAATAAAAAAAGGGGGGGTCGTGAAATACGAATCTCTTTCGCTCTTGTTTCTTGTACTTCTTGTTACTCCCGGAGCATTCGCGCTTCTTGCGAGTATTCTTTCGGGATACCATGCGCGTATGTTCTGGCACGTGGTGATGAAAAAATCATCCCTCTTGGGAGAGATGATGATTCCTCGGATGGGGAGGTGATATGGGAGAATTAGTATTGTTTACGTCTCTCTTCCTCATCGCATATGTTCCCCGTATTATTGGAGAACAGGTAGTGTGTGTATGCATCCGCCCGTGAGGCGGATTTTTGTGATATAAAAAATATTTTTGGATGATGCTGTCTTGGAAATATCCGTATGATATACTGTATGTATTATGGACATTGAACATCTTACCAAAACACAAATTGTATTACTCGTTCTTCTTGTAAGTTTTGTAACTTCAATGGCGACAGGGATTGTAACTGTTTCGCTTATGGACCAAGCGCCACAAGGAATGACGTATACTATCAATCGTATTATTGAACAAAGTGCTGAAGCGGTGACGGGTATGGTTACTGAAGAAGTAAAAGAAGCAGATCAGACACAAACAATATCGGGGACAAAAACCGTTGCTGATGTTGTTGCCGAAGCGAGTCCGTCTCTCGTGCGTGTGTATACTCCAGTGGTGGAAGGGGGTGAAGAGTATGCTGGACTTGGTGTTGTTGCCTTTGACATACAAACAGTTGTCACGACTGTGCCTGGTATTGTGTCTGACACCGTTTATAGTGTCCATCTCTCTGATGGTAGTCGGGCGTCTGCTACAGTACGTCTTACCGATAGTGTCTCTGGTATTTCTATCCTCACACTTTCTCTCCCAGAGGGAGGGGTACCCCCTTCGGCGATTCGTCTCACGACAGAGACAAATCTTCGTTTAGGACAAGCACTTATGTTACTTGGGGGAAGGGATAGTGTCGAGCTTGTTACTGGGCTTCTGACAGCGATTCCTGAAGAGGGACTTCTTGGTACCAACATAACCGCAGGGACACGTTTTGTGGGAGGTCCTGCCGTAACGTCCTCAGGATCTTGTGCGGGCATCATCTCTGTTCTAGAGGGTGTTGTCTCTGTAGTGCCGTTTAGTCATATCAGTGCTCTGCTTGAAACATCTGCCGCAGAGTAATCACTGTTTTTATTTGTTTGTATTTGACGTATCTTTAAAATTGTGCTATTTTGAATATCTATGATGCCACCAATGAACAACTTCACAACCAAGGCAAAAGAAGCCATTCGTCGTGCGCATGAGCTTGCTATTGAGCGTGGACAAAATCATGTTTCCGCGACACATTTATTGACGGCGCTCATGCTTCAGGAGGAATCAATGGTGATTGCCGCACTTGATCGTCTTGATGTAGACACACTCCTTCTTACGGATTCACTCCTTGAGGCTATTGAGTCTGATGATGGGTCTAATGTGTTGTCGCCTTCGTATCAAATCTATTTAACACCAGATCTTGCACAAGTCTTGGAGAATTCTGTCCGCATCGCACAATCTCTCAAAGATGAATTTGTTTCAACAGAACATCTCTTTCTTGCTATTCTTGATGTGCCCGGACAAGCACGTGAAATTGTTGCACGATTCCGTATCGATAAACAGCATGTTTTTCGTATTGTGGAAGAACTCCGCAATGAAAACATCACTGACGCGACTCCTGCAAAAAAACCGCGTGCGCTTGCCAAATATGCACGCAATCTGACTGCGCTTGCCTCCGAAGACAAGCTCGACCCAGTGATTGGACGTGATAATGAAATCCGTCGCATTATGGAAATTCTTTCGCGACGCACCAAGAATAATCCTATTTTGATTGGTGAACCCGGCGTGGGAAAGACAGCTATCGCCGAAGGACTTGCTGTGCGTATTGCCAAAGGTGACGCACCAGATTCACTCAAAGACAAAGAGATTGTATCACTTGATTTAGGGCTTCTCATTGCGGGAACAAAGTTTCGTGGTGAATTTGAAGAGCGTTTCAAGAATGTCATGAAAGAAGTAGAACGTTCTGAAGGAAAGGTGATTTTGTTTATTGACGAGCTTCACACAATTGTTGGTGCCGGTGGTGCCGAAGGGTCGCTTGATGCATCCAATATGTTAAAGCCCGCTCTTGCACGGGGAGAACTTCGCGCGATTGGCGCAACGACGCTCAAGGAATATCAAAAGTATATTGAAAAAGATGCGGCGCTCGCGCGCCGCTTCCAACCCGTCTTTATCGACGAACCATCGGTAGAGGATGCAGTGGCTATCATGCGCGGACTCAAAGAAAAATACGAACTCTATCATGGTGTGCGTATTACAGATGACGCGATTATCTCGTCCGTAACACTGTCTAGTCGATATATCACGGGACGCTATTTGCCTGACAAGGCCGTTGATCTCATTGACGAAGCAGCATCATCTATGCGCATCTCACTCGAGAGCATGCCTCCTGCGCTTGAAGAAACACATCGCGCTGTTATGCGATTGGAAGTAGAAAAAGAAGCACTTAAGAAAGAGGCGGGTTCAAGTGCCAATACCGAGGCGGTACGCAAAGCCAAAGCGCGTGTGCATGCGATTGAAAAAGAGGTTGCAAACCTGAATGAAAAGACACGCGAACTTGAACTCAAATGGAAAAATGAAAAAGAACTGCTCGATGATATTCGTAGCCTTAAAAAGAAATTAGAAACTCTTCGTCTCGATGCGGAGCGTGCTGAAATGCGTGCCGATTTAGGAACTGCGGCTGAAATTTTGTATGGTAAGATTCCTGTTATTGATCGCGAACTCAAAGGAAAGACAACACGTCTCAAATCAATGCAGAAAAAGCGTCGCATTCTCAAAGAAGAAATTACCGAAGAGGAAATCGCGGCAGTCGTCGCACGGTGGACGGGCGTGCCGGTGTCGCGCATGCTTGAAGAAGAAGCCATCAAATTGACACGTATGGAAGAAGAACTGGGCAAACGTGTGATTGGACAAACCGACGCGGTAAAAAAAGTGTCAGATGCAATCAAGCGTTCGCGCGCGGGTGTTTCTGACCCGAACAAGCCAATTGGTTCATTCATGTTTTTGGGTCCGACAGGAGTTGGTAAAACAGAACTCACCAAAGCACTTGCGGCATTTATGTTTGATGACGACAAGGCGCTTATTCGCGTGGACATGTCTGAATATATGGAACGACACTCAACAGCAAAGCTTGTGGGTGCTCCTCCGGGTTATGTAGGGTATGAAGAATCGGGGCAATTAACTGAAGCGGTGCGTCATCGTCCGTATTCCGTGGTACTCTTTGATGAAGTTGAGAAAGCGCATCCGGAAGTCTTTAATATATTGCTCCAAGTGCTTGACGAAGGAATGCTTACAGATGCAAAGGGTCGCCGTATTAATTTTCGCAATACGGTCGTTATTCTGACATCGAATATTGGGTCGGAACATATCGACAAGATGCAGACCATTGGATTTTCAAACGGTGATGACACGACAGCGTATGCGGATGCGAAAGAGCGCGTGACCGCCACCCTTCGTGACCATTTCCGCCCTGAATTTTTGAATCGTCTCGACGAGATTGTTATCTTTGATATTTTGTCACCAGAGACAATCCGGGGCATCGTGGATGTGCAACTCGATATTGTAGGGAAACGTCTCGTGGAAAAGAATATCACGTTTTCAGTGTCTGATAGTGCGCGAGATTATCTTGCCAAAGAGGGGTACGACCCGAAGTATGGCGCGCGTCCACTTAAACGTCTCATTCAAACCGCCATCTTAAATCCTGTGGCGAGCGCCATCATTGCGCATGGTTCAACTGAAGGAGGAACAGTATCTGTGGATATGAAAAATGGAGAACTTTCTGTGATTGCGGAAGGGAAGGGGAAGAAAAAAAGAAAGAATCAAGAAGAAAGAATCAAGAAGACCGGGATGAAGGAAAAGAAGGTAGCGGAAACGACACATATTAAACTGTAAACAATATAGTAAACAATACCAAAAACAGCGGGCATACGCCCGCTGTTTTTATTTGTGCGCCGGATTGGAATCTCACTGCTCTCGAACACAACTCTTACTGCTGCAAGAGTTGTGTTCGATGCGCTCGCGAAACCCACGGTTTCGCGGTCATCCTCCACAGGGGCGTTCTGCCGCCCCCGACCCCCTGCAGATTCGAATCCAACCAGGCGCACGAAAAAAATCCCCATGTGGGGATTTTTCCTTGTGCGCCGGGTTGGATTCGAACCAACGTAGGCATAAAGCCGACAGATTTACAGTCTGTTGCGATTGACCACTCCGCCACCGACGCAGTAAAAAGTATTGTAGCATATTTAGGTATAATGGAAAGGCATTGACTTGTTGTTTCTTAATGATATAATAAAAAAAGAATTCCTGATCCGTTATGGTCAGGTGGCCCCGTGAGGGGCAACGAGGTATGATTTCCTCCCTCATATTTTAAGAAGGAAATAGTAAAAAAAGGAGGCCGTTATGGCTGACAACACGACCATAGAAAGACAAATCATAGACGGTCCTGGATTGTGGGACCTCGCAATGTCTTTTTTTGAAGGCAAGGAAGTAGTCTTCAAAATCAAAACAGCAGGCGTGCTGCCCAGAGCTCTTGCCTTTGGGTTTAAGGAGAAAAGTATCATAACTGGCATTCTGCAAGAGGACGGATCGAGAAGAAGGTTTATCCTTCAGACAATAGATCCTGAACATGGAGGTTCCCATCTTCTCTATTACGATGTGGAACGTAGAACCGGGACTGTCGTCACGGATGACAAGTATCTGGGTATCGCCAAGAAGAAAAAGTTCGTCATTCACACATAATATCAAAGAGGTCGCGGAAGCGACCTCTTTTTGTTATACTAATTGATAGTATTACTAGACGTCGGGCGGCGAAGCCGCCCGACCCTAACAAGCTATAAGCTAATTTCTATAAACTCATTCCCATCTTCTTAATCTCCTAATCTCCTCACGTATGTCCATCATTCAAGAATTCAAAGAGTTTGCCGTGAAAGGTAATGCCATTGATATGGCGGTCGGTATTGTTATCGGTTCCGCGTTCGGCACAATCGTAAAATCGCTTGTGGACGATATCATCATGCCTCCGTTTGGGCTTCTCCTTGGTGGTGTTGATTTTAGTAATCTCTTCGTCAATCTTTCTCAAGGGTCGTACGAATCTCTTTCTCTTGCCAAAGACGCAGGTGCGGCGACCATCAATTATGGTTTGTTTGTTAATGCGCTTATCTCGTTTATTATCATTGCATGGGCGCTCTTTATGATTGTCAAAGCGACAAATAAACTAAAAAAAGCGGAACCTGTTGCTGAAGTTGCTCCGATGACAAAAGAATGCCCGTTTTGTAAGATGTCTATACACAAAGACGCGACACGTTGTCCGCATTGTACAGCACAACTGTAATATGTGAAATATACACAACACGCCACACGTTTCTATGCGAACGTGTGGCGTGTGTTATGGTACAATAAAAATAAATGAAACAATCTTCGCATCAGACAAAAAAAGAATTTTGGGTGTATGTACGCAAAGCGATACTGTGGCTCATCATTCTTGTGCTACTCGCGACACTTGCTGATATTGCGCGTTTTGCTGCGACTGTCGCTGTTCTTCCTACGATAGGAAAAGCTGGGGTTGGATATGACAATCCGTTTTCACAGACTGTTGTCAGTGCACGCGAACGCATACTGGTGATCGGTGATAGCACCGCGGTTGGTATTGGGGCGTATATTCCCAAAGAGACAATCGCAGGCATGCTCGCGACGGATTTTCCTGATGCTGATATTATAAACAAAGCGATATCTGGTTCACGTATTGCAGATGTCCGTTTTCAACTCGATGCGACAGAAGGAGATTTCGATATGATTTTCATGCAAGCGGGAGCAAATGATGTGGTATTTATGACAGAGCCAGAAGATGTGGAACGTGAGCTATCTGCCTTGATGGACAGTGCGCTTATTCGTTCGTCTCGTGTTGTGGTGGTTTCGTCGATTGACGCGAGCATTCTCCCTCTCTTACCTAAAATTGCATCACTCTTTCTTGCTGAAAGATCGGCAAACATATTCCCTGACATTGAGCGTATTGTAACTGCAAAGGGGGGATTTTTTGTAAATTTATATAAAAGTAAAGAAGAAGAAGCGTTTGCCGAAAACGCGGATACACTATTTTCTGCGGATGGATTTCATCCAAGTAGCGATGGTTATCGTCTCGCGTATGCACGTATCCGAAATGATCTGATTACCGCGGGTGAGGTTACTGAAGAAGACGGACGATTGTATTTTGTTCCTCATACGGCTGGGGTATTGGGTGAAGAAGCGCAGGAAAAAGAACAATCTACCGCGGTGGAGACATCGCCTGAGATATGAGGGGACGTATTTTGATGATATCGCGCGGTATATAGTTTTATGATATGCTGTTTTATACGGGAGATTAGTTAAGTGGCATAACGGCGGTCTCCAAAACCGCGGTCGGGGGTTCGATTCCCTCATCTCCCGCCCTGCACCACGTAGGGTGCAGGGCAGGCCTCGCCATTAACAATGTTTGGCACGAAACGTCATAGGCCTGTCCTGTGCCATACGTGGTATGCAGGGCGTGCCATGAACCCCACGTGGTTTATGGCCGCCCGAGTTTATGTGTACATTTGTGCGTTTGAAATCTTTTATATAGAGTTATGTGATAAAGGGATAACCCTGCACCACGTAGGGTGCAGGGCAGGCCTCGCCATTAACAATGTTTGGCACGAAACGTCATAGGCCTGTCCTGTGCCATACGTGGTATGCAGGGCGTGCCATGAACCCCACGTGGTTTATGGCCGCCCGAGTTTATGTGTACACTTGTGCGTTTGAAATCTTTTATATAGAGAGAGGTTATATGTACTACACGTACGTTTTACAAAGCAAGAAAGATGATAAGTTATACATCGGATTTTCTTCAGATTTGAAGAAAAGATTATGTGAACATAATGATGGTTTGGTCGTCTCTACCAAACATCGGAGACCGTTTGAGTTGATTTTTTATGAGGCATTTAAACAAAAAGAGGATGCAATGAGAAGGGAAGTATATTTTAAAACTAATAAAGGGAAGTCTTCTCTCAAACAAATACTTAGAAACTCTTTCTCAGGACTAAAAGAATAACAAAAGAAGACCCTCTACACATGCGCAAAACATGCTCTAAAAAGCATGTTTTGCGCATGTGTATGTCTTTGCGTCAAGGGTATGACCAATGATATGCTATGAAGAGTTATTGTAAATTCCAAAAACACTTTTGAACAATGAATTCATTGCAACAAAAAGAAGTGGTGCATTCTCTTCCTGTTTTCTTGGGTTTATACGCAAAAAAAGATCGACGGGGTAAAAATATATACGGTGTATATCGTTGCGCATGCGGAAAACTATTTTTTGCAAGGAAAAGTCATGTTGAAAAAGAGGCTTCACTGAGTTGCGGTTGTTATCGAAAGAAAAAAGCGACCGTACATGGTATGTCCAATACTGCCGAGTATCGTACGTGGACAGATATGCTTCAACGATGCAAAAATCCAAATAATCCTTTTTTTAAGGATTATGGAGAAAGAGGTATTTTTGTGGATCCACGGTGGCTCGGAGAACATGGTTTCCAACATTTTTTTGAAGATATGGGAGAACGTCCTGGAAAAGGATATAGTCTGGAGCGCAATGATAATGATGGTCCGTACGCACCATATAATTGTCGATGGGCAACAGCGTGGGAACAAGCGCAGAATAGACGCCCAGTATCTCAAGGGAATGCTTCGGTGTTGGAGTACTTAAAAGAGCCAACAGTATACAGTCCATTTTAAAGGAGGGGAGACCCTCCTTTTTGTTATGAGAGTTTTTGCGGGGTGTAATTTTCGGGACAATTGGTAAGGTATCGTTCCAGTTCTTCACGAGAAAGAAGTCCTTCTTGCGCTCCGACATGTTGTACAACAGACATGGAGTTGATAGGTGCGCGAACAAGTGCTTCTTCTGGAGTCATGCCTAGGGCAAGGAATGAAGTGAATGTGCTTGCGAATGAGTCTCCCGCCCCAGTACGTTCAAGGGGTTGTTGGGGGTCGGGGTAAATAGGCATATACCATACACCATTCTCTGTTGCCATATATGCGCCTTTTGGTCCATCGGTAATGAGTGCAATGCGCGGGCCGTGTTCGCGCATGGCGACAGCAAGCGTTGGTCCATCGGCACTTGGCAGAGAGAGAATAAGTTGTGCTTCTTCAATATTACAGAAAAACACTTCAGCACGTTCGTAAAATACTTTGAGACGTTCGTATCCGAGTTTGATTTGGAATGTGCCGGGTTGAAATGCGAGTTTGATATCAGGATGTGCCGACAGATGACTTGCAATCGTGTCATGATAGGGGAGAGATTGTTCTCCGAGAGATGAGAGATAAACCCACGTAGGTGTACCAATGTCGGGCAATGTGTAGGGATATTCTTCGTGCTTGATGAGAATGGTGCGATCGGCTTTATGCCAGAGGACGTAATGATAGTTGCTTTGCAAACCTTTGTGAGTGCGCACGAAACGCGTGTCGATGCGGTTTTTGCGAAGCGTAGCGAATGTGTCGGTGCCGTATGCATCATCACCTAGGTCGGTAACGAGTGCAGCGGAAAGCCCTAATCGTGTTGCTGATACAGTTGCATTGGGGCTGTTGCCGACAGCAGGGAGAACAGTAACGGATTCATAAGGAATTTTCGCACCGTTCTCAAGACAAATTTGCGCGTCGCCGTCGCGGTCATAGAGTACACTTGCATGATTGATGCGAATAAATGCGTCTGTGACAATATCGCCGATTGCGAGAAAGTCGATATCTGTACGTGATGATGTGGGTATGCCAAACATATGTGTATATGGTATCATACATACGTTGATGATGCAGTGTGTTGCACAGAATAGTGAATGTATGAGGTATGATAACTGTTAGTTTATTATTTTTTTAATAACATAGGATTCTCCACAGATTGAATAGTATCCGCATAAAACAAGAGTACAGTTTTTATAGTTTTTTATTTTTATTTTTTCATATGATATCTCTTCGTGAAGCTCTGGGTGAAGCAGTTCGTGACGGTCGCGCAATTGCACATTTTAATATTACGGGTATCGATATGGTACATGCTGTGGTTCGTGCCGCGCGCAAAGTTGGTGACCCAGTCATCATCGGTGTCTCTGAAGGGGAACGGGATTTTTTTGGTGTGAGGCAAATTGTTGCTGTTGTTGACAGTCTCCGCAAAGAAACAGGGCACCCTATCTTTTTAAACGCTGACCATACATATTCAGTGGAACGTGTCGAAGAGGTGATTGACGCAGGTTTTGATGCAGTCATTTATGATGGTGCGAAGTTGTCGTTCGAGGAAAATGTTGCTCATATGAAGGCGTCTGTTGCGTACGCACGTGTCTCTGGACGTGATGTGCTCCTTGAAGGGGAACTCGGATATATTGGCGGTTCATCAAAAGTGCTCGATGCTATTCCCGAAGGAGTAACTCCTGAATCTATGACGACACCAGAGCAAGCTCGCACGTTTGTTGAGGAGACGGGTATTGATTTGTTTTCTCCATCCGTGGGGAATATCCATGGTATGTTGCGACACGCTCCCAATCCACGTCTTGATATTTCCCGTGTGAAAGAAATCGCCGAAGTATGTGGAAAGCCGTTGGTACTTCATGGCGGTTCAGGGACATCAGACGAAGATTTTCGTGCCGCGATAGACGCGGGGATTCGTATTGTTCATGTGAGTACCGAGCTTCGTCGCGCGTATCGTGAGACACTTGATGAAACGTTTCGTGCCAATCCAGACGAAGTTGCGCCGTATAAATATTTACAGCCTGGGGTGGAAGCAGTGGAAAAGGTGGCGGAAGAGCGAATGAGACTCTTTGGAAGAAAGTGAGTATAAGTTTCAAGATTGATTTCGAAGTATGAACTGGTATGCTTGCCCTGCACCACGTAGGGTGCAGGGCAGGCCTCGCCATTCACAATGTTTGGCACGAAACGTCGTAGGCCTGTCCTGTGCCATACGTGGCATGCAGGGCGTGCCATGAACCCTACGTGGTTTATGGCCGCCCGAGTTTACGTGCACACCTGTGTGTCTGAAATCTTTTATAGTAGAATTGTATGATAAAGGGATAACCCTGCAACCCGCGTGGCGTGTTGTGCATCTTACGTTGCCTGCTGTGCATCCACGTGGCTTGCTGTGCATCCTACGTGGTGCACAGTGCACAGTGCTAGGGAACATACGAAAGCGCGGCGGGCTCAAAGCCCGCCGCGCTTAATTGCTAAAAACAAAAAACTGGACATTAGTGTCCAGTGTGTGGGATGTTTTTCCATTCAAGCGGTATACCACGATATTTCGCAAGTGCAATGACTGCCTGAAGGAACGAGACCTTTTTTCGCATCATGTAGTAGTCAATAATGGTGCCGTGACGTCCACAACCGTAGCATTTCCAACGGAAGGTTTGGTCACGTTTTGATTTTTGTGGGAAAAATACTACAAATGAAGGGTGGTGATCCGGTTTTTCGAATACTCGAAGGAGAGGACAGCGTGTCTTTGTCATTCCATATCCCAGAGGTGTGAATTTCTGGAATTCTGGTAACAGAGAGGCGTATGTCGGAAATTCTTCTTGAGTTAATTCCTTCAACACGTATTCAAAATTTACGATGTTTCTTTTCAATAGTATCTCCTAAAAAATATCGCTTTCTCGATCATATAACGCTCCCCGTAGTGTATGCGTAGTGACCATCTTAGGTGAAAAAACCAAAAACCTACGAGAAAGCGAAAACGGTTTATTGATAGTATCATTGACGGTCGGGAAGTGTTGATATATTTTTATAGCAAAAGTACAAGATTGTCAATCCATTGACCCATATGTAAAATCGTGTACAATACGGTGCACGACTCTGAAAGGATATTTCGTCATAGCGGAATGCTTTTTTATCGTTTATTGTTAATTTTGTATCGTTATCTTTATGACCTTCACTATTGCTGCAACAATCCGTCCTGCGCAACCCTCTGCCGAAGCACTTCGCGCTGAAGGTCGTTTGCCTGCTGTTGTGTATGGACCAAAGACTGAAAACACGTCTCTTTCTTTTGACGCACGTGAGTTTAAAAAGTTGTGGAAAGATGCCGGAGAAACATCTGTCGTGTCCGTCGTTGTCACGAGTGGCAAGACATATGATGTTCTCATCCATGAAATTGCTTATCATCCTGTTACCGACGAACCTATGCATGTTGACTTGTATGCGGTAGACAAAACAAAGACTGTTGAAGTCGATATACCGCTTGAATTCGTCGGCATTGCTCCTGCAGTCAAAGATATGGGTGGTACCCTTGTGAAAGTGCTCCATGACCTCACCGTTGAAGGACTTCCTGACAAGCTTCCGCATGAGATTGAAATTGATATTTCGTCACTTGTTGATCTCGATAGCGTCATCACAGTTGCCGATATTGTGCTTCCCGAAGGCGTGACGGCGACACTTGATGGAGAAGAAATTATTGCGTCGATTGCGACACAACGAGAAGAAGAAGAGACTGCTGGTGCAGTAGACTTCTCCACGATTGAAGTAGAAAAGAAAGGTAAGAAAGAAGAAGACGCAACTGTCTAATGCGTATACAATCTTATAAACAGGCGCGCCCCGAAGGGGCGCGCCTGTTTATATATGACGTGAGTATGTATATCCCTGTGGACACCGCACTTCACCGCGAAGGCATATCGGGGTACAATAGAAGTTCATGATATCTTTACATACGTTCTCTCTTTTTTCACGTCCGCGTACGCGCATAGTCGGATATCTATCTCTTGTAGCACTTATTATTGTGGGAACATGGGATATGCGTATTGTTGACGCGCAACTGACGCCCGAACGTAAAGCACAACTTGAAGCAGAACTTGCGCAAATTGAAAAAGAAATTGCTACGCAAAAAAGTATTCTTGGCGCAAAGCAACAAGAAAAGGTTTCACTTGAGCGTGATGTCGCGATTCTTGACGCGGAGATTAAAGAAGCACAACTATCTATTCGTGCTCGCGATCTGTCCATTCAAAGTCTTACGGGGGAGATTGGACAGAAGGGTGAAGTTATTGGTTTGTTATCTGATAAACTTTCTCGCGAAAAAGAATCTCTCGCGCGACTCATTAAAAAAACAGATGAGCTTGATTCATTTTCTCTCGTTGAAGTGATGCTTTCCAATCGCGACTTATCGGACTTTTTTTCAGATGTTGACACGTTTGATGTGATTGAACAATCACTCTCGACATCTTTCGCGGATATTGAACAAACAAAATCTTATACATCTGAACAAAAAATGTCGCTTGAAGAGAAAAAGACAGAAGAAATGGAACTCCGTAAAATTCAGCAGTTGCAAAAAGCACGTATTGAAGAAAAGCGTGTTGAGCGTAACCAGGTACTCAAAGAAACAAAAGGACAAGAAAAACTCTATCAAGAGCTTCTTGCTAATAAAGAACAAAACGCTGCCGTTATCAAGAGTGAGCTCTTCGCGATGCGCGGATCAGCAGCAATTCCTTTTGGACAAGCCCTTGATTATGCGAAGGTGGCTTCACAGGCGACAGGTGTTCGTCCCGCACTTATTCTCGGCATCATTCGTGAAGAGACAAATCTCGGCGCCAACGTTGGTACGGGAACATGGAGTGCGGACATGCATCCAACACGTGATGTACCAGTGTTTAAGGAAATCTGCGCAGGCTTGGGACTTAATCCTGATACGATGCCTGTTTCAAAAAAGGCATGGTATGGATGGGGAGGAGCAATGGGTCCAGCACAATTTATTCCGTCAACATGGGTCATGTACAAGGATCGTGTCGCTGCACTGACAGGGCATAATCCGCCCAATCCATGGAATCCACTCGATGCATTTACCGCATCGGCAGTTCTGCTGAAAGATAACGGTGCGGCAAAAGGTACTTATGCTGCTGAACGTCTCGCCGCGTTGCGATATCTTGCGGGATGGAAGAATGCAGAAAATCCATCATATGCGTTTTATGGAGATGATGTGATGGGATTTGCCACAGAATATCAACGACAAATCGATATTTTGGAAGGGAAGTAGATCCTATGCGGAATAGACGCGGAGTGTCGCTGAACCTACGCGGAATACGTATAAAAACTTGACTATCATTCTATTTTCCCCTATACTCCAAGAACTATGAAAACAGATATCCACCCGACATATTATCCTCATGCCACGGCAACGTGTGCCTGTGGCGCCACATTTGATGTAGGTTCTGTTAAAGAAACAATTGCTGTTGAAATCTGCAGTAAATGTCATCCGTTTTATACGGGAGACGACAAGAAAGTACTTGACACTGCTGGACGTGTTGATAAATTCAAGCGTCGCATGGAAGCGGCAAAGAAGCCTGCGTCCAAGAAATAACGTGGTAATAGGAGCCGCCGCGTCCCTTCATAGGGACGCGGCGGCTCCTTCTTTGGTATACTTTATCTTATGGCAGATATACAAGAACAACACGATATCGATATTACGGCACTTCGGGAAAACCCAAAGACGGCCTTTCTTGCGTCTGAACTTGAACGTTTGACACGAGAAGAAGAAGCAACGCGGGAACTCTTAGCTGCAGATCTATCGATGGCAGAACTTGCTGCGGAGGATTTGGCAATGATTGAGACACAACGAAAAGGACTTTTCGCGCAAGTCGCAGGGATACTCAAGGCAGATGAAGAAGAAGACCTTTTTCCGAATGAATTGATTCTTGAAGTCCGCGCGGGTGCGGGAGGGGAAGAAGCTGCGCTTTTTGCACGTGAACTTGCGGATATGTATGGGAAATATGCAGAACGAAAAGGATGGTCATTTCGTGCTCTTGATGAATCGGAAAGTGAAATGGATGGATACAAAGAGGCGTCGTTTGAAATGAAAGGTGTCGGATGTTATAAAGAACTTCGCTATGAAATGGGTGTACATCGTGTGCAGCGTATTCCCGCGACTGAAAAGCAGGGGCGTATTCATACATCAACCGCGTCTGTTGCTATCATGCCCGTGCGAAAGAAAACGAGTATTGTGATTGACCCTGCAGATTTGGAGATCGAGTTTTCTCGTTCAGGAGGCGCGGGAGGACAAAATGTAAACAAGGTAGAAACTGCTGTTCGTCTCACACATAAACCAACAGGCATTACTGTCCGGTGTCAGAGTGAACGTACTCAATTGAAAAATCGTGAAAAAGCGCTTGGTATGCTTGCGACACGTTTACAGTCCAAAAAAGACGAAGATGACGCAAAGAAACATGCCGATACGCGTCGCGACCAAATCGGTACGGGTGACCGGTCAGAAAAAATTCGCACATATAATGTCCCTCAAAACCGTGTGACGGACCATCGTATTAAGCAGTCCTGGCACAATATTGAAGAGATTCTGGGAGGAGATATTACGGCTATTGTCGCAGCTTTTGAACATCCGACTATAGGCGAAGGCAATGATGATGAATAAAGTTATGCACAGTTTTTTGAAAAACGCTTCACAGAAGCGTTTTTTGTTTGGTATACTGAATGAAAGGTGAATATTAATAGACACATTTTTACATAATCCTATGTCTGTATCCTTGAGAGTTTTTCTGCTCTCTCTCTGTCTTATTGTCTTCTCAAGTCCTATTGTAAGGGCACAAGAAACAGAATCTCTTGATTTTGATATTGCGGAAGATGCCTCTATTACGGATGTAGTAGATGATTCTTCTGTATCAAATATTTTACATACACCAAAAGATGCTGTAGTTGTTGCGTCTATTGCTGTTCATGATGCTGAACTCATTTCACAAGAAGGAGACGTTTTGCACATAAATTTTTCTCTTTCTAATGGTGGTGAGGATGTACAACCAGATATCCGGTATGCTATTGAAGTACTTCAAATAGTTCCAGGGAAACCCTCTGGTGAGGGAAGGATTGTTGATAGAAAAATATTTGATGAAACACTCGTGTTAGATTCTGGTCAGACGATAAAACGAGAAGTTGAATATAAAGCCCCTGATGCCCTTGGTGGTGTATACGACGTGCGTGTATACGCCGAGACTGTGCGTGGTTTACCATTATCTGGAAGAACTGTTGGGACTGTCCGTTTTCTACAAGAAGAAGGTTCGCTCATCGTTGATCCGTCATCGTGCTATTTATCTGTCGAAGGTCAGCCAACGAAATATTCTCTTTCTCAGGGAGTAGATGTGGGGATAACAGAAACGCTTGTATTGACTTGTCCAGTAAACAATAGAGGAGATAATCGTTCTGTCATTCCATATATTGAAACATATGAACGGACTGTATTTGGAAATCTTTCGACAAGTGTTCAAAGTGACACCGTGTCTCTTCCTAATGGTCTTTCCACTATTAGTTTAGTGATTCCTCTCGCAAAAAAACCTCAATCATACGATGTAAAAGTGTCATGGAGACAAGAAGGAAGTGAAGTGGGGATTCCTGTTGTTGCACACTATGTATTGCAAGGAGATTCGGCTACTGTTCAGAACATTCGTCTTGACAAACGTTCTTATGAGAAAGGAGATGTAGCGATTGTTTCATATCTGGTTGCGGGTATCACGGATCAATTTGATGGCTCACGCGCAGGTGATAGAAATTTATCGGGCACAACAATTACATTGACAATTGCAGATGAATCAGGCGCGAGATGTGCCGATGATGCAGTGATTACACTTACCGATATTGATAAAGGAAGTGTGTCTGTTGGGGAAGAAAAAATAAATATAGCTCGAACATGTGAGAATGCACGTATAACGGCTTTAATTTCGGATGGTATAGGAAATCGTCTTGATGAGTATACTGTTTCAACAGGTATGTCAGAAAGAGGGTGGTTTTTCTGGGTGACACTTTTTATTGTACTTATTCTCACAGTTGTTTTTGTTATCGTGATGAAAAAGAAACAATATATTGATTGGAAAAAACTTTTTGTAGCTGTTTTTTTCCTCGTATTAATATTGGGAGGAAAGGTTGTTTATGGAGGGGGAAATGGTCTTCCAGTGGATGAAACGCCCATTGTTGAAGATCCACTTGTAAAGACATTTTATTGTGTTACCGATCCAGAATCCGGGCGTACAACTTGTACCAGGGCTAGTATATCAAGATCTTCTTACTTTACACAAAGTCTAATCGACCTTTCTGCAGAAAATACTCCGTGTTCTGCGTTTGCTTCTGATGGTTCCTGCTTGTATTGGCGGTGGGAAAATTCTTCGACATGGATAAACTCAGATTCCGAAGAACTTATTATTACGC
Source organism: Candidatus Yonathbacteria bacterium (assembly GCA_013334825.1). Lineage (GTDB taxonomy): Bacteria > Patescibacteriota > Minisyncoccia > Phycocordibacterales > JACNGX01 > JACNGX01. The sequence goes on from JAAXWR010000001.1 coordinate 131,537, forward strand.
CGAGTACTCCAGGAACGTATCGTCTGTATGTCGATTATGCAACATGGGAAGGGGCATTGGGCGGTAGTGATGTTCAATATTTTACTGTAACAGTGACCTCACGACCAGCAAGTGTTGGCGGAGTAACATTGATTGAATATGGTAAACTTACTGGATCTGAGATTGTTACGTGGTTTAATATTGGTAAAAGTGACTTTTTTCCTGGAGAAACAATACATATTGAATCTCAGATGGAAGTTGTTGCATGTCTTAACACTCCCGAAGGAGGAGTATTCTCTTTTAAGGGTCCAGAAGATTCTGATTATGCCAATCTCATTTCTTTTGATTCGACGTATACAGGAGAACATTCATGGAGTGATTTTTGGAGTGGTGTGATTACCGCTGTTCGTACGGCGCCTCTTGATATGGGACCGTATCATTTTGATTTACGGTTGGAAGCAATAGATTCAGGTTTAAAGAATACAATTGAATCAGAACGGCTTGCGGGAATTTCGACATTCAATGCGAAATCTTCATCGGATAAAACGGCCATACTTACACAAACGTCATATATTGTTGATACATATAATGCAAGAATTGCTGCGGGAGATTCTACATTGAATGCAGCTACCTATGTGAAGAATCATTTCATGACCACATTCCCTCTTTCCGTCAGAAAAATTGGTAATGATTTGTATGAGGATCCTTATGACATAAGATCCTACGCAAGAACATATGGTGAATATACACCCGGAGAACGTGCGCCGTATGCTTTGAGGAGTAATTGTTTTAGATATATGAAGTATGACTGTTCTTCAGTGAGGTATCCTAGCCGTGGTATTGATGTGTGGTATACGCAGGAAACGGGGCGTGTTGATTTCAATGTCGTTGATCCTTCTGCAAGGGTTGAAATAACAGCTGCTTCTTCCTCTGTTATATCAGGGCAATCAACGACACTTTCATGGAATGCAGTACATGTAAATTCATGTACTGCAAGTGGATCGTGGTCAGGATCAAAAACAACTTCAGGAGCAGTTTCTACGGGACCACTTACACAAGATGCTACATATACTATTACATGTGTATATGAAGGAGGAAGTGTGTCAGACACAGTAAATGTCTACTCTCTTGATCAGTGCGAAGATGGTCTTGATAATGATGGTGACGGATTTATTGATTTACTCGATTTGGGTTGCGCAACGTCTGGTGACACAAACGAAACGAATCCTGCCACGGTCGAAATTGTCGCAAACCCTGCTGCTGTAGCATATCTTGGTGCGACTGTGCTTACTTGGGAGTCGAAGAATTGGTATAGTTCTCTTCTTGCTCCATTTGTCGTAAACTTCCAACCAGAAAATCCTGCTGTTCTTACCGGAGCTCCTCAACAACCATATGGTGGTTCAGTAAGAAGTATTCCTGGGAGAATTCAATTTGAGGATTATGATACGGGGGGACAGGGAGTTGCTTATAATGATACTACAAGTGTGAATTCAGGAGGAGCATATCGTACTTCCGATCGTGTTGACATAAGTTCGACGAGTGATACTGGAGGAGGATATGTTGTTGCATGGGTCGCTAGTGGTGAGTGGCTCGAATATACAGTTAATATAGCTAATCCAGGTACTTATGCACTTTCAATTCGTCTTGGTGCAACATCATCAAATGCAAGTGCTTTGCGCCTATATGTTGATGATGTTGATATTTCTGGAGCTATAGCAGTTTCTTCAACGGGGTCTACTTCAACATATACGACGTTGAATGTAGGAAATGTGACTCTTCCTGCAGGAAGACATGTATTGAAGATTTCTCTGAGTATGAACTCAGGAATTTCTATCAACTGGTTTGAACTTCAGCCGGTATCTGTGGGGTGGAACGCTGACACATTTGTTCTCCTTGATAACGGAACTGTCTATGGTAACAAATCTAATGGGTATACATATGGATGGAATACAGATAATACTGTAGCAACAGTTGACCGAAATGCCAGCACTGATCAATTGGTTGATACTGCGATTCATACAAATGCACGAACGTGGAATTTTGCCGTACCAAATGGTACATATAAGGTTACAATGAGTGCCGGAGATTTCTCGTATTATGATTCTGTGTATGTAACAAATGTCGAAGGAGTAGAAGTGCTTCGGGGAACGCCAACTTCTGGAAATAGATTCTTTACTGCGACAAAGACAATTGATGTGTCTGATGGTATGTTGACGGTAACAAATGGCTCAGGTGCGTCGAATAATAAATTAAACTGGATTCGTGTTGAACAGGTACCTTCAACAACTGGTATTACTTGCACAGCCTCTGGTGGTTGGTCGGGGGCAAAAGCTTCTGTAGGAACACAAACGGTTTCAAATCTCTCTGCAGATACTAACTTTACGATTACTTGTTCAAATGACGGCGGTAATGTCTCTGATAGTGCTTTCGTCGATGTCGCTCCAGGTCCTGACTTTGGTCTTTACAATGGTGGTATGATTACGATACCGTATGGTTCAACATCAGGAACAACACGGGTGAAAGTTTCCGCACTTAATGGATTTATATCTCCAGTAACCATGTCGATTACTGGCATAAGCCCCGCATTGCCTACGGGAATATCCGTATCTCTTACGGGCTCTTCTCTCAATTCTGGAACATATGGTACAGGTTTGGTGGTGACCGCCAGAGTGTCTAATAGAGTAATAAATCCCGGTCCCTATTCAGTCACGGTTTCTGGAACCGACGGTTCTCGTACGCGTCAGACAACATTCGCACTCGATCTTTCTGCTCTTGCTGATGGAGATGCACCAGATGTAAATTATACGGAGTTTTAGAAAGGGTTGACGAAGTGGAGTTATCCACGTACCAATCGCACAAATGTGTTGAATTCGCTATAATAACAACAGTATTGCGTATACTGTCGTTATGTTATTGGATTATTTATTATACTATTTATTATGATACAGCATTCTTTTCTTAGGCATCTCATTGGAATAATGACGATGATGTCCGTTGTGTTTCCAAGCACTTTTGTTTTTGCTCAGGAAATTGAAACATTTAATCTCAACGACATGAGTGATTTGACGATCGTTGCTACTGTCGGAGTATATAATGCACACGTCATAAGTCAAAATGACCAGTATGTGTCAGTTGCATTTGACATCGCAAATGGAGATATGGTGCAACCAGATATTCGTTATGGAGTCGAAGTGGTGAAAAAAACGACAAATGGAAGTTCGGTTATTGTCGATACTGTTGTATATGACGAAATTGTTTCTTTGGGTGCTGGTGAGAAAGTGTCACGACAGGTGTCGTATGCGATACCTGCATATTTAAATGGTATTTATGATGTACGTATTTTGACAGAAACAGGAAAGGGACTTTCTCTTGGTGAGATGACAGCTGGGACAGTACGTTTTAGTGGTTCTTCATCTATCTCCCTTGATGTGGCTACATGTTATCTTTCTGTAGGTTCGGAAGAAGCAAGATACACACTTCGACAAGGAATAGACATACTTCCCTCTGAGATTCTTTCGGTAACATGTCAGGTGACGAATACTTCATCTGAAAAAAGTGTCGTCCCTTTATTTGAAACCTATGAAAGAAGTGTATTTGGGAATATGATTTCAAGTTCCTCTGGGGAAAGTTTTAGTATTCCAGCGGGTATTTCAAAAGTTTCTTTCCCTCTGCCTGTTTCAGATAAGCCTCAAGCATATGATGTACGTGTTTCTTTGACAGAAAACGGTAGTCCTGTCACAACACCTACTATTGTGCATTATGTCATTCAAGGAGATTCTGCAACTATTCAAAATATTCGTTTAGATAAGAAAATGTATTCTGCAGGAGAAGTTGCTACTGTTTCTTTCTTTATCTCTGGTATGGCGGATCAATTTCCAGATTCACGTGCGGAAGAAAAATCTCTTGAACAGACGTCTCTTGTAGTGTCAATGTATGACAAAGATGGTGTTTCCTGTGGAGATCCCGTGACAGTCTCTTCTCAGGATTTGGATTTGTCTGGTGTGTCCATATCATCAGTGTCAGTACCCGTGTCCGTTACGTGTGCAGATCCATCGGTCTCAGTGACATTAAAAGATGCATCAGGGAATACTCTTGATTCATCAATAGTCTCTACATTTATGCAAAGTCCTGAGTTTACTGCATGGATTTCACTGATTGTTGTAATAATTGCAGCGATTATCATTCTTATCCTTGTTCGTCGTGTAGGAACAAAGTCATCTCTCACCACTGTTCTTCTGCTAGGTATAATTTTTTCACCGATGCTCATTTTTGCAGGCGGAGCTGGAGATGGGGGAATAAATAGTGTGAATACTTTGAAGACAGACCCTGTAAGTACGGAAAAGGATACTACTACTTCAACCCAAGAGACACCTCTTGTTACGAGTTTTACTGCGACAAAGAAATTTGAAACCGTCACTATTACGGTTAATGCAAATCTTAATAAACAAGAGTATGCTCCTTATGAACCAGTTTATATTGAAGGAAAGGCGACACTGTCTCTCTGTAAAAATGACTGGCTAAATTCGGATCTTTTTTGGGCGATTGAAAGTGTCCCTGACACAACATTTCATTCGGTAAATTGTCGTTCACAAATGGATACAGATCTTTGCTCAAGTGTATCTAATCTCTTGGAAATGTCAGATGAGGATTATGAAAGAACGATTTTAGGGTATCATAAAAGTACATTTCGCGAAGATATCCGAGAAGCGATTCTTAAAATTGCTCGCATCTCGATTTCATTGAGAAATCCAGTTGCTCCTGATAAATCAAAGATAGGATCTCTTTTGTCAAAAGCAGAGTGTAGTGCTTTCTCTTATGGAGAGAGATGTAAGACTTCGACGTTGACCACATCAAAACCTGCACCAGAAGAACCAGGTATTCATCAAGCCAATGTTCATTTTTCTGGAAAAACGGGAGAGTCATTTAGAGAACTTGATCGTGGAGATGTGAAAAAAGTTTTTGAGGCAGATGGTATTTTGACATTCAGAGTAAAGGGTGGAACTACACCATCAGTTGATCTTTCGGCAATTCCTTCTGTGCTTCCCAGTGGAAGTGTTACGGATTTGAGATGGACTGTTTCTAATGCGACATCATGTACCGCAACTGCAAATCCTTCTTCGACAACATGGGAGGGTCTAAAGAGCGCTACAGGAGGTGCAGAAACATCCGTGGGTCTATATGCGGATACGATATTTACGATTACATGTACAAATGACGATTTTGTGAGCGCAACAGATAGTGTAACGGTATTTGTCACTGATTTACCAGCATGTTCTGATGGAAGAGATAATGATGGAGATGGTTGGGTTGATAATGAAGATCCTGAGTGTGTAGGAGGAGGTACTTCAGAATCAGGCATACCCGTAAGTGTTATATGTGCTGATGGAATTGATAATGATACGGATGGACAAATTGATGGAAATGATCCAGGATGTGTAGATTCATTGGATGTGGATGAATATAATGAACCAATATCTTCTGAAACAACTTCTGGAGGACAGGGAAGTGGAAGCACCTCTTCCGATGGAGATACTGATCCAGGAGATATAGATTTTAAAGAATTCTAAGTTTTTTCTAGGTGTTGTGAAAGGAAGTTTATACAATACACACCCCAGTCAGGGTGTGTATTGTATAGATAGAGATGGTTGCATAATGAGAGCGTTTCTGGTACAATCTTCGGGTATATGAATAAATCATCCATCACTGATATGTTTTCCGCAGGTGCTCATTTTGGTTATGCAAAAGCGCGCCGGCACCCGTCCATGAAGACGTTTATCTTCGGGGCGAAAAATAAGACAGAAGTTTTCGATCTTGAAAAGACCGAAAAGAAGCTTGTCGACGCATTGTCCTATGTAGCGACTCTCGCCGAAGGAGGTCGTAAGATTCTCTTTGTGGGAGGTAAACCAGAGGCAAGAAAATCGGTTACCGATGCTGCTATGGCACTCGGTATGCACTTTGTTGCTTCACGCTGGATTGGTGGCACACTTACCAACTGGTCTGAAGTTAAGAAACGTGTCGCACGTCTTGAGGATCTTACTGATAAACGTGAAAAAGGTGAACTTGCTGTATATACCAAAAAAGAACGCCTCATGTTTGATCGTGAAATTGAAGACCTTGAAAAATCATTCGGTGGTCTTCGTGGTATGAAGGAAATGCCCGCAGCACTCTTTGTTGTAGATCCACGCGCAGAATCAATCGCTGTTTCTGAAGCGAGTAAGAAAAAGATTCCCGTTATCGCCCTTGCGTCGTCTGATTGTAATGCAACAGAAGTTGCATATGTGATTCCGGCAAATGATTCATCGTCAAAAAGCATTGCTCTCTTTACGGGTGAAATTGTAACAGCATACAAAGAGGCGCAAGCAAAAGCTCCTGCTAAAAATGACGAAGTAAAGAAAGAAGAAGACTCTAAAGAAGAAGTGGTAGAATCATCTATTTAAGCATAGAGACAACATTGTTTCTGCATCACACGTTTGTTTTTAAGAAGGGAGTGTTGCTATATAAATATTTTTTATACTAACCTCCTCATTTACTAACCTCCTAACTTCCTAATTTCCTAACCTCCTATTTATGATTTCCACCGACGACATTAAAGCGCTCCGTGAACGTACAGGTGTATCTGTTATGCAATGCAAGAAGGCACTTGAAGAAGCGGGAGGCGATGCAGAAAAGGCACTCGTCTTGCTTCATAAATTGAGTTCCGCAGCCGCTGCAAAGAAAGCAGACCGTACTCTTGGTGCAGGTGTTGTCTCTGCATACCGACACAATTCTGGTACGGTTGGTGCAATGGTTGAGCTTTTGTGTGAAACTGATTTTGTCGCAAAAAATGAAGACTTTCAGACGCTCGCACATGATATTGCTATGCATATTGCTGCGACTGACCCAGCATTTCTTTCTATGGATGACGTAACAGAAGAAGAACGTACTAAAGCGTATGAAGCGTTTAAAAAGGAGGTTGATGAATCAGATAAACCAGAAGATATTAAAACAAAGATGCTTGAAGGAAAAATCAATGGATATCTGAAAGAACGTGTTCTTCTCGAGCAGCCGTTTATTAAGGACCCATCTGTTACCATTGGTGGACTTGTGGAACAAGCTGTGCAGAAGTTTGGTGAAAAGACGGAGATTGGACGTTTTGCCCGATTTTCTGTCGCGTAGTATCTGTTACTGTACATGTTTTGTACACAAGAACAATGTTTTATGGATATCGCTCTCTTTGTCATGATAAGTTCCGCGTTTGGCATGTTTGCCATGCTTTCGTTTCGCGCATGGGAAATTTCACACGGTGTGGTGGTTCACAAGTATCCGCAGGCGATCTTGCATGTTTCTGACAGCATGAAAGTGTATACACTCCGTATTCGGGACATGCTTCTCGATATATGGTTTGAGCGTCTTGCGCCACCACTTGCGCGTGTATGGATATATACCGTACGAACATGCAAATGGAGCGTGATAAAAAAGTTTCTTGTGGATATGTATCATTCCGTACGTGGAAGTCACGCACATCATGTGAATAAAGATGGAGAGACTTCAGCTTCGGATTTTTTGAACTCCATGACCGAACATAAAAAGAAAAAAACGGGAATAAAACTGTCTACACCTGTACATAAAAAAAGGGAATTACATGCTGAAGAGATATCTTTAGAACAAGAGGTGAAAGAGGAGAGTTAACCATATGCCGATGTAGCTCAGTTGGTAGAGCAACGGTTTTGTAAACCGTCGGTCGTCGGTTCGAATCCGACCATCGGCTCCATAAAAACAGCGCGCTTAGGCTTAAGCGCGCTGTTTTTATGGAGCCGTTATTATTTCTTTGCTGATGTTTTTGTAGATACTCCTGCTTCGGTTGTCGATTCTTCAGATGGTTTTTTCAATGATTCAGGAAGAAGTGATTCCAGTGTTTCTTTTTCTTGAAATCCATACAGTGTCTTTTTGCCAATGACAACTGAGGGGAGGAGGTTTTCCGTTACATTATACATTGATGTAAATGTACTGACGGCAGAGAGTCCAATGTGATAATCAAACGCATATACACGAACTCCAGGATAATTTTCTCTCAGGTAGGTAAGTACGTAGCCCTCTTTCTCACAATCAGGACAATCACCCTCGTTTGAATAGAAATAGAGAATGGAGACAGGTTCATCACCGCACTCTTTTCCTATTTTCTTCATGAGAAGATAATCTTTGATTTGCATGAGGGAATAGTATTCCTTGAGACGCTCTACTTCCGTGTCATCCTTACCTCGTTGTTGTTCCATGTAGCCAAGACGTTCCGCAAGAGAGTTGAGTTCTTTAGAAAGAATCGTATTGTCGATTTCATCACAAGATACTTCGGCAAGGAGGTCAAACTGTGTTTCAAGCGAAAGGATATTCATGGAAATATTGTTCTCGATGGACTGGATTTCTTTTACTCGTTCGTTGTGAATACGATTAGAGATAGATATAGCAAGCCAAAAGACGCTACCCGTGATAACGAGAGCGAGTAAGTAACGTTGCCAATTGAGTGGGTGTGCTGTCATATGGATACTGTATCACAAGAGAGAGAGGTATTCCAGCGACGTGTATCATCGCCAAAAGACTTTTTTGGAAGTAAGGGTTTTATATACAGCCGCAATATTCCAGAGTGTCGCAATGGCACCATATAACAAAAGAAATGAAAGTGTGTCCCACCAGATAATACGTGGTTCTTCGCCGCCTATTTTTTTGCCGATGACGAGAATACCAAGAGTGAGAGCAAGGACTGCCGCAGTGATAAAGATAATTGCGTCAGTATTAAAGAAAAACCATGTGGGTAGAGAGAAGTCAGGAAATTGAAAACCGACTGCGCGTAATTGCTCAACCCCTTTCCAGATATCTTTCCCCCACGTAAACAACGCAATACCCGAAAAGAATATTGCTGCAAAGAGAAAGAACATTGCTGTAGGCATGATAAGGATACCTAAATCGCCATGCTTGGGATTGAAGAAAAGTGTACGATAATCACGAGCGTTATTGATAAAGCCATACGTCCAGCGGAGACGTTGTTTGTAGAGGGCTTTGAGTGTCTTTGGACCAACGGTATATACATATGCATCAGATCGGTTGCCAATACGATATCCGTTGTGTTGCATGCGCATGGCAAATTCCATATCTTCTGTGAGGTGTGCGTTTTTGTAATTGCCTATTTTTTCAAAAATAATGGTGCGGAAGAGAGAGAATGGACCAGGAGTAACATAGAGCGCGTTCATGTTAGCTCCTGCTTTACGCAGAAAGACGCCAAGCAAATATTCTGCATGTTGTATGAGGCGCATGAGAGAGTCGGGACGGTAGATTTTCATAGCAGGAGTAACTGCCATAACATCTTTGTCTTTTTGGAACGTATCTATCATACGAAGGAGTGCTTCAGGGTGGACAAAAGAATCAGCATCGAGTGAGCCGACAATTTCTGTTTGTACATGTTCGAGACCAAGATTGAGTGCGGTATGTTTGCCGCCGTTTTCTTTTTGAAAGAGACGAATCTGAGGGTGCCCTTCAAATTTTTTCATGATATCCCACGTCTTATCCGTACTTCCGTCATTGATAAGGAAGAGAAAGAGTTTCTTCTTTGGATAATTCAAAGAAAGAAGTGAATGAACTGTTTTTTCTACTGTCGTTTCTTCATTCCAGCAGGGTACAAGAATGGTAACATCAGGAAGTGGCTTGGGGTGTCGGGGGTTTTCGGGTGGCTCCTCTGGTCTCCTGAGAGACCCTTTTTCAAAAAAAGACAACGTATAAAAGACCTCGACGTAGAGCGAGACAAACAGTACTGTGTATGTCACATAAGTAAGAAATGCGGAAGTCACAAAAAGAGAACTATCAGAATATGGATGCATTATAGCGCACTGTGGGGGATTGGCAATTGTTTGTATAAGTTAAGTACAAGGATTTCATGTTTCAGGTTACTGATAGAAAAAGAATGAGATAAAGTATACAAATTGTATTGATTTTTGTACAAATATTGTATAATATAAGAATATGAAAAATATAATAATACCTTTTTTATTGGGAGTCATTTTTTTAGTGGCTTTTGTTATATATAATACGTATTCGTTTTCTATTACGATCGATACGGTCTTTTTAACCATCACCACATTTTTCTTTGCGATATTAACTGGTTTTTTCATTTCAAGACAAGGAACTCGATATGGACAAATTCGTCAGGAAATAGCAAACTTTGATGGTAATCTTTCTTCTATATATCGTACAGCTATGCATTTGAGTAATGAAGCACAAGAGCGTATCGGTATTATTATCAAAAAACATTATTTACCTATAGTCGAACGACATGAATGGGATTATCATTTTACTCACGAGACATCAACGTTGACAGATATTCATAGAGAATTGGAAGCATCAATCACTGAAAAAACAATCGTAGGTATTTTGAGTGGTATTACATTATCGCTTCGTGATAATCAGTTGATTAGGAAACGTATGGTTGCGCTTCATGAAGAGCGAATTCCTATGTTTCAGTGGACACTCATTTTTCTTCTCGCAACAGTGTTAATTGTAAATCTCTCATTATTGTCATCAGTTGGTATCGTGCTGTATAGTGTACTTAAGGCGGTGTTTGTTGTTGCTGTTATTGCGGTAATTATTCTCCTCTATCAGTTAGATAGTTTGAAACTTTTTAAAGGGTTTATTGGCGAACGTTCCGCTACTGATTTACTTGATATTATTGAAGGAAAAAAATAGTATACAAAAACCACAGATATCTGTGGTTTTTGTTTTTTGAAACAAGATGCAATCAATAGAAGAGTATGATATTCTTTGGGGATGAAAGGAAAAACGTTTGTACATATACACCCTCTTACACGAGTTGTGAATGACGTCGTGCGGGCGTTTGTCTCACTTGGTTTTGAGGTTGCAGGTGGTCCAGAGATGGAGTCAGCATATTACAATTTTGATAAACTCAATTTCCCCAAGGATCATCCGGCCCGTGATATGCAGGACACATTTTGGATAAAAGACGTACCCAATACACTCCTCCGTACACATACGTCTCCGGTACAGGCACGGTTTATGGAGGTGCACAAACCACCGTTTGCCATTGTTGTGCCTGGAAAAGTGTTTCGCAATGAAGCGACTGATGTGACGCACGAAATGCAATTCTTCCAGATTGAAGGATTGGTTGTGGGAAGTGATATTACGATGGGACACCTCAAAGGCACACTCGAACACTTTTTGAAGAACCTGTTTGGAAAAGATGTCCCCATCAGATTGCGCCCAAGCTTCTTTCCGTTCGTTGAGCCGGGTGTTGAAGTGGATATGCAATGCTTTAAGTGTGGCGGTTCGGGATGTGCAACATGCAAAAAGACGGGCTGGATTGAAATACTCGGTGCCGGTATGGTGCATCCGAACGTGCTTCTTGCCAGCGGTATCGACCCGAAGAAGTGGCAAGGATTTGCATTCGGTATGGGTGTCGATCGTGTGGCTATGCTTCGGTATGGGATTGATGATGTACGGCTCTTGTACACGGGAGATCTGCGGTTGGTTAGTCAATTTTAGTACAGACGCGCCTGGCCCGCACCCTTGTGGTGCTGGGGGACACACGCGGAATAAACGCGAAACATCGCGGAAGAGATACGAATTTCCTAGGGCGATACTGTTCTAAGAACAAATTGGCTGACGAGTTCTCAGAATGTATTTAGAGGAAATTATTGGCAATATTTTATTCATTAATTGTACATACATGTTATGGAAGGATATTCATCAAAATCAGAAGCTAGACCCGAGAGCTTTGATTGGGTAGAAAAACAAGGCCCTCAAGGACTTGGTAATGTTGTGCATATGCAATTTCCCAGTGGTGCGTCACACCCTTATAAAGGATGGGGAGGATATGAAGAGCAAATGAGGAAGGATGTTTATGGAGAGAAATCTTTGGCGGACATCATTTCTTCTAATGATTTATTACTGATGTTTAATAATGCAATGGACAATATAAGCAGTGTATTATGGCTTAGGTTTGCGTTCAAACATTATCCCGAGCGTATGGAAGATTACTATAAAAAATTTGAAGAAGCCATTATTTTAAGGTTAAAGGAAGATGAAGTTGCAAATGTAGCTTTTGATAAAAAAAATGAATTGCGTTGGAATGACGCTTGGTGGTTTGGACGTTTAGAAGAAGATAAATTTGATCCAATAATTAAAAAAAGAGTGGTAGAGCTGTTATTAACATACGCTCCACCTATTGGCTCAACAAAACGTTCCAGTAGTTCCGAACCAGAAGAGGCAACGTTTCAGTTAAATGATTATTTAACTACGGATGAATTAAAAAAAGAATACGCAGATTGTATTCCCAACATTGGTTCAGGCTGGAAAGCAGTCCACGAAGAATTTGAATCTAACCCGATTCAGGCATTTAAGGATGTGCTGTCTAACCCACCCGCTTATAATGCAGGGAAAAAAGCCAATTATTTTGGGATGTTTGTTACAAAATTTAAGGATTCTTTAGAAGAAGAAGAGTTGATAGCGTTAGTTAATGAAAATATGAATATCGGAGCGTTTGATAAAGATCCAATTATCGCTGCTATCAAAAAAAGTTTTAAATAAGTTATATATTATGTTTGTTACCGTCTCTATATTCCTAAATTCTAATTTCTAACTTCTTACGTCCTATGCTCGTCTCATACAATTGGCTTAAAAACTATCTTGGCGACAGTGCGCCGACACCGGAAAAGATTGCGGAGCTTCTTACGCATGGGGCATTTGAGATTGAAGAGATGCGCACAGAGGGGAATGATACGCTCATTGATGTGGATGTACTCCCGAACAGGGCGCATGACTGTTTGTGTCACAAGGGTATTGCGTGTGAAATTGCGCATCTCGCGAACATACCGTTTATCAAAAAATCTGGTGAATCTGTTCCTGTTACGTCCGACAAAACCATTTCTATTGCGGTGGAAGATACTGTTGCGTGCAAACGCTATAGTGTACGAGTCATTGAGAACGTGACAGTGACAGACTCCCCGGCATGGCTCAAAGAGCGTCTTACTGCGATCGGACAACGCTCTATCAATACGGTTGTTGATGCCAATAACTATACGATGTATGACATGGGACAGCCACTCCATGCCTTTGATATGGATAAACTGGCTGGGGGCATTGTCGTACGCCGTGCCAAAGACGGAGAGTCGCTTACGACATTGGATAATAAACAGGTTATACTTTCTTCTGAGGATTTGACGATGTCCGATGGAGAAGGGCTGCTTGCCATTGCCGGTATTAAAGGTGGGAAGAAAGCCGAGGTAGATGCGCAGACAACAACTATCGTCATTGAATCGGCGAACTTTCTCGGTTCGGCGGTACGGAAAACTTCCGTGCGTACCGGTATTAAGACAGATTCTGGAAAGCGTTTTGAAAACGGGCTCACACCAGAAATTGCACATGAAGCGATGGAACAAGTGACGGCGCTTATCTTGGAACTTTCTCCAGGAGCAAAAGCGGGAGAGATTGTTGATGTATATCCCAAGCGTCCGGCACCGTATCAATGTGGTTTCGCGCTACCTCATGTGAATAAGCTCTTAGGGACAGCATTGTCTCAGGACGAAATAACACATATCTTAACGCAACTAGAACTTCCGTATAGTGTCGTAGAACATCCACGAGCGCATATCGGAGGGCGGGCGAAAACATGTTTGCATACACCGCATAAAATCGGCGCGAGTATTACCTATGATGCTCCACAGGCATTTGATTGTTCGTCGCTTATTGCATATCTCTATGCCGATGCAGGGATGCAAATACCGCGCATGACGGTTGATCAGTATGTCTTTGGAGAAGAGATTACGAAAGAACAGTTGCAAGAAGGGGATGTTGTCTTTTTCAATTCACAGGATGGAAATATTTTTTATGAAACAAAAGAATATTTTCCAGGGGTATCTGTTCCCGAAGGTGTTGATCATTGTGGATTGTATATAGGGAATGAACAAATTATTCATAGCTCACGAAAAAATGGGAGAGTGGCGCAGGAGAGTATGCAGACCATGTCTGAGACGTATACCATTGTCGGATATCGTCGCATGCCACATATTGATGAGACACACGTTGCTGTTACTGTTCCTGCGGAACGTCTTGATATCCGCATCGCTGAGGACTTGATTGAAGAAATCGGTCGTGTGTATGGGTATGACAAGATTGCCCCGAAAGAGCCGTTCGTGCTTCACTCGCCGACAGTTCTTCCGATATATTATGTATCAAACGCCGTGCGTTCTGTGCTGAACAAAAATGGATGTAGTGAAATATACACATCATCATTCAGAAATGTTGGCGATATCGAAGTGCTCTATCCTGCCGCTTCAGATAAAAATTTCTTGCGTACGGATCTCGCGACGAGTATGATGGACCGTCTCGCATTCAATGCGCGCAATATGGATTTGTTTGGCATGGACCATATTGTAATGTTTGAAATCGGAAGCGTTTTCACAAAGGCAAAAGGGGAGCAGGTGCTTCTCTGTATTGGTGCCATGTATCCGCAGATGAAAGAAGGAAAAGCAAAAGAAACAGCGAAAGGATATATGACTGAGATGATGAACTCTCTCTCAAGCGCGCTTGGGATAGAAGGGGTCGTCTTTTTCTCTGAACAAGAAACAGAAAAAGGGTATGTGGTGGAAATAGACCTCGGCGCACTTTCATCGGAGGTAACGATTCCTGATACATACGGAGACGTGCTTCTCACTTCCGATACGATGCCCCTCTACAAACCATTTTCCGTGTATCCGTTTATGACACGTGATATTGCCTTTTGGACTCCCGCAGGAACAAGTGCTGATGAGGCACGCGAAGTTGTCGTCGGAGAAGGGCACCCACTCATTATCCGCACAGATATGTTTGATACATTTGAAAAAGACGAACGTGTGTCGTATGCGTTCCGTATAGTATTTCAAGCGGTTGATAGAACGCTGACTGATGAGGAAGTGAATGCGGTGATGGAGGGGGTGTACGCGCGGGTTGGTGAGAAGGGATGGGAGGGACGCTAGGCGCGGAAGCAATGCGGAACATACGCAGAACGTCGCGGAAAAAACCAACACGTAATGTTGGTTTTTTTATATGTGGTTTGTAGAACAGACGGAGGTTTTAGGAAAAAACCGCCGGACGTGTGTCCGGCGGGATGTCTCATCTACAGGGAGTAGCGACTCCTTCTCCTCTTTTTTGAGAGGAGGGCAAAGAGTTCAAGGTATATCCCTACGAGCATAACCCCGACTGACATGAGTCCAACCCCTAAAAATGCAAATTTTATGTGCTCAAAGACTGCCATGAGAACATAAATAATTATAAAAATTAAAAACAAAAATAAAGCGAAAACAAAACCTATACCAAGGGCTGATGCGACCGATAGTGCGAACGCATAAAAATTCTCAAACACGACTGCGCACGGGTCGATGTTTGAATTATCAACCGCAAGTGCGGTCGGCATTTTCGGCATTCTCTCTTTTTCTTTCATTTTTTTGTTTGTTACACGTCTTATTGGCGTTCAGAAGAAAAAAAGGCCAAAAAACGTAGGTTTTTGGAAGGAACTTATATATGTATATAATATAATCTTTTATGTAGAAAGTCAATAAGGCACAGATGCCTGATTTTTGGTATACTATATCTGTAAGAGAACATACCCAAGGGGGTATTTTGTAGTTATTTCAAAAGGTTTTTCTTTTCTTTTGTTTTGTAGTTTATATTTTAGTATCTATAACTCATCGCGTCTCATCCCGTTTTTTATCGTTTATAGTTAATCGTTTTCCTGTATTTATGGCTTCACCCAAAGACAATCAAAAAACGCCAAAAAAGAAAGAAAAAGAAAGTGATGCTGGACACCATTACAGTGCGGCGGATATTTCCGTTCTTGAGGGTCTTGAGCCAGTACGCAAGCGTCCGGGCATGTATATCGGATCGACTGGTACTGATGGTTTGCACCACCTCGTCTGGGAAATTTTTGATAACGGCCGCGATGAAGCGATGGGAGGATATGCGACACATGTTGAAGTGACACTTCTTCCCAATGGTCGTATCCGTGTTGTGGATGATGGTCGTGGTATTCCCGTAGATATTCACCCCAAGACAAAAGTCTCCGCGCTTGAAACGATTATGACGACACTCCATGCCGGAGGAAAGTTTGGCGGTGACGGGTATGCAAAAGCAACGGGAGGTTTGCACGGTGTTGGTGCATCGGTGGTGAATGCTCTTTCTGTGCATACAAAAGTGATGGTTCATCGTGATGGGGGTATTCATATGCAAGAGTACGCGCGCGGAAAAGCAAAAGCGAAAGTAAAGAAAATTGCTTCTTCAAAAGCACATGGCACGGTTGTTATATTTGAGCCAGATGAGGAAATTTTTTCTGAAATGGGTTTTAGTTGGAATAAAATCGTTACCCATATTCGCCAACAAGCATATCTTGTGAAGGGAATGCGAGTAACTGCGATTGATGCCCGAGAATATAAAACAGTGAAAGGATTGCCCGATCTTGAAAGTGAAGATGCGTTTTTCTTGTCCGCGCTTCCTCTTGATGTGCCGAGTCGCGCGTATTATTTTGAAGGAGGACTGACATCATTGGTACGCCATTTGAATGGCGCGCAAAAACCGATTCATAAAAATATTTTTTATATTGAAAAAGAAACCGATGATAAAGTTGGTGTGGAAGTCGCGTTCCAGTATGTGGACGATATTTCCCCTCGTCTTGCTTCTTTTGCAAATTCAACACCAACAAGTGAAGGAGGTATGCATGTAACAGGCTTTAAGACTGCCCTCACGCGTGGACTGAACAATTACGCGCGGAAGAACAATCTTTTGAAAGAAAGTGAAGAAAATTTTACCGGCGATGATGTGCTCGAGGGGATGACAGTTGTTGTGTCAGTCAAGTTGAAAGAGATTCAATTCGAAGGTCAGACAAAGGCAAAGCTTGGTAGCGTGGAAGCACGCGGGGCTGTGGAATCGGTCTTTGGTGAAGCGCTTTCGGAATATCTTGAAGAACATCCCGATGATGGAAAAGCGATTGTGCAAAAAGTCGTCCTTGCTCTGAAGGCGCGCAAAGCCGCCAAGGCCGCCAAAGACTCAGTGCTCCGCAAAGGTGCGCTTGAAGGCATGACGCTTCCGGGTAAACTCGCAGATTGTCAAACGAAGAGTGCTGAAGAATCTGAACTTTTTATTGTGGAAGGAGACTCAGCTGGTGGCACTGCGAAAGGTGGGCGTGATCGTCGTACGCAGGCGATACTGCCACTCCGTGGAAAGATTTTGAATGTGGAACGCGCGCGACTGGACAAGATGCTTGCATCAGAACAAATTAAAAATATTGTTGTTGCGCTCGGTGCTGCCATTGGCGACGCACTTGATTTGGAAAAATTGCGCTATCACAAAATTATTATCGCGACGGACGCCGACGTGGACGGATCACATATCGACACACTTATCCTGACACTCTTTTTCCGGTACTTCCGTCCGATTATTGAGCACGGGTATCTCTATATCGCATTGCCTCCGCTGTATAAAATCAAACAGGGGAAAGAGATTCGCTATGCCTATACTGATGAAGATAAGAGTCGTGTGCTTCTTGAACTCGGTGTTGATGAAAGTGCGATAGAAGAGAGCGAAGGAGAGGGTGAAGGAGACGATGCATCCACTGAAGAAAACATCGAAGAGACAACACCGACGAAAGGTGGCAAAGGCAAAAAAGAAGAAAAAAAGAAAACTGGTAAAGTATCTATTCAACGCTACAAAGGTCTCGGAGAAATGAATCAAGACGAACTTTGGGAGACAACCATGGACCCGGCTCGTCGTACATTAAAGCAAGTGAAGATTGAGGACGCGGAAGAAGCCGACAGAGTCTTTGACACGCTCATGGGCACCGATGTCCCATCACGCAAGTCATTCATTCAAAACAATGCGAAGTACGCGAATATTGATGCGTAAGTTTTGAAAGATGAAAAACGAAATATGAAATATGTATAATTAACTCAAAGACAGACGTAAAGACAAACAGCGCGGCGACCGAAGGTCGCCGCGCTGTTCTTTTTTCATTTTTCTAATTTCTTATTCCTAGTTTCTAGATTCTCTCCTTCAGCTCTGCGACGAGCTTTGCGATATCACTCTCTTTCTCCTCTGCGATTTGATTCCACACGGCGACGAGTGTTTCATCGCTTTGCGCATCTTTCAGATAATCATCTTTGATACGCCAAAGGCTGGTATGTTCTTCCACGATTTGGCGCATAATATTGTAGGCATTGTTGTCTAACATGGTGATAGGAGATTAGAAGATTAAAAATTAGAAATATGGGGCTACGAAGTACGAACTTATACGAACACTACTGAACACGAATAACTATATTGATGAGTTTGTGTTCGTATGTTCTCCTGCACCACGCGGGGTGCAGGAGAAGCGTACTATTCGTACTTCGTAACCAATTAACTTAACTCTGTTTTCTTGCAGTGATTTCTTCAGTCAAACGGGCAAGAAGTGCATCGACCGACAATTCTCCCACTTTTCCCTTATCGCGGCTTTCGAGTGTGACGGAATTGTTTGCGACTTCTGCGTCGCCGATAACGATAGTGTAAGGGATTTTGGTGGTCTTTGCATTTCTGATGCGTTTACCGAGTGTTTCGTTATCGCCGTCAACCGAGACACGGAGACGGGCATCATGGAGTGCAACACGAATGGTTTCGGCATACGCGTGATGTCCTTCGCCAATGGGGAGAATACGCGCCTGCTCGGGTGCGAGCCAGAGCGGGAAGTTGCCCGCAGTGTGTTCGATAAGTACACCCATAAAACGCTCCATTGAACCAAACGGCGCGCGGTGAATGATGACAGGACGATGTTTGGCACCATCTTGCCCGATATAAAATAGATCAAAGCGTTCAGGCATGACATAGTCCACTTGGACAGTGCCGAGCTGCCACTCTCTGCCGAGGGCGTCTTTAACAATGAAGTCAATTTTTGGTCCGTAAAAACTTGCTTCACCGATACCGATAAAGTACTCAATACCCATCTTGTCGGCTGCTTCTTTTACATCTTTTTCTGCTTGTTCCCATACGTCGGGTGTGCCGCCATATTTTTCTTGATTTTCTGGGTCATGGAGGGACAAACGCGTTTGTACTTTGTCAAAGCCGAGCGTGTTAAAGACAAATCGTGTGAGGTCGATAGCATTACATAGTTCATCCACGAGTTGGTCGGGACGGCAGTAGATATGTGAATCGTCTTGGGTGAAGCCACGTGCGCGGGTGAGACCGTTTAATTCTCCCGATTGTTCATGACGGTAGACGGTGCCGAATTCCGCGTACCTGATAGGAAGTTCGCGGTAGCTGTGCGGTGCGTTGGCATACATCGTGTGATGATGCGGACAGTTCATCGGTTTCAAGAGATATTGCTCTTCTTTGCCGGTATCATCGACATACGTGAGTGGAGGGAATTGCGAATCGCTGTAATATGGATAGTGTCCTGAACGTTTATAGAGATTCAAGTTGCCAATATGAGGCGTGTATACGGGAAGATATCCGCGACGGCGTTGTTCTTCGCGAAGAAACGCTTCAAGTTCGGTGCGTACAATAGCCCCATTGGGAAGCCAAAGCGGGAGTCCAGAACCAACTTCGGGCGAAAGCATAAAGAGCTCCATCTCTTTGCCGATTTTGCGATGGTCGCGTTTTTTTGCTTCTTCCGTGAGAGTGATATGAGTATCCAGTGCTTCTTTTGTCTCAAAAGCGAGTCCGTAGACACGCGTGAGCATGGCATTGTTTTCATTTCCACGCCAATACGCGCCAGCGACTGTGGTGAGGATAAAACTTTCTGGGTCAATGTCCGCGGTTGTGGCAACATGAGGACCTTCGCACAAATCGGTGAAATCACCACTTGTATACACAGAGAGTGTGCGACCTTCATTCGCGTATTCATTGATAAGTTCTGTTTTGTACGGATTGTCCGTAAAGAGAGCGCGTGCTTCATCTGCAGATACTTCTTTGTGTGTAAAGGTAAGAGGTGTGGTGACAAGAGCCCGCATACGCTTGGTGAGCGTGGCAAGATCTTCAGAAGTAAGTGTTGTTCCTGCCGGTAATTCAATATCGTAGTAAAAACCGTTTTCAATCGCGGGCCCGATACCAAAGCGGGCATCAGGGAAACGCTCTTTGACGGCCATGGCGAGAATATGCGCGAGTGAATGGCGCGCTGTAGTAAGGTGTGCGGTGTCCATATATGAAAACGATAAACGATAAACGATGAAAAGTAAAGGAATATACAGATTATGGAGAAGTTATCCTACAAAAAACCCGGCATATGCCGGGGTGTTCAGTTGATAATTTGTAGTGTATGACGTCTGTATGTGAGAGACGCCATAATATGAGGGATGTCTTCCTCCTTTGAAGTAAGCCCTATAACCGTTGTCTTCAGTACTTGTGCTACTGGGACAATAACTTTGGGATGTGTTGGAGAAGTTCTATTTTCATATCGGTTAAACGACATGTACGTCATAATCCCATTCGTCTGTTTCGCTAAATCCTGAAGAGAAACATGTTTTTTGTGTCTCATATGAAATATGTTATCGGCAAGTACTCGTCGGTATATTTCATATGTATAGGGTGTATATACTACACCGTCAGGATTGTGCACTCGCGGGAATATGTTTCTCAGGATACTTAGTTCATTCAGGATCTCTTCCTGTGTGAGAAGAAGTCTTGATATATGAACACCCAACAGAGACGCGCAGGCGACCATGTTTTTTAGGGAAATAAACCATTCAAGTTTTGCATACCGATAGAGAGACTCTCTCGATATACCTGTTTCTTGAGCAAACTCTGTTTGATTCATTCCTGATTGATGTCGGAGAAAATCAATATTTCTGATAATGATTTTCATACGTTCCTCTTCGCAAATCGGCATTTTTTTCACTGGCGTAGTATGTTTGTTTTTGAATAGAGATTCTGAATTGGAGGATATCGTTATTTTATGTTGATGTCAATAGAATATGTTTTTGAATAGTCTATGCAGTTGTTTTTTCTTCAAGAAAGCGTGCTGAATCCGCAATGACGGACACTTCATTATTGCGTGTGGAGAATTTGCCTTGGACGACGATGCATGCGTCGGGATTGAGTAGGTGTTTATATGATTCATATGTTTTTGGGAAAAAGACAATTTCCATAGAATCATAAAAGTCAGCGAGTTTGACAAATGCCATGGTGTCGCCTTTTTTCGTGCGGACGATGCGAATGTCTTCGATGATGCCTGCGATAACTGTACGCATCTCATCGCGTGCGTCTTCTTTCATGCGGGGGATATGCATGCCATTTTTTTCAAAGCGCGTGCGATGTTTTTCAAGTGGATGCCCCGATACGTACAGTCCAAGTAATTCCTTTTCCCATGCGAGCAAATCGTGTTCAGGGAGAAGTGCTGCGGGTTTGAGCGTAAAGCCACTTGTTGCTGTCTCTATGAGTGAAAAGATTGAATCTTGTGTTTTGTCGGCGGAGAGATGTTCTTTGTGATACGTGAGCGCGTCATCAAGTCCCGAGACAATCGCCGAGCGGTCGCCCAAGTCATCCAAGGCGCCACTTTTTGCGAGTGCTTCAAGTGATTTTTTATTGAGATTTTTGTGTTCAATACGTTCAAGAAAATTACCGTATTTCGTGAAGGTGTCATTTTTTTTGCGTTCGGCAATAATAGCATCAGCAATATCAGTACCGAGGTTTTTGACTGAGTAGAGACCGAAGCGGATGTTGTCTGCGTCACCATCACGACGGACAACGGTAAAGTCACCAAAACTTTCATTGACAGATGGTGGTAATACGGGAATACCCATACGTTTGCATTCGCCAATGACTTCGGCAACACGTGCGACATCACCTGATTCCGCGGAAAGCACAGCAGTCATGTATTCCGCGGGAAAATTTGCTTTCATGTATGCGGTTTTATATGCCAAGTTTCCATAACTCGCGGCATGTGCCTTATTGAATCCATAGGCGGCAAATGTTTCAATCTGTTCCCAGAGTGTTTCTACGGTACCGGGTGCCATACCTCCATCGATACATCCTTCAAAAAAACGCTTTTTTTGTTTTGCCATCTCTTCGGGGATCTTTTTACCAATAGCTTTACGGAATTTATCTGCTTCCGTCCAGTCGTATCCTGCCAAATCAATAGCAATCATAAGTACATCATCCTGATAGGTGATGATACCGTATGAACGCTCAAGAATCGGCTTCATACGCGGGTCAAGATACGAGACGAGCGAAGGGTCCCGTTTGCGACGAATGTATTCAGGGATGAATGCCATCGGTCCTGGACGGTAAAGCGCGACCATAGCGTTGATATCGTGAATGCTTGTTGGCTTCAAGTCCATGAGAGAACGGGTCATGCCACCACCACCAAGCTGAAAGAGACCGAGAGTTTCTCCACGCCAGAGCATCGCATATGTTTTTTTGTCATCAAGAGGAAGGGTATCAAGATTGACATCAATATCACGAAGTTGTTTGACGAGACGAACTGAGTGTTCGAGCATGGCGAGGTTGGTGATACCGAGGAAGTCAAACTTGAGAAGTCCCGCGTCTTCAACAGCATGCATATCGTATTGCGTGATGATTTTCCCACCCTTGGGATCCATTTGGACGGGAGTATAGTCGGACATGTCTGTGGGCGCGATAACAACACCTGCCGCGTGGACGGAGATATGTCTGGCATTGCCTTCTATTTTGCGCGCTGTGTCGATGATTTCTTTTGCTTCTGAAGATTGTTCGTAGAGTTTTTTCAAATCGGCTTCTTCTTCGAGTGCGCGTTCGATGGTCATAGGGAACCCTTGTGACCCTTGTGGAATAAGTTTGGCGATTTGATCTCCAATGCCATAGGGATAGCCAAGTGCGCGCGCGACATCACGCACTGATCCGCGCGCAAGCATGGTGCCGAACGTACCGATTTGAGCGACACGGTCCTGTCCATATTTTTCTCGTGCATAAGCAATGACGTCATCACGGCGATTGTCCGCAAAGTCCATGTCGATATCGGGAGGTGAAGGACGCTTTGGATTGAGGAACCGTTCAAAGGGGAGATTGTATGCGAGTGGGTCTACACTTGTGATAAAGGTGAGATACGCGACAAGCGACCCTGCGGCGGACCCTCTGGTATTGGTGAGAATGCCGTGTTCCTTGGCAAAGGTAAGGAGGTCAGATACGACGAGAAAGTACGGAGAATATCCCTTTGTCTTAATGACGTCAAGTTCATATTCAAGACGGTGTTCGAGTTCGGGTGTATGCGTCAGTCCGCGCGCTTCAATGCCTTCATGCGCGACACGACGAAGCTCCGCGTCATAGGTTGTATTGTCAGGGATAGGGAAGTCAGGAAAAACCCAATTACCAAGCTCTAGTTCGATATTGCACATCTCAGAAATACGGATAGTGTTTTCGAGCGCTTCGGGCACATCAGCAAACGCCTGCACGGCAGTCTCTTGTGAGATGAAAGAAAAGTTTTCGTCAGATTCATTCCATGAACTATCTTTATCAACAGGAGATCCGTTTTGAATAGCAATCACAATTTCCCGAATACGGTGATCTTCCGGCCTCATATAATATACATCTTGTGCAGCGACAAGAGGAATATGTTTTTCTTGGGCGAATGCGACAAGCGTGTTTCGAAGCTCCATCTGTTCGGGGATTTCTGGGTGATGGGTAATCTCTATATAAAGGTCGGGATACACAGAACGGAAAAACGCAAGCGACTCCTCGGCACGGTCAGAGTCATGTGATTTGAGTGCCTGAGCAATTTCACCGGAGAATTGAGGAAGTATCGCGACAAGTCCCTCGGCGTGTTTCGCGATGAGTTCTCGGTCGATGCGCGGTTTGTAATAAAATCCTTCCAAGTGTGATGCGGTAACCAGACGGACAAGATTTTTGTAGCCCTCATTGTCTTTTGCGAGAAGGACAAGACGCGTGCGTTTGTTGTCAATACCCGCGCGTTTGTCATGACGTGTCGCTGTTGCGACGTAAAAGTCCACACCGATAATGGGCTTTACTCCGTTTTTTTGACATGCTTTGTAGAAATCGATTGCGCCGTAGAGATTGCCACTATCCGTGAGTGCGAGCGCGGACATGCCATCTTCTTTTGCCGCCTTCACCAGCTCAGGGATTTTTGGCAGTGCTGAAAGGAGGGAATAGTGGCTGTGTGTGTGGAGGTGGACGAAGCGAGGAGAATTCATAATGAGGTAAGTATATCATGCGCATGGTTCTTGCCCGCAAGGGAGATATGTGGGGAGGTGATGAATAAGGTCTTCAGGATGGTGCATGTGTTGCAATTAATTCTGGAACCTATGGTGCAATTATTTGACAATATATTGATATATGATATATCTGAGATGTGAAGTTCTTGCTAACTTAATCAATTGTTTAAATAGGGAGGAGTTATGTCCGCAACCTCAGGTGTTGAAAGTGTCTGTGCAGGGCGCATTTTTACGCCCATCTCTAAAAAGAAATCTGTGGAGACGGAGGAGAGAGCATGGATGTCCCGTGCTATAGCCGAAGAACTTGAGCGTATGGGATATCACGTCACTTATCCTGGTCGGCAGGACAATGGACAAATCTTTGGTACATACCTCATAACTCGCACGTCAGATGGCTATGGTGCTATACGTATTATACAACATAAGAGCGCGTATAATGTTACCAGCCCTCTGCATCCACGTGAGGATCATAGTGTTTCTCTTTTTGTGGGATACAAAAATGGTTGTGGCGGAATATTGATGAAAAACCTCATTGACTCGGCCCCGGAGCCATTCAGATATCATGTGGAGATCCAAGAAGTCTTTGAGGAGATTCTCAAACCTTTTTGCCTTTCGCATGAGAACGATCATAAGAGGGAGCCAGAGGGAGGAAGGATTTCAAATCCATATGTTCATGATTTTGAAAAAGATTCTCGTCCGGCGGAGTCTTATAAGACTCCCAAACAGTGGTCCAACCTTCTCAGTAGAAGATTGGAGAGGTTTGAACAGGTGGCTCCGAGGGTGGTCGCACGAGAACTTCCCAAGTTTTTTAATAAAGGATATGGTGCCATTCTAAAAACACTGGAAGGACACAAAATATCTGAAAGGTAAGTGTTACCAAAGCAGGGCGTGAGCCCTGCTTTTTTTGTGTCACATCTTTCTTTTGTTTTCAGTTTTTATTTTTGTCCTTTTGATTCGTGCTTCTCGTCAAAATTTTTCCACATTTGACTTGCTACAGGTTTTCCTCCAGAGCCAACATATTTGCTTCCCAGTGCTTCTGCGTGTGTCGCATCGTAGGGACGTTCTGATGACGAAGAGACGCGCTCAAAGACCATTTGTGCAATGGGCATGCGGTAATACAGAAGCATGGGAAGCGATGCAGTATTGAACAGGTCAAGGGTCATATTGACGGTATTGCCAGGGTCCAAGAAACCTGCGGTCACGTGAATCATGAGACCGAGACGACCGACGGAACTTTTTCCTTCTAGTCGTCCGACCATTGCATCAGAGACACCTGTTTTTTCATATATCATGCCGAGTGCGAATTCTCCCGGATGAAGAATGAATGGCTCATCTTCTTCTATGGAAACTTCACGCATGAGTCCTTCGACAGGCTTTTTGGTATCAATGATAGCGCTTTTGTTTCGGTCATAGACGAGAAAATGTTTTCCTAAACTCAAATCAACCGATGCGGGTTGAAGCATGTGGTCGTTATAGGGGTCAATATAAATATCGCCGTCAAGTATGGCTTGTTTAATATCGCGGTCGGAGAGAATCATGGTGTAGGAAAGAGGTTATAGGAGATAGCTTATAGGGGTGATCTTTTTGTTTGTGAGGGAGGGTGCTACGCACCCTTTGTCATGTTGGTATTGTAGCATGATAAAAACAAAAAAGGAAAAAAGAAGATATGAATAATCTCATAAAACAAAAAAGCTCCGTTAGGAGCTTTTGTTTTTGGAGAACGTTTCTAAGACGAACGGATTTTTTCCATCTGCGTATGCAAACTGGACAGGGTTCTTAAAACGCCCCCCACATCCGTTGCAGGTACATGTTCCGGGGTAGTTGGTAACGTCACCACCGAATCTTTGAAGTTCCGGAGGAGTGTCATCAGGAACTTCATGATGTGTGTAGTCTTCTCCGCCACAAGTTGGGCAGATAAAGAACGGGAAGTTCGGGAAAAAATAAGATTCCACACGTGGAGCGTGGTCTGTTATCTCCGGATTCACGCGTCCGTAGTTTTCTACAATTAAAAACATCCTCCATAAACTGCTCTTCGGTAAGCTACGAAGACGGAGAAGTTTTTCTTCTCGGGTCATGCCGACACTCTTTTCACAAAGGGCGACAATTTTTTCATCAACGGTTGGTTTGCGACGACCCTGGATGCCGAGATGTTTCCTGGTATGCTTCCGTAAGAATTTATCCTGATCGGACATCTTTTTTCTTTGTACCATGATAAGTTAACGTTTCGTTATTGAGATACTGTTTCCAGAAAGTACTATACATAAATAATATGAATTTGCAATACTTGAAATGAGGAGTTAGAAATTAGGAATATCAAACTGGCACTCGAATCAAGAATTATGAATTAAGAATATTGACAAATAAAACCAGCTCCCAATATTTTATAGAACTACGAACTACTCCGCCCAGCCCTTTTTAAAAGAGCTGGGCGGACCCGCGCGCTCCGCGTAGCGGAGACGTCGCGGGGAACTAAGAACTACGTCATTCATGGGTATGGCAGATTGTTTTTCTGTTATACTTCTGGCATGAGCAAAGAATCGTATACCTACACCATTGGCATTGATGAAGCGGGACGAGGACCTTTGGCGGGGCCGGTGTCTGTGGGTGTGGTGGGCATACCTGCCGAACACCAAAGTGTCGTGGAGGAAATGTTCGCACTTCTTAAAGGGCGAGACTCAAAAAAATGGTCGGAGAAAAAACGAGAAGAATGGTTCGAAAAAATTTGCGCGGCACGGCATGCCGGACTCATTGTGTTTTCTGGTGTGATGGTTGGCGCGCGTACTATTGATGAAAAAGGGATTATGTATGCAGTGAAGAGTGCCTTGGCACGAGGACTTGAGCGTCTTGATATGAATCCTCTCCATGTGCGAGTGGTTCTTGATGGGGGACTTCATGCACCTGCCGTATACGAACATCAAGAGACGATTATCAAAGGTGATGAAAAAGAGATTGTCATTGCAATGGCGTCTATTGTCGCCAAAGTAACTCGTGACCGACATATGCGTACTCTTGCGGAGAAATATCCCACATACGGATTTGAGGTACACAAGGGATATGGGACAGCGAAGCATTACGCAGCGATAGAGACATATGGGACATGTGAGGAGCATCGGAGAAGTTTTTTAAAGGGGAGCGGAAACTCGCGGAACGAACGCGGAATGTCGCGGAATTTACACGGACACAATTGGGGATGAACACGGATAGACGTGGAATATTTAGGAAGAGAGGTCTAAATTTGCAAAATAAAGATGAAAACAAGAGTAACACTTCTCGGGCGTCCTCCGCGTTGATCTGCGTTTGTTCAGCATAGCTTCCGCGTAACGCGCTTGCGCGTTGGGACGGTTTCTGCTATAGTATTGCCCACTATGACTGTACGCATGCGCCATACGCGCGCTCACACAGGGAACCGTCGTTCCCACCATGCTCTTCAGGCACCGCAGATTTCAACGTGCCCTAATTGTTCTGCTCCGTACATGCGTCATCGTATGTGCCCGACTTGTGGAACATATCGTGGTCGCGAAGTTGTTGATATGGTTGCCAAGAAAGAACGTTCCATTGAACGCGCGAAGGTAAAGGCAAAAAGCCGTGGTTTGGACGTACACGAAGCAACTGAAAAAGCAAAGGAGGAGGCAACACCCACAAAGAAGAAATCCACAGCAACCAAAGCCGCATCCAAGAAAGCAAAGAAATAACATGATATACTGGAGCAAGCGGCGTACATTGACCGCTTGTCCGTTTATCAGTACTCATCGTTCTTTTTTACAATGGCAAATCGACATCTCTGCAGAAGTATCGTCATGCAATCCCTCTTCGAGTGGGATTTTGGTGGTTGTACTGCCGACCTCGAAGAAATCGTCAAGCGTAATGCCGCGGAGTTTGCTCCCGGTATTCCCGATACTGACTTTATGGTAACGCTTGCGCAAGGTATTGCAGACAAGCGTGCCAAGATTGACGAAGTGATTGTTGCCGCCGCTCCTGAATGGCCGATTGAGAAAATTGCGGTCCTTAACCGCACTATTTTGCGAATTGGATTGTTCGAACTTCTTTTTGGTGATAGAAAGGAAGTCCCACCAAAAGTTGCTATCAATGAAGCCATCGAACTTGCGAAATCTTTTGGTGGAGATTCTGGGAGTCGCTTTGTGAATGGTGTACTTGGTGCTGTGTATCGCGAAATGGGCGAGCCAGGCAAGGATCAAACAAGCAAAAAGAAAGAGCCGATTGATATTACTAAACTTCCCATCGATCGTCTCATTGGAGCTGTTGTATATACTAAGACAGGGAACGGTGTTAAACTCGCTCTTCTCCGTGACGTTTTTGGTAAATGGACGCTTACCAAAGGACATCTCAAAGATGAGGAAACAGATACAGATGGTGTTGTACGCAAAGCACTTGATGAAATGGGTGCTGTTATCATCGAAGTCAAAGACCTTCTGGGTGAGAATGAATACCTTGCGAATACAGAAGATGGTGGTAAGTTGCGCAAACAGGTACGCTATTTCCTCGCGGAAGCAAAAGATGGTGATCTTCGTCCCGGTGAATCTGGAGGTATTGCGGATGCAAAATGGTTTACTCTTCCTGAAGTGATTGACCTTACTATGTATGACGATATTCTTCCAATTGTTACAAAGGGTGTAAATATTCTCCTTGGTAAATCGTCGTAGTTTTTATTTTTTGTATTTTTATTTTTTAAATTTTTATATCTTTTCTTTCTAACCTCTTTCCTAATTCCTTTCTCCCCGTATGACTTCCCCTATCAATCCTGATATTTGTGATACATTTGAAAAACGCGCGGGCGTCGCTTTTGTTGATAAGATGTTGTTGCAACAAGCGTTCACACATCGTTCATATTTGAATGAGCATGTGGATTTGCCACATACGCATAATGAACGTCTTGAATTTCTCGGCGATGCTGTCCTTGAATTATCTGTAACGGATTTCTTGTACAGAACGTATCCTCAAAAAACAGAAGGTGATTTGACGGCATATCGCGCCGCCCTTGTGAATACCATAAGCATTTCAAACGCTGCAAAAGATCTTCGTATGGATGAATGTCTTCTCCTTTCACGTGGAGAAGCACGCGGAACAGAAAAAGCGCGTCAATATATTTTGGCGAACACATTTGAAGCAGTGATTGGCGCAATTTATTTGGACCAAGGGTATGCTGCTGCGGATGCGTTTATTAATCGTCATTTGACGCCATACATAGCCGAAGTTATTAAACGTCGTCTCTGGCAAGATGCGAAAAGTTATTTTCAAGAGCGCGCGCAAGATGAAGTTGGTATTACTCCCTCATACAGTGTTCTTGAAGAAGTAGGACCTGATCATGATAAAGAGTTTACTGTTGGGGTATATTTGGGCAACGAACTTGTTGCTAAAGGGACAGGACGTTCCAAGCAAGACGCGGAGCAAGAAGCAGCAAATAAAGGGCTCGATGCAAAAGCATGGAGAAAGGAATAGTAGACGCGGAAGTTATGCGGATCAGACGCGGAACCTACGCTGAAATAGTCCGGAAGTTTGCAAGCAAACTTCCGCACACTGGTATCTGTACAATATCTAAAACAAAAAACGCCACGTGAAGTGGCGTTTTTATATGCTATACAGTGACGAAAGTATGGAGTAAAAATACGAAATAGCGTATAAATATTTAGTCATTGCATACGTTATTCTATGGTGAGTAAAATAAAACACTCCCGGTGTATACGGAAGTGTGTCGCTTTAGAATGGTAAATCATCATCATCGTGTCCGTCTCCATCATGCGGTGGATATTCCTCCTGACCATTTGAGCCCGGGGAATCTCCCACAATATACTCAATACCACTTTCATCAAGAACATCACGGATAATCTCCCAATCAGGATGCAGTCCGCAGGGTTCCTCTTCTTGAGATTGTCTGACGAATTCCTGGGTTTTTTCTCTCTCCTCATGCCATCTTCTTAGTCCTTCTGACTCGGGGGAGAGTTGCGTAATCTTTTTGAGAAGATATGTATGATCAACATATGATTCAAAGGGAATTGGCATCTGGTTGAGTACCATGATCGCAAGACCCTCGTTTTCTCGTTCTCCTCGTTCCCACGTACCAATATATACGCCGGTATGGGGATCTTTTCTCAGTGCATAGGAGATGATAGGCCCTCGTGGTGTTACGCCACCTTTTTCCATGTACTGCTTTTCAAAACATAACAGGTCATCGTCATGTTCCGTGAGAAGAATTCTTGACATGCCATGTATGTCAAATAATGCTCCATCACCCGTCTCCATGTCGAGCATCCCAGAGAAAGGCTCATGTATCACGGCAGGTATCGACATTGCCATACCTATGCGGAGATCCATTATATGGTCTCTCCAGAAATATTCCCCGTTCACAAAAGATGATGTATGTTCCATCTCAATTATTTTTATTAGTTTGAGAAGCCTGTACTACTACTTGGCACAAGGTATCAGAATAACGGTTGATATGCAAGCGGTACGCCCGTTCTCGCAGTGTGTTACTTGACAATAATTTATAATAGTGCTATCTTTATTGATAGTTTTTCAAAGGGATGATAAATAATAAAATATAAAGGGTTATGAAAAAAAGTTTTTTTGTTGCGATGGGGATGTTTATTTTCGTTGTCGCCGTCCTGTACGGGGTAACAAAAATTACACCTTTGTTGCAAAAGGTGATAGAGGTGATTGAAACGGCGATTGACACAACGGTGTCGTTTTGGCGTCGTGCTTCTATGGAGGATATTTTTCTCATTGTCCTCATAGTATTGCTACTCCAGTTTATAAGCTGGATATTAAGAAGAAGACAATGTTAGTTACTGAAAAAAGCGCCAGTATGGGCGCTTTTTGTTTTTTATATTATAGCCCGATGGAATATGCGGACGTGATGCCGGAGATGAGCGAGGGAAGAACAAACAGCATAATGATAAGAGGAAGAAGAAAGAGCACTGCCGTCGCAATGAGCGTCCACTTGAAATAATTGCGTGTCTTTTCTGCCGAAGCATAAATCGCGTCAATTTTTGTTTCAAGGTCAAGTAATTTTTTTGCAATATCGGGGTCCATGGGAATTGTGAATCAAGAATCAAGAATCAAGAATCAAGAATCAAGAATCAAGAATCTGCTACAGATTAAGTATGACAGGTGGGGGATAAAAACACAAGTGAAGTTTTTGAATGCTCTTTCTTTTTATATTCCTAATTTCTAGATTCTAATTTTTTCGTCAATTTCTTGATTCTTGCTTCGTGATTCGTGCTTCGCTTTCATCTGTATCTATGAGCCTTTCTCACTACACACTAACACCTCACGCAATAATTCTGTTATAATACATCCACTCATGTTGAAATCCATTGAGATTTCTGGATTCAAGTCGTTCGCCAAAAAGGGTGAGCTTGTCTTTTCGTCGCCTGTATCGGCAATTGTGGGCCCGAATGGGTCGGGAAAGTCGAATGTGACAGAGGCGATGCGTTTTGTGTTGGGAGAACAATCAATGAAGTCGCTTCGAAGTAAACGTGGTGAAGACCTTATCTGGAGTGGGTCGCAAGCTGCACCGCGCGCCAACCGCGCAAGTGTTGAAATGACGTTCGATAATCGTGACCGTGTGTTTGATGTGGCATTTGATGAAGTAACCATCAGGCGCGTGGTATCGCGTGATGGAAGCAATGAATATTTTTTGAATGGATCGCCAGTACGTCTCAAAGATGTCATGGAACTTCTCGCACAGGTACATATTGGCGCATCGGGGCATCATATTATCTCTCAGGGAGAAGCTGACCGTATCTTGAACACATCGTCCAAAGAACGTCGCGGTATTATTGAAGACGCACTTGGACTCAAGATTTATCATTGGAAAATTGCCGAGAGTGAAAAGAAATTGGGAAAGACCGAAGAAAATATGAAAGAGGTCGAGTCACTCCGCAGAGAGATTGCGCCGCATATTCGCTTTCTCAAAAAACAGGTAGAAAAGATTGAGGCAGCGGAGGCGCTCCGTGGCACGCTTGCGAAACTTTACGCGGAATATCTCAAGCGTGAGTCTATATATCTTTCGCGTGCGGGTGATGATATCGCTCGTGACATTGAAGCAAAAGAAGCAGTGCTTGCGAGTATTGACGCCCGCATGCAAGAGGCAGAGGCACGTGTCGCGAGAGAAAAAGAAGGACAGGTGACGCCCGAGTCTCCGCGCATTGCTGACATTGAAAAAGAATTATCCGCGCTCCGCGCGGAAAAAGACGAACGCGCTCGCGCGCTCGGTCGTATTGAAGGAACGATGGATGCGGTGAAACGTCGTCGAGAACGGATGCTCGTTGATTCCGATCGTCCTGTGGCGCATACGACTGTGGTATCATTTGCCGATGAAGTACGTGGACATGCCGAAGAGGGAGAACGCGCCGATGATATCCTTGACGCGCGATCGGCATGTTCCGCAATACTTGGTTCTGTACGTGACTTCGCTACACGTATCAAAGACGGTGCTTCTGATGAAGAGTTGGCAGATGTTGACGCGGAATACGCTCGTCTTGAAGCAGAATATGCCGATGTGGCGCGTGGCATGGACACCTATGCGGGCAAAGAGGATGCGCTCCTTCGTGAGCGTATGGAACTCTTTCGTTCAGCTGATGTAGAAAAGACCAAGACGATGGAAGCGGAACGTGCCATATACACACTCCGTGCTGAACGAAGTGAAATCACTGCAACACTGGGACGTGTGCGTGACAGAGAGGTTATCATCACACGCGACAAGACAGCGTATGAAGAAGAGATTCGTGAAGGTATGGTTCTCGTGGGGAGGGCAATTCTTGCCTATGAAGAATATACATGTGAAGAAGCGGATGTTCTTGCGGAGCCACGTCATGCTCAAGAAGACCGTCGGCGTGCTATTGAGCGTATTAAAATCAAACTTGAGGACGCGGGTGTTGGTGGCGGAGGAGACGTGATGAAAGAATACAATGAAGTGATGGAACGCGACACCTTTCTCGCGCGTGAACTTGAAGATTTGCAGAAAGGAGCGACCTCTCTCCATGAGCTCATTGTCGAACTTCGAGGGAAACTTGATATTGAATTTAAAGAAGGGTTGCGCAAGATAAATACGCAATTCCAAGAATATTTCGCGCTTATGTTCGGGGGAGGCACCGCGTCACTTGAAATCGTGAAGCAAAAAAAGCGCGTACGCAAGGACGAAGAGATACCGGATGAACGTGCGATGGACGATATGGAGGGAGGACTAAACGCCGACGACTCGGCATCGGCTGAAGAGGGAATTGATATCGCAGTATCGCTTCCCCGCAAAAAAATTCGCGGACTGCAAATGCTCTCCGGTGGGGAGCGCGCGCTTACGTCCATCGCACTTATCTTTGCCATGTCACAAGTCAATCCACCACCGTTTCTTGTTCTTGATGAGACAGACGCGGCACTCGATGAAGCGAACTCGCGTCGGTATGGTGATATGCTCGAAAACTTGGCGAGACGTTCTCAGCTTATTGTTGTCACACACAATCGCGAAACAATGTCCCGCGCAGGCGTACTCTATGGCGTAACGATGGGATCTGACGCCGCGTCGAGACTCCTTTCCGTCAAGTTTGAAGAAGCAGCAGCGTACGCCAAGTGAGGCGAGTTGTCAGTTTCAAGTTGCAAGTTTTCAGACACTATGTGCCTGCTCCGCATCCTGGGGTACTGTGGGATCAGACGCGACCATGTACCACATAGGATGCATGATGGAAATATCTCGGGTCTTATGGGAAGAACTGAAGTCTTGGGAGACGAGGTAGTTTTTAGAACAAATATATAGCGCACCATACATAGGCACTTCTTTTTTTTGCAAACAAAAAGCGCAGGGTATCTGCGCTTTTTAATGTGGGATTCAAGATATGTTTTTTATTTTTTCAAACAAAAAGACCTACTCACCCTAACGGGTTTTCGGTCTGTATGTGTGTATGAGGTATATACCAACACTACACACAAGAACGCCACAACCAATGAGACAGACAGTTAGTGGATAGACACCTATTGCAAGTCCATATACACCAAGTGTGATTGTTTGCGCGAGCAACGAAGCACTTGATTTTACGGAATTGATTGTCGATCTGCTGGCAGAGGGTATTTCTCGATTAAACAGTTCAGCGATAAGAGGTGGAGCAAATCCACGTGCCAAAGCAAATCCAGAGATACAGAGAATACTTGTTTTTGTTGGAAATAGACCCATAAGAAGAAATGGCAAAGAAAGAACAGTAACTAATAGGATAATGCTTATACGTTCTCGCTTGTGTCCATCCATATGATGTGAAAATCTACTTCCTACCCAACTGATTCCTCCCGCAATAAAGAGCACAACACCATATAGAGGTAAATCTAACCGAACCTCTTGGAAATATGGATTGTAAGAAAAAAATGAAATTTTCATAACAATCGATACGAGACAAGAGAAACCAATAATCCAGAGAACGTGTGTGTTGCGAAACGCGATACGTCCTCCTTCTGCGATGTCCTTAAGTCTTGTGCGCATGCATGTGTACTTTTGTGTAACAGGAGGTTCAATAAAGGTGCATGCTGACACAAGTGAGATAATCAGAAATGGTAATCCAGCAATGATGGGAAGACGAAGGTGAATCGTTGCAAGAAATCCAGTTGCGAGTGCTCCAAATGTTTCTAGTGCAATCATGCCGGCGCTTCCTTGTCCAACGATTTTTCGGAACATGTGTCCTCGATTTTGTTGAGCGAGTGAGTCGTGAAGGAGACTAATGTCTGCTCCCGATACACATGCCATCCCAATCATGACAGTGATGTTACCAACCCACATTGCTGTCGGACCTTCTCCGAAAGCAAAAATACTCATGCCGAGAAAATCAACAACTGTTCCGAACATAATCATGCTTTTTCTCCCTATCATATCGGCAATTGCTCCTGTCGGTATTTCGACAAAAAATGTGACAATGAGAACAATCGACTCCATGAGATAAATTTCTGAGAGTGACATGTGACCTATCTCTGTAATATAGAGAATAAGTATTGGGCCCAAAAAAGGTGATGTTCGAAATATGCTGAATGTGCGATATGCGCGGATGTTTCGATCAATTGTGGCGTTGTTCATGTGAGTTGTATTTAGTTGTGAAAAGAGCATTTGCCCGTGAAAGGGGAGATATAAAAAACCTCCGGCTTTCATCAGGTCGGAGGTCGTTCAAATGTGAGAAAAAAGAGAATTAAAATCTGCACGAACATCGGCCGTATGAAAACATAGACGCGGAAAGAAACGCGACTGAAATAGTCCACGCTTTCTGTGTATACATACGATTGTTCGTTACGTTGTTCATGAGAATTATGATAGCATAGTTGATAGTTTTTGTCAATCACCACTAGGCGGCGCGAAGCGCCGCCTAGTGGTGAGAATTCGTTTACCTCCGTTCAGTATTCTTAATTCTTGCTTCGTGATTCTTGATTCTCGTCTACCACTTCCATATCAAGGACGCGTGCGTCCAAATCTGCGCGGACGATGCGGATACGAATGGGGTCGCCCAAGCGATAGCGTTTTTTGGTACGTTCTCCGATGATGGCATATTGTTTCTCATCAAGATTAAAAAAGTCATTACCGAGATCACGAATATGCACCAGTCCTTCCGCTCGCGTTTCTTTTTCTTCCACGTAAATACCAAATTTTGTTACACCAGAAATCGTGCCATCAAATTCTTCGCCGACATGACTTTGCATGTATTCTACTTGTTTGTATTTGATAGATGCACGCTCGGCGTCCGCGGCATGCTTTTCCATCTCGGACGCATAGCGACTCATCGCTTCGTATGAATCACGTTCCGTGTCTTTGACTGTGCCTCCTGAAAGGTGTGTTGCGAGGAGCCGGTGCACCATGACGTCGGGGTACCGACGAATGGGAGAGGTAAAGTGTGTGTAGTGTTCAAATGCAAGTCCAAAGTGCCCGATATTTCCCGTCGCATACACTGCCTTTGCCATGGAACGTATGGCTGCCGTAGTGATGAGTTGCTCTTCGGGCGTGCCTTTGACCTGCGCGAGGAGTTTGTTGATATCACGAGAGTTGGCACCCTGTTCGCCGATGGGCAATTCATATCCAAGTGTTTTTACAAACGTTGCGAGTTCGCGGAGACGGTCAGCATCGGGGACATCGTGAATACGATACACAAATGTCTTTTCCATGCCTTTGTCTTTGGCACCAATCCATTCCGCCACCCGCTTGTTGGCGAGAAGCATGAAGTCTTCAATGAGCTTGTGTGCGTCGAGACGCTCTTTGACATACACACCGAGTGGCTTGCCGTGTTCATCAAGATGAAAACGCACCTCGTCTTTATCAAAAGAAATCGCGCCTTTGGCGAAACGTTCCTTTTGAAGGATATGCGCGAGCGTGTTGAGCGTGATGAGTGTGTCGCGAAGTGTGTCATCTTTCCCGTCAATAATCTCTTGGGCTTCTTCATAGGCAAAACGGCGGTCCGAGTGAATGACTGTTCTGCCAAACCACTCGTCCACAATTTCGGCACGACCATGGGCGAGCGCATCAGCAGAAAACGTGAATATTGCCGAGAACGCAAGCTTGTCTTCGTTTGGGTTGAGACTACAGAGATCATTGGAGAGTACTTCGGGAAGCATCGGTATGGTGCGGTCTACGAGATAGACTGATGTGCCACGACGCGCGGCCTCTTTGTCGAGGGCAGTACCGGGGACAACGTAATGCGCAACATCAGCGATGTGTACGCCCACTTCAATCGTTCCATCAGCAAGCGTTTGAAATGACAATGCATCATCAAAATCTTTGGCATCCGCAGGGTCAATGGTACAGGTGAGTACACCGCGCATGTCACGTCGGCGAGCAATTTCTTCGTCCGTAATGACACGGGCAATGGCATCTGCTTCACGTTCTACTTCTTCGGGAAAATCGGGGACAATGCCTTTTTCAAGAGCAATGGCACGCATCTCCGCGTCATTGTCTCCTTTCATACCGATGCGTTCAATGACTGTGCCGACGGGATTGCTTCGTGGGTCGCGCCATTCTCCGATGCGAACATATACTTTTTCACCATCAGCAAGTGACGCGCTTTCTTGTTCAGGAATAATGATATCGCGATATACACGCTGATCGTCGGGGATGATAAAGACAATACCTTGTTCGCGAGAAACCGTCCCAACGAATTGTGTTTTTGCGCGAGTAACAACCGCAGAAACAGTACCAAAGAGTTCCTCTCCCTCACGGTGGGGAAGGAGAGAGATAGTAACAATATCGCCATGAAGAGCAGTATTTAAGTCATCTGTCTCGATACGAATACGTTCATCACGATTGTCGGGAGAGAGGAGTACATAACCGACACCTTTGCCAGTAATAGAGATGACACTCTCAAGTTCTGTGGGAAGAGGTCCTTTGGGAACAAATGCGCGTGGGTTGGGTCGGTCTGTACGACGAACAGGACCGCGGGATTGTCCATGCGCGGAAGCCCCGTGCGGATTCTTGTTGTTTGGTTGATGGTGTTGTGTCATAGGGGCAGTATAGCAGAAAATGTGAAATAGGGAACACGAACGCCGTGTACGGACGAGAAGCAAGAAGCATGAATACGAAAGATGAATGAAGAAATATGAAATTAGAAATATGGAGTTACGAAGTACGAACTTGTACGCTTGCCCTGCACCCCACGTGGTGCTAGGGAACATACGAAACAAGACGGGAAGCACGAATCAAGAATCAAGAAGCAAGAATACGAGACGTGAATTATGAATAATGAATTAAGAATTATGGGACGGACGAGGGGTTAGAAATTAGAAATTAGGAAAATGGGGCTACGAAGTACGAACCAATACGAATAAATAACACTCCTTTTTAGTTGTCATTCCGGGCTTGACCCGGAATCCAGAGTAAAAAGGATACTACACTACTACGTGGATGCTGAATCACCTTCCTTCGCCAAGGCTTCGGCAGGGCAATGAGTTCAGCATGACAACACATGGTCGTAAATAGTTTCTCTTTGGGATTCGCTGTTCTGAGAAATGGGTCCCGCCCTTTGCAAGCAAAGGGCGGGACGTCTGAGAACTTTTGAGAACTTCTCGTCCGTTCTACGAACTAAGAACTACGAACTTGTTAAAGCGCTTGCCACGGAAGTTGCTTCGTGCTAGGATATGTCCCATGCTGAAAATACGTTTACAACGCGTCGGTCGCAAACATGACCCCTCATTCCGAGTGGTGGTGTCTGATGCCCGATATGCCGCCAAGAGTGGAAAGGCGCTTGAAGTGCTCGGTACATACAATGCTCGTTTTGGTACACCGACATTCAAACCAGAACGCATTAAAGAATGGATTGGCAAAGGTGCTCAATTGTCAGATACCGTGCACAATCTTCTCATTGATGCCAAGATTATTGAAGGTAAAAAGATCAATGCTCTTCCCAAGAAAACACCAATCAAGAAAGAAGTTCCAGCCGAAGCCGCTCCTGTAGTGGTCACATCGGACACAATGACATCGTCAATGGAGGAAGCCTCGAACGAAGAAACCTCTTCTGTGGACGATGGTTCCTCAACTACTGAAGTTTCTGTGGGATAGTGCTAATTATTATAGGCGAAATAAAGAAATGAAAACACGGCCTTCAGGCCGTGTTTTCATTTCTTTATTTTTCGAACAGGTCAGGAACTTTTTTCAGCGTTTCCTTTGCCTGTTCAGCTTCATTATAAGAATTATATGGTACTGGAAGAATTTTTGTTTCTCCGTTTTTCTTTCC
This sequence comes from Candidatus Yonathbacteria bacterium, assembly GCA_013334825.1. Taxonomy (GTDB): domain Bacteria; phylum Patescibacteriota; class Minisyncoccia; order Phycocordibacterales; family JACNGX01; genus JACNGX01. Next base: position 170,388 of record JAAXWR010000001.1, read on the forward strand.
ATTTTCTTCCATATGGTATCGGATATGATATTTAGATGTCGCAATATCCTGTAGAATCTCAATTCCAGAGCCGTCCCTATTGCTTCCCGCGATATTTCTAAAAGCACTAAGTGGTAATATATCTTCACCGCACTGGTGCAGGATTGCATTAGTATTTTCATCACAATCTTCTTCATATAAAACATCAGTGGTCTCGATTCTCTCCTGCCCATTTGCTATTGCAGAAAGGATGTCCTCAGGAATATTTTTCAATGTTGTTTGTTTTGAACTATCTTCATATTCCCCAACTCTCTTGTTAAGTACTTGGATTGTAAGAATGATGGGCAAGTCTCCCTTGTCTGTATTGGGAACATCTTTTTCAGCGTCTTTTTTATAGTAATTATAAAATGTCTCGTCAGAGCTGCGATAGAAAATATCTTTATCATCGTCAGCTCTTTTGTAGTAATAAACTCTCTCTGTATGTTCAAACGTATTGCCTTCATCAAAAAATTTCTGTGCCGCCTCAAATTTTTCAGCCGGGGACTTCTCTTCGGAGATGTTACCGGCTGCGGGTATATTTTCATGCATATTTAAGAAGTAGTTTGTTATTGTCTACTAATATAGATTATCTTAAGATGTAATTTTTTTTTGTCAATGTAACTGTGAATATTTGTCGATAAGTAACTAATTCTTCTGTTTTGATACTGACTTCTCATCCCCATAGTTTTGTCTTGCTCGTCAGGATATTTTCGTCTATAGTTATAAGGTACAGGTCGATTTAACAGGTAATGCACATGACTGCTATGGAACAAGATCAAGCCTTTCTGGAATACGTCATCAAAGCACTTGTTGACAATCCGGATGCCGTTAAAGTGTCCCGCAAAGTGGACGAGATGGGAGTTCTTCTCACGCTCGATGTCTCTCGCGAGGATATGGGCAAAATCATCGGCAAGAGTGGAAATACCGCCAAAGCCGTTCGTACGCTTCTTCGTGTCGTCGGTATGAAGAATGACGCGCGCGTCAATCTCAAAATCAACGAGCCCGAGGGTGGTCTACGCGACACGGGATATGCCGGCGGATCTTCTGCTGCTGCCGATCTCGACGCCGCAATGGACGAACTCAAAGAAGAGTAGGCGTGAAATATGGAAAATGAAATATGAATGGATATGACGCGTTGCGTCTGTACGTTCAATTTCTTTTTCAATCAATACGCATCGCAGCATCCCGCAAGCGCAAGCAAGGGAAGCACCAAAAAACGGGCCTCGGCCCGTTTTTTGGTGCTTATAGAAATTTTTATTGACATATATACCATATAAACGTACTCTATGTGTGTAAGTGTTTTCTTTCGAGGGTAATTTTTTCGGTATTCTTTTCTGCCTTAATTCTGTATCAGTCTCGTATAGTTTTCGTATTGTTCCCGCGTTCGTTTTGCGAATTTCCGCGTCTCATCCGCATTGTTTCTGCGATGTTCCGCGTTTGATCCGCATCGTGTCCGTGTAGGTTCCACATAGGTATGCATTTTCACTTTATCACCATTTTCCCGAATATGTTTACGGACTATATGCATGAGTCCGTGCTTGGTCGTGCAACGAAACAGGGTGTACTCGACTTTTCTGTATACGATGTAAGAGACTTTGCAAAAAATAAATGGAACAAGATTGACGACCGCCCATATGGTGGCGGTCCGGGCATGGTGATGGAAGCAGCGCCAATACTTGCCGCGGTGAAAAAAGCGATAGGGAAGAAGGATAGAAAAAAAATAAAGATTGCTATCATGGCCCCACGAGGGACACAATTTACCAATGAACTTGCGCGGAAGTGGGCAAACAAATACGACCATGTGATTCTTATTGCGGGCAGATATGAGGGGATTGATTCTCGTGTAAAAAAGATACTGCGTGCTGAAGAAGTATCTATCGGTCCCTATGTCGTGACAGGCGGAGAATTGCCTGCGCTTCTTATTGCCGATGCTGTGGCACGTCAAGTCTCTGGAGTGCTCGGGAAAGGGGAATCGCTCGAAGAGACGCGCGTGTCATCGGGAGAAATGTATACACGTCCAGAAGTGCTTGAGTATGAAGGTAAGAAGTATAAAGTTCCCAAGGTGCTTCTTTCAGGTGACCCGAAGAAAATAGATGCATGGAAGCTGGACGCGGAACAAATGCGGAACAAACGCGGAAACTCGCGGATCTGATGTGGAAGAAATATGAAGTTCTTAGAGTAAGACTGTTCTTCCACGACGTCTCCGCTACGCGGAGCGCGCGGGTCCGCCCATTGTGATGTGCAGATAAACAATATCAAAATAAAAAATTCAAATGCTTTAAACGCTCGTGTTTTAGTCTTTGAATGTTGGTGATTGGAATTTGTTTAGGATTTAGTGCTTAAGATTTCGATTTTTTATATGGGTATACGCAGATTGTTTCTATAGAATATATATCGTATCCACACACATTGTAGTGGTATGTACTCTCATGGCGATGTATAATAAAACTATTATGGCAATGGACTACAAAGCAGAACTCGAAGATTTGATTGTGACAGTTATCCGTGAAGGTGCATCTGACCTTCATCTTTCAACAGGACGCAAGCCCACCGTGCGTGTGTCTAGTAGTCTTATTCCTTTGGCGCGTAAAGAAATATTGAGTCGTGAAGATACACTTGGTCTTCTTGCCGAACTTACCAGTTCTGCAAAAAAAGAAGAATTTCTCCGTGATCAAGAACTTGATTTTTCATATTCATTTGGCGAAGAAGCGCGTTTTCGTTGCAATGCCTTTTTTCAACAGGGCGATGTGTCTATTGCGATGCGCCTCATCCCAAGAAAGATTCGTACGTTTGAAGAGTTGAATCTTCCTCCTTTGCTTGGTGATTTTGCAATGAAACAACAAGGGTTCTTTCTTGTTGTAGGACCTGTGGGTCAAGGAAAATCAACAACGCTCGCCGCGATGATTGATATGATCAACCATCGTCGCACCGAACACATTGTGACAATTGAAGATCCAACAGAATATATTTACGAACAAGATAAATGTATTATCGACCAACGAGAGGTGCGTGTAGATACCAAAGATTTTCCGACAGCCTTAAAGAGTGCGTTTCGCCAAGATATCGACGTTCTTCTTATTGGAGAAATGCGCGGGACGGAAACTATTTCAACAGCGGTGACAGCGGCCGAAACAGGTCACCTTGTTTTTTCGACCCTTCATACCAACAATGCGGCACAAACTATTGACCGTATTATTGACTCATTCCCTCCAGAACAGCAAGATCAGATTCGTATTCAACTTTCAGGAAGCTTGATTGGTATCTTTTCTCAACGACTTATTCCGCGCGTATCTGGTGGTATGATTCCCGCATATGAGCTTCTTATCAACAATAAAGCAGTTGCGAATCTTATTCGTGAAGGGCGTACGCATGAGATCAATGTCCTTATAGAGACAGGTATGGAACAAGGTATGATTGATATGAACAAATCCCTTGCTGAACTTGTTCGCGCAGGTGAAATCCGCCAAGAAGATGCATATTTGCATTCATTCAATCCTCAGGGACTTGAACGCCTCATTTGATAGTTATTGTATATGTTATTTACCTATAAAATTATTACGCAAGATGGCGAAGAGAAAGAAGGCTCAATTGATGCAGTGAGTCGCGATGTTGCGATTGCGTCGCTTCAGCGTCGTGGTTTTATCATTGTGTCACTTTCTGAAAGTGATGAAGGAGGGAGTCTTTTTGGAAAAGAGATTTCTCTTTTTCCCCGTGTGTCAAATAAAGATGTAGTCATGCTGTCACGTCAAATAGCAACTTTATTTGATGCACATGTATCGGCTCTTCGTGCGTTTCGTCTTCTTGCAACAGAAATGGAGAATCCATTCCTTTCGAAGACGCTCATTGAAGTTTCTGATGATATTCAGGGAGGCGTTTCTTTATCAAAAGCACTTTCTCGTCACACAGAAGTGTTTTCTGAGTTTTATGTAAACATGGTAAAGGCAGGTGAAGAATCAGGAAATCTCAATCAGACATTTTTATATTTGGCAGATTATCTTGATCGTTCATACGAACTGACATCAAAGACGAAAAATGCATTGGTGTACCCAACATTTGTTGTTGTAACGTTCGTTGTTGTTATGACACTGATGCTCACTATGGTTATTCCGAAACTCTCTGCTATTTTGACAGAAACAGGACAGGAAGTTCCTGCATACACAAAAGCTGTTCTTGCTGCAAGTTCGTTTCTTACTACATATGGTCTCTTTTTTCTCGTTTTGTTAATAGGAGGAGGAATTATGCTTTGGCAATATGGACGAACAGAACAAGGAAAATTGACATTTGCTCGCATAAGGCTTGAAACGCCATATCTTGGAAATTTATATACAAAGTTGTACTTGTCACGTATTGCCGACAATATGAATACGATGTTGTCCTCCGGAATTTCTATGGTTCGTGCAATTGAAATTACATCAACTGTTGTAGGAAATGAAGATTATCGTCAGGTGTTGATGAAGGTATCTGAAGCGGTGAAGTCTGGCTCGGCTCTTTCCTCTGCAATGGAACAATATCCTCAAATGCCGACGATTCTTGTGCAAATGATTCGTGTTGGTGAAGAAACGGGAGAGCTCGGTGAAATTTTAAAGACACTTGCCGCGTTTTATAAACGTGAAGTAGATAATGCTGTTGATACGCTTGTGGGTCTTATTGAACCAATTATGATCGTCATGCTTGGTCTTGGTGTGAGTATTCTTCTCGCTTCAGTTCTTGTGCCGATTTACAACATTACCGCGGGTATATAGTTTTGGTAAAAAGAATTTGAGATTTTTCGAAATCATTCGGAATGAGTTTTAAGTGTGTCCTGTATCCTACATGGTATATGATAACGAAGTGTTGAGTTGCGAGTGACAAGAAGAAACAGGATGAGTTTCAAGAATACTTACGAATAACGAATATTTACGAATATACGAATACTCCCTGTTTTAGTACATATGCCACTTGTGTCATTCGTACATTCCCCAGCACCACATAGGGTGCGGGGCAGGCGTACACATTCGTTATTCGTATGCTTATATTTCTTCATTCATCTTTCGTATTCGTACTTCTCTGCACTGTACACCACGTAGGATGCACGGCACGCCATGCGGGGTGCAGGGCAAGCGTACAAGTTCGTACTTCGTAACCCCATATTCCTAACCCTCAATTTTATATTTCTTCATGCATGTTCCGTTTCGTATTCTTGATTCGTGCTTCTTGATTCCCGTCTCGTTTCGTATGTTCGTACAAGTTCGTACTTCGTAATCCTTTATTCCCTGCACCACGTAGGGTGCAGGGCACGCTTGATTCGAGTGTCCGTCCCTATAACCTATATTCTCTAACCTATTTCCTAGTTTCTTATCCACAGACGAAAACCCTTGACTATTTGACAATTTTCGTATACGCGCTATACTAACGCAACGATTGGGTTTACGGAGAATACGACGTTACCAAGAACGCCCTTTTTGGGCAACTGCCTTCACAGGCAATGCAAGGTTGATGCATCTCCGCACGTTATAACTTAATACATCGCACAGAGGCAAGATGACTTGTCTTTCTTTTCGTTCGTGATGTGTTGTGACGTATTCTTGTTTCAGACGTCCGTCTCTTTTTATTCATAGTTTTTATACAGTATTTGTATCTATGGCGATCACACAAAAACAATTTTCACGGTTCAAGAAACCGCTCGTCGAGATGCCAAACTTGATGGAAAATCAGTTGGCGTCTTTTGAATGGTCCAAAACTGATGGACTCAAGGAAGTGTTTGAGGAGTTTTCTCCCATTGTTGATTATTCAGGAAAGAAATTTGAATTGTCATTTGAAAAGTTTGAAATTGCGGAGCCGAAATACGATGAACATGAGGCAAAAGTGAATGAAGCGACCTATGAAGCACCACTCAAGGTGTGGGTCAAACTCAAGAATAAAACTCTTGGCACGGAAAAAGAGCAAGAGATGTTTATGGCGGATATTCCGCTTATGACCGCGCATGGTACGTTTATCATCAACGGTGTTGAACGTGTTGTTGTTCCTCAGCTTGCGCGTAGTTTTGGTGTGATGTTCACCGCGGACGAAATCAAAGGAAACAAATATTTTGGTGCGAAGATTATCCCTGCGCGTGGTGCATGGGTTGAATTTGAATCCGATCCTGACGGCATGATTTCCGTGCGTATCGACAAGAAACGCAAGGTCCCTGTCACATCATTTCTCCGTGCATTTGCTGAAGGTGCAAATGAAAAAGAAATTATTGCTGCGTTTAAAAAAGATGCACCTCGCGATATTGTGGAAAAATGTTTTGAAAAAGATCCGGCAAAATCCACTGAAGATGCATTTATTGAAATATACAAACGCCTTCGTGATGGTGAAATGGCCGCTGCGGGAAACGCGCGCGATTTTGTGAAGGGTATGTTTGGAAAAGAGAAATATGACCTTTCTCCTGTGGGACGTTTTCGTATCAATAAACGTTTCGGAAAAGAGACGGGAGAAAAAGCAATTCGCGCGAATCGCGTTCTTTCGTTTGATGATATTGTCTCTGTCATTTCGTATATTGTTGAACTCAACAGTACGCCGGATGCCGAACCAGATAATATTGACCACTTGGGTTCTCGTCGTGTTCGTTTTTATGGTGAAATGATGCAAGCCAAAGTGCGTGTAGGTATGACGCAGATGAAGCGTAATATTCAAGATCGTATGTCCACGGTTGATTCAGACACGACGCTTCCCGTGAATCTCATTTCTCCACGTCCACTCCAAGCCCGTATCAAAGAGTTTTTCACAACCAACCAACTCTCCCAGTTTATGAACCAGGAGAATATTTTAAGTGAGGTAGAACACTTGCGTACACTTTCTGCGCTCGGTCCGGGAGGTTTGACACGTGAACGTGCAGGTCTTGAAGTTCGTGATGTACACCCGTCTCACTATGGACGTGTGTGTCCCATCCATACGCCAGAAGGTCCGAACATTGGTCTCATCGTCCATCTTTCTGTATACGCGCGTATCAATCCGTTCGGTATGATTGAAACACCTTATGCGAAAGTCGTGAATGGTGTTGTCACAAAAGAAATTGTCTATCTCGATGCATTTGAAGAAGAACAGTATGCTATCACGCATGCCGCGACTCCTGTGGATGAAAAGGGAAATATTGTTCTTGATCGTGTTGCTGTTCGTCGTAAAAATGGACGTCCAGAAATGGTCTCACGTACCAGTGTTGATTTTATTGATGTAGCGCCGAACCAAGCATTTTCTGTTGCCACATCAATGATTCCGTTTCTTGAACACAATGACGCCAACCGTGCGCTTATGGGTTCGAACATGCAAAAACAAGCTATTCCCTGCGTGCGTCCTGAAGCGGCACTTGTCGCGACAGGCATTGAAGAGCGTGCCGCGCGTGATACAGGACGTCTGGTTATCGCCGAAGAAGCAGGCACGGTGACGGTTGCTGACGCGCGTCGCATTGTGGTAAAAGGAGAAAAGAAAGACCACACGTACAAGCTTCTCAACTATGTGCGTACCAACAGCTTTACAGGCTTGCACCAACGTCCAATTGTATCAGTAGGAGACAAGGTAAAGAAAGGACAAGTGATCGCTGATATGTCATCGTCCAAAGATGGGCAAATGGCGCTCGGACAAAACGTCCGCATCGCGTTTATGCTTTGGGATGGTGCAAACTATGAAGACGCTATCATCATTTCCGACCGTCTTGTTCGTGAAAATAAATTCTCCAATATTAAAATTGAAGAATTTGTTGCCAAGGTGCGGGAGACAAAACTCGGTCCCGAAGTAACGACGCATGATATTCCTAATGTCGGTGAAGCCAAGCTCAAAGATCTCGATGAGGAAGGTATCATCCGTATTGGTGCTGAAGTTGAACCAGGTGATATCTTGGTTGGACGTATCACGCCCAAAGGTGAAACTGAACTTACTGCTGAAGAGAGACTTCTTCGTTCTATTTTCGGTGACAAAGCACGTGATGTCAAAGACACGTCACTTCGCATGGAACACGGTAAACGTGGACGTGTCATTGGTGTAAAAGTCTTTTCTCGTGAACGTGGCGACAATCTTGATTCAGGTATTTTGAAACAAATTCACGTGGAAGTTGCAAGTCTCCGTAATCTTTCCGTTGGTGACAAGCTTGCGGGACGCCACGGAAACAAAGGTGTTGTTTCGCGTATTCTTCCTGCTGAAGAAATGCCATTCGACAAAGATGGTGTTCCGGTAGATATGATTTTGACACCACTTGGTGTACCGTCTCGTATGAACCTTGGTCAGATTCTCGAACTTCACTTGGGTATGGCTGCTCACACGCTTGGATATCAGGCGATTGTGCCGACATTCCTTGGTGCGACCGAAGATGAAATTAAAGACGAATTGGTGAAAGCTGGTTTTGAAGAAGATGGAAAAACCCAACTCTTTGACGGACGCACGGGTGAACCATTTGCTCAAAAGACATCTGTCGGATACATGTACATGCTCAAATTGAACCACATGGTCCAGGACAAGATTCACATGCGTTCTATTGGTCCATACTCACTTATTACTCAGCAACCTCTCGGAGGAAAAGCGCAAGAAGGAGGACAGCGTTTTGGAGAAATGGAAGTCTGGGCGCTCGAAGGATATGGTGCCGCGCATGTCTTGCGTGAAATGCTTACGGTGAAGTCAGACGATATTGTGGGACGTACCGCGACATTTGATGCCATCGTTAAGCAAGAACCACTCAAAATGCCAAACCTTCCCGCATCCTTTAATGTCCTTCTCAACAATCTCCGTGGACTTGCACTTGATATCAGTTTGGAAAATACAAAGACGGGCGTATCTACCGCTCCCAAGGCACATCTGCGCGCACCATCCGTTGCACCGGTCGATTCGGCGGACGAAGAAGAAAATGACGATGATGACCTCGGCGTCTCCTCTTCAGACGACGATGAACTCTAGGAAATCGTTTCGTTATCCGTTTTCACTCGTTTCATTTTTATGACCACGTATCACAATCACGATTCCGCCGAGTTCAATGACTTTGACGCAATCGCTATCAAACTTGCATCTCCTGACCGTATCAAGGAATGGTCGTATGGAGAAATCACTAAACCAGAGACCATCAATTACCGCACGGGTCGTTCCGAGCGCGGTGGACTTTTTGATGAACGTATCTTCGGTCCCGAAAAGGACTATGAATGTTATTGTGGCAAATATCGTCGTATCCGTTACAAAGGTATTGTTTGCGAAAAATGTGGTGTTGAAGTTACCAAGGCAATTGTCCGTCGCGAACGCATGGGGCATATTGAACTTGCAAGTCCTGTCGCGCACATTTGGTTCTTGCGCGGTATCCCGTCACGTCTCGCGCTTCTTCTCGATATTTCTTCTCAAGACCTTGAAAAGGTTGTGTACTTTGCTGGATATATCGTGACCAAAGTACACGAAGAGGAGCGTGCCAATATCCTCAGAGATATCGACAGTGAATACAAGACAAAGATGAAAACTCTTTCGACTGATGCAGAAAAAGAAAAACTCAAAGAATCTCTTCAAGATACAAAACGCGAAATCCAAAGCATCGGGCAAGGTCTCGTTGTGGATGAATCTCAATACCATCGCTACAGTTTGCGTTACGGAACAATGTTTGAAGCACGTATTGGCGCAGAGGCACTTCATGATATTTGTGCGGATATTGATCTTCCCACAATGGAACAAGAACTCGTCGCACGTCTTGACTCTGCTCCTGCTGGAGAAAAACCAAAATTAAATAAGCGTATCGCACTTCTCCGTTCGATGATTCGTTCGGGTATTCGTCCTGAGTGGATGTTTCTCTCAGCCATTCCTGTTATTCCACCGGGACTTCGTCCTATGGTTGGGCTTGAGGGTGGACGTTACGCCACGTCTGACGTAAACGATTTGTATCGTCGCGTCATCAACCGTAACAACCGTCTCAAGAAACTCAAAGAAATTGGCGCACCCGATGTTATTCTTCGTAATGAAAAACGTATTTTGCAAGAAGCGGTAGACGCGCTTCTCGATAACTCTATGCGTCGCGAAACACAAAGTGGCGGTCTGGGACTCCAACGTCGTGCGCTCAAATCAATTGCGGACTCTCTCAAGGGTAAGCAAGGGTACTTCCGTCAAAATCTCCTCGGAAAACGCGTGGACTATTCGGGACGTTCAGTTATCGTTGTTGGTTCCAATCTCAAGCTTTCGCAATGTGGATTACCCAAGAAAATGGCGCTTGAACTTTTTCGTCCATTCGTCATTGGTAAACTTTTGGAGCGTGAACTTGCGTACAATATTCGTGGTGCCAATCGCTTGATTGAAGAAGGTATCCCCGAAGTATGGGCAATTCTCGAAGAAGTTATTAAGGACAAACATGTGCTCTTGAACCGCGCGCCAACACTTCACCGTCTTGGTATTCAGGCATTTCGCCCGATTCTTATTGAAGGAAACGCTATTCAAGTGCATCCGCTCGTGTGTACTGCGTTCAACGCTGACTTCGACGGAGACCAGATGGCCGTGCACGTGCCACTTTCAGATGAAGCACAGAGAGAAGCACGTGAACTCATGGCATCCAATAAAAATCTCCTCGGCCCTGGAAACGGAGAACCGATTACCAAACCATCTCAAGATATTGTGCTTGGATGTTATTGGATGACCAAGGATGTTGATGGAGAGACAGGAGAAGGAAAATTCTTCCCCTCTCCCAATAGTGCAATCACCGCGTATGACTTTGGTATCGTTGGCTTCCGTTCCAAGATTAAGGTTTTGGGAAGTGAACATCCAAAGTACGCTGTGTTTGAAGGAAAAGCATTTGAAACAACAGTTGGACGATTACTCTTCAACAGTGTCTTGCCGAATGATTTTCCGTATACGAATGAGAAAATTGGCAAAAAGGAATTGTCACGTATCATTGATGCGCTTATTGTAAAATACGGTATTGATGCGACACCTGACATTCTCGACAAGATCAAAGCATTCGGTTTCAAATACGCGACCCATTCAGGTGCATCACTTTCGATTCGCGATATTCGTGTCCCAGAAGGCAAAAAAGCACTTGTGGATACTGCAAGAAAAGAGGTTGATGAAGTAAATGAACAATTTGCGGAAGGGTTACTTTCTCGTGAAGAACGTTATCGTAAGGTTATCGAGATATGGCAAGGTGTACGTAATGCTGTGGAAAAACTCATTCCCCAAACGCTCGACAAAGATGGTTCAGTGAATGACATGATTACCTCTGGTGCGCGCGGTACCATTTCACAGGTAACGCAGATGGCGGGTATGAAAGGTATCATTACAAATACCTCAGGTGAGGCGATTGACTTCCCGATTATTCCTTCAAACAAAGAAGGATTGTCACCCCTTGAATACTTCATTACGACACACGGTTCACGTAAAGGTCTTGCGGATACCGCGCTTCAAACCGCGAAAGCAGGATACCTTACACGCCGTCTCGTATATGTTGCAGACAATGTTATTGTGACCGAAGACGATTGTGGTACCAAAGAAGGTCGTGTCATTCGTCGCATGAATGTGTCTGGTTTTGCTGTTGCACTTGCCAAAAATATTCGTGGTCGTGTTCTTGCTCAAGACGTGAAAGACGCACAAGGTAATACACTCTATAAACGGGGAACGCTCCTCGGAAAAGAAGAAGCACAAGCGATTGAAGATGCGGGTGTCGAAGAAGTTGTTGTTCGTTCACCCTTGTCATGTAATGCTGAGCACGGTGTGTGTAAAAAGTGTTACGGTGTTGATTTGGGTCGCAACATGCTAGTGGAAATGGGTGAGCCGGTTGGTATCGTTGCCGCGCAAGCAATCGGTGAACCAGGAACACAGCTTACGATGCGTACCTTCCACGCAGGAGGTATTGCTACCGCAGGCGGTGATATTACTGCTGGTTTGCCACGTGTCGAAGAAGTCTTTGAACGTCGTTTGCCAAAGTCAAAGGCAGTCGTTGCCACTGCTGATGGTCTTGTCTCTGATATTAAAAAAGAAGGCAAGGAATATGTCATTGTGGTAACAAGTGAAAAATCCGCATCAGCGAAAGCAGGAGGAGATGTTGAATATCCGGTACCGTTCCGCCGCACCCCACTTGTTTCGATAGGAGAAAAAGTGGAGAAAGGACAACTTCTTACGGATGGGTCCGCACATCTTCCTGAACTCTTCAAGTATGCAGGTGCCGAACGTGCGCAAGAATATATCATTGATGAAATTGAAAAGATTTATGACTTGCAAGGTGCCACGATTTCTCGTAAGCATATTGAAGTTATTGTGAGCCAAATGTTTTCACGATACAAAATCAAAGATCCAGGTAATACAACCTTTGTCGCGGGTCAGGTTGTCGAACGTGGTGAACTTATTGCCGCAAATCGTCAAATGAAAGATGAAGGAAAAGAAGAAGCAAAGGCATCACAACTTGTTCTCGGTATCACTGAAGTATCGTTGACCGCCAAGAGTTTTCTTTCTGCCGCGTCATTCCAACATACATCACGCGTGCTTATCGATGTTGCTGTGCGTGGAGGAAAAGACCATCTCAAAGGACTCAAGGAAAATGTTATTATCGGACGTCTTATTCCCGCGGGAACAGGATGGAATCTTTCTCAAGGAGAATCGAAGGACACTTCCACTCCAGATTTGGAGAACTGATCCTCTCTCTAAGGCAGGGTCGCATGAAGAGTACATACGCACATGTCCGACACCGTCGATACAATCAAAGACCGTTTGTCGATCGTCGATGTTGTCGGCGCGTATGTTGAGCTGAAAAAAGCAGGTGTTAATTATAAAGGGCGATGTCCTTTTCATAACGAAAAGACTCCGAGTTTCTTTGTCTCGCCTGATCGAGGGACATTCCACTGTTTTGGATGTGGAAAGGGGGGAGACATCTTTTCATTCACCGAAGAGATTGAAGGACTTGATTTCAAGGGTGCGCTCAAAGTGCTTGCCGAACGTGCGGGTGTACCACTTGTCGTGGAACATCCAGAGAAAAAAGAACGCCGTGACCGCATCTACGAACTTCTTGAAGACGCGACGCTTCACTATCAACATCATCTCGTTGATACCGCGGATGCGCGCGCGTATCTTTTTAAGCGCGGAGTATTACCTGAAACACTCAAGACGTTTCGTATCGGATTTGCTCTTTCTTCGTGGGAAGAGATGACCACTTTTTTGCGCGCGAAAGGATATACCGACCAAGAAATTGAAAGCTCTGGTTTGGCAAAATATGGCGAGGACCGTACACGGGGTATCTATGATCGCTTTCGTAGTCGTATCATGTTTCCTATTGCCGATGGGGCGGGACGTATTGTTGGGTTTTCAGGACGTATGTTTGGCGACGCTGATCCTGATGCTGCCAAATATATCAACAGCCCAGAAACGGAAGTGTATAAAAAATCCCAAGTTCTTTTTGGTTTCGATAAAGCCAAACGCGCGATGCGCGCCGAAGATACCGCGATTCTTGTTGAAGGACAAATGGATTTGGTTCTTTCACATCAAGCAGGACTTCTTCATACAGTAGCGCTTTCTGGTACGGCACTTTCGTCTGAGCATGTGACTATGCTTGCGCGGCTTACTCCCACACTTATCTTGTCACTTGATGGAGATACGGCAGGGATTTCAGCAGCTGAACGCTCTGCACGCATTGCGCTTTCTGCTGGTATGTCAGTACGCATGGCATGTCCTCCTGATGGTAAGGACCCTGCTGATATGATTCTTGCCGATACGGATGCGTGGAAAAAGACCGTCGCGGAAGCACCGCATATTGTGGAAAAGTTTATGACGCTTCTTTCTGTTGGGGGAGGAGATTTACGTTCTTTTCGAACAGAAGTGTCGCGTCGTGTGATTCCACTTGTTGCACTCATTCCGAATGCGGTAGAGCGTGATCATTTTGCGGAGCTTGTTGCCGATCGTCTCGGTGTGTCTGTGGACGCAGTGCGTGAAGAAATGAGCAAAGCACATGCTCCTATCGTTGAAGATATAAGTGCGATGCACGCTATTGTGCCGAGAGTACCAGACAATGAGACAACACGCAGATTTCGAGAACGAAGACTTGCGGGGCTTCTCTACTGGCAAGAAAAAAAAGCAGATGCAATCATTGATGTCTCTGAGCTTATCGCCCGAATACGTGAGACTATTGGTGAAGGAGGGGTATTGTTTCTCGATGAATATGGACAAGAACTTAAAGATACGCTTGCATTTGAAGCAGAATACGATGCCGAGATACGTCATGCTGATCCAGTACGAGAAGTGGAACATCAATTTTCACTCTGGAAGAGAGAATTGTTACGTGAACGCGCGCATCGACTCAAAGAATTAATACGCATGCGTCAATCTGCGGGAGAAGATACGACTGATATATCGGGAGAACATGTATCACTTATCCGCGCGCTTTCACTCCTTGATGAACACATTGCGTCTGGATGATACGTTGCATTATCTTTTTACTCGTTTTATTATTGATACATCATCATTATGGCAATTCCAAAAAAGAACACGCAAGTAAAAGTATCGGCAAAAAAGAAGACCGTTTCGGCAAAGCCGAAAGGACAACGTATTACAGCAGTCAAGAAAAAGACGGTTTCTTCTCGTGTGTCAGTAAAACCAAAAACATCAAATGTATCTGTTGCCAAGAAAAAGGTATCATCCAAAATTCCTCTCCGTGGAAAAGTTACCTCTAAACAAAAGAGTACAAAAGTATCTCCTGCACGTGAAAAGAAAGCTGTAAAAGCAACAAAGCCAAAAGCACTAGCAAAAAAAGTGTCCACAAAAAAACTTCTTCCTGCAAAAAGAAATGCCGCCTTTATGAAAAAGACGACTCCTGTGAAAAAAGCTCCGACAGGATTGCGTGGGTATGACGCGCTCAAAGAAAAAGCGGAACTTCTTCTTGCCAAAGGACGTGAACGCGGATTTATTACATTTAGTGAAATATTAAAAGAGTATCCCGATATTGAGCGCAATGTTATGTTTCTTGATGAGCTTTATGACATGCTCGGTGAAGCAGGGGTTACCGTCATTGAATCGGGAGGACTTCTCGATGATGCCTCTGATGGTCTTGATATCAAAAACATTCCTGAAGATGCGTCGTATGACTCCGTGCAAATGTATTTGCGCGAGATAGGACAGTACCCACTCATCAACGCTGCTGAAGAACGCTCGCTTGCTCAGCGTATTGAAGCAGGGGATGATGAAGCAAAAGGGCTTCTCGTACGTGCTAACCTCCGTCTTGTGGTATCTATCGCAAAGAAATATGTGGGTCGCAGTCCGGATTTGACGCTTCTCGACCTTATCCAAGAGGGAAATATTGGATTGTTCAAAGCAGTTGAGAAATTTGATTGGTCAAAAGGATTCAAGTTTTCTACGTATGCAACATGGTGGATTCGCCAAGCGGTCACACGCGCGCTTGCTGATCAGTCGCGTACCATTCGTATTCCTGTGCAC
This sequence comes from Candidatus Yonathbacteria bacterium, assembly GCA_013334825.1. Classification (GTDB taxonomy): domain Bacteria; phylum Patescibacteriota; class Minisyncoccia; order Phycocordibacterales; family JACNGX01; genus JACNGX01. The sequence goes on from JAAXWR010000001.1 coordinate 185,787, forward strand.
ATGGTAGAGACGATTGCCAAATACAAGCAAGTTGCCAAACGTTTGGCGCAAGACCTTGGTCGTGATCCACTTCCTGAAGAAATTGCCACGGAAATGGGTATTGATGTTGAAAAAGTGCATCAAATCAAAAACATCAATCAAGACACGGTATCACTGGAGAAGCCAATCGGTGACGAAGAAGACTCAGTACTCGCGGACTTTATCGCGGATGACAAGATTTTGTCTCCCGATCAAGAAACAGCACGTAACATTTTGCGTGAACAAGTACAGGATATTTTGGATGATCTCTCTCCCAAAGAACGTAAGATTTTGGAAATGCGTCACGGACTCGAAGATGGTATCATGCACACACTAGAAGAAGTTGGTAAAGAGTTTGGAGTAACACGTGAACGTATCCGTCAGATTGAAGCCAAGGCACATGAAAAAATTCGCCAACATGAAAAAGCGGCGAAGTTGAAAAATTATTATTAGGAGAGAGGGGATAGGTGAGAGGGGACGGAAAGGAAATATAAAACGATAGACAGTACTAAAAAAGAGCGCGGACTTCGTCCGCGCTCTTGCGTGATGATGAGATAGGAATTAGCGTCCCGCCTCTGTCCCCTATGCCTATCATGTGGTATGATGTGTCTATTGGACGTTTTTGGTTTGTCTCATATACATACAAAACAAGCGATGTATAGGGTGTGGTACTCACTTATCCAATCGCCTTTTAACTCTCAATCAATAACCAGATACTAGTAACCAGTAACTAGCATATGCCTCGTATTACAGGACTTTCAGAGCGCCTTGTGCGTCACATATCAGAGAAAAAGGATGAGCCGGGATGGATGCTTGAAAAGCGTCTTGCGGCGTTTTCGGCATATGAGGAAAAGAAAATGCCGACATGGGGGCCAGACCTTTCTGCACTCAAACTTGATGAGATTGTGTACTATACAGACCCCAAGACGAAAGAGGCGCGCAGTTGGGATGATGTACCAGATGATATTAAGCAGACATTTGATGGACTTGGTATTCCTGAAGCGGAGCAAAAAGCACTTGCGGGCGTAGGTGCGCAATATGACGCACATAGTGTGTATCACCATATCAAAGAAGCGCTTGCCAAGAAGGGTATCATATTTATGGATATGGATCGTGCAGTGCGTGAACACACTGATATTGTACGCGAACATTTTATGACAGTGATTCCGCAAGATGATCATGTCTTTGCCGCGATTCATGGAGCGGTATGGAGTGGCGGTACTTTTGTGTATGTGCCTGCTGGAGTTACCGTACCGATGCCTCTTCAATCATATTTTTGGATGCAAGCACGCAAGAGTGGGCAGTTTGAACATACACTTATTATTGCTGAAGAAGGATCATCGCTCGAATACATTGAAGGATGTGGCGCGCCACAATACGCGGAACATGCGCTTCACGCGGGAGCGGTTGAAGTCATTGTGAAAAAAGACGCGCATGTCCGCTATACAAGTCTCGAAAATTGGTCCAAGAACACGTATAACTTAAACACCAAACGTGCTGTTGTTGGTGAAAATGCGAGTATTCATTGGGTTGGTGGCAATATGGGTGCTGGGGTAACAATGCTCTACCCAACATCTATTTTGTCGGGACGTGGCGCACGCGCGCATCATGTTTCTGTCGCTGTCGCGGGTGGTGGACAGGTACAAGATACGGGGGGAAAAGTGATTCATCTTGCGTCTGATACCGTCTCTACCATTCATGCCCGTTCCATCGCACATCGTGGGGGTGAAAGTGTGTTTCGTGGATTGGTTGATGTAGGCCCACAAGCAAAAGGTGCTATATCCGCGACAGTGTGTGACTCACTTCTTCTTGATGATACTTCGCGTGCGGAAAGTTATCCTGCAGTGAAAAGCTCACGCAGTGATGTTGAGCTCACGCATGAAGCACGTATCGGCACCATAGGAGAAGAAGAACTTTTTTACGCCCGTTCGCGCGGATTTAACGAAGCAGACGCGACACGGCTTATCGTTGGTGGATTTTTGCGTCCTGTCTCTGAAGCGCTTCCTGTTGAATACGCGCTTGAATTCCAAAAACTTCTCGACATGGAACTTTCTGAACAAAAGAAGCCACGCAAACGTCGCAAGAAGGACACTGTTCTTGAGCCGTCTACTCTTGGGGCATCATAATCCATGACCGTACTTGACCCTGTACAAATAAAAAAAGATTTTCCTGTATTCGCGCATATGCCTAAAGGGTTTGCGTATTGTGACAGTGTGGCGACATCACAGACGCCATCATGCGTTCTTGACGCAATGAATGCGTACTATACCCATGCACGCGCGAATATTCATCGTGCATCATATAGCATGGCAGATGACGCGACGACACAGTATGAGGCAGCCCGCGCGGACATTGCACGTTTTATCAATGCTTCTGTCCCTGAAGAAGTTATTATGACCGCGGGCGCAACCATGTCGTCCAACATGCTGTATCTGATGCTTGCGGAATATTTGCCACTTCGCCCAGGTGACGATATTGTTACCAGCGTTCTCGAGCATCATTCACATTTGTTGCCTGTACAACTCCTTGCCGAACGTGAAGGACTAAATCTCTTGCATGCACCACTTAGCAAAGATGGGGGACTTGACCATGATGCGACAGCGAAACTTATTGGTCCGCGGACCAGGATACTTGCCTTGACGCTTGCGAGTAATGTGACAGGCGCCATTGTTGATGTGCGCCCACTTATTGAAAAGGTACATGCGTCGGGTGGTATCGCAGTGATTGATGCGTCGGCATACGTGGGGCATGCGACACTTGATGTGTCTGCCTTGGATGCAGATTTTGTCTTTTTCTCAGGACACAAAATGTTGGGACCTACGGGGATTGGTGTGTTGTACGGGAAAAAGAAACTTCTTGAACGATTGCGCCCAGCGTTTGTCGGTGGTGGCATGTCCGAGGAAACAGACATGACACACATGCGCTGTACTGATGTGCCGTATCGTTTTGAGGCGGGGACACCACCCATTGCTGAAGCGATAGGGCTTGGTCGTTCAGTGCGCTATAGTGAAGAGCTTGGTATGGACGCGATGCGCGCACACATTCGTGATATGGTTGCATACGCGACAGAAAAGGTCGGTGCATTTTCTGGTGTAACATTGCATTCAATGAAAGACGCAGATCGCAATATTGGTATTGTCTCATTTACACTTGAGGGAATACATCCGCATGATGTGGCGCATATCTTGGGTGAACAAGGAGTCGCGGTGCGCGCGGGACATCATTGCGCGGAGCCTCTCGCAAAAGCACTTGGCGTACCGGGGACTGTCCGCGCGGGTTTTCATGTCTATACTACTAGGGAAGATATTGATGCCCTTGTCGCTGGCATTGCCGTCGCACGTAAAACATTTGTATAATATATATCATCATGGAAAGCGACATTTACAGAGACCGTATATTGGAACATCATCGGTTTCCTCGACACAAAGGGCGTCTTAATCGTGCTTCGATGAGTACCGAAGGGACGAATGCTTCATGTGGGGACAAAGTAACACTCACATTAAAATGGGATGGGAAAAAACTCGCGAATGCGCGTTTTCACGGTGAAGGATGTGCACTCTCCCTTGCGTCGTGTGATATCCTCCTTGAACATGTGATTAGCATGACAGCAACAAAAATCGCCACACTGACTCCTGGTGATATGTATGACCTTCTTGGCGTGACGGTAAATCCTGGACGTTCTGCATGTGCGCTTCTCTGTCTCAAGACATTGACACGTGTCGCGGGAGAATATGCGGCGTCTTTTGAAGAATCTCATGTGGATGAAGAAGATACATCCGCGGTGCCGTCTCCCGAATCTTTTGGGGATGATGAATATTCACAGTAACACACTCTATGCAATCACTCTTTGAAGCAAAAAAAATTTCTGTAGAAACCGCAGATGGCGCGCGTATCGTTTCCGACGTGTCTTTTGTTGTGGAGAAAAAAGAACTCCACGTTATCATGGGACCGAATGGTTCTGGTAAGACGACACTTATTTCCGCATTGATGGGGCACCCGCGTTATACTATTGTAGAAGGAAAAATACTTTTGTCAGGAAAAGATTTAACGACCGTACCTCCTGAAATTCGCGCGAAAAAAGGGATGTTTTTGTCCCCGCAACATCCACCTGCTCTTGCAGGTGTCACACTTGCGTCATTTATTCATCGTGCGCGGTTGGCGCGTTTTGGTAAGCGCGAACTTTCTCCTCTTGATCGTTATCGAAGTTTGAGACAGGCGACTATTGACGCGGGACTTTCCGAAGCGCTTCTTGACCGTAATGTAAATGAAGATTTTTCTGGCGGAGAAAAGAAGCAAGCCGAAATTATCCAACTTATTGGACTTGGTCCCAAAATCGCGTTTCTTGATGAACCTGACGCAGGGCTTGATGTGGATGCGGTCGCGCGTGTGGGCAAAGCTATCATGACACTCCGCAAAAAAGGTATGTCCGTCGTACTTATCACGCATACACCATCACTTCTTAAGCATGTCGCGCCGACAAAAGTACACATTATGAAAGACGGACATATCATTCTCTCGGGGGGAAAAGAACTCGCAGAGCGTGTACTTGAGGAAGGATACGAGCATATCAACGCAACTGATATACAGCATTCTTAACTATTGGAATGATTGACCAACACATATTGAGATTTAGTTTATTTCTAACTTCCTAATCTCCTAACCTCCTATCCTATGTCTATCACTGAATTCCACATCACTGACGCGCTTAAAACCGTCAAAGACCCCGAACTTGATATTGACATCGTGTCACTTGGGCTTATTCGTACGATTACCGTTGATGATGAAACGGTGACCGGTGTACCGGGTGCGGAAATTGTCATGACACTCACGACGCCACTCTGTCCATTTGCGGGAACACTTATTGAGTCAGTTGAAGACGCGGTGCGTGCACTGGGGCTTGAAGATGTGCGCGTGGAACTCTCTTTTGACCCTCCATGGGAAGCATCCGATGAGCTCAAGATTATGTTGGGATTATAGAGAAAGACAGTGATAAGCTCGTCTATAAACAAACAGAGGTTCCTTAAGGAACCTCTGTTTGTTTCATTTTTCTTACTGGATTTTACAACCTGCAAAGCTTTAGTGAAGTAGGTGACTCAGCATCCGCGTTTTAATAGTTTTTCCGTGTATCTAAAATCATGTTCAGAATGAGAGACTTCACTGAGTTACGAGTTATAAGTTTCAAGAACGCTTACGAATAACGAATACGTACAAATATACGAATACGACTCTTTTTCTTTTTCATTTTATCGTTTACCGTTTATAGTTTTCTCTTCTCATATTTCTAATTTCATATTTCATCATTCGTTTTCCGTATTCTTGATTCCCTGCACCACGTAGGGTGCAGGGCACACGTGCTTCGAGTGTCCGTCTCTATAACCCATCACCTCTGACCTCTTTCCTACATTTGTCTGTCCTTATAACCTCTCAACTTCTAATAACCCGCCTTCTTTATTCAGTTGTAGGTGCAGTATTCGCTTGCGGGAGGTATTGCGCCAAATGTTCGGCGATGTACGCATTGATTTTTGCATCTGTTGCACCAGGAGCGGCGATGAGATCAAGAAGTCCTTGTGATGCTTCTGCAGGTGCTCCTGCAAGTGTTGCTTGGACGGTGATATCCAATAGTTCGTATGGATATGCGCCACCAACAGTGTAATACGAGCCGTCTTTGAGAAGGAAGACACTGTACGGAGTTCCCTCAACACCAAGTGTAAGGGCGCCGTCTTGGTCGTCTTGGACAGTTTGGGCGTGGCGACCACTTTCTGTGCATGCGGTAAATGCGGTTGCGTCAACGCCTGCTTGTGTTGCCATGACGGGGAGTTGTGTTAAATCAAGTCCGTCATTGGATGTAGTTGTTGCATAGATTGCGTTCAGGAAACTCCAGAATGCATCATTGCCACCAAGTTCAGCAACACATTCTGTCGCTTCTGCTTCTGGGCGTGCCTGTTGGTGGAGTGAATCAAGAGGGAAGTGTCGGAAGACAAGTGCGATATCTCCATTTGCGCCGTACGTCTGGAAGAGACGATTGGTTGTCTCGTGAAAGCGCTTACAGAACGGACATTCAAGATCCGAGTATTCAATGATGGTAATCTTAGCGTCCTGTGATCCGAGGATGTGGTCGCCTTCTATGACAGTCACCTCAGGGAGTTTTGGTGTATTGTTCGCTGTTTTTCCATCACGTGAAAAATAAATACCTGCGCCAATAAGGGCGCCAGCGATAATAACGGCTATCGGCATGAGCGCAGGATGCATTGTCTTCTGTTGAGCAGTGTCTGTTTCCATAGTGTGATAAGAGATGAAATAACAATAATGAGTAACGCTTTACAGTGTACTACGAGAGAAGTGTTTGAACAATGTGTATGAACAAAGAGATGAATGTATCGGTTTATTGTGTATAAAAAAGGAATACACAACACCCCGCGGTAAAGCGGGGCATTGTGTATATTTGTCGTAAAAATGTTGTTATTTAATTTCAAACCGCATAGTAACGGTCACATGTATCTCTTGTGAGCCGGGTTCGACAACAGGAGTGGGAGTAGCCCCACCTTTGCTATAACTCATAGCGTCCATTGCATATGCACGTTCATCATATGTTGGATAGGCGTATCCTTCATCAATAGAAAGGATGCGTCCGACAGAAAATCCACCCGCCTTTGCAACTGCTTCTGCTTTGGCGCGTGCTTTTTCAATTGCTTGCGCACGTGCGGTGCTTTCAAGTGTATCGGGATCATCAATCTCAAACGAGAGTGATGAGACATTGTTTGCACCTTTTTCCACAACACCCGAAAGAAGCCCTCCTGTTTTTGTGAAGTCTCGTGATTTTACTGAAACAGTTTGAGTGACTGTATAGCCAACGATGTCAGCAGGCGGACATACTTCGACAGGCATGGCGATATCCATTGTAGGAGTCATACTCCGTGATGTGGTATTGCAATTGTAATATTGATACCGCGGTGAGACATTGTATGCTGATGTAGTGATGTCTTTTGCTTCAACTCCTTGTTCTTTCAAAAAAGCGATTGTCGCATTTGTTTTGGTTGTATTTTCTTCTTGAAGAGCTGCGAGATCTTCTCCTCCTTCGGTAACAATACTGAAGGAGAATTTCGCGACATCGGGGATGCCAATGGTTTCTCCTTCTCCTGAGACAGAAAACGCGCGATACGCTGATGGTTCAATGGAGCGTCCGTATGTGCCTGCTACCATAATTGCAGCAATAGCAATAAGAATTGCTGCCACTGACCCTGAGAACGCAATCATGCGTTTTGTATCAAATGTAATAGGTTGCATAAGTGTAGTATGAATCATTATGCGGGAATCCATCAATCACCTGTATTCCCGTGGAATAATATATCTATTGTATGCGAAGCATAGAGAAGACGCAATCACGTTGCGGGTAAAAGTACTGGGAAGATAGTATATATGTGATATACTGTATGTATATTAGACAATCTATTATCGGTGTTGCCCGTATTATCATTATGTCAAAAAAACCACGCATTTCCGTATCTCCTGAAAGTGTCAAAAAGACGCTTCAGAGTGTGAAAAAAGTTTCCACAACGAAAAAAGGGAAACGCATTCTTGTTATTGTGGCGCTTTGTATTATTGCTGTGGGTGGATGGTGGTATATGAATCGTGACACAGGACCAATATACGAAACAGATACTGTTATGCGTGGTGATATTCGTGAAGAGGTTGATGTGACGGGAACTGTTGCTCCTGCAGAAGATGTACTCTTATCATTTGAGCAAGGAGGAAAGGTTTCCTATGTACCTGTATCTGTTGGCACCTATGTATATGCAGGACAACCAATTGCATATCTTTCAAACGATGACATGCAAGCACAATTACAAGGTGCGGAAGCGCGTCGCGATGCTGCGTATGCTGATCTTGCAAAACTAAAAGAAGGAACACGTCCAGAACAACTCAGTGTATATGACGCACAAGTGATACAAGCAAAGCGTTCTGTTTCTGAAGCAGAATTGTCTGTGTATGATACTATGCAAGACGCATTTACTCGCGCGGACAGTGCTGTACGAGGTAATACGGACCAACTTTTTATAAATCCTCGTTCCGCACGTCCGGCATTTTCTGTATTTATTTCTGATCCTGCTCTTAAAAATGATATTGAATGGCGACGATTTCTTCTCGAAGAAATGCTTACTACATGGGAAGCATCTCTTTCTGTAAAAACAGATATTACCACTGATAGTAATACCGCAGAAAAAAATCTTTCCGATGTGCAAACATTTCTTCAGAAAGTCGCTCTTGCGGTAAGCGGACTTGAGGCAACGTCATCACTCACACAATCAACGATTGATGGTTATAAGAGCGCTGTTGCTTCGGGTCGTTCAAGTATTAGTATTGCAATTACGGGATTGTCATCAGCAAAAACAGGTCTTGTTTCGGCAGAACAAGCACTTCGTGTAAGCGAAAGCCAGTATAGCCTACAGGCGGCACCTGCTACCAATGCGACCATACGCGCTGCCGAAGCACAAGTTGCATCTGCCGAAGCGCAAGTGGCGCAATATCGCGCGCTTGTGGCAAAGACAATGCTCACTGCTCCTGTAGGAGGTACCATTACGTCTCTTGATGTAAAGGTAGGGGAGACAGTCATGGCGGGCAAGGAAGTCGCAAGACTTATCTCGGTGGGGAAATACGAAATTGAAACATATGTTCCTGAGGCAGATATTACAAAAGTACGGGCTGGTGATCATGCGACATTTACACTTGATGCGTATGATGACAACGTGATATTTGATGCAACGGTTGTGATGATAGACCCGGCTGAAACGGTGATTGAAGGTGTTTCTACATATAAAGTAACACTTCGTTTTATTGACACAGAAGACAAAGTTCGTTCTGGTATGACAGCGAATGTGACGATTTTGACTCAAGAGAGAAACGACGTCTTGACTGTGCCGTCGCGAGCGATTGAGGAACGTGAGGACGGTACCTCCTTTATTAAAGTCCCACAGGCAGACGGTTCTGTATCTGAGCACACTGTTGTTCCTGGACTTCGTGGTTCTGACGGACGAACGGAAGTGTCAGGAGATATTGTAGAAGGAGAAGAAGTGGTGTTGTTTGAGAAGAAGTAGAAGTGAATTTTTAGGAAATAGGTTATAGGGATAGACATCCGAATCAAGAATCACGAAGCATGAATCAAGAGTACGAAAGATGAATGAAGAAATATGAATATACGAATAACGAATGTGTACGAATATACGAATAAAAAGCTCATTCTACACGTGTTATATATCATTCGTATGTTCCCTAGCACCACATGGGGTGCAGGGCAAGCGTATAAGTTCGTACTTCGTAACCAATCTTTGTCATCCTGAACATGATTTTAGATCCACGGAGAAACTGTTAAAACGTGGATTCTGGGTCATCTTTTTTCAGCAAGTTAAAAAGTCTAACAGGACAAGGATGGGAAGACTTGATAAATAAAAAGTATACAGCATAATTTTTTCCAGTAACCAGTAACACCGTGACTAACATCATCGAACTTAACAATTTAGAAATGACGTACTATGACGAAGCGGTTGAGACGCGGGTATTGAAAGGTGTCTCATTCACGGTGCAAGAAGGGGAATTTGTTTCCATTATGGGACCTTCTGGTTCTGGAAAATCTACCCTCCTGCATATTTTGGGATTTTTGGAACGTCCAACAGGAGGTGCCTATATGTTTGATGGAAAGTCGATGCAAGAGTATACAGAAGAAGAACTCGCACACGTGCGTAATGATAACATGGGTTTTATTTTTCAGACATTTAATCTTCTCCCGCGCACGTCCGTGCTTGAAAATGTGAAATTGCCATTACTGTATTCTGGCATCAAAGAATCTGAATGGGATGAACTTGCACGTGAAGCTATTGAGGCGGTAGGTCTTGGGCATAGAGTTGAATATGAACCGTCTCAACTTTCAGGAGGGGAGAGACAGCGTGTCGCAATCGCGCGTGCATTGGTCAATAAACCCGATGTTATTTTTGCGGATGAACCGACGGGGAACCTTGATTCAAAATCGGGAGGTCAAGTCATGGGTATCATTCAAGGTCTCCATGAAAAAGGACATACGGTTATTCTCATTACACATGAGACATATACAGCAGAATACGCTGATAGAATTATTCGTGTTCTTGACGGCAACATTGAACGTGATGAGAAAGTTGCCGTGCGACGCACCGGTGCATCATTTGTAAAATAATATATTTTATGATTCTTCTTCGTACTATCAAAACATCATGGACCGCGCTTCTTATCAATAAGGCACGTTCGCTTCTTACCATACTGGGTATCGTGATTGGTGTTGCCGCAATCATTTTGATTATGGCAATAGGTCAAGGTGCGCAGGATCTCATCCTTGGTGAAATTGGTGGGCTTGGCGCTGACACGGTTATTGTCCGTCCTGGGAAACAACCAACAGGCCCTTCTGATTCGGCCAATATGCTTTTTTCAGATTCACTCAAAGAGCGTGAACTTGATGCGTTGCGCAAAAAAAGTAATGTCCCTACGCTCAAAAGCGCGGAACCAGCGGTTCTTGTCCCTGCGACTGTTTCCTATAAAGGAGAAACATACCGCCCTGAGATATTGGGGTGGTCAGCGGATAATATGAGTAATATTCTTGATATCCACATTGAACAAGGGACGTCGTTTGGTGAGAGAGAAGATAGACAAAAAGAAAATGTCGCGGTTATTGGTGATAAAGTTCGTACAGAACTGTTTGACAATGAAGATCCCTTGGGAAAAAACATTCGTATCAAAGATAAAAACTTTCGTGTGATTGGTGTTTTTCCTCCGTCGGGACAAGCGCTCTTTGTTGATGTTGATGAACTGGTTCTTGTGCCACCCTCGACTGCGCTCACATATCTGTTAGGCTCTGATCATTACAATGAGATTATTGTTCAGGCGGAATCTTCTGATGTAGTTGATCAGACAGTGCTTGATATAGAACGAACTCTTCGCGATATGCATGATATTACTGATCCTAAAGACGATGATTTTTTTGTTCAAACACAAAAAGAGCTTCTTTCAATGGTGGGGACTATTTTATCTGTTCTCACCGCATTTCTTGCTTCCATGGTAGCCATCTCTCTTGTGGTAGGAGGCATTGGCGTGATGAATATCATGCTCGTATCAGTGTCTGAGCGCACGCGTGAAATTGGTCTACGTAAGGCAGTGGGCGCAACGAATGTTGATATCCGCCGCCAATTTCTTATTGAAGCAATTGTGTTAACCGGTATTGGTGGTGTGATAGGGACACTCATTGGTTTTGCGTTGTCTGCTCTCGCGGCTGTTATTTTGTCACAAGTGCTTGGCGTGGCATGGGGTATTTCATTCCCTGTAGGTGCGGCGCTTCTTGGTATCGGTGCTTCTGCTGCTGTGGGACTTGTATTTGGTTCGTACCCTGCGCGCAAAGCATCAGAAAAGAGCCCAATTGAGGCACTACGGTATGAGTAAAAAGAGTTGATAAATTACATAGGATAGAGCACAATAAAAGAAGTACGCGTTCCTCTAGAAAAGAATTATTTGCATATTATACCTTTTTATGGTATAATATAAATAATAACTTCTTCCCAAAAATAAATAAAAAAAGGAGGGTACTGCCATGTTGTGGACCCACCGAATTGAAAGAGAATATGCGGAAGTGATTCGTGAGGCGTTTTTTGAAGCCGTCACATATATCTTCCGCAAGTTTGAGGCAATCAATCCGCTTCAGGCGGAATGTTGCTTCGAACTTTTACGGAGAAACATCCTCCACGGTCTCTATGAGACTGTTACGGAGGAGACAAGGAATCTCTTTCTCCTGAGAACATCTTCTCAGGTTGAGCCCTTTTATCTTGAGGGTGATACCTATAAGACGTTTCTTCAGGAAGTGAAGAAACATTTTCTGACCGCGCAGGTCAGAAGGATTCTCGACGCGCATGTTCTTTTATGGGAGATGCGTCTCGAAGAGATTTTTTCTTCATTTTTGGAATGCCGGCATTTGTATTCCGGCATTGCGTGCTAATATCGGGCCTTCATGGCCCGTTTTTTTATAAAACACAAAAAGCGTCCGCACGGACGCTTTTTGTGTTTTATTTACTGAGAGAGATATTATCGAGGCATGACACCAAGTGCATCATTGAAACGATTGATATAATTGAAAAGTCCAATTGCCGCGGTAAGCTCAACAATTTGCCCATCATTGTAATGTACGTTAAGTTCCGTGTAGATTTCCTCAGGCACTTCAAGTGCATTTTTTGTGACCGCTTCCGCATAGCGAACGGCGATTTGTTCGTCGGGACTCATCTGTGCAATATCGGTATCAACAAGACGCATGTCTTCATCAGAGACGCCAAGTTTTTTCATCATGGCTTCTGTCACTCCAACGCAATACGCACATCCGTTTAGTTTTGAAACTTTGTATGCAATCTTCCATTTATTATCTTGCTCGACAAGTCCAGGACCCATGGTTGCTTTAAAGAGCGCATAAAATGTCGCAAGGATTTCTGGACGATGTGCCATGACGCGTGCCCATTCGGGAACGCTTCCACGAGTGTCAATAAATTCTTGAAAAACTGGTGTCGCGACACCAACAGCTTCGGTATCTTCTATGATATGTACTTGTGTAATGACGGTCATAAGAATTAAGGGTTAAGAATTAATAAAGAACACCGCTTTTTGTTAAGTATACCACATGATATACATGAATGAATTGAAAAGGGGATAGGTGTATTGGTCTCTGATGTGTTGACGATATTACTTAAATTGATTTTTTATTCATAACGAAGTGCCTCAATGGGTGAAAGACGCGATGCCTTACGAGCGGGGTACCATCCAAAGATGATGCCGATGGTTGCTGAAACACCAAATGCAAGAAGTATCGGACTTAATGTGACGGATGTAGAAAGATCACTTACTGCTCCAATGATGGTAGATGTTCCCCATCCGAATATAATACCGATGACACCACCGATAGTGGTGAGGGCGACTGCTTCTGCGAGGAATTGAAAAGTAATTTCTTTATTTTTTGCGCCAAGTGCTTTACGTAATCCAATTTCCCGTGTACGTTCTGTGACGGTAGTGAGCATCATGTTCATAATACCAATACCACCAACAAGGAGAGAAATACCCGCAACGGCTCCGAGAAGAAGTGTAAATGTTCCTGTGACAGAAGATGCGGTTTCAACAATATCTGCTTGATTGTATACAGTGAAATCGGCAGTACCACCATCTGCAATATTATGTGTCTTCATCAACACATCAGTAACGTTTGATTGTACTGTATCCATGTCGGCATCTTCCGCGACTTTGATATATAGTGTGTTTATTGCTTTACTCCCCGTTATATATTGTTGTTCAGTAGAAAGTGGAATAAGTATACGATCATCCGCACTTCCAAAACCAGTACCTCCTTCTTCTGTGAGAATACCGATGACAGTAAAAATAACACCATTCATACGGATTTTTTGTCCTATTGCATCGGTATTTTCTCCAAATAAGTCATCACGTGTAGTAGGCCCAAGAACAGCAACTTTTGCGTATCCCTTTGTTTGAGACGCAGTGATAAATGATCCTGTATCAAGGGTTATATTACGTACGTCAGCATAGGTATCTGTTACACCGACAACAGACGTGTTGGTATTGTTTCCATTCGCGACAATTTGTACACGTGTGGATACTTCAGGAGCAACACCTGAGATTCCTTGAATACTTGATGAAACTGCATCTGCGTCTTCTGTTGTTAATGTCTCAGCTGAGCCAGCTCCTTGAGATACTCCTCTCATGCCTGTGGTACGCGATGCCCCAGGATATACCATGAGAAGATTGGAACCAATAGATTCAATGCTGTCTTCGACACTTTCCTGTGCTCCTTGCCCAATGCTAATCATTGCGATGACTGAGCCAATACCAATAACAATACCAAGAATAGTAAGTGATGAACGAACTTTATTACCAACAAGGGCCGCATATGTTTCATTGGAGAGATCAGAAAAATGCATATTATGATGTCATATGAACGCGACGTGGAGTAGCATTTTGTGAATCCGAAACAATATGCCCGTCTTTTATTTCAATAATACGTGATGCATGTTCAGCAACATAACGTTCATGTGTGATAAGGATGATTGTATGCCCGTGTTCTTCATTGAGCTTTTGAAATGTGTCAAGAACAATTTCACCAGTTTTTGAATCGAGATTTCCTGTTGGTTCATCAGCAAAAATAATTGAGGGGTTGTTGACAAGCGCGCGTGCAATTGCAACACGTTGCATTTGCCCACCAGAAAGTTGATTAGAAAGGTGATCCCATCTATCTTCAGGAAGCCCTGCCGCGTGAAGTGCCTGCTCTGCGCGAGCGTGACGTTCTTGTACGGGGACGACGTTGTCATAAATGAGTGGAAGCATAACATTACGAAGGACAGTCGCTCGTGATAAAAGATTGAACGACTGAAAGACAAAACCAATATTGCGTCCGCGAATATCCGCGAGTTCATCATCTGAAAGCGCGAGCATGTCATGGTTGTTGAGAACATAGGAACCACTGGTCGGACGGTCGAGAGCACCAAGAATATGCATGAGCGTTGATTTTCCTGATCCAGACGTTCCAATGATAGCAACGAATTCGCCTGTATCCACAGAAAAAGAAACATCATGAAGAACAGTGAGCTCATTATCTTTTCCGATGTTATATGTTTTAACAAGGTTTGCGCAAGAAATCATAGAAGGACAAATATTGTGAGTAATGAACAATGACAATGTTGGTGGAAAGGTGGTGTGTAAGAGAATTTTTTGTGTGAAAAAAGATGGTGTAAGAATATATAATAAGATATACCGTATAATCAAAAATACTTCTTATCTCATCCCAGGACCCATTCCAGGAATACCCATACCACCACCTGAAGGCATTGCATTTTCTACTTCGGACGAGGAGGTTGTCCTTGTTGATGAAGAAGAAATGACGGTGTCTCCCACAACTAATCCTTCCATAATAACGGTGACAGTATCATTTGATGGTCCTATTGTGACTGGCGTTTGTGTTGGTATACCCTCTGTTATGAGCATGACGGATGATATACCATCTTTTGTTTGTACTGCTTCATTAGAAATAACAAGAGCGGGAGAAATTGATTCCGTAATAATTTCAGCGGTGAGTGTCATACCTGGCTTGATACGCGTATCATCAGTCTCAAATACAATATCAACGTCATAGGTGACGACACCTTGGCTGACTGTTCCTAATACATCGACTTCCGCAACGGTTCCAACGATGGAGAGATCGGATACAGCATCAAACGTGATACGGACACTATCACCTACATCAACTCCTTCAACGTCAACTTCATTGAGCGATATTGTTGCCATAAGTCCTTCGCCTATGATATTTCCAATACTTGCGTTTGAGGAGACGCTGTCACCAACTACGATATCCAACGATGCCAATGTTCCCGAAACAGGTGCGATAATAAACATATCTGCATAGGACGCTTGCGCGTCCGCGAGGGCGTTTTTCTTTTGAAGGAGTGAAAGTTCTTGGCTCCGTATGTCATAACTATCTGCTCCCGCGGTAATATCATTAAGATCAGCTTGTTTTTCAATAATTGCACGTTCCGCAACGATAAGTGCTTTTTCATTATTCTCAATAGAACGAATCGATGATAATAATGATGTAATATGATTATTTGTTGTCCCTGTATGGGAAGAAAGGGATGAAAGATGTGTTGCAGAAAGTGAATCAATAGAGAGGTCACGTTCTGAAAGCTCGTCACGATATAATTGAATAAGGTCATTCATGCTTTTGACCGCGTCTGAAGTAAGCTTCATCGCCGTGTATGTTTCGTTCATAAGAGAGGCAATTGTCTCTTTGTCGGAGTATCGAGACGCATTTTTATACGCAGTAAACGCCGCGTCGTACGCAGTTTTTGCTTTTGTGTAGGCATCGTAGGCATCATCTGCGAATGATGCTGCACGTGTATCGTATTGTCCCGCGACACTTGCATAATAGTCAATATTCCATTGTCCATTTCCAGCAATATCATCAGAGAAGAGTATGTCCTGAAGACCTTCAATGACATCAGGCATATCAAGAAAAGCATCCGCGACATCATTAAATCCATCTTCATATCCTTCTGTTATTGATTCTTCAGCGTCTCTTTTTTCATCTTGTGCATCACTGAGGGCGTTTGTCGCTTTTAAAACGTCAACATCATCAGCCGCTGCCATGAGTTTGTCATAGGAAAGCTGTGCGCTTTCGAGAGCAATTTTTGCATCACGAAGTGTCTTCGCGGCATCTTTTCCGTCAAGTGTGGCGATAACCGCACCCTTTGTAATATACTGTCCTTTTTTCGCAGATACTGAGACAACAGCACCTGAGGTTTCCGCATGTATTTCAATATCCCGTTCGGCTGCAACTTGTCCTGATCCTGAAACAGTTTTTTCAAACGTAGTACTTGTTACTGTATCAGTTGTCGGTATGGATGGTTTTTCATTAGTAGTTGTTGATTTCCATATAAGAAATCCAATAACAAAACAGAGTAAGATTCCCACAATACTCACAAGAATTTTATGCGCGGATATAAAAGAAATAGTTGTTTTTTTGATGTGTGAAAAAGAGATGTTCATAAGAAAAATAAAAAATAATAAATAGATATAGACAACAAACAATATGTCGTTTTACCCGACGCCACACTCTCTTTTTGTTGTGTGTGAATTGAAAAGAGGGTGTGGCGTCGAACGAGAACTATTGCGATGCGTTCCCGTGAGACGGAGACTGTTATTGTGTTATTTCAATTTACTCGGAAGGCATTATTTGTATTTCTGGAGTTGTTGAGGATGTTGAATCACCGCCTCTTTTTGATTGAGCAGAACCATTTACAGGCATAGAGGGACGATTTTCTTCACGTCCAGACATATCTTCACGCGCATGCATTATCCTCTCTCCTTGTGGAGGACGTGTTGCGTGTGTGAATGTATTCCATGCAAATATACCGATTATGATTACTGCAAGAATACTTATTACTGTGAGAAGTGACTTTTTATGCGTGAAAAAAAATCTGTTGCCACTGTTTTTATGAGTATCTTTTTTATCTTGAGATACATGTTCTTCTGTGTGCATAAAGTAGAGTGTGTAAAATAATACACATCGAGACGAATAATGGTTTTGAATATCCTTATGAAAGAATATTCTTCTAAAAAAGAATAGAAGATGATACCTCGCGACGTATCGTTACTATTGTTTGCCTGTGGGGTATGTCAGTTCTTTTTTTGTGTGAAAAAAGAACTCGGGTCTCCGTCCCACACCATCTCCATGCGGGGCGGAGGACCGAAGCTCTCTTTTCATACGGAAATGTTTCCGTAGTATCTATAGAGAAGTACTGATTAGGAATTAGGAATTATCGGATGTGTCAGTATCTCTCTGGCGACCGTTTCCGTTGCGAGGACCATGTCCTTCTCCTTCACCATGACCTTGGGGGTCACGCTCGGACATGTGTGCAAGGCGTTCATCAGCCTCTTCTTGAGTAAGAGTGCCGTTTGCGACAAGTTCAGATACATGTTCTTTCATGCGTTCTTCAGCTTTCGCCCGGAGAGCGGTATGGATGGTTTCTGAATCAAGACCGTTTTCAGAAAGGATGTCGCGCATATTTTTTCCTTCTTCAAATGCTGTCTTGATAATATCTTCTGATAACCCAGTCACTTCGGATATTTCGGTGATACGTTCCGCTTCATGTGTCGCACGTTCTTCTTCTGACATTGCTGGTTCACGTTCTTGTCCACAGGTGCATGTATCATTTCCGCTGGAAGCGTTTACATATCCATATGCGGATCCAGCGAGAGTGAGTGCAAGAGCGCCCATGAGGAAATAATTGAGTTTTGTTGGTTGTGTTGTCATAAATAAAATAAGTTTATTATGAATAATAAGGAGATGTATGAATATGATTGTCGACTGTGCATCGACAAGAAAAGGACATAGGACGTACGTTTCCGTATGCGTCTTTTCTCCTTATGATACGCAAGAGAAGTACGTTTATTTCATGTGTTGTTATACAGAGAATGATGCAGACTTTACAGGAGAAAATATAGTAGGTGTTATTCCTCTGTAGGTTCAGAAAATGGCGGCATGTTGCGTCGCTCTTCATCACGAAAAGGAATAAATGCATCTTGTCTTTCAGGACGAATATGTTCAGCATAGATGATAGTATCTTTGGATACACCAAAAACAACTACGCGATCATCTTCTTTGAGCGTGTATCCTTTGGGTATGCGAGTATCATTCGCTATATACACAGTCATGGATGCTCCGTCAACGCGCTCGAGTGTAAACGATGAAGCGTCGGTTACCTGCGTAATAACCCCTGGATGGATTTCTGCGTTTTCAGGAAGGGGAAATGGACCATAAAGAGGGACCCCCGCGGGAAATGCTCCTTCGCGCGTAGCACGGTACATTATGCCATGCATTCCCGTGTGTCCCACAACAAATGTCGCAAGTGCCGCAAACCCAACAATACTTGCGAGGGAATACATAAGAGGTTGTTTGTATGCGAATGCGTATTGACGGACTAATATTTCAAGAATGATAACAAAGATGATAACTGATCCAACAAGAATCCATGGCAATGAAAGAAAGAGAAGTCCCATTCCTCGCATACCAACATCGGGAGCAAACCACATGCCATTTTGACGGAGAAGAAAATGGATGAGACTTGCAACGTATACAATACCAATTGATACAATGAATACACCAAGTGCAACGAGAATTGCACGGAATACAAAATGCCACCGTGGCTTCATGCGGGTCTTCCCTGAACGTATTGCTGAAAGGACATTGTCCGTTACAGATGGATTTGTATCAGTTTGTGTCATGGCGTGTTTCATATTGAGCGAGTAATTGTTTTTTTGCGCGGGTGATACGTACACCGACAGTAGAAACGGGAATATGAAGAATGTCCGCAATTGCTTTATAATCCATATCTTCGTAGTAGTAAAGAATAAGTGGCGCGCGATATTTTGGATCAAGGGTATCAAGGTGTTTCTCTAATTCTTGCGCGATTTCTTCTCTGAGAATATCTCCGTCGGCAGTTTCTTTGGCGACAGGGTGAGGAAACAATGTGTCGGGGTCAAAAGGTATGACAGGTTCACGTGTCCGTTTGCGGATAAGTGATATGAATGCATTGTGCGCGATACGATATATCCAAGGAGAAAACGCACGTCTTGAGTCGTAACTTTGTATATGCTCGTATGCTTTAATAAAAACATCTTGAAGTACGTCGTCTATGTCGTCTCTATTTGCGACAAATTTGCGTCCATATCGGGCGAGTTTTGGTTCATATCGTTTAATAAGCACGGCAAACGCTTCGGCGTCTCCATGCTGTACCGCGCGCGCGGCGTCTTCATCACTTGGTGAGATGTGTTGCTCCATGTGCTGATAGTGATAGTACGCATAAAAGCGTAATTTCTTACACGAACTCTGGTATAAGGGTTCTCATTATCGTCGAGAGGTATGTGTACGAACTTGGGTATCTGTGTCAATATTTCCATCAGAGAGAGTGATGATACGGTCAGCTTCGGGAACACGTGAGAGTTCGTGGGTAACCATAATAATGGTTTGTCCTGCTTCATGAAGAGTACGAAATACACTCATGACGGTATCAGCCGTTTGTGAATCAAGATTTGCCGTTGGTTCATCTGCAAAGAGAACAGATGGATTGTTGCCGATTGCGCGTGCGATAGATACCCGTTGTTGTTGTCCGCCAGAAAGTTGAGAGGGAAGGTTGCATGTTTTGTCCGCAAGCCCTACACGTGCAAGCGCGTCTTCGGCAAGTGCACGTGACTCAGTGAAGGAACGTCCTTCCATGAGGAGTGGCACAATAACATTTTCTAAAGCGGAGAGTTCAGGGAGAAGCGCATAGTCTTGAAAGACATAACCAAAAGTGACAAGACGGACGCGAGTACGTTCTTTCTCCGACATGGTGTCAGTACGTATACCATCAATGGTTATTGTTCCTGATGTTGGTTCATCAAGAAGTCCCATATGATAAAGAAGTGTACTTTTACCTGCACCTGAACGACCAGTAATGATGACATATTCACCATCAGCAATATCGAGCGAGACACTCCGCAGTGCGTGTGTTTCCACGGAGCCAGTGACAAATGTTTTTTTGAGATTATGTACGGAAATCATAATGTAGGAGATTAGGAGATGAGTATAGAGAGTTTGTGGCGTGAGGAAGAAGTGACGTTATCGTCCGAGAATTGAATCAAGAATATTTTTTCCTACAATAATACGTGCAGGGATGTAGCCAGCAATAATGGTAACAAGAATAATGATACCAATACGCATGAGTGTAAGATCAATTGGTGCGACCAGTATGCCGTCAGAGAAGGGGAAGTCGATGGGGTTGGCGTCTATATACGGTTTGAGAAGTCCAAAAAGTATCGCAGACCCAACAAGAGAACCAGCGATAGCATAAAAAAGAGATTGGAGAATATATGAGAAGGTAATTGCTGAAGGAGAGATGCCTATCCCTTGAAGAATACCAATATATTTACGACGGGTCACGGCATTGATGAAAATAACAATAAATACGGTGATAGATGCGACAGCAATACCAATTGAGCCGATGACACCACCGAGAATATCAAATGTAGAACCAATATCTTTGAAAAATTGTCCCTGAGACTCTTCCCATGTCTCGATTTTTGCACATGAACAAATATCAACAGCGCGGAGCTCTTCTTTGATATATGTGGGATCAGTACCAGGAACAAGAAGAGCAGCGATTTCATTTGCATCTTTTTGTTGACGTCCAAGCATTTGACGCAGTATTGTTTCATTGATATAGACACGTTGAGAGACCGCGCTTATTTTGCTTTTTACAACACCGCGAATGATGAATTCACGCATGACACCGTTTACTTTGATACGAATAGTATCGCCAACATCAATTGCTGAAAGTGTGTCCGAACCAGGAACATTACGAACGTATGCTTCGAGAAGATTCGAGCCGACAAGTGCTCCGTTTACATCATTTGGTTCAAGGTATGCCCCCGCGACAAGACGTTCCGAAAGGTGTGTTACCGCGTCTTCATCTTGTGGGTTGATGCCTGAAACAACTGACGCCACAGATTCAGTATTTTCTGAGATGTCTATCTTGGTGCGGTAGTTTGCTTCGATTGTCGCTCCCGCAAGCATGCGGGATGTTGTCGCGACAACTTCAGGAAATGACTCAAGAACTTTTTCAACACGCGTAGTGTCTTCGATGAAATTTTTTGATTCAAGATTTGAAAGAAGTATATCTCCCGAGTATTGCGCGCGATAGGCATTCGATGACCCCGCGACAAGACCGCTCAAAATACCACTCACAAAGACAAGATTGAGAAATGTGAGTGTCATGATAAAGACGATAAGCACCGTCGTCCACACATTAGCACGTTTGAGGGCACGAAAAGCGAGGAAGTTACTTACCCGAAATATTTCATAATATCCAGCTGATTGTTTGGACTGCATAAGAGTATTGTAACATAGATGAGTTTTATGTACCGAGTTGTGAACATATTTTATCGTATATATGAAAGAAAAACGACCACGGCACCCCTTCGGGGCGCCGTGCAATATTCGTATTATTTTTTTAACGTTTATCGTGAATCGTTTTTGTCACATGTGTCGCGGGAACAAAGGTGAGTGCTTTCCCGCGTTTGCTACTACGACCAGTACGGCCGATACGGTGAACATAATCTTCGAATGTGCTTGGCAGATCATAGTTGATCACATGAGACACATCATCGACGTGAATACCACGCGCGGCAACATCGGTTGCAACAAGGACTGTCGAGTGCCCGCGTTTGAATGCATCAAGTGCACGTGTGCGTTGTCCGTGGCTTTTGTTGCCATGAATTGATTCAGCTTTGATACCATAGGTGCCGAGTTGTTTGGCGAGCTTTTCCACACTGTGCTTCATAGCACCAAAGATGATAACGCGACTGTATTCTTTTTTACCGAGAAGCTCAAGAAGCGTTTCAAATTTCGTATCAGGATGATACGCAATGACATCTTGTTCTATCCCATCTGCGGTATCTTTCTTTTTTACCGAGATTGTTACCGGATGTTTAAGAAAATCACTGACCATACGTTTTGCTTCTTCGGGCATTGTTGCTGAGAAGAACAATGTTTCGCGGCTTGCGGGGGTAGCGCCAAGAATGGCGCGCATGTCATGGATAAATCCCATATCAAGCATGCGGTCTGCTTCATCAAGGACGACAGTCGTTACGCGCTTCGGCGCAAAGTTTCCGCGTTTGAGAAGGTCGAGAACACGTCCAGGTGTACCGATAACAAAATGATTGAC
Source organism: Candidatus Yonathbacteria bacterium (assembly GCA_013334825.1). Classification (GTDB taxonomy): domain Bacteria; phylum Patescibacteriota; class Minisyncoccia; order Phycocordibacterales; family JACNGX01; genus JACNGX01. The sequence goes on from JAAXWR010000001.1 coordinate 208,118, forward strand.
GCGCGCAAGTGCGTGAATTTGTGGATTGATGTTGACACCACCGACGCAGATAACAGAAAAGAGTCCCATACCACGTGTGATGCGGCGGAATTCTTGGTCAATTTGTGCGGCAAGTTCACGTGTAGGTGCGAGAATAAGTGTTTGGCGATGTGGTTCGCGCAACGTCTTATCAATAAGAGGAATGAGAAATGCCGCAGTTTTTCCCGTGCCTGTTTCGGCGATACCCACAACATCGTGTCCCGCGAGAATCTCGGGAATAATCTTGTCTTGGATAGGGGACGGAGTTTCAATACCCATAGATGTGATTGCTTGGACGATACGTATATCAACACCAAAGGTACCAAAGGTATGTGTCGGTACGTATGCTTCTTCAGGAGTTTCTGTTTGACTCTTTGGATTTGTATTGATAAAGCGAGACGGATTGAACGTTGGCAATGCTGGCTTTCTTCCATATCCACCACGTCCGCCGGTATGTTCCGAGCGGTGCGCGCGAAAATTGCCACTTTGCGCGGGGCGGGCATGAGAAGAATATGCGCCAGGTCTTTTGCCTGGGCGTGAGGACGCAGAGCGTCCGTTTCGTGAGGATCCAGATTGTCCGTATCCTCGAGAGTGTGTTTGCATGATATACTAGTATTTAAGGACGCATACTATTGTAATGCGTTCTGGGCTGTGCAGGTGATAAATCAAACGTTACTCACCATTACGAAAGGAAGCGTCTGCGGCTTCCGAGCCCTACACGAGAATCAAAAGCGTGTATACATGATAGCATATTTTTATTTTTAAGTCAAATCATGGGCACAAAGACAATGTTGCGATGCCTCAATATTTTTTGATCTTGCAATACCTCAGGGTGTTTGATTCTATAAAAAGGAATTGATACACTATCTATATCCCACTAGTCCTTGTAATTTATATTATGAATACTCGACCACTTATTATTACATCTATTCTTATTGTTATTCTTGCTGTCATTCTTTTCATCATATGGGGTGTGTTTATTCGTTATCGAGGAATAACAGGAGATGTTGCTATGCTTGCCGAACGTGTAACAGTATCTTCAGATTCAGATACACACACAATGTCTTCTTCTGAAAACATGGCACTTTCAGTTGGAGAATATAAAACAATAGATGGACTTATTATTACACTAACAGATATTCGTTCAGACGATAGATGTCCTATCGATGCTGTGTGTATGCAAGCAGGTAAGATACAGGTTTCTGCAACACTTGCGACAGAAGAAGAATTTCGTTCAGTGGGATTTTCTTTCCCGGGGACGCCACTTATCTTTGAAGGATATAGAGTTTCTATAAAAGACGTGTTTCCGTTGCGTACATCAGGGAATGTCCCCGCTTCAGGAGATTATCGCATTGCCTTTTCAGTGGAAAAATTATAATGAAAATGTTGGAAGATTAAATGTATTAAGATTTTATTTTTGCAGTATTGCAAAAGTATTTCATCATGTTGTTTTGTTCAATGTAACGAAGATCATTGAGATATTTTCAACCATTTTCGTGGGGGGCGATTCTTTCAGGGAAGCGTTTGTATGAATCGTGGCTATGCACAGATTTTTACGCATGATGACAGAAATTGCGTACATTGAAAAAAGGGAGATGATGCAGAGTGAATCATAACCGGCGTATACGCCGTTTTCTTGTTTGTATATATGGTAGAGAATTGTTACACTAAAAGTATCAGTATTACTCCTCATTTATTGACATACGTGTATGGAAAGAAAAAATATTATTATTGTCAGTATTATTACTCTCGTTGTTGTGTCTGGTACCATATTTTATTTTGATAGTTTGATACCTTCGGTTGATACAGAGACACCAATAGCCAATGTCACCGCGACATACTTTTATTGTACGGAGGGCATTGTCGCTGTGACGTTTGGTGATACTACTGCAGACGTTATTTTTCCAGATCAGCGTGTTCTCACGATGACACAAGGAGTGTCCGGTTCTGGTGCACGATATGAGAATGGCGATGTTGTTTTTTGGAATAAAGGCGACGGTGCCTTTGTCACGGAAAACGATGAGATGATTTATAGTAATTGTATCACTGCGACGGTAACGCCGGAGGGAGGCGATATGCGCCATGTCGTTGATGCTTCACAGATGTTTGAATTTTCATATCCGGCCCCAGCTATATTATCGGGTGGGGAACTTGGATATACGGAGACGTGGCGACAGCAGACAACAACGCTCGGTATGGTGCTTGCAAAAGTTTCTATTCCGCGGACGTTCGAACCTGATACAAATTTTAGTGAAGCGATACTTACTATCGGAACAAGTGCCGATCCTGATGCGGTGAAGACGTGCGTGACGGATGCGGGAGGTGCACAAGTGGAAAAGAGTCAAATGACGATAGGGAGCACACCGTTCACTGTCCTTTCCTATAGTGATGCGGGTGCGGGGAACTATTATGATACGACGAGTTATCGTACGGTGCGTGATGGACAGTGTTATGCAATCGAATACACTATTCATACGACCAATATTGATAATTATCCCAGAGAATCGGGTATTACAGTTTTTGATAGGAACAAGATAACTGCTGTTCTCGAAGGTATCGTGAGGAGTTTCATCTTTTTACCGGATGATAAAAAATTGAATTAGAATAATAATACGGAGCATGCTTCGTGAAAAACATCTGGCATATCCAGATGTTTTTCGTACAGTATGGCAGATATGTTCTGTGATACACTATGTATATGAGTAAAATGACATGGTTATACGTGGGTATTTATTGGCATGGTGCTTGCTGTTCTTGTGATGGTGACACACGTGTTCGAGGCGAAATCAAAGCGGCATAACAAACGATTGATACAGACCAACTAAGTGATACGTATTACAATTATACGCATCATTCTCTAGTTTCGTATAGGACACATTGTCGGTCATCGATACAGTGTTGTTCGTAAAAAAGTCGAATACGTTTAGAGATCCTTATGCCATATAAAATGCTATTTTATTCCGTATTAAATAATTTATAATGTAAATGCATGATTTCTCCAGATTTTAATATAGTATACGCATTTTTTTCAATGGCATGCATTATTGCGGGGGCTGTTCCGTATGTGCGTGATATGCTTAAGGGGAAGACGAAACCCCACACCTATTCGTGGTTTGTTTGGTTTCTCACCACGGGTATTGCCACAATAGGTTCGTGGTATGGAGGGGGAGGTTGGGGAGCAGTTTCGATGATTGTGTTTTCTGGTATTATAGGTTTGAATTTCGTTCTCTCTCTCCGCTTTGGGACGCGTGATATTACCCGCACTGACACAGTCGCTCTTATCGTTGCTCTCTTTGCAATAGTTCTTTGGATTGTACTTGATGATCCTCTTTGGTCAGTACTTTTGGCTACCGCAATTGATATCATTGGGTATATTCCGACAATACGAAAGACATGGTTTGACCCATCGTCCGAAACACCGTCCGCGTGGCTCCTTTCGATTATCGGAGACATGTTCGCGCTTCTCGCATTGTCAGCATATAATGTGCTTACGGTTACGTATCTTGTCGCTATTATTATTGTCAATATTATTGTATTTTTGATAGCTATTATGGGAAAGAAAACTGTTTCCGCAACGTAATCATTGTTCTTTTTGTTTTTCGTTTATCATTTTAATTTTTTTTATTTTTCTTTTCATTGTATGTCCACATGTCTCTTTTGCGGTATTGTACAGGGTACGATTCCCGCGCATAAAGTTTGGGAAGACGAGAAGCATCTTGCCTTTCTTTCCATCTTTCCCAATACCGAAGGAGTAACGGTTGTTATTCCCAAAGCTCATTATGGAAGTTACGCATTTGCACTTCCTGATGATGTACTCTCTTCTCTTGTGCTTGCGACGAAAAAAGTCGCGCATATCCTTGATGAGAAACTTTCTGATGTCGGACGTACAGCAATGGTGTTTGAAGGATTTGGCGTTGATCATATACATGCGAAACTCTTCCCGATGCACGGAACGGCAAATATGGCAGAGTGGAAGCCAATCGAGTCTTCTCTCGAAACATATTTCAACATATATCCCGGATATATTTCATCGCATGACGCAGAACGAGCCGATGATACGGAGCTCGCTCTTCTTGCAGAGCGACTATGTTCATAAAAGAGGATTGTAGTATATTCTGGTATTGATATCGTCTATGATGTATACTCACGTAATATGAAATCATTACACTATTGGAATAGTGTTCTTGCGCTTTCTCTCGCGGGGACAGTGTTTGCCGGATATCTTGCTGGCACAAAGCTTATTACTGGTTCGTGCGCATTATCAGAACCATGCCCATATGTTCTTGGGTATCCCGCATGTTGGTATGGATTTGGGATGTTTGCCATGATGTTCATCATATCATTACGAGGACGTTTTATATCGATGAAAAAAACAACGATGTGTCGTCTTGGTATGCGCGTGATATCTTTCATCGGCATATTATTTGCAGGTACTCTTGTTGCGAAGGAAATTCCTATGATATTCAGTCCTTTTGGTCCCTCATACGCCATGGGACTTCCTTCATGTGCGTATGGACTCCTGTTTTATATTGCCATTGCAGTACTTTCGTTTGTCCGAGAAGACACCGCACGCGATGTCGTTGATACTGCTCTCGTATAGGAGTAATCTTTTGATATGCACAACAGAACATTTTCATATATCCCACAAAAAGGATTTGCCGCATTGTCATGGGGGCGCATCCTCTTGACGCTTGCCGAGACAATGGTTGGCATCTTTTTGCCGATTTTCTTGTATGAATTGTTTGATAACAATATCTTTTTCGCACTGCTCTTTTTTGTGTTGATGCATGGCGTGTACGGTATTCTTGTGCCCGTGGGGGCAATGATACTCGACAAATATGGGTCGCGTCTTCCACTTCTCGTGGGAGTATCACTTTCGGGTGCGTTCATCGGGTCGCTTTATGGCGTGCAGGCGTTTGCGGATGTGCGTGGCGTGTTTTTTCTTGCACTTGCTTTTGTGACGACTGTTGGTTTTCGCGTTTTCTTTTGGATGCCGTTTCATGTTGATTTTGCGACACATACAGATACAGCAATACGTGGTAAGGAAGTTGGACTGATGGAAGCAGGGCTGACTATTGTTGGGACACTTGCACCACTTATCGCAGGATACCTTATCGCATGGTATGGATATGGCATGCTCTTTCTCGCATCGATTGGTGTTATCGTAGTAACATTTATACCATTTTTGTTTGTCCCCGAAAGAGATATTACCTTTTCATGGGGATATATTGGGTCGTTCAAGAAATTATGCACGCGTGAAAATAGAAATCTCGCGCTTTCCAGTGGTCTTATGGGAATAGAAAATGTTATTGGTGCTGTTGTGTGGCCACTCTTTATTTTCATGCTTCTTGAGGGTGATTATGCTCAGGTTGGGTTTATCTCTTCTCTCATTGTTATTGCCACGGTGGTCACAGAACTTTTTACTGGAGATTCACTTGATCGATACTCAAAAAAAAGTGTATTGCGTTTCTGGACAGTTTTTTCAGCACTGGGATGGTTTATCAAAATTTTTGTCGCGACAGCATTTCAAATATTTGCCGTCGGTGCGTATCATGGTATTGTGCGTTCGCTTGCGGGCGTTTCGTACGAAGCATTTTTTTATGAACTTGCTGCGGATGGGGGACAGTACGTAGATGAATACACAGTTATTCGTGAAATGGCAATTCAATTTGCAAAAGTAATTGCGCTCCTCGTCGTCATGGTGATTATCCTCTTTTTCCATATTAAATGGGCATTTCTCGTCGGACTCATGAGCGCGCTTGTTCTCAATGGTGTGCTCGCTATAAGTAGTAGGGAGAGGGAGGTAGGAAAGAGGTGATAGGGACGGGAGAACACTCGAATCAAGAATCACGAAGCACGAATCAAGAATTAAGGGTTACGAAGTACGAACTTATACGAACATACGAAACTGGACGGGATGAAGGGTTATGAAATATGAACTTGTACGCCTGCCCCGCACCCTATGTGGTGCATGGTGTTGGGGAATATACGGAATGTACGAATACGACTTCTTTTCTTTTGTCGTTTACCGTTTATAGTTTTCGTCTTCATATTTCATATTTCTATTTTCGTATTTCATCGTCTATAGTTTTTTCTTTTTATAGTTTATCGTTTATAGTTTCTTCGTCATTCGTAGGTTCGTACGTATTCGTTATTCGTAACTTTTCTTGAAACTCGTTTATGGCTAGCGTAAAAAGCAAATCTATTGTATAGTGTCTCTATAAAGCGCTACGCGCTTTTTCTTTACCCTTTCTTTTCCGTTTTTTATGGATATTCGCAACATCGCCATCATCGCGCACGTGGACCACGGCAAGACAACCTTGACCGACATGTTGCTTCGTCAAAATGATGCCATCGCCGAAGGTGCATCTATGGACTCAAACACGCTTGAGCGTGAACGTGGTATCACCATTTATTCCAAAAATGCTTCGCTGATGTATCAGGGAACAAAAATCAATATCGTGGATACGCCGGGGCACGCGGACTTCGGTTCAGAAGTGGAGCGTGTCCTTCGTTCTATTGACTCGGTGCTTCTCATTGTGGATGCCCAAGAAGGTCCGATGCCACAAACGCGTTTCGTCTTGAAAAAGTCTCTTGAACTTGGGCTCCGTCCTATTGTCGTGATAAACAAAATAGACAAACCTGCCGCTGACCCCGCGCGCGCGGAAAGTTTGGTGTTTGACTTGTTTGTAGAACTCGGTGCCGATGATGTGCAGGCGGACTTTCCTATTGTGTATGCCGATGGACGTTCTGGTATTGCCAAGATTGCACTTACGGATGAAAGTACCACACTCAATCCACTTCTCGATACTATTCTCGCGCATGTTCCTGTTGCATCGTCGGCAGAGAAAGAAGCACTTCCGCTTCGTTTTCAACCCTTTAATCTTGGCTATGACAACTTTATGGGACGTCTCGCTATTAGCCGTATTTATGAAGGGACAATATCTGTCGGTATGACTGTGCATGTGAAAAATAGTGCCGGAGAAACACGTCAAGGAAAAATCACAAAATTGTTTATTTTTAAAGGTTTGGGAAAAGAAGAAGCACAGTCCGCTGTCGCGGGTGATATTGTCATGGTTGCGGGTATTCCCGATATCGATATTGGAGAGACGGTGTTGTCCGACCCGTCGGGGGACATTTTGCCAGTGATTTCTGTTGATGAGCCGACAATCGCGCTTGATTTTCTGGTAAATGATTCACCGTTTGCGGGACGTGAAGGAAAGTTTGTGACGTCGCGTCAAATCCGCGAATACTTGGAACGCGAACTGGAAGTAAACGTGGGACTTCGCGTATCGTTTGACCGCAATGACGCGTTTCGTGTCCTTGGTCGAGGAGAATTGCATATCGCAATCCTCCTTGAAAATATGCGTCGTGCTGGGTATGAGGTGCAGGTATCCAATCCAGAAGTCATTACGAAAGAGGAGAATGGCAAAACGATTGAACCATTTGAAGAAGTTATTGTCGATACGCCGGAAGCGTATCAAGGAACAATCATTGAGCGCCTCGGTATGCGCGGATTTGTCATTACACATATTGATGCGGAACGTGAAGGTGTGCGACTGACACTCGAAGGTCCTACGCGAGGTATCCTTGGGTATCGCAATCAGTTTGTGATTGATACGAGAGGAGAGGGGATTCTCGCGACACGTTTTATCGGTTTCAAGCGTTTTACTGGAGAAGTGCGCAAGCGTGCCGTTGGTTCCATGACATCCATGGCATCGGGTAAGGTGCTGGGATATTCATTGTGGAATCTGCAAGACCGAGGAACACTGTATATCGGACCGGGTGCCGAAGTATATGAAGGTATGGTTATTGGCGATACGTCTAAGGGTGAAGAAATGTTTGTGAACCCGACAAAAGGAAAGCAACTCACCAACGTGCGCGCGTCGGGAACCGATGAAGCAATCAACCTTGTTCCGCCACTTGAGCTTTCCATTGAACGCGGACTTGAAGTGATGGCGGATGACGAGCTTCTTGAAGTAACACCAAAGAGTGTCCGTCTGCGTAAACGCTACTTGACGGAGAATGATAGGACGAAAGCGAGAAAGACAAAATAACGCGGACACGCGCGGAACAGACGCGGAAATTTGCTGAATGAGATATCACGCGTGGAGGGTCGCTCACGCGACCCCCTCCCGTAATCTAGTCTCTCATATAACACAACCATAGCGCGGGTTTTCCTTTTGGAAAACCCGCGCTATGCTCGTCTGTACAAAAAATATCACAGGATAAGCATTTTTTGATATGGTAGGGGAGAATCATAGAATAGATTGACTTTTGTGTCAAAAGGTGATATAATTATACAAGGTTGATTCAAAAAAATAAATTTAAACCGAGGAGGTTTTATGTCCATTCAGTTTCGTTTCGCGCTCAAGAGTGAGGGTAACAACCCTTATCTCTCCATCTACGAAGAGCAGACTCCGGCAGAGGCGACGGAACGTCTCGTCAACGCCGAGTTCTGCTATGGTTCCCGTGTCACGAAGGTGACTGATACCGTCCTGGTACTCAGGACAACGTATATGGGGCGCCATGAAATCGCCGTCTTCCAGGGACCGGCTGAGGAAATGAAAAAACTCGTCGCTCTGGCGACCATCTTCCCCAGGGCGATTGAGGTCTATCACGAGAGCGAGGAGTATATCGCAGCTCTTGCCGAGAAGGTCGAGGCCGCCGCCGGTCTTGTCTTCAAGGGTGTTCCGAAAGAGCTCGCCCTTCTCGTCCCTGTCAATTCCGAGGGGTGGCAAGTGCTTCAGAGGTCGCTTCTCTCCGTCTTCGGTGCCACCGAAGAGGAGATGAATCTTTGCGTCGCGCAGAAGATGGCACATAAGACCGTCTGTGCCATCTGCGAGATGGTGGAAGAAGGTATTTTCGCGTCTTTCACCGAAGCATTCGCCTACGCCAAGGCTTCCTGAAGTTCTTTTTTAGGGTGACAGCCACCCGCCCGCCGATTCGTCGGCGGGTTTTCCTTTTTTGAGTTGGATATTGAGTCATTGAGGTATTGTTTGAACATTGTACATTGGGCATTATCAAACCGCTGGCGCATTGCTCAATTTTGTTGTATAGTAAAGCGCATCTATGGATACACAAGATAAGAAACATGATGAGCATTTTGATGTTGTTGTTATCGGAGGCGGTGCCTCCGGTCTTTTTGCTGCTGGACGCGCGGCTGAGCGGGGCAAAAAGGTGCTCGTATTAGAGAAAAACCGCACGCTTGGGGAGAAGCTTCTTCTCACGGGTGGTGGCAGATGCAATATCACGAATGCCACATATGATACACGGGAGTTTCTCGCGCATTTGGGCAAGGGGACTGAACCGCTCTTTTCTGCCTTTGCGCAATTTGATGTTGCAAAGACGTTCGCTTTTTTTGAACGCCGTGGACTGTCGCTCGTCGTTGAAGCGCGTGGACGTGCGTTCCCCGCATCGCAAAACGCGGGAGATGTGCTCAAGGTGATTGAGTCGTATGCACGTGAAGGAGGAGCAATCATTCGTGTCAAAACAAAAGTAACGCGCATACTCGAGAAAAAGGGTCGTGTCGTGGGTGTAGAAACGGCAAAAAGTGTTATTGGCGCGGATGCCGTGATTGTCGCCACAGGTGGGCTCTCACATCCAGAGACGGGTTCTACCGGTGATGGGTTTACGTTCTTGCGTGACCTGGGACATAGTGTGGAGGACCCTGCTGCTGATCTTGTGCCGATTGAAGTGCACGACGCATGGGTCAAGGCGCTTTCGGGCACGTCACTTTCGTTTATGAAAATGACCGTATATGCAAATGGCAAGAAAGCATTTGCGAAAAAAGGAAAAGTGCTCTTTACGCACTTTGGATTGTCGGGACCGCTTGTCTTGAATGCCGCACGTGCCATCGGGACACTCCTTGCGCAAGGGCGAGTAACTATTGCTATTGATGCATACCCTGATACGGATATTGGTGCTCTCGAAAAAGATATTATCCGCGTCTTTGATCAGGCGAAAAATAAAATGATAAAAAATGTTGCTGACGATATCATGCCCCATGGTATGGCAGAAGTTTTCCCGCTCCTCTTCCCGCACATTCCCCTTGATAAAAAGGTGCACAGTATTACCAAAGAAGAACGACGTCTCATTGTTGATACACTGAAAGCGCTTCCCGTTTCTGTTGTTGGTCTCATGGGTATGGACCGCGCCATTGTTTCTGATGGTGGTGTTCCTCTTGATGAAATTGATACGAAATATATGCGTTCGCGCTTGTACCCCAATCTGTATGTGACAGGGGATATGATTCATGTGAATCGCCAGTCAGGTGGATATTCGCTCCAAATTGCATGGACAAGTGGCTATGTTGCCGGCTCGGCGGCATAATAAAAACCCGTCATGATGACGGGTTTCTGAGGGTTATTGTGGCCACCATGTATAAGGGCACACAAAAGAGTACTGAAACACCATACACTGTGGAGATATTTCCTGTTGCCACTATCACGGCAACTCCCGCACCGGTGAAGGCGGTGATGGTTGCGAAAAAAAGATATACCCAGATATTCCTTTCTCTCCACGTCGTGTAATATAACACGATGAGAGAAAAAGATGCTGCCCATAGCATGAACAAAATTCCTGCGAGGTTTTCCATGGCACGATGATTTTTTTATTATTGTAAGCGACGAAGAACAATATTTCTTATGTATCATAGATAGTAAGCAATGTCAATCACTATCAAGGAACTCGCACATTGTCTTTATGTGATATGATTTTTATATGAATATCTTACTCTCAATATATAAACTTCCATATCTTTTTTCTGCAAGTATCGTTATTGTAGGTCTCTGTACTGCCGTGCCTCTCGCATACGCGGAGACGGCAACATATATGCGTATGCGCGTCGATGATGTTGTCCATGAGACGCGCGAAGCTATTTCGGGGACGGACACGTATCGTACGGTGCAGACGCTGTCGGCGACTGTTCTCGATGGAGAGAGACACGGTGAACGTATAGAGATTGAAAATGATAGGATACCCCTCGTGGAAGGAGATGTCTTTTTTGCAAAAGTAGTAACTGCTGGTGAAGGAGAGATGATTTCTGTATATGACGCGGACAGAACACGTGTACTCGGTATGCTCGGTATTGTATTTGTCGCGATGACACTTCTTTTTGGTGGCAAACAAGGTGCGCGGTCACTTGGCTCTCTTTTTGTTAGTATTGCGGTCATTGCATTTGTGTTGTTGCCTCTCTTGTCTCTCGGTTTTCCTCCTGTACCAACAGCGACTGGTATTGGCGTAGGAATGCTCTTTGTTGCAATATTTCTTACGCATGGATGGAATAAGGGTTCTGTCGTTGCATTTGGGGGAACGGCGCTCGCCGTTGTGCTTACAGGGATTATCGCATGGTTTGTTCTTGGCGTGGGCATGTTCACAGGGCTTTCTTCTGATGAGTCACTTTCTATTGCTTTGGGTACAACGGGGCATATTGATCTTGCGGGCATACTTCTTGCTTCTGTTATTATCGGCGCACTCGGTGTGCTTGATGATGTGGGTATTACGCAAGTATCTGTCACGCGCGAACTTTGCGCGATGGGGGGACGCACACGTCGCGAGGTGTACCAAAGCGCGATGAAGGTCGGTAAAGACCATATCGGCGCGCTCATCAATACACTTGTTCTTGCGTATACAGCATCAGCGTTACCACTCCTTCTTCTCTTCACACTTTCGCATGAAATGCCCGCAATCGTTCTTATCAATGGTGAAGCAATAGCCGAAGAGATTGTGCGCGCTCTTGCGGGAAGTGTCGGTCTTATTGTGGCAGTTCCTCTGACGACATATGTCGCGGTGAGGACGTTTTTTGTGTCTCAACGTTGATACACTTGTCTCTTATATACTCTATCCGTTATACTATACACATGATGGAACAAGCACACACAGAAGAGCAGACAAGTGTACCAGAGCAACAGGCAAGCCATGTTGCGCCTATTGATGTGAATCCTCCGTTGCAAGCGTCGGCATCTTCTATTCCAGTACTTCCTGCTGTCTCTGCCAATAGAGAGCGTTTTATGAAGGTTGCGTATCCAGTGTTCGCGGGTGTACCCACTGCCATCATCATTTTGTTTTCCTTTGATTTTGGTGAGACATACCGGACTGTGTTGGAAAAAGTACTTTCGCCCATTATCACGGGAGTTACGTCTGGTTTTATCCTCTATATTCTTGGTTTGAAGCGATAACGAATATAAAAACAAGCGCGCGTGAGCGCGCTTGTTTTTATATGGGGATAATTACTTTGTATCCTTGAGGAAGAGTGTGACGGGAAGTCCTATAACGACAAGCATGATACCGAGGACAAGAAAGAGTGATGAGAATGGAAGAAATACGAGCGTAAGAGATGCAAGCATTGGACCGATGATATACGCGAGTGAATTAGTATTTCTAAAGAAGCCAATGATATGGGTATCATCAGAATGGATATGTTTAAAGAAATATGTTTCTGACATGGTCTCGACGATACTTGCGCCGATACGGGTTGCCGCAAATATGAGAATCCACCGAAAGAGTTCCGTTCCTACGTCCATGGTTGAGATAAATGCAGTGGAAACTCCCATAATAAGAAATCCGAGGAAAAGAAGTTCCTTCTCTCCCCAATGTTTGTCAGCGATGTGCCCAGCAGGAAGAGCGAGGAGAACGAAGGGAATGAGCATCACGGTAAAGATAATACCGATATCATTCCATGCGAGACCTATGACATTGTGGAGATAGAGAGGACTGTAAATGACCATCCACGTGTAGAAAAAACGCAAGAGTAGATTGACGATGAAAATAAGAAACACATCTTTTTTTTGCGCAACTTCCTTGAATGTTGTAAGAAATTGGATGCGTTCATACACCGGGTCTTTGAAGTTTCGCATGTAGGTGAGAAGAAGGAAGGTTACAGAAAAAACAGTTACCGTTGTAAGCGAAAATATTTTCCAATAATCACCATTAGTGAGAATAGATCCAGTGATAAATGGAGAAATGAGAAAAGCAATATTCGTGAGTGTGAGAAATGCGCCACGAATACTTCCCGTGCGCGCGTCAGAAGAAAAGCGTTCTATGAATACATCTTGCGTGAAAAACATGACATTGATACATGCCATGTACAAGATAAATGAGATAAAGATAATAAGGGGAACAGAAGAGAAAGCAAGGGAAAGCGTGAGCATGGCGATGCATGCTGAAAGCAAAAAAGCGACGGGATAATTACCAAAGCGTGACAGTATACGAGGAATGAGTGTGATGAGGATGAAAGAAAGAATAGCTCCCGCAACATAGAGTAAGCCCACCGTGCGCTCAATGGCAAATCTTGTCAAAAATGTTGACATGACATAGGTAGGCAATGCCACGGTAAGGGAGAAGACAAATTGGATAAGGTATAATCCTCTAAATATTTCTGTTTTACGGGCGTCTTCTTTTGCAACAGGGGGGACAACAAGCATAGTGTGTATAGTATAGCAGAAAACGTGCATTATGGAACATAAACGAGTTCGTAGTTCGTAGTTCTTAGTTCGTAGAGTGAACTGGTGAGTTTGAAACATGTTATGTCCCTTGTTTGGTACGGGATTATCAGCATGTCATGAGCCCACATCGCTTGTATGCACCCCACGTGGTGGATGTTTACTTTATTATGTTGAATACCTGAATACTGTGGAGTGGAAAAACAAAAAAGCGCAGAGTATGCGCTTTTAAAATACAGGACACATGCCAAGATATATCATCATATCCCGTATTCTTTCCGGACAACCTTTTATCGTAAATGTTTCTCTTTTTCTGTTTTCTGTTTCATATATTTTTTTGCAAAGAAACACTTCTTTCAGCGTGGAATCCGGGACCCAGCTTACTCGAAAGGCACCGTCTTTTTGTGCGTAATCGACGATCTCTGAGTTTGTCGCTTGGTTATTTGCACTGAAAAGAAAGATATGAAAACCTGAGCCATCTTTGTATTTTTCAATACCGACGACTCTTCCTAACCAAACTTCTGCTTCACAAAAAGAAGGAAGTCCGTGTAAACTGGAAATACTTGATAAGGTTTCAGCGATAGTTGGCATGGTATAAGTATTTATTGGTGTTGAGAGGACGGCGGATAACCGCATGAGAAAATAGCATATTTGTATAGAATAGTCAATTGGTTTCGTATGTGAATACAGCGCGATGGGAATGAACCAGTCGCGCTGTATTTTTATGAATCAAGTTTTATACAGGGGAGACAAGACAAAAAATCGTCTGTATCTTCCACATGTTATTCTTGGCGCTAGACGCCGAGAAGTACTGGTATGACAATTGGTCGTTTTGCTGTTTTTTGCAAGAGGTAGCGACCGATGTCGTCCGCGACTTTGTCTTTGACGAATTCAAAGTTAATCGGATGCATGCCGACGAGCGCGTCTTCGATTGTGCGTTTGGTGAGATTGCGTGTCTCGCGGAGAAGGTCTTGGGAATCGCGCAGATAGACAAAACCACGTGAGATGATGTCAGGTGACTTGCGTAGACGTCCCGTATTCATATCAACGAGTGCCACAACCATAAGGATGCCGTCTTGGGCGAGCATCTGACGGTCGCGTATGACGACTTCCTGGGTTTCACCGATAGAAAATCCGTCTACCATAACAACGCTTGCAGGTGCTTTTTCTTTTTGAATGGTTAGTCCTTTTGCGCCCATATCGATGATAGTACCGTTATCAGGGATGATGATATGGTCTTTGGGGAATCCATTCAAGTCCGTTACTGTTTGTGCATGTACACGAAGCATGGAGTGATATCCATATGCGGGCATGAAGTATGTTGCACCAACCTGTTTGTTGATCCATGCAAGTTCACCTGCATTTCCATGTCCTGTCGAGTGAACATCAGACACACGATAGTGAATGATACGCACATCATGACGGTAGAGATTGTCTTTGAGTTTCTGAACAGAGATTTCATTTCCCGGAATGATAGAGGACGACAAGACGATGGTGTCTTTGGGTGTAAAGCGAATGTATTTGTGTGTCTTGTTTGCGACACGCATGAGGACTGCAAATTCTTCACCTTGCGCTCCTGTCGCGAGTATCATGATTTTACTCGAGGGATATTTTTCCATTTCTTCAAGGGGAATAATTGTCTCGGGTTTGACACTGAGAAGCCCTGCTTTTTTGGCAATTTCAATATTGGATTTGATACTGCGTCCATCGACGACGACCTTTTTCCCATGCTTTTCGGCAAGTTGAATGAGTTTGACGAGACGTGCGAACTGTGAGGCGAATGTACCTATAATGAGACGGTCAGGTACCGTCTTGATAATTTCTTCAAGATTTTTGTGAATTTGTTCTTCGGTGATAGAAAATCCTGGACGTTCAACGTTTGTTGAGTCAGCAATAAAGAGCAAATTGTTTTGTTTGCCAATATGCGACCAGACTTTTTTTTCACGCTCTACGGGGTCGCCATCTTCATGATCGAGTTTAAGATCTCCCGTAATGACAATATTGCCGTGTTTTGTTTTTATTGAAGCGCCCATTGAATCGGGAATAGAGTGTGTGACAGGGAAAAACTCAAGCGACGTTTTACCCAGGGTGATAGTCTGACCCGGTTCTACAAGTTTAATATTGAGCGCGGGCATATGAGGGAACTCTTCTTGGCGTTTGCGAATCATGAGCTCTGTGAGCGCGCGAGTATATATGGGAGGGTTACCAATGCGGGGCATGATATAGGGGATGCCACCGATGTGGTCGAGGTGTCCGTGCGTGATAACTACGCCACGGATACGCTCTTTGCGTTCTTCAAGATATTTGGTATTGGGCAAGATATAATCGATGCCGGGAGATTCATCTTCGGTGAATTGAAAGCCAACGTCAAAGATAATGATATCTTCGCCGTATTCAACGATAATCATATTTTTACCGACTTCCTCAACGCCACCCAAAGGAATGACGCGGACATTATCTCCTACAGGAGGAAGTCCGAGTGTTACCTTGGGACCTTTTGCAGGGAGGATAGGGTGGGGTGATGGGCGTTTGTCGGCACGCATGCGCGAAGGACCACTTTTACGTGTAGGTGCTCCTGTGGGGCGAGGCGTTCTTGTCACAGGAACATGCGCTGGACGACGGGTTGGTGTGCTTGTGTGTGTGGTATGCGCGACACGGACGGGAATATGTCGCGTATGCGAAGGGGTGACTCGGCTCGTAGGCACGCTCGGGCGTGACACTGGACGTGCCGAAGAGTGCAGAGGTCGTACTGTGCCTTGCGTGGGAGTGTTACCAAGGACAGGGCGTCGAGATGACGAAGTGTGTCCAGGGGTGTTTGTCGGTGGTACCCGACGAAACGTAGGTTTTCGATGTTGTTCTGGTGTGTTCATACAGAATGTGATTAATGTGTGTATACAACGGTAAGGATTGTTGTATGCAACGATGAAGTGTCATCGCAAATAATAATAATGGTATTGAACGTATATATGATCGATACAAAGCGATATGTATATCGGCTTCCCCGAGAGGGGGACAAGGTATCAAGTATGTTTGTTCGGACACCATGACAGGGCGCATCATGTGTGATGAGGAACGCCATGCTATGGGGTACGAAATGCAGTAAGAATTATTGGGTTGTTTTTTCTTTTTCAATAAATATCGGCCAGACATGATCAGTCTCGATATGCCATGAGAGAATGCCACTAAATCGTTCTGCCGCGGTCACTGCGGAACCGATTGAAACACCGAGCATGTGTTTTGGAAGTCCATAAATAAAATCAGGAGCATAGAGAAATACCGCTGGTGTATCGTCCGTAATTTCAGCCACGAGTTTGTTGTATGCAGTGAGGCGTTCTTCGGTGTTTGATGAACTGCGAGATGTCTCCAAGAGTTTGTCCGTGGCAACATTTGCATACATGGCGATATTGAGTCCTGGATCATTGCGCTGAGAAGAATGCCAGAACGCAAAGAGATCAGTATCACGACCAACGATTTCTCCAAAGAGAAGTGCGTCATAGTCGCGGGGACGAATGACTGATTGGTTGAGTTCATTTGCGTCAAACACTTTAAGTGTGACAGGAACACCAAGTGCTGTCCAATCTTCGACCAAGATGTCGGCGACTGACTTGAGCTCAGGAACATTGGCAGTTGCAAGGGAAAATGAAAGTGTCGTTCCATCGTGTTTCCATGTGCCACTTCCATCGTCGTTCGGTGACCATGTCCACCCCGCGTCTTCAAGTATTGTACGAGCACGCGCAAGACGTTCTTCACGAGAAATGGTATCTGTGGATTCTGGCGCAACATATCCGAGTGAGCCAGGAGGGATGGGCCCATGAAGAACAGATCCGTATCCGAAAAGTACTTCATCAACAATACGTTCTTTTTCGGTGGCGATATCAAGTGCTTCACGAACAGAAGCATCTGTGAACACAGTTGCTTTATCTTGATTGAAAAACACACCAAAGACACGAGGAAGTGGCGCGTGTTCAATGCGAATACCTTCAAGGGTAAGCTTTTGAGCAATAGAAGGTGTGATAGCATTTATTCCCTCGATTTCTCCTTTTGAAAACGCATCAACGAGGGTGTCTTCATCGCGATAAAAACGTATACGAATATGAGAAAGATATGGTTCACCTGTTGCGTAATCATCAAATGCACGGAGATCATAATAGAGCGGAATACCGCTTCCGTCGCGTCGTGTTCCTGTTACCCGATACGGACCCGAACCGATTGGTGTTGTGTTGTATGCGCTAAAGCTAAATTCTTCTGCGGTGATTTCCCCCCATATATGTTCGGGAAGAATACCCAGTGTAGTGTTTTCCAGAAAAGGTGCGTACGGGCGGGGTAGTACGAAAACAATAGTATGTTCATCTTGCGCGGTTACTTCTACACCATCCCAGTTGGCGCGTTTGGGACTTTTGAGCATACTATCTTGCGCTTTTGTTACGGTGAAAACAATGTCATCAGCAGTTATTGGCTCACCGTCATGGAAACGGAGATCTTCACGGAGAATAAAGGTATAGGTAAGTCCATCATTTGAAATACTATATGAAGAGGCGAGATCAGGTATAAACTCTCCCGAAGGAAGCGCCCGCATGAGTCCCGCGTATACCAAAGCGGTCATGTCGCGATCCGCGTCAGAAATAGCAAGAAGTGGATTGATAAAACGAGGAGTGCCAATGACACCTTCTGTATATGATCCCCCTTTTGCGGGGATGACAACCATATGTGCATTATTCACACGATACAGAAAGAGTGTTGTGCTTATAATGAATATCCACAGAAGCGCAAAAAAGATAACACGTTCGGTGTGTGAAAAAGACGCGACGATGCGCGATATGTGTGAGGAGAACGTCCTGAATGGACGAAAAAAAGAATCGAATGACATTGCAATTGACACGGACATGACAAAATCATGCCGAGAAAGAGAGATGTGCGCTAGACGACCAGCGAGAGGAATACGGAGACTGCAAAGAGTACGCCGATAATGATAGTAGCGTAAAAGAGTGTTTTTTCGGCACCACGGCGCTCATGAAAACCGCTCATGCTGTCAGCACCACCAAATGCACCACCTAAACCAGCTCCTGTTTGTTGAAGGAGTATGGCAATGACGAGCAGTGTGGCGAGGACGGCTTGCGCCCAGGGCAGAATGTCTCCGAGAAATTCCATTGCTGTAGAGTATACCATAGTACGATTTTTACGCAATGGGAATGTGAAAATCCGATGGTTAAAAGATTTTTATTGACGTATCATTGTTTCGCGATATAATTTGAACGCATTATTAGTAATATATTTTTTTAAACGATATGGCTACAAAGAAACAATCGGCGGAAAAAACCGCAATTATCCCACTCGGAGATAGAGTGCTTGTCAAACCTCTTGATCCGAATGAACACAAGACGACTGCGTCTGGTATTATCATCCCTGATACGATTGATCGTGAACGTCCTGAACAGGGTACTGTTATCGCAGTTGGCGAAGGACGTTTGACGGATGAAGGAAAACGGCTACCGCTTTCTGTAAAAAAAGGTGATGTTATTATCTTCTCAAAATATGGACCAGATGAGGTGAAAGTTGATGGAGAGGAATATTATATTATTGGAGAAGCGAATATACTTGCAGTGCTGAGATAAATGTCTTGATCAATGAGAAAAATTTGTTCGCACATAGTGAAGTAATATGGGTATCATATGTATAAAAATGTAAACACAATATTTTTTTATTCTTCAATTCTTTATTCTTAATTCTTGATTCTTAACTATACTATGTCTAAAATCATCAAATACGGATCTGACGCACGCGAGGCAATACTCGTTGGTGTCAACAAAGCCGCGGATGCGGTCAAGATTACGCTTGGTCCCCGTGGACGCAATGTTATCTTGGAAAAGAGTTATGGTGCTCCCATGATTACCAATGATGGCGTATCCATTGCGAAAGAAATTACCCTTGCTGATAAATTTGAAAACATGGGTGCCGAGATTGTGAAGGAAGTTGCGACAAAAACAAACGATATGGCGGGGGACGGAACGACGACAGCAGTTGTGCTCACGCAGGCAATGGTTGCTGAAGGTATGAAGCGTGTCGCGATGGGGGTGAATGCCATGGGTGTACGTCTTGGTATTGAAGCAGCTGCGGATGCCGCGGTGCTCGCACTCAAACAAGCATCCAAACCTATCAAGACGAAAGATGAAATCAAACAAGTGGCGACCATCTCCGCTGAGTCCGAAGAAATTGGCGGTATCATTGCCGAGACCATTGAGAAGGTAGGTAAGGATGGTGTCGTTACCGTTGAAGAATCTCAATCCTTTGGCATTGAATCAGAAGTGGTGGAAGGTATGCAGTTTGATAAAGGATATGTCTCCATGTATATGGTTACCAATGCCGAGCGCATGGAAGCGGAATACAAAGATGCGCGTATTCTCATCACCGATAAAAAGATTTCAAGTATCCAAGAAATATTACCTCTTCTTGAAAAGCTCGCCGCGACGGGTCGCAAAGAACTTGTTATCATTGCCGAAGATGTGGACGGTGAAGCACTTGCGACACTTGTGGTGAATAAATTGCGTGGCGCACTTTCAGTACTCGCGGTGAAAGCCCCTGGGTATGGTGATCGCAAAAAGGAGATGCTCGAAGACATTGCCATCATCACTGGTGGACAAGTGATTACCGAAGATAAGGGACTCAAACTTGATACAGCGGATTTGTCAGTGCTTGGGCATGCGACAAAAGTTGTTGCCACGAAAGATACGACAACGATTGTCGGCGGGAAAGGAAAGAAACCGGCAATAGACGCGCGTGTTGCGCAGTTGCGAAAAGCTGAAGAGATTGCTACTTCAAAATATGATAAAGAAAAGATTATTGAGCGCATTGCCAAACTCGCGGGTGGTGTTGCCGTGATTCGTGTGGGTGCCGCGACGGAAACAGAAATGAAATATTTGAAACTCAAAATTGAGGATGCGGTTAATGCGACGAAAGCAGCGATTGAAGAGGGTATCGTGCCAGGAGGTGGGTCGGCGCTTGTGCGCGCGGCAGCATCTGTCGCTGCGAAGCGTCCAAAATCACAAGGAAAGAGTTTTGAGCATGAGTTTTCTGTTGGTGTGGATATTGTCATCAAAGCACTCGAAGCGCCAATGCGTCAGCTTGTAAAAAATGCTGGGTCTGAAGATGGGTCAGTTGTCATTGCTGAAATCAGGAAGGCAGAAGGTCATTCGGGGTATGATGCACGCGCCGATAAGATGGTTGCCGATATGTTTGTTGCTGGTATCGTTGACCCGGTCAAGGTTACACGCAGTGGTGTAGAGCGCGCGGCGTCTGCCGCGGCGATACTGCTTACTACGGAAGTTGCCATCACTGAAGAACCAAAAGAAGAAAAAGCAGATGCTTCTGCCATGGGTGGTGGTATGGGAATGTACTAACACGAAATAAAAATCACAGAGATATTGGTAAAAAAGAATAGAAAAAGCGCGGCGGGGAAGTCTCCCCGCCGCGCTTTTTTCGCAAAAAAAAAGAGACCCCGAAGGGTCTATTGTATGCATCAATCGTGTACGCCGATGCCGTATGGATGTATGTCATCCATATTGAGAATATTATCTCCAAAAAGCGCGAAGGCATCATCTTCATCGGGAGTCTCTCTTTTTTGCATATCGGACGATAGCATCGTCACGCAAAAGATGAAACCACGGGGATTGTCTCCTTTGCCGAATAGAGATTTTTCTGCCTTTTCAATGGGTGAGTCAGCAGAAATCTCAAATACCTGCAAAGGCAGTTTCGTTCCCTCGACGATAAAAAAAGTCGGCTCGTCAAAAGAAAGGATATTTTTTGAGAGAAGATGTGTGGCGTTTGCTTTTTCGGCAAGCATCTGACGAATCGTCAGACCTGGGGTGATAGCAAATGCCTTGCAGAGAAATGTTCGGACGGAATCATCCTCCAAACTTTTCTCAAACGCCCCGTATGCCTTGTTATAGGCATCGTCTCCCGAGAACGTTTCTTTTCTCAGGCAGGGAACTGTGGCATTTGGGTCCTCACCAAGGACAAGGAGCATGAACATATCCCTGTTCTCTGAAGGGAGCATACCGCTTCCATGAAGGAAGATAAGTGTTTCAACTGTTGATGACATAAAAATCATTTTTTAAGAAAAATTATGAATGAAAAAAGAACAATAACGAGTAAATATAATACAACATATATTTATAATACGCAAGTGCATCGTTTTGTATTAACACACTTGCAAAAAGACTGGAATAACCGATACAATAGGGGTATGTCTGACATTACTTTAGAATCGCTCAATGAGCGTTTGGAACGTATTGAGCAACTCGCAGAACGTTCTTTTGAAACTATTGATAGAAAACTTACTGCCATGGAAGAAGCAGAACGTGCCGATATTCCTGCGATGGCAGAAGAAGTGCGTATGGCGATTGAAAACGTACGCCGTGACACAGAAGGAAATCTTAGATATATCTATGACAAGTTTGAAAGAGAGTGGAATGCACTTGAGTCAACTGTTGAACGTATGAATACAGCCGTTGATCGCATTGATGAGAAATTGAGCAGATAATTTAATTTTTCTCAAAGGATGTATATGTGCAACACATCATGCATCATAAAGGCGCGCGACCTTCTGGTCGCGCGCCTTTATGATGCATGTCGGATGCATGTGTATGAAAATCTTCACGATAGTTTCGTATAAAGTTTACGAGATAAAGGGTACGAACAAGTATCCAGGATATTCGTGTCGTTCGTATCGTTCGTCCGTATGTTTTACTAATAGGACAATAGATTCTCCCACAGGAACAACAAGTCGTCCACCATTGGCAAGTTGCGCAGTCCACACTTCAGGAATATGTGTGACTGTCGCTGCGCCGATGATACGGTCGTAGGGTGCATGTTCAGGGAGTCCATGTTCCGCGCTTTTGGCAAGTATCATCGTACGGCCTTCAGTGATATATCCGTAGGTGTTGATGTTTTGTACTGCGGTTTCGGCAAGTTCCTTTACAATCTCCATGCCGTACACGTTGCCGTACTGTCCCACAATGTGTGACAGAAGCGCGGTTTGCCACCCCGATCCAGAGCCAATGTCGAGTATTGTTTGTTCCGCGTCTGGTTGTAAGAGTTCCAACATAAACGCGACAGTTTCTGGTTGGGAGATTGTTTGTCCGTGTCCAATGGTAAGAGGATAATTTTGATATGCTTCAAGCTTTTTGTCCGCAGGAACAAAATGCGCACGGTCGATTGCTTCGAACGCTTCAATGATATGGGGAGTCTTCAACACGCCTCGTTCTTTGAGTTGGGTGATGAGATGTTGCATAGTAACATTTCAAATATCAAAAACTAAACAATAGTAAAAATATTTTTTCAAAGACAGTATTTTTGATATTGTTTTTTGAATATTTGAATTTGTTTGTGTTTTGTTTTTTGAATATTGGAATTTTTAAACAAAAGATTCTTCAATTGCTTTGCGTACATCCGCGCCTCCCGCTCTACCTTTGAGCTCGAACATCACTGCTCCCATAAGTTTGTTCATGTCTGTTTTGTCTACAATGCCAAGTGCTGACTTTTTTGCTTCAACGGTGGCAACAATTTCGTCGTATGAAAGTTGTGCAGGGAGATAGGTTTCAAGAATGGTTCGTTCCGTGTCCTCGTTTTCTGCAAGTTCCGGACGCCCACCTGCGCGAAACTGATCCGCGGCTTCTTTTCGTTGTTTTGCAAGGCGCGTGAGCACCGTCATGACCATGTCATCGTCAGGTGCATCGGTGGGACGTTTCTTTTGCGCGACAAGTTCATTGGTGAGTGCGGAAATAACCGACCGGATGGTAGTCAGGCGTGTTTCTTCCTTGGCACGCATTGCGTCTTTGAGATCTTCTTTGAGTTGTAAATAAAGAGACATAAGAAAATGATAATCAATAATATTTTTAGTATATCAGAAATAGTAAAAAAGGGGAGAAACAGGGCAGTTGAGAAACGCTTGACAAAATATTTCTCTTGGTATATAATAGTAAAAGAAATTGAGTCTTGCCGTAAGGAATAGAAACACAATTCGGTATGATATTCCACTTGTTGGAATGTGCCCTTTTGTCTGGTCTTATGATTAAAGAGTCCAGAATGTTCGTATTCCTTACGCGCATCTTTTGCAATACTTGATATACCTTCTGTCGGGGTATCAAGATCATAGACAGAGATTTCTTCTAAAGACGCCAACGGTTTTTGGGGGATATGTAAAGGACAGTTGGTTCTCTTGCAATACGATTCGCGGTACGCAAGAGAAATGACAGCGATATACTTTGGGGTTGCACCTACCCCAAAGAAGAACTCAAAGGTGTTACCCCGGGTTTTATACTCGGGGTTATGTTATTTGCTTGCCCAGAAACGCTATATTGCATATACTGCATACCATAAGAGTTTATTATAAAAAGTATGTTGAAATGACGTGTGTTGTGTAGCACTTTTTTTTAATGTTAATATTTAATTTCCCCATTCTCGTCTACCCTAATACCCTATAAGCTATTTCCTAACCTCCTCATGTACTTATATACTAACCTCCTAACATACTAACCTCCTAACCTCCTACCTTATGCTTTCTCGCGATATTCGATCCACATTTCTCAAATTTTTTGAAAAGAGGGGACATGCGATTGTTCCATCTGCTCCGCTCGTACCCGAAAATGACCCATCGGTACTTTTTAATACTGCGGGCATGCAACCGCTCGTTCCGTATCTCATGGGACAACCCTATCCGACTGGCGCAAAGCGTATTGCAAATATTCAAAAATGTGTGCGTACCCAAGACATTGAAGAAGTCGGTGACAAAACGCACGATACATTTTTTGAAATGCTCGGTAACTGGTCGCTCGGTGATTATTTTAAAGAAGATGCGATTGCGTGGAGTTATACGCTCTTGACGAACAAGGAGGAAGGGTTTGGACTTGATCCCGCACGTTTGTACGTGACGGTTTTTGCGGGAAATGCTGATGCGCCGCGTGACGACGAAGCTGCCGCGATATGGAAAAAGCTCGGTGTGCCTGAACACCGTATCTATTTCCTTGAGGACAACTGGTGGAGTCCGGGTGATAATGGTCCATGTGGTCCTGACTCGGAAATGTTTTATGATATTACACCCGAAGGATTGGGTGATATGACATTTGAGCAATTCAAAGTTGCCGATGATGCGCAAAAAATTGTTGAAATATGGAATGATGTGTTTATGGAATATGAAAAAAAGGATGGTAAGGTCATTGGTAAGCTTGCGCAAAAGAACGTGGACACTGGTGCGGGACTTGAACGTCTTGCTATGGCGCTTCAGGGGACTGATAGTATTTTCACAACGGATTTATTTGATTCGATTATTGCTGCGGTCCATGAACGTGCGTCGATGTTTGATGTGCGTGCTGAGCGTATCATTGCCGACCATATCCGCACTGCAGTCTTTCTTATTGCAGATGGTGTTCGTCCATCAAATACCGATCAAGGATATATTTTGCGTCGGTTAATACGTCGCGCAGTACGGTATGCTGACACGATTCTTTTGGAAACGGATGCATTGGGAAGTGTCGCAGAAGCGGTTGCCGATGAATATATAAATGTATATCCGAATGTCATCGCGCAAAAAGACGTGATTCTTGATGAAATCCGTAAGGAAGAAGAGAAGTTTCGTATGACACTCGCGCAGGGAATGCGAGAGTTTGAAAAAATTATTGGACGTGCAGAGAGTGGTGTCATCTCTGGAAACGAAGCGTTTACTCTTTTTTCATCGTATGGTTTCCCGTTTGAAATGACGAAAGAAATTGCTCTTGAACGTGGATTATCTATTGATGAAGAAACATATACTCAAGAAATGAATAAACACCGTGTATTGTCTCGTGCTGGCGCGGAACAAAAATTTAAAGGAGGACTTGCCGACACGAGTGAGAAAACGACGGCACTGCATACCGCGACGCATTTGCTTCTTGCGGGGCTGCGCAAAGAACTTGGTAACCATATACATCAGGCGGGTTCCAATATCACTGAAGAACGCTTACGTTTTGACTTTACGCATCCGGAAAAAGTGGAGCGTGAGGTACTCGACCGTATCGAAGCGTATGTGAATGACGTTATTCGTGCGGATGTCGAAGTGCGTATGGAAGAGATGAAAAAAGAAGAAGCGAAAGCTGCTGGAGTCGAAGGAAGTTTCTGGGAAAAATATCCCGATGTTGTGCGTGTATATAGTATTGTGGGCAGTGATGGTACAGTGTACTCTCGTGAACTTTGTGGCGGTCCACATGTGACACACACCGGTACGCTTGGCAGGTTTACTATTCAAAAAGAAGAATCATCATCGGCAGGTGTACGTCGTATCAAAGCGGTACTTGTGTGATTAACAAGAGGAGACAGGAAACGCAAGTGATAGAAAGAGAAAAAACAAGTGTGAGCATGGATATGTTCACGCTTGTTTTTTGTCGTTCATCATTTCACCATGAGGATAGATCGTACTGAGTTACGAGATTTAAGTGTCGAAAGACAACAGAACGAGTTTCAAGTTGGCAGTTTCAAGTTTCAAGAACGCTTACGGATAACGAATACATACGCATGTACGAATACGACTCATTTTCTTTTATCGTTTATAGTTTTCGTCTTCATATTTCATATTTCTATTTTCTTATTTCATCGTCTACCGTTTTTCTTCGTCATTCGTATATTCCCAAGCACCATGCACCACGTAGGGTGCATGGCACGCTTGATTCGAGTGTTCGTCCCTATAACCTATCACCTATAACCTCTTTCCTACATTCGTCCGTCCCTCTAACCTCTTTCCTAATCCCACCTTCTTTCCCCACGTACGAGTAGTACAAAACGTATCATGTACGGTATACTATAGTTACATGTCTCTCTTTCGTCATCATGTAAAACAAAAAGCACGTCTCATTCATGTGTATGACATTGGGAGTGCTTCTGTTGGTGGTGCAGTAGTGCTTCTTGAGCATGGGAAGAAAGCTCGCATCATGTATACGGTTCGCCGCGATGTATTTATGCGAGAGACTCCTGATGCGAAGCGTTTTCGTGACGAAATTCTCACCGCTCTTTCTGGTGTTGTTGAAGATATAGCAAAACATGCTCCAGCGCATATTCGTTTTACGAAACATGCACTGCTACGTCCAGAGAAAGCTTTTTTTATGTTAGCGTCTCCCTGGTACGCGTCACAGACAAGACATGTGCATGTCTCATTTAAACGCCCGACACGCATTCGCCAAATAGATCTTGAAGAACGAGCAGAACGAGAATATCAGGATTTTCTCAAATCTCCTGAGGTTCTTGCTTTGGGAGATACTTCTCATACGTTATTTGATCGGCGTATTATTCAAGTATCTGTAAATGGTTATGAGACTTCTGTTCCTGAAGGGAAAGAAGCAACAACACTTGATATGAGTATTGTATTTTCTATCATTCCTTCAGATGCTGCGACTCGTATGAAAGAAATATGTGAACGTGCTTTTTCTTCGGTGGAGATTGTATTTCAAACATTTTCACTTGCTACGTTTGATATTGTGAGAAATAAAGAACCAAATCTTTCAGAATGTATGTTGCTCGATGTGTCAGGGGAAGTATCTGAAGCATCTTTTGTTCGAGAAGGAGTGTTGTGGGAGACGGTGTCATTTCCTGTTGGGAAACTTACGCTTGTGCGTCGTATCGCCGAACTTCTCGGGAGTACTCCCGATGAAGCATTATCGTCATTGCGTATGTATGCGGAAAATGGATTTTCTCGTGAAGAAAAAATGCGTATTGGAAAAGCAGTAGAAACAGCAGCGGAATCATGGATGCGTGCTTTGCGTCATGCTGTTTCAGTTTCTGTCCCTGAAGAACAAATGCCTTCATCTGTGCGCCTTGCGTCCGATGCCGATGTTCTCTCATGGCTGCGTAGTGTTTTGGAACATGAAGAAATGTCTCCGCAGGCTGTCGATATGCTCTATGTTCATGATCTTTGCGATATGTCTTCTGGTATCACATATGATTCATTTCTTGTTGTTGGTTCTGCTTTTTCTGCGCGTATATGCAATGAAAACAATCCACATCGTTTTTCGCATACACAAGGACGACGCTCGTGATATACTAATACATACCGTTTCCAATATTTTATTATCTCTTTTTCATCTTTATATTTTTTATGCCACGAAAATCTATGAACGACATCCGAACGACGCGTAATGTTCGGATGAAAAAAACATCATCTGTGCATTCTGAGACAGAGTCTGCTTCTCCCAAAGAGCATACCTCATTTGATGTTCGTTCGTCACACGAAGAATCTCCAAAGAATAGTGAATTTTTCGCATATGTAAAAGAAGGGAAAAAACGCACACCTTCATCCTTGCGTTCTCATGCTCCGCGTAAAGCACCCGTTTCTCCACGAAAACGTTCTCTTGTTGATGTCTCAGATGTGGACGCTATTGATAAAGAAGACGCGACAGTCTCTGAGAGTATGTCTCGTCCTTCTGCTCCTCAGCCGATTGAGTGGACTCGTCCAGGTGTGCGAACATCAGGAGGAAAAGGTATTTGGTGGATTGCGGCTGTTGCAGTATTTGTTTTTGTTATTATGTTGATGAATGTGTTTGCGGGGGCGACAGTTACCCTTGTTCCCAAGCAGGAAAATACATTTATTGAGGGAAACTTTACTGCTATGCGTGGGGGAAGTGCAGATAGTCAAGATTCGATTGGATTTGAAGTGATGGATGTTGTCGCAGAAGAATCTATTGAAATCCTCGCAACAGAAGAACGTGAGTCTGAGCGTCGCGCGTCTGGAACAATCGTCATTTACAATACATATAGTACAAACGAGCAACGGCTTGTGAAAAAAACACGTTTTGAGGATCCCGCGGGACATATTTATCGTATCAATGAATCTGTTGTGATACCAGGTATGCGTACCGAAGGAGGAGAAACGATTCCAGGTTCTGTCGAAGTAACCGTTTCTGCTGATGAACCAGGAACTGATTTTAATATTGCACTTGTTGATTTTACTATTCCTGGATTTAAAGGTTCTCCTCAATACGACAAGATGTATGCACGTTCAAAGACGCCGATGACAGGAGGATTTGTTGGACTTGAAAAGGTTGCTTCTGAATCTGAAGTAATCGCAGCACAACAAGAATTGGAAAAGAAACTTTCCGAAAAACTTTTATCTGACGCACGGAGTCAGACACCAGCAGGATCAATTCTTGCAGAATATGCGACAACACATACATTTGAACATCTTGACCCTGTTCCATCCGATGATAATAAAAATGTTATCGTTACCGTTCGCGGCACACTCCATGCAATGGTATTTGATGGGGGAGAAATGGCACGATTTATCGCTCGTCGATCTGTCGCATCTTATGATGATAAAGATGTCTATTTTTCGGATGTATCAAAACTTTCAATAGGTATCGTTCCTGAGGAAAATGGAGAAGCTGTGATTGATGATACTGTTACCATATCTCTCGGAGGTACACCACACATTGTATGGACTGTTGATAAGAAAGAAGTCCTGTCGGCAATTGTTGGGCGTTCCAAAAAGGAGTTTGATGAGACGATGAAGAAGTTTCCCGCCATTGCGTCCGCGCAGGCATCAATGCACCCATTTTGGAAAGGGGAGTTTCCTGAAGACGCGAAAGATATCTCTGTTGTGCAAATTGTTGATGGAAAAGAAGTGAAGTGAATGTAGGAAATAGGTGAGAGGTGATAGGCACGAATGCTCGAATCAAGCGTGCCCTGCACCCTACATGGCGTGCTGTGCATCCTACGTGGTGCACAGTGCAGGGAATCACGAAGTACGAAGCAAGAATACGAAAGATGAATTAAGAAATATGAACGTAGGAAATAGGTGAGAGGTGATAGGTTATAGAGACGGACGAGATGAAAGGTTACGAAATACGAACTTGTACACCTGCCCCGTACCCTACGTGGCGTGCTGTGCATCCATGTGGCTTGCTGTGCATCCCACGTGGTGCACAGTGCAGGGTGCTGGGGAATCTACGAATGATATATAACACGTGTGGAAGAGACTTTTTATTCGTATATTCGTGCGTATTCGTTATTCGTAAGCACTCGTTATTCGTAAGCGTTCTCGTAACTCAGTAACGTCTGTCATCCCGAACATGATGTTAGGTATGGGTCCGAAGACGCCACTCTGTATTGTGGTATAAAAAAACATCCCCCCGGCTAAGCACCGGGAGGGATGAAAGTGCGAGGTCCCCCTCCTCGCACTGAGCTCCGCGGGAGCGGAGCGATTCAAATTCGTACAATGTCTACCCAGCATCATACACGAGCCAGTGGTGGTGTCAAGCGCACAAATGCTTGCATTCTTTTCGTGTCTCTGGTATGATATGCGTCATTGTAATGTCGAAAGACGAAATACAAAAGGATCAGACAGTCATCGCCGTTGTGGACGAGTCTTTGCCGAATGCGGAATTCCGTATTGCCTTTGAAAACGGGGATACGGGCATTGCCTACCTTTCGGGAAAAATGCGGTTGCACCGCATCAAGGTGCTTGTCGGTGACAAAGTGCAAGTCGTCGTAGATCCGTACGGCGGTAAAGGACGCATTATGCGTCGTCTTTAAACGGATATTCATCATTCATCATTTATGAAGGTCAAATCCTCGGTCAAAAAAGTATGCGCAAAATGCAAATCGATCCGTCGCAAGGGTCGTATCTGTGTTGTGTGTGAAAATCCGCGCCACAAACAGCGCCAAGGCTAATATATTCATCCTTTTCTTACTAACCTCCTCATTTACTATTTATGCGTATCGCAGGTATCACTATCCCAGAGAATAAGCGTATCGAAATCGGACTTACCGCCGTGTATGGTATTGGTCGTCCGCTCGCACACGTCATTCTTGATGAAGCAAAAGTCGCCTACGACAAAAAACCAAAAGATATCACACCAGAACAAGAAAATATCATCCGTGAAATCGTTACTCGTCTTGCGACAGAAGGAGACTTGAAACGAGAAGTTGCGGGAAATATCAAACGTCTCAAGGATATCCAGTCGTATCGCGGAAGTCGTCACGCAAAAAGCCTTCCTTCACGTGGACAGCGCACCAAAACAAATGCGCGCACGCGTAAAGGTCCACGCAAGACGATGGGTTCCGGAAAGAAGAAGGTGGAAAAGAAGTAATCCTTGTATATTCCCGCTTTCCGTGGTACCATCCTGAAACCGTGCATATGAGATGCATGCAGACCACATTACCAGCATTTTTCATTCGATACCCAGTATCATTTTAAGTTCCTATGGGCAAGAAACGTGTAGCACAAAAGAAAGGCGCAGGCATGGACCAAGGACTTCGTTCTCGTTCATTGTCTCGTGTCCCC
Organism: Candidatus Yonathbacteria bacterium; assembly: GCA_013334825.1. GTDB lineage: Bacteria > Patescibacteriota > Minisyncoccia > Phycocordibacterales > JACNGX01 > JACNGX01. Next base: position 238,874 of record JAAXWR010000001.1, read on the forward strand.
AAGAAAAAGGTCGCCACAGGTGTTCTTCATGTTGAGGCGACATACAACAATACGCGTTTGACACTTACCGATCAATCGGGCAAAGTGCTTGCGTGGTCATCGTCTGGTTCTCTCGGATTTAAGGGTGCCAAAAAGGGAACACCCTTTGCGGCAGCAAAAATCGGTGAAGTACTCGGTGAAAAAGCTGGCATCATGGGTATGCGTGAAGTGTCTGTTGTTGTGAAGGGTGTCGGTATGGGTCGTGAAGCAGGTATCCGCGCCTTTACAGCCAAAGGAATTGACATCACAACAATTTCCGACCGTACACCTGTTCCACACAATGGTCCGAAGCCCCGTAAACCTCGTCGCGTCTAATCATTTTCTTATTATTACCACTCATTATGTTGGATTCCAAGTGTAAAATCTGTCGTCGTGCAGGCGAAAAACTTTTCCTGAAAGGGGAGAAGTGCTACTCCGCAAAGTGTACGCTGAGCAAAAAGCCGTACCCACCGGGTCTTCTTCAATCTGAACGAAAGCACCGCTCAAACTTGACGGATTATGGACGTCAGATGAAAGAGAAGCAGAAAGCGCGCAATACGTACGGTCTTCGCGAGCGTCAGTTTTCGGGATACGTTGCTGAAGCGATGGAACGCACAGGAAGTCCGACGGAACTCCTCTATACATTCCTTGAATCACGTCTCGACAATACCGTGTTTCGTTCTGGATTTACATTGTCTCGTTCGCTTGCTCGCCAAATGGTTTCTCATGGTCATATCACGATCAACGGTCGCAAGATGGACATCCCGTCCTATCGTGTAAAGAAAGGCGATGTTATCGGTGTTCGTGAAGGAAGCAAAGGAAGTCCATTGTTTGCCGAACTTTCGGGAAAATTGGAAAAGCACACCGCCCCGACATGGATTGCCCTCGATGCCAAGAAATCCCAAGCGACAATTGTGGGTGTCCCCGCTGTTGTTGAAGCGACAGACGCGGGATTGGACTTGCAGGCCGTTATCGGATATTACAGCCGATAAGGTCAGAGAAGCTTGAGAACGCTCGTTGCCCACAGGATATCGTTGCAGAAAAGTCCGTTTTATGTTATAAAGAAACGGCATATTTGCAAGCCGGACGCAACGCCTCCCCACAAGGGGGGGGGCGAGCGCACGTCTTTGTTTTTTATTATAGGCGCGGGCAATGACCCGGATAGTTTCATTATCCCTTTTATCATACGCATATGCTTGATCACAGCGTTGTACTTCCTTCCCAGCCACGAGTCGTCTCTGAAGATGCCGTCAAAGGTATCTACGAAATCGACGGGCTGTATATCGGATATGGCCATACGCTTGGCAACTCTCTTCGCCGTATCATTTTATCATCCATCCCTGGATGGGCTGTTACGTCGGTCAAGATAGACGGTGTTCCGCACGAGTTCTCTACGATTGATGGTGTCAAAGAAGACATCATCACACTCCTTCTCAATCTTAAACGCGTTCGTTTTGTTGCCGAAGGTAATGAAATGCAGACATTTACCTGTACGGTCAAAGGACCGAAAAAGGTTACCGCAGGAGACTTGAATGTTCCTGGTCAAGTACGTATTTTGAATCCAGAACAATATATTGCTGAAATTACCAGCAAAACAAATCTTGAAATGGAGATTACGCTTGAAAAAGGTTTGGGTTATGTCCCCAAGGAAGTACATCAACGTGGCAAGGTAGATATTGGCACCATCGCGCTTGATGCATCCTTTACGCCGATTCGCCGTGCCAATTATGAAGTTGAAAACATGCGTGTCGGAGACAAGACGGATTACAACCGCCTTCGTATCGTTATCGAAACCGACGGTACACTCACTCCGCGTGAAGCACTTGAGTCATCCATTGACACCATGATTCGTCAGCTCAAGGCAGTTGTTGGTTTTAAAGAAGATGAACCAGAAGAAGAAGTTATTGTATCAAAGAAAGAAAAAGAAGTTGTTGCCGAAGAAGATACAGACACTGACGTACTCAAAACACGCATCGAGTCACTCGAAGAACTCTCTTCACGCACAGTCAATCTTCTTCTCAGTGCCAATATCCGCACTGTTGGTGGTCTTGTTCGCAAAAAGGGAGAAGACCTTCTGGACATCGAAGGACTTGGCGACAAGAGCGTGCAGGAAGTTCGTCGCGCACTTGGCAATTTTGGCTTGACGCTCAAGCAATAATCCGTACACTGTAAGGACCCACATTCATTCACTACTATGAAGCACCACGACGCAAACAGAAAACTTGGACGTTCCCGCGACGGACGCCGCGCCCTTCTCAAGGGTCTTGCCGTATCGCTTATTCGCGATGGTAAAATCACCACAACTGAGGCGAAAGCCAAAGAACTCCGCCCGTTCGTGGAGAAGTTTATTACGCACGCCAAAAAGGGCGGTATGGTATCGCGTCGTCTTCTTGTCGCGCGTCTTGGGTCTGAAATAGGAGCCGAGAAGCTTGTCAAAGATATTGCGCCACGCTATATGGACAGAGACGGCGGATATACCCGTATCATCAAACTTGTCCCGCGCGCAAGTGATGCGAGCCCGATGGCAGTTATTGAATTTGTTTAATCGTTATTATTATTTAGGTACGCAATCATGGAACACACGATCGACGCACAAGGAAAGAGTATGGGACGAGTCGCCACTGAGGCGGCGAGCATTCTCATGGGTAAGAACACAACGTCTTTTGCCCGTCATATCGCGCCCGACGTAACCGTGCGTATCGTAAACGCGTCCAAAGCCGCTGTTTCCGACAAGAAAAAGGGTGAAAAGGTATACACACGATATTCCGGATACCCAGGTGGACTCAAAGGAGAAACCCTGGCGCATTTATTGGGACGCAAGGGATATGCTGAAGCATTTCGCCGAGCAATCAAGGGTATGCTTCCCAAGAACAAGTTGCAACCTCTGATGTTGAAACGTCTCACCGTTGAAGAGTAATCGGTTACGAAGTACGAACTCATACGAATACGTACTTCATTCATTTTTTTAATTTCCTAATCTCCTAATATATTAATCTCCTTACTATGTCCGCAACTGCAACCACAAAGAAATACATTGAAGCCGTTGGACGTCGCAAAACGGCGATTGCTCGTGTGCGTATCACCGAAGGGGGAAATGGTTTTGTCGTGAATGAACGAGCATTGGCTGAATATTTCCCGACCGAGTCACTTCAAAATACCGCACTTGAAGCGCTTACTGTGACAAATCAAAAAGGCACGTTTGGCGTTTCGGCAAAGGTTGTCGGTGGTGGTGTGAGCGCGCAAGCAGAAGCCATCCGTCACGCATTGGCACGTTCTCTTGTGAAGTATGATGAAGAGCTTCGCAAAGAATTGAAACCTGTTGGATTTATGAAGCGTGATCCACGCAGTGTGGAACGCAAAAAATTCGGACTCAAGAAAGCACGCCGTGCTTCCCAGTGGTCTAAACGCTAATTTCTATACAACACACAACACCACCTTCGGGTGGTGTTGTGTGTTGTATATATGGCACAGTGTATGTATTATCGCTTTTTCTCCAAAAGGTAAGTTTGGTGAGGGTGTGCGTCCTACATTCAAGCTTGAACTCGGGCGTAATGTATTGACTTTTTATGCTACATATGCTATGATATACAGAGAGTAAAATATTCAAAAAAGAAAACATCAAAACATCAAAAAATGAAAAAGATAATTGTTGTAAAACGGTCTAACGGTGGTTACTTTGCCTACGTGGCGAGTGACAATAACATCTTCGCCTCCGGCGTCTCTCCGTACGAGGCAGTGGGGGCGTTGGTCGACGCATACCCCACGATTTTCCAGGTTGAGGAGGTTGTACTCCCCGATGACCGTTAGTCAACCTTCTTTTGTACACAAAAGCGCCCCCAAGGGCGCTTTTACTTATGGTAGAAGCAAAAGACTGCCACCATAAAACCCCACAGTGAAATTCGTCCGGCTCAAAAACTTATATAAAACTGAGGTTTTGTATAGTATAACGATACTATGGACATAATTATAGATATATGCTATAATATGTAAATATTATCTTGTCCTTTTTAATAAAATCAAAGCAATAACTTCTCGAGTTCCAACATGAGTAGCACAGTGGACGTTGCTGGAATGTTCAGTGTGCTGCCCATGTCGGGTATGCTCTGGTGCGGGGAACGCACATCATCACGCCGCAGGGCGTAAAACGGAGAATATTATGGAAATCAAGATGCGTCGCAAGGGCGAAGTCATCACAAAAGACGGCTTTGAAAACCGTTCTGTTCCTACGGCTATTATGCCGCCGAATGGTCTGACCGGCATTGATCTTACCAGTTACTCTGTCATTTTCGCCACGTTTGGACGTGGTGGGTATGAAAAGGCAAAGGCGCTTCATGAAAAAGCTCCCGGAGCCATCGTCGTATACAAGTACGAGTGGCGCAACGGATGGGGCGAGGGAGTTCTCCTTCCCGAACGGTTCAATTCAAGCCGTGTACGCTTTTATAAGAGCGCCAAGCAGGCTCTTGCCGAAGAAAAGGAAGCCAAGAAAAATGCCATGGAGGCACTTCGGCGAGAGATAGCTGAGGCAATTCCGGGCATTATTGCACGGATGGCGTACACCAACGAAGCTGTGGAGATTCATCCCAACCAGGAGGTGTACAGTAGTCGCAGTGCGTGGGTCGTATATGCGACTGCTCTTGAAGAAGCAAAAGAGGAGGTTGCAAAAATGCGCCCAATCTGGGAGGAGTGGAATGCGAGGGGACTTGAAGTATTCCATCGGCATTCCGAGAAAAAAAATCCTGGATATGGAAGTATTGCATTAATCATCGGAAACTCCGAGGACGAGGCCGAGATTAATGTCGATCACAACACCCAGGCGTGGGCGAGTCTCAGAAAAGAGGGAGAAAACTGGATTGAAGTTGGTTTTCGCGTACGTGGGTGTTGATAATTGTAAATGGCGCCGGTTTCCCCGGCGCTTTTTTTATGCGTATTTCGCCCCCAAAACCCGTCTCGTAGGACTGAAGCGAAGGCTTCAAGAACCATTGATTCGAATTAAGAATCAAGAATCATGAATTAAGAATGATGAAGTAAGGATGAGACGACGGCATCATGTGTTCATGGCTATAAGTATTTTGTTTGTACGTATACTATTTTTATGCCCTTGTGGATACGCTTGTTTGATCCCAAGCCCTCATACTGTTAGAATGACTATATTAGGTTGTCTACTTTTTGTCTTATGACTTTTACACAAAGAATGGAAAAAATACAAAAAGATTTCAATGTCAATGCAATTTATGCAAAGAATATTGTTTTGCGTATACAAGAGAAAAATGAGGAAAATTTTTGGAAGCAAGTGAATATTGCAATAATGCAAAAGCCAAAACCGTTTGTAAAATGGGTTGGTGGGAAACGTCAACTACTTAAACAATTTCGAGATATGGGCCTGTACCCTCCCGTTGAGTTTAATCCCGAGAAGAACAGATATTTTGAACCTTTTGTTGGAGGTGGTGCAGTTTTTTTTGATTTATTGCCACAAAAAGCATTTCTTTCTGACATGAACAGTGAACTCATTACAACATATAACGTTATAAAGAATGATGTTGAAAAACTTATTATGTCTCTCAAGAAACATAAACATGAAAAAGAATATTATTATTCAATACGTGAGAAGGATCCTAGTACAATGACCGATGTGGCAGTCGCTTCAAGATTTATTTATCTAAATAGAACTGGATTTAATGGAATGTATCGCGTGAATAAGTCTGGGAAATACAATGTTCCTTTTGGGAAAAACAAGAACCCACTTATTTGTGATGAGACGAATCTAAGAAGAGTATCAGAAACATTGAAGCATGTGGAAATTGCAAGAGACGATTATAAAAATGTTTTGAAAAAAGCAAAAAAAGGAGATTTTATTTATTTTGATCCCCCATATCATCCAGTGAACAAAACCGCAGCTTTTACTTCGTATACCCCTGACGGTTTTAGGGAAAAAGAACAAATCGAGTTGAGAGATACTTTTTTGAAACTTCACAAAAGAGGCTGTTTTGTTATGCTTTCAAACTCAGACGCACCGTTTATTAACAAGATATATTCTGAGGTAAAGAATGATGGAATAGCGATTCATAAAGTTCAAGCAGGAAGGGCTATTAATTCAAAAGGGAACAGACGAGGAAAGATTTTTGAGGTTTTAATTACTAATTATTAATCATCTAAAAATCATGAATAATATAAAAAAATTTATAGATACAAATCCCTACACGTATTCAACCCTTTGTGATAGATACAAAAGATTTTCTATGCCATTAAACCAGCGCCCTTACGCTTGGAAAATTTCAAACATTTCCGAACTATGGAGTGCCATTCTTGAAAACGAAGAAGGTTATTTTGTAGGAAATCTCGTATGTCTAGATCCTTCCGATGAGAGTAATGGTACCCTGGTTGTTGTAGATGGCCAACAAAGGTTAACAACCATATCGCTTATACTTATTGCCATTAAAGATATTCTTATCGAATGCAATGATGGGACTAAAAAAACAACCCAACTTATAAATTGGTTAACTAACAGTTTACTTTGGCAAGATCCCAAGACATACGAATATTTTCCAAGATTGATCCACAGTAAAGAAAATTTGCTTGAGGCGTATAAAAATATCTTAGAAAATGGAAACGAAATTCCAAAAAATATTGACGATAATCAAATGCGTTATTATTCGAATATTAGATATATAAAATCTCTCATAAAGAAAGAAATTAAAGCAAAATCTGATGATCAGATTGAAAAGCTTATACAAAAGATTTTATCCCTACAGTTTATAGCGATTGTGGTAAATTCAGAAAATGATATTTACGATTTGTTTGAAGGTTTAAACTCAACAGGGTTAGGTCTTTCCGTTGCTGATCTGTTAAAGAATTCAGTTCTAAAATTTGCCCGAAAAGGAAGAGCAAGAGAAGAAATAGAGGCGGATTGGATCCAAATGGAGTCATATTTTGAAGCAACAAAAACATCCCTGTTCCCTAAATTCCTAAGACATTACTATATTTCTGAGAATGGTCTTATTTCTTCTTCTCGACTTTTTAAAACTCTAAAGAAAGAAAAAATTGAGAATAAACAAACTCAAGAAGTTGTTGCGTTTGTGAAAGAGCTGTTGGAGAATGCGCAGATATATATGGGGTTAAGATTTGATGAATATGAAAGCAATCTTAACCTACTTGTTCGCGATAGGGAGAGTAAAAAGATAATTAGAACTTTTGAATATGTAGGAAGTGTTGATCAAGTTTATGCGGTGTTGTTGGCTTTTTATAACAAAAAAAGGCATGACCCTGATTATAAACCGAGCTCTTTTAAGCGAGACATTCGTCAACTCCTTAAATTTGTTATATTGGCAAGATTTGTAAGTATCAACCCTTCGGAGTATGAAAAAATATTTGGTGATATGTGCGAAATATCCACAGAATATTCAGGGGTAAAATATGAAAAAGAGATAGGACAACATTTTAAGAAATTGTTTAATTTAGTTAATAAAAAAGATGAATTTGTGAGTAATTTCTCAAACGAAATAGAATATGGAAGAGATTCAAAACTCATAGAATATCTTTTGCAAGAAGTGATGCGAGAATATTCAAAAGAAGATCGCGGAATAACAGTATTGAACCCAAATATCGAGCATATTTTACCAAGATCTCCAAAAAAATGGGGATTGGATAAAGAAGATATAGGTTCTTATGTTAATAAAATAGGCAATCTCACAATTCTTCATGATCTAGACAATAATGATGCCGGGAATGAAACTTTTGAAGAAAAGATGAAGAAAGTTTATTCTGTTTCGAAATTTAGATTTAATAATGATATAAGTAAATATGAAGAAGTTTTTGTCGAGAATCCTTCACTGGCAATTGAACAGAGAGGGAAAGATATTTCCACTTTTGTTTTTAGTTTTTTAAAGTCAATCTAGTTCCTGGTTCTCAAATTTATTAACAACATATCACATTAACTCTATGGAAAATAGTAAGTTTTTAGTCTTTAAAAATACACGAAAAAACTCAATAAAGACTTGGGAGTATTTTGTGAATTGGGATAAGGTATTCAAGAATAAGAGAGAAGTGGAAATAGCTCTTAATAAAATGAATTATCTTCTCGGAAAAGAAAATTTAAAAGAAGAGTTTTTCTTATTATTGAAATCAGAACCAGATATTATAAAAACTTTCCCCATTCTTTTGGCGGTAAGAGAGCAAAAATTAGAGATTTATGATAAAAAAGAAAAGACATCGAGGTTTTTTGATTTTTCTAGTATTGATAATATGGAAGATCCAGAAGAATATTTTGAATTTTTTGAAAATACCGGTCTTACCAATATTTTTAAAAAAGATGGTGTAAAAAACCTTGTCGATTATGTTATGGGCGTAGAAGTTGGTCTTGAAAGTAATGGGAGAAAAAATCGAGGAGGTCAACTCATGGAGGTGATAACTGAAGAGTATATAAAGCAGTATTCAGAAGCAAATCATTTTTCTTATTTAGCACAAGCCACTGCGAAAGGTATTTATGAAAGATGGGGTATAAATATTTCTGTAGATAAGTCAGAAAGAAGTTTTGATTTTGCTGTATATAATCCATTAAAAAATAAAATAAAATTGTTCGAAGTAAACTTTTATAATGGAGGAGGTTCAAAATTAAAAGCGGTTTGTGGAGAATTTAAAGGTCTTTTTGATTATCTAAAAGCACAAGGTGTTGAATTTGTTTGGATTACTGACGGTATGGGTTGGAATAATACGACAAGACCCCTTGAGGAGGTATATAACCATAACGATAATATCTTCAATCTATCAATGCTCGAAGAAGGGGTCCTCAACTCTCTTAAATGGTAGTATATTTTTTGTATGAAATTTGGTCCAGACACATTTGATTTAGAATGTACAACCGTATGGGCTTTTCCTCGACGTGGTAATTGGGCTACACATACGTCAGATTGGCGTGGGAATTGGTCTCCTGAAGTGGTGCGCAATCTCATTTTACGATATTCCGAAGAGGGAGATATTTTACTCGATCCAATGATTGGTGGGGGAACAACAGCAATCGAAGCAAAGATTTTGAATAGAAACATTATTTGTTCAGATGTGAATGATATCGCTATTGAACGGACGAAGAATTGTCTTGTGTTTGATGTAGAGAATAATTCTTGGCAAAAGGTCTTGAAAAGAGACGCTAGAGATCTTAATAAAGCAAAAAATGAGAGTGTTGATTTTATTCTCACTCATCCTCCATATGCCGATATTATAAAATATAGCGATGGTAAGATAGAAGAAGATCTTTCAAATATTCATAATATAGATTCCTTCGTCGATGAAATGGAAAAAGTGGCAACGGAGCTTCATAGGGTTTTGAAGAAAGACAAATACTGCGCAATTTTAATCGGAGATACTCGTAGAAATAAAATGTATCAGCCTTTAGCTTTTAAGGTAATGGATAGATTTTTGAAAACAGGTTTTCAATTGAAAGAAGATATTATCAAACGACAATTTAATTGTCAGGCGACAGGTTTTTGGGTGAATAAATCAAAAGAAAATAATTTTCTCCTTATTATGCACGAACATCTCTTTGTGTTTCAAAAAGTTGGTGGAGACGCTCATTGACGACGAGTTTTTCTGGAATGAAGACACGGGGCACTATGAGCCGAATGATTTTACGGATTGCTTTGAGCATACCGGCAACGTGAGGTGCGCGCAGTGCGGGGAAGCGTGGACCGGATTGTAGAGCAAACAAAAAAGCGCCGTCTAGGCGCTTTCGGCTCCTTAAGGTTTTTTTTCGTTGCAGAGAACACCATTAAGAATGGTGAAACCGAGAGCTTGACGAATCATGTCGTAATGTTTTGGAGTCGCTATTATTTTGTAGTACAGAGGTTCCCCTTCATAGAGGTTGTTGGGGGTGGCATTGTAGACAGACACCAACTGGGGGAACGGACAATGGGTCCCAGTTATTTTAAGTACAAGCTTACTCAGATCAAAACGTTCAATGATCTCAGCGCATCCTTTACTTGAATCTTCTTTGAGATATTCAACAGTGTTCCCTTCTCGTCTAATAGAGGTGATGATTGTGGTATATTTTTCGATCAACGCCTCAGGATGTTCCTTGTTTTCCATTGTGGTATGTTTTTTTGTTTCTTGACTCTGCATACTTCTCTTGCGATATAGTATGCTTTTGGTCCAACTGTGTCAACAGAGTACGTAAAGTGAGAGTTCTTTATTGGTTGGATTGTCGAACAAAAGGAAATCGTCGTGTGCGTAGAGCCCCGCACATCTGTCAGATGTGCGGGGCTCTACGCAAGTTGGTGGAGACGCTCATTGACGACGAGTTTTTCTGGAATGAAGAGACTGGGCATTATGAACCGAACAAGTTTACGGATTGTTTTGAGCATACTGGCAACGTGAGGTGCACGCAGTGCGGGGAAGCGTGGACAGGCGCTTGAAAAGGAGTCTGCAGAAGAGTTGAAATCTCTCGAAAAGTCCTTGTGTGTCTCGGATGTTGACATATATTATTTTTTATGCTACTCTAAAACGAGTAAAAGGAAATTACAGTTTTCATTAATATTCGAATCATTCAAGGAGGCAACATGGCCACTATTAAAGAGGGAAGTCCGGTATGGGTGGACGCCAATGGCGTCTGTCACCTGCTTACTTGTGATCACATTAAATCACCTGCCGTTCATGGGTTGGCAGGCGAGAACAGGGACGCCCTATTCTGCCCTGTTTGTATGGAGGGATACCGCACAATTCCCGATTTCCCGTATGATGAAAGCCAAGAGATTTCAGTGTGAAGTCCGCTTTATTCCTCGATGAGGCGATTCTGTGGGCATTTGCAACGGGTTTGTAAAACCCAGCTTTTCGTGGTCTTGAGAAGGAAAAGAAAGAGATATATCTTAAGTCCACGATCAGGGCTCTTTTCCCCGGTATCGTGTTTGATTCATTCGTCGAATTTGGACAATTTCTGGAGGCTTTTCTCAAACCCGCCCTCATGGAGGCTTTTCCACATTTCAAGCATGGTCCTGTCGGAAGTAAAATACTTTCCGAAGAAATGCTTAAGGTCCTTGCACTTCTCGAAACGAACGGTCGGGAATGGAAAGACAATGTAGAGTGGAGGAGGAAGTTCTCTCAACTGCTGACCCATTGATTGTTTTCGTGTGATGTGAAAAACAACCCGCTGCTTGTATAGAGCGGGTTTTTTGTATCGAGAGTTATTTTTCGGAGATAAAACGACATGTAATTAACATCAATGGGTATTTAGTGCCGGATAGTGTGTTTCAAGAATAGGCACTCATCAAATAGAATAAGAAATCAGTCGAACTTTATGAGTAAAAGATCAAAGAAAGACATGCCTGCCAACTCTGCGGGGCCGAGCGCAAGTTGGTGGAGACGCTCATTGAGGACGAGTTTTTCTGGAATGAAGACACGGGGCACTATGAGCCGAATAAGTTTACGGATTGTTTTGAGCATACCGGCAATGTGTGGTGCGCGCAGTGCGGGGAAGCGTGGACCGGATTGTAGAGCAAACAAAAAAGCGCCCTGCGGGGCGCTTTTGATTACGAGGGAGTTTCAGCCCCTTTTTTATTTTCTTCATCCCCACTGGTCTTTACAGACACATCTGTAAAGCCGAATACGCTGAGAAGTTTCTCCATGTGCTCTTTGTCGGGGCAGGTGATTGAGTAATATTCAATCTGCCTGTCTTCTTTCTCAGAGACATGAATATCGATATAATTCATCGTCTGATCTTTACCTACGCATAGGAATATTTTGTGAAATTCTTGTGGTCTGATGACCACCACCTTTCCAAACTCTATGACGATGATTGCCAGAGAGCCGTCGGGAAGGACTTTCACATGTTTGAAATGTCCTGAGATGTCTTTTTTCATATTATATAGTGTGACTTAGGTTTTTGATGATCCTTGCCAAATAATATCATTATTTCAGACAAATGTCAAATTTGCTTCAATAGTAATCGTGAAAATGGGCGATTTGGCGTGAATTTGTGCCGATTTTGGGCAATATTCACGCCAAACTTGCATGTTGCCGTGAATATTTGCTGTTTTGGTGGTATTTGGTGTGTGGAAAATCGTCGCGCGGGTGGATATCTTGGTTGCACGTATCAACACCCTCCGCGCGCGGCAAAAGGAGTCTACAAAAGAGCGAGAACCTTTGGGATGCTTCTCGTTAAGGTGTTTTTTAAGAAAGATGTTTTTGTGTTACACTTTTTATACATTTATTCATTAAATTCATATACGCATTATGAAACAAGAAGGATTTGATTCCGAAGCATATCGAAACGAACTCGTTGCACGTATCAAAAACGAACCTGATACGAAGACGCGACGCGACATCCTTTCTTGTGCTACACGTACAGAAGAGTATCGTACAGCGGAAATATTTCATCGTGCGGATGCAAAACAACAGCGCGAACGGCTTTTGAATGGAGGATTTGTTGAAGAGGTAAATGCATTTGAAAAAGTAGTTGATTTTGCGAAACTTGTTGAAGAAGCGGGAGGACAGGCGCTTCTGGTAGGTGGGTGTGTGCGGGACGAGTTGATGGGTATCCCTCCAAAAGATTATGATATTGAAGTATATAATATTGAGCCAGAACGACTGAGAGAGCTTGCGTATGCGTTTGGTGATGTGAATGAAGTTGGTGCCGCGTTCGGTATATTGAAAGTTAAAATTGGTGATATTGATCTTGATGTATCATTACCACGTAGAGAATCGAAGACGGGGAAAGGGCACCGTGATTTTTCAGTGAGCGCTGATCCCACTATGAGTATTGAAGAAGCGGCACGAAGGCGTGATTTCACATTCAACACTCTTGCAAAAGATCCTCTAACCGGAGAAGTCTATGACTATTTCGGCGGCGTTCGGGATATTGAACAGAGGATTCTTAGAGTTGCTGACGAGGAGCGTTTCCGTGACGATCCACTGAGAGTATTACGCGGTATGCAATTTATTGGGAGATTCGGATTGGGTGTTGATGATTCCACTGCAGCGATAATGCGTGATATGAGAGGTGAGTTGACACATTTACCGAAGGAGCGCTTGAGAGAAGAGTGGATAAAACTTTTTACACGTTCAAGAAAGCCATCCCTTGGTCTTCAGGCAGCTATGGAATGGGGTATTTTTCATGAGATGCATCCACAGATTGTTGAGTTGTCACGTACACCACAAGAGCCAGAATGGCATCCTGAAGGAGATGTGTGGGTCCATACGCTGATGGTTGTAGATGAAGCAGCCAAGATTGTTGAGAAAGAAAGATTGAAGGGGGATGACGCCCTGCTTGTCATACTCGCTGCGTTTTGTCATGATTTTGGAAAGCCAAAGACAACGCGTACAGATGGCGATAGGATACAGTCTCCTGGACATGAACAAGCGGGGGTTGAACCGACGGTGAAGTTTCTTTCTGAGATAGGGATTGAAGGTTCTATGCGTGACTCTGTCGCGCGACTGGTCGCAGAGCATTTGAGACCGTCCATGTTATATATTGAAGAAATGTTAAAAGGAAAAAAAGTAACCGATGGAGCAATCAAACGTATGGCGACGAGAACGAATCCTGCGACATTACGACATCTTTTATATGTTGCAAAGGCTGATCATCAAGGGAGGGGTCCGTTTGTTGATCCACGGAATAAAGAAGGATCTTTTATCCCCTCAGATTATCCTGTTGAAGAATGGCTGTTGAAGCGCGCCTCAGACTTGGGTGTTTATGAAGAAAAACCTCGTCCCATAATTTTTGGAAGAGACCTTGTTGGTTTGGGATTTAATCCAGGGAGATTGTTCGGAGAAATTATTCGTGCGGGGGAAGAGATGCACATAAAAGGATTTTCTCGTGAAGAAATATTGCTTTTTATTCATACACACAAGGATTTGTCTCCGGATAATCTTATCGAAGTTTTGAAAAATGCAGAAATATAAGAATATTTGTGATATTGTCTCATATCGGTTTTTTCTTGAAATAAGAAAAGACGTCATGTCGAACAACTTATATGACCTATAGTATTAACTCAATAAAAGATTTTTTCCGTAAATCTTCCACAAAGGATCTCCCAGACCCCGTATATGCTTTTTTTATGGAGACGAAATCACGTGACCGAAAACGTGTGTATATGAAGGCGCTTAGGGGGGCACAACATGATCAGGAAAAGATTTCACGAATGGCAAAAGAAAAAGCGCATGCGTAGCATGCGCTTTTTCTTTTTGTCGGACATCGGAACAAGTCCGGGGTCTTCGGAAGTCGAAGCCACTAATACATCTAGTATACATATACTGAAACATTGAATCAAAAATTTATACCAAGGTTTAACCTTGGTATAACAAAGGAATATATGGATAGAATTGTAAAACATACAAAAAAGCGCCCATTGGCGCTTTCGGAGGTATGCCTTAACCTTACCCCTTTATGTATACTTTAAAAAACACCGTGAATCCAACTGATTCAAGGATTTTTTTCATCGCTGCCTCGTCGGCACGGACGATGATGGTGTCTTCCCCCAGTTTCAGATTGGGCATACGCCAACCTTTTTCGATCGCCCACTCTATTTTTTGTTCAAACACCGTAGGAATGGTTTTTTGAGTCCCGTTTCCAAGAATGAAGACGATTTCATCATTCATATTTCTCCGTGCCCCCAGAATTATATGGGAGGGAATTTCGGCTGACTCTGTTTGTGTGGTCATCTGTATAATTTTTTTATAGTTTTTTATAGCGAAAATGTGATGAAACACCGATAGGACAATAGCATAGCGTCTCTTATGTGTCAATGGTTTTGTAGAACATTTTTTCATACACTCACTTGGTGTTACTTTTGTGTTGGATTTCGGGAATTTTTGTGTTGTGATACGTGGTTTTATTCGTTCTCTCTGTGTGCGAATTTATGTAATATTCTATTGAGACTTGGTTTGGTGAAAGAATTTGACAGAGTAGATTTTTGGGTTACAATGGGGAGACTATGAGTACTTACGATGATGATACTATTGATACTTCCACCGAAGACTCGGTGATTCATGAGGATATGCATCCTCCCGAGGATAGTGTATCTGATGATGTTGACGTATTGTACGAAGATGAACAGGGTCCGGCTGCTATGAAACGTTTGCGTGAAAAACTTGCGCAAGCAGTGAAAGAAAAACAAGAATATCTTGATGGGTGGCAACGCGCAAAAGCGGATTTCATCAATTATAAACGTGAACAAGACGCATTGCACGGCAAGATAAAAGAAGCAGGAAAAGAAGCGATGATACATGATTTGTTATTAGTAGCCGATAGTTTTGAAATGGCATTTGGAAATAAAGAAGCGTGGGAACAAGTGGATGAAAATTGGCGCCGTGGCGTAGAATACATTTACGCGCAATTTGGCAAAGTGCTTGACGACCATGGAATCACTATCATTGAGCCAATAGGGGAACGTTTTGACTCTTCACGCCACACAGCGACAGAAGCGATTCCTGTTGATGACGCGACGAAAGACGATAGTGTCATTGCTGTACTTCAAAAAGGGTATATGATGAATGGTAAAGTGCTTCGCCCCGCGCGCGTGAAAGTGGGACAGTACGGCACATCTGAGATGTGAGAGAAGTTGTCAGTTATTGGATTCTTTACGAAGTACGAACAATATTTTTTAAATCCTAATATCTAAATCCTAAACAATATAAAAATTAAAAATTCAAATGTCCAAAATGTTGTGTGTTAGTTTTTGAATTTTGGTAATTGAAATTTGTTTAGAATTTAGGATTTAGTGTTTAGTATTTATCATGGGACATTGTGATTTATACATCAGATTCTTCATTAATAATCTCTAATTTTTACATACATATATGAGTAAAATCCTTGGTATCGATCTTGGAACAACAAATTCCGCCATGGCGGTTGTCGAAGGTGGAGAACCGCGTATCATTGAAAACAGTGAAGGTGTGCGCACTACGCCGTCTGTTATCGCACAAACAAAAACGGGAGAACGTGTGGTGGGTGTTTCTGCCAAACGTCAAGCCGTAACGAATCCAGAAAATACGTTGTTTGGTATCAAACGTTTGATTGGACATCGCTACGATGACCCAGCGGTACAACGCGACAAGGAAATTGTTTCATTTAAACTGTCTCAAAGCGGTGAAGGTGTCGCTGTCGCGATGGGTGGAAAAGACTATCGTCCCGAAGAAATTTCCGCGATGATACTTCAAAAACTCAAAGCAGATGCCGAAGCGCGTCTCGGAGAGTCAATCACAGAAGCGGTGATTACTGTGCCTGCGTATTTTAATGACGCGCAACGTCAAGCGACCAAAGACGCGGGGAAAATTGCGGGCTTTGATGTTAAACGTATCATCAATGAACCGACAGCGGCCGCGCTCGCGTATGGATTTAACAAAAAGAAAAATGAGCAGATTGCTGTGTATGACTTTGGTGGTGGTACCTTTGATATTTCTATTCTTGAAGTTGGTGATGATGTGATTGAAGTAAAATCTACTGATGGAGACGCACATATGGGAGGTGAGGATATTGATCAAAATATTGTTGCGTGGATTGGTGAAGAATTTAAAAAAGAATCAGGCGTAGATATTTTGAAAGACGTGCTCGCACTCCAACGCCTCAAAGAAGCTGCTGAAAAAGCAAAACATGAATTGTCCTCAGTAACTGAGACTGAAATCAACATTCCGTTTATTACATCGGATGCGTCTGGTCCGCGTCACTTGCTTCTCAAGATGACGCGAACAAAACTCGAAGAACTCGCGCGCACGTATATTGACCGTTCAATTGAAATCACCAAACGCGCAGTGGAAGCATCGGGCATTCCTGTCGGAAATATCAATGAAATTATCATGGTGGGTGGACAGACGCGTATGCCCGCGATTGTGGAAGCGGTGAAAGCATTTTTCGGAAAGGAACCAAACCGTTCTATCAATCCAGATGAAGTTGTCGCTCTTGGTGCCGCTATTCAAGCAGGAATTCTTCAAGGAGATGTGAAAGATATTTTGCTCTTGGATGTGATTCCTTTGTCGCTCGGTATTGAGACAATGGGTGGTGTTGCGACAAAACTCATTGAAAAAAATACAACCATTCCAGCTTCAAAGTCACAAACATTTTCTACCGCAGCGGATAATCAAACATCTGTGGAGATTCATATTGTTCAAGGGGAACGTCCTATGGCATCTGACAATAGAAGTTTGGGCAAATTTATTCTTGACGGTATCCCGCCAGCTCCACGTGGTGTCCCACAGGTGGAAGTTACCTTTGACATTGATGCGAACGGTATTTTGTCGGTGAAGGCAAAAGACAAGACAAGTGGCAAAGAACAGTCTATTCGTATTGAAGCGAGTTCGGGTATTACGGAAGAAGAAATTGCTCGTATGAAAACAGAAGCAGACGCACATGCGGATGAAGATAAAAAACGCAAGGAATCAGCGGAGACAAAAAATATTGCTGAACAAACTGCTTATACTGCTGAGAAGTCACTCAAAGAATATGCCGATAAAATCCCAGCTGAACTTAAAACAGCAATTGAAGAAAAGATTAAGGCAACACATGATGCCGCAGCAGGAACGGATAGTGCATTGATGAAGACTACTACGGAGGCTCTCTCTGCAGAGCTTGGAAAGATCGGAGAACATCTCTCCAAAGCAGGACAAGAAGCAAACCAAACACAATCTACTGATGCGTCTCAAACAGCGACACCAGAAGGTGAGGGGACGGTGCATGATGCTGAGTTTACGGAGAAGAAAGAAGGAGAAGAGGGTGCACAAATATAACAAGAAAGATTGAAACACGGAATCGTATATAAGTGCCGTCTTGTTTTTGAGCATGAGTTCCCAAAAATCGCCCCGCCCTTTCAGGAGAAAGGGCGGGGCGATTCAGTTTTGTGATGAAGTGGCGCGGGGATTACATCCCCGCGCCACTTTCGTATCGTATCTTTCTTCCGCTAGGTTAAACCTAACGACGTTAGGTTTAACCTAGCGGAAGAAACCTAGCAGAAGATTGGATTTTTGTGCGTTCGATACCCTTTACTTTTTTGTACATGTGTGGTATGTTCGAGATGGTATTGTCTTCTGAAAACATAATTAATAAAAGAAAAAACTATGTGTGAACAGTTGTTTCCAATTGTCTTTTTCCTATGCACGTTGTGCATGGTTGGTGTCATCCTGGCGTCTTTCCTTGTCAGGGTATCGACAAGGGATATGCTTACTTTTGCAATGATAACACAGGCATCACTCCTTGTGTTTCTTGTCGAATTTCTCGTCTTTTATGACGAGGTTATCGACGTGTCCAGGGAAATGTGGATGCTCCTCTGTAATGGAGTTTTTATAAGCCCCGTTTTGTTCTTTGAGATGTTCGGGGCTGTCTTCGGGACACGTGATTGGTTGGTGCCCCTTACGGCAAATATACTCACCGTGGCAGTGCTTGCAGGTGGGTATCTGATTATTCTCAAAAGAAAGCATGTTGCATAGAGCGGTCTTTCGACCGCTTTTTTGTTTGAAAAAATGTGGTATGATGGTGGTATGAAGAAAGACTATTATGACATGTTGGGTGTTCCCAAGAGTGCTAGTAAAGAAGATATCAAAAAAGCATTTCGTAAACTTGCACACAAATATCATCCTGATAAAAAGGATGGTGATGAGGCAAAGTTTAAAGAAGTGAATGAAGCATATCAGATTCTTTCTGATGATAAAAAACGCGCAGAGTATGATACGTACGGACAAACATTTGGTGGTGCGGGAGGCGCACAAGGGTTTGATGGCTTCGGTGGTTTTGGAGGATTTGACCCGTCTAGCGCGGGTGTTGAATTTGATTTGGGCGATATTTTTGATCAATTTTTTGGTGGCGGTGGAGGTGGTGGTCGTGGCGGAATGCGTCGTGGCAATGATATTTCTATTGGTATCGAAATTCCTTTCACGGAAGCAGTCTTTGGAACAACCCGTACGGTGCTTGTGACAAAAACTTCTGCATGTTCATCTTGTGAAGGAACAGGAGCAAAAAAAGGTGCAAACATGAAGACGTGTAGTACTTGTAACGGTAAAGGAAAAGTCCATGAAGCGCGCCGTTCACCGTTTGGTACGTTTTCAGTTTCTCGTACCTGTGACGTGTGTGGGGGAACGGGACAAATTCCCGAAGAAGTATGCGCGACATGCAAAGGTGCGGGTGTTGTCCGTGACCGTGAAGAGATTCGCATCGTTGTCCCTGAAGGGATAGAGGATGGCGCGATGATTCGTATGTCAGGAAAAGGCGAGGCGGTTCCTCGAGGGACGACCGGAGATTTGTATGTGAATGTACGCGTGATGCCTGATAAAACATTCTCACGACAAGGACTTGATCTTGTGATGCATTTACCCATAAAGCTTTCTGATGCACTCCTCGGTACACATCGTACTGTTGTCACACTGGATGGTGATATTGATGTGACGATTCCCGCGGGCATATCATTTGGAGAAACACTCCGTATTCGGGGTAAGGGCGTGCCATCTCGGGGATCTCGCGGTGACCTTCTCATAAAACTCACCATTGAGATGCCGAAAAAACTTTCAAAAAAAGCAAAAGACCTTATCGAGTCTCTCAAAAAAGAAGGCATGTAGTATGAGTGATGAACGACGCTCTTTTTCTGACTGGGTATGGACTACTCTGCCATGGATACTTCAGGCAATGATATGGATTCCCACAAGAATTATTCTCCGTGTGTTTTTTCGTACTCACATTGAAGGTGTTGAACATCTCAAAGGAATACGTGGTCCTGTTATCTTTGCGGTGAATCATACAAGTTTTTGGGATCCGATTTTGGTCGCAGGAGCATTACCTTTTTTTTCACGTCGATATCCAATGATGTATGTCGCGCGCGAACATGCGTATTATCATCGATATGGAAAGTTTTTTCCTATGTTTTTGTTTCAAGCGTGGGGCGCGCACCCTGCACAAGGAGGACTTCGTGACTACGCGGCATCACTTGCTACGCATGTACATTTTTTGAAACAGGGAAGGAGTTTGTGTGTATTTCCTGAAGGAAAAGTTTCTCGCACCACGGAAGATATTCAACCATTTAAAGGCGGTATCGGATATTTGGCGTATGAGACAAAAGCTACCGTGGTGCCTGTTATTTTGCATGGCACGTATAACATGACTCTCAAAGGAGTTTTTACACGGCGTTATGTTGCTACAATTTCTTTTTGCAGACCTCTCGTTTTTGAAGATTTATTTATTACGAAAGGTGGTGGCACACATTTCTCAGTCGATGATTATAAAAAAACAGCTGAAGATATTCGTAAGCAGATGTGTATTGTTTTCGAAAAATATAAAAAAGATATATAATATAGATATATGTTTTCCACTGATGCTATACGTGCCATTCTCGGCATAGAAGAGTCTGTGCAACTTACACCACTAGAAATGGCGGATAAATTAAATATTACTTTTTATCCATACTCTGAACATGACGTGAGTCCACATGTTCTTGCATTCGCAACATTACTAGAGAAGACCCTATTTGAATTAAAAGCAAATATTGTTCCCTATGAGGAATCATTAGAGCATGTTTCTGTGCGAAAACGTATACGAAGAGTCGTACGTATTTTGATTAATGATATAGGGTATTTTTTCCAACGTATAATTAAAAAAACTCCCTCAATACCATTCATTGGTATCGCGGTCATAAAAAGTGCGCTTCGTCCGAAAAGAATAAAAGCGGGCATATCTGTTATTGCTTTAGGAGAGCAAGCAACAGGAAATCTACCCATGGACAATACTTCAAGTTTTCGAAGGAGTTCTGTAATTACCATACTTGATCGTCCAGATAATATAAAAAAAGAGACAGCATTTCAGGAGCATTTTGATACTGCCATGCATCTGTTTGCGTATCATATGACGAATATCGTACTTGCTGTCGACGAAAAAGAGTGGATCGTATATAACTTCAATGCATCACATCCTGTGTATCAGATTGATGACACTTTTAAAGAACATGTATTATCGGCATTAATACCAAAAATTGTTGCTCCTATCAGGCCGTATCGATTTTCGGAATTTATTGTGACACAAAATGGTTTTGATCCGCATGACGAATATCATGAACGTTTAGTATATGATTTGACATATAGTGGAACACTTCTTGAAAAAACAGGATTGTATCCACCTGGAAAAAAGATTGAAGATCTTCCTTTTCGAAATAAATTTTATGAGTGGATTGGGAAAATACATTTAGATAACCGTAATGGCATGAGCTATGGATTTCTTGCTTTGCAAATGCCAGTACAGATTTCTCCAGTGATGAACCATGAGGAAGCAGAAAAGTTTTTTGGGGATTCCATACCACTTGCTGAAGGAAACTTCGTATTTGATACACATATGTATTTTACTTTTTCATTTGATGGAGAATTGTTATATATGAAAATTCCTGATGTGTGGGTTCTCTCTCAGCGTTCTGGTTGTGATAAAACACATATGGATCCAGAAAAAGATATTTTAAAAATGGGGCTTATCGATGGGCAGATGCATCTTCGTTCGCCAAAAGGTTTGGAGTTAACAAAAGAATATAAACCTTCTTTTGATACAAAGGTGATTTTGGCACATGCTGTGGGAAATGCGATTGTTGCTTCTCTTTCGGCATATAAAGGAATAAATAGTCATTTTGTAACTATGATGCGCACACAAGGTGTTGCTCTTGCGCATTGGCATGGATATATCAATCCCAATATGATTCCCGAAGGATGGTTTACACATGGTATCCAAAATCCTCATGTTGCGTGTTCATCACCCCAATCAGCAGTGTACGCTCTTTCGGGAAAACTCGATGTATTTATTGAGGCATTTGCAAAGAAGAAAGAATATAGAGGAGACATTCATATCGAACCACACCATGGTACAAATATTATTTTTCCGAGTCTGGTGGAACTTGGTAAATATCTTTCTGGAGATATGCAAGTTGCTGTTTTGGGAAATGCGTACCTTTATTTGTATGAACATAATGAGAATCTTTAAATGGTGTTAGTAACTATTCATGGTTGATTTTTTCCTTACAGATTATTATTCCGTTTCTCTCTTTATTGGGGGAGTTATCGCCTTGGTATCTGGACTTTTGGTGTTTCTAAATAATAGTAGAGACTCAGTAAATATCTCGTGGGTGTTTTTGAGTATCATTACTTCTATCTGGAGCTTTGGGTACCTTATGCTTATAAAGACGGAAGATATCTCAATTGCGACGTTATCAAATATCATATTACATGTCGCGGCATCAATAATTCCTGTTGCGTATGTGTATTTTGTTCTGAGTATCACCAAGACAACATATATATACAAAAAAATACTGTATGTGATGGTGCCAACGATGATTACCTTTGTAGGTCTTTCTTTTTCATCTTTTTTGTTGGGAGAAGTTATTCCAAAGTCAGATATTGGATGGTCTTTCTCGTTTGCTCCAGTTGCTGGTCCGGGGTATGTGTTTTTTGCAGTATATTTTTTTGTTGTAACATTAGCTGGCGCGGTAGTCCTTGGTAATTTTGTTAGAAAAAAGAATTTAGAACATCAGAATAAAATTCGTTTGATATTTGTACTTGTATCATCGATGGTAGGATTTCTTGGTGGTGGAAGTGTTTTCCCATTAACATTTGGTGTCCTTGTTCCGCCCTATCCTATACTATTGTTTTCCTTGTATCCTATCATTATCACCTATGCGATTATAAAACACCGTCTCTTTAACATGAAGATTGTTGCCGCTGAGTCGATGACAATTGCGTTATGGATATTACTGTTGATGAGAACCCTTTTGTCTGGAGATTCTAGTGATGGTGTGTTGGATGCAGTAGTATTGGCGGTTTCGTTTTTTATTGGTTCATACCTTATTAATAGTGTTCGTGAAGATGTAAAAACACGCGAAGAAATTGAAGCATTGGTAAAACGTTTACGAGTTGCTAATGAGCATTTGCGCGAACTTGATAAACAAAAAACAGAATTTGTTTCCATCGCGTCACATCAATTGCGTACACCACTCACTGCTATCAAAGGATATTCTTCGATGATTTTGGATGGCTCGTTTGGTAAGGTATGTGATGAAGTAAAAGATCCAGTTATGCGTATTTTCCGATCAAGTGAACGACTTGTTGATACAGTTGAAGATTTTTTGAATGTTGCGCGTATTGAGCAGGGGAGAATGTCGTACGATATGGAGTATATTGATATGTATCCTTTAGTGAAAGAAATTGTTGAAGAGCTTTTTTATACCGCTCAAGAAAAAGGTGTTTCATTATCACTTATTCCGTGTCGTGCACGATGTCTCGCCTTTGCGGATAAAGGAAAAATACGCCAAGTCGTACTTAACCTTGTAGATAATGCAGTGAAATATACACCATCGGGAAGTGTCGAGGTGTCAGTCAAGGAAGAGATCCTTGGCAGAAAAACGTTCGTTACATTTACGGTGACTGATACGGGTATTGGTATTCCTGATGCATTTGTGGGAGAGCTGTTTGGTAAATTTAATCGTGCGGAAAATAGCAGTACGTATCATGCAAATGGTTCGGGCGTTGGTCTCTATGTAGCCAATGAGATTGTAAAAGCACACCATGGTGTTATTGAAGTGAAATCGGAAGAAGGAAAAGGAACGACGTTTTCTGTTACGCTTCCTGGAAGGGTGCAGACAATAAAAGGATCGACAAAAGTATAGTATAAAATGATACTCGCTCAGCTTTCATTGCTGTGATATAGTATCTCTATGTCATCAGAAACAAAACCAATTGGTCTTTCGGGTGTCAAGCCGACAGGAAGACCACATATCGGTAATTATTTTGGCGCAATGCGTCAATTTGTTGCTTTGCAGGAGGAATATCGCATGTTTGTGTTTATTGCAGATTTACATGGGCTTAATCTTATTCAAGACGCGTCAATGATGCGTGAACTTTCTCTTGGAGTCGCTATTGATTATTTGGCACTTGGCCTTGATCCGTCAAAAACGGTGCTGTATCGTCAATCGGATATTCCAGAAATTACTGAACTTTCATGGATATTGGGAACGTTGACGACCATGCCGTATCTTATGCGGGCGCATGCTTTTAAAGACGCCGAAGCAAAAAATAAAGATATCAATGTGGGGACCTTTACCTATCCGGTGCTTATGGCCGCAGACATTTTGATACAAGATGCACAGGTCGTTCCCGTAGGGAAAGATCAAGAACAACATTTGGAAATTGCTCGTGATATGGCAGCAAAGTTTAATACTACATTTGGAGAAACATTTATCGCGCCGAAGTCTGTTATCATGGAGGATGTGGCGACTGTGCCGGGTATCGATGGACGCAAGATGAGTAAGAGTTATGATAACACCATACCACTTTTTGGAAGTGATGATGAGATTGTAAAAGCAGTTGCTGGTATTGTCACGGATTCTCGTTTACCTGAAGAACCAAAAAATCCTGATGCTGATAATATTTTTGCACTGCATAAACTGTTTAGTACATCGGTACTTCCTGATATTGAACGCCGATATCGTGAGGGGGGTATGGGATATAAGGAATCAAAGGATATTCTTCGTGAACACATTCTTGACTTCGTTCGCCCTCTTCGTGAAAAACGTGAAGCGATTTTAGGAGATGTATCAACCGTCGAGCGTATCCTTGATGAAGGTGGCAAAGTTGCCCGAGAACGTGCAATCATTAAACTCGATGATGTCCGTAAAAAAACTGGACTTCGTTAGTTCTTCTTTCCTCACATTTATTATTCTTCATTCTTAATTTATATTCTCCATGACTCGTATTTCCATTAGTAAACTCCATGCATATATCGGGCAAGAAGTTACTCTTGCTGGTTGGGTACATGTGCGTCGTGATCATGGCAAACTTATTTTTATAGATTTGCGTGACGCAACGGGTATTGTACAGATGGTTGCACTTCCCAATCATGCGGATGCGCATGCGGTTGCATCATTGGTGCGTTCGGAATGGGTCGTCGAAGTGTCTGGACTTGTGAATAAGCGTCCAGAAAAAATGGTGAATGCGGATGAAGAAAATGGTGATATTGAGATTGAACTCTTAGGGTTAACAGTGCTTAATGAAGCACAGACACCGCCGTTTGAACTTACGAATGATACATCGGGCATTGATGAGAACATCCGTCTCAAGTATCGATATCTTGATTTGCGTACTGCGCGAATGCAACGAAATATTCGTACACGAAGCGCGTTTGTGTCATCGTGTCGTCATTATCTTTTTGATAACGATTTTGTCGAAGTGGAGACACCGCTTCTCACTGAGTCAACGCCAGAAGGGTCGCGCGACTTTGTTGTGCCATCGCGTCTCAATGCAGGGCATTTTTACGCATTACCCCAATCTCCTCAGCAGTATAAACAATTGCTTATGACAGGGGGTATGGAAAAATATTTTCAAATTGCGCGTGCCGTGCGCGATGAAGATTTGCGTGCTGATCGTGGCTTTGAACATACACAGGTAGATATTGAAGCATCGTTTGTTTCGGAAGAGGATATACGTTCGCTCGTCGAAGATATGATTATCAAATCGGCTGAATCAGCAGGGAAGACTATCAGACAAAAACCGTTTCCACGTATGACCTATGCGGAAGCGATGCAGACGTATGGAGGGGATAAATTTGATATGCGCACAGATGAAGAAAAAGAAGCAGGCATACTTGCGTTCGCATGGGTTGTTGATTTTCCTATGTTTGAGAAGACTGAAGAAGGAACATGGACGTTTACACACAATCCATTTTCTATGCCAAAATTAGAACATCTTGAGTTACTCATGAAAGGGGAACGCATTGATGAGATACTTGCGCAACAATATGATCTAGTATGTAATGGATATGAATGTGGTGGAGGAAGTGTTCGTGCGCACAAGCCAGAAATTCTTCGCGCAACATACAAGATTATGGGATATACCGATGAAGAAATCGAAGCGAGCGTAGGACATATGCTTGAAGCGTTTTCTTATGGAGCTCCTCCCCATGGAGGTATTGCTCTTGGTGTTGAACGTATGACCATGATACTTACGGGAGAAACAGAACTTCGTGAGGTGCAAGCATTTCCCATGACACGCGGAGGACAGACCGCAGTGATGAATGCACCGAAACCTCTTACAAATAAACAGTTGGATGAGTTAGGAATAGAAGTGAAAAAGAAAAAATAGAAATGAAAAACTATAAACGATGAAATACGAAAATAGAAATATGAAATATGAAGACGAAAACTATAAATGGTAAACGATGAAATACGAAAATAGAAATATGAAATATGAAGACGAAAACTATAAACGGTAAAATAAAAGCGGGGTTTATGCTCCGCTTTTTTATATACAAAAAGAGCCCGTGAGGGCTCAATCCTGAGAGAAGTCGAAGGTGGTATTTTTTTTCAGAAAACCCTCAACTGTATCACCGTATTTTGCGACAAGGGTATTTCCCGATGGGAGATGCGCGACGCACTCATTTATTCTTTGCGCTCTGTAGACAATTGTTTTCGCGATATCCTCCAACGATTCACCAGGTTCTGGTATATACATCCGAAAAGATGCATCTTCCCAGTGTTTAAGGAGTCGAAGTGGTTTATCTCCAGGAGCAACGAAAATTGCAAGAGGGCCGATTTGACAATACCGCGAACGGTTTTCAACGTTTGCAAGACGCAATGTTTCGTTGAGGATTTCCTCAGCCTCGTTTTGTTTCAAATGGTGCACTTTTTTGTCTTTACTTTTTATAAAAAGGCCGGAAGGGTCGAGAATCCCTCTTCCAAAACTCCCGTCCCCATACCGTGAGCAGCGGTTCCGGCCGAACAATTACTGAAATGAATATACATGGTAATACTATGTTGGTCAAGGATAGAGGAGAGTGTCTCTTGGTGTACAATATACTATATGGAACAAACTGCGTATCAAGTATGTATGCCTGCGTTTGAAGGACCGCTTGAATTGTTATTGTCTTTGATTGAAAAGCGTAAAGTGTTTGCAAGTGATGTATCACTTGCAGATGTGGCGGATGAATATATTGTTCATGTGCGAGGACTTGCTTCGTTTCCTATTGCGGATGCGGCTGGATTTTTGCTCGTGGCGTCTACATTGGCACTTATTAAATCACGGTCACTCTTGCCAGGACTTGATATTTCTGATGAAGAGAAAGCCGATATTGTTGATTTGGAAGAACGTCTTGCTACCTATAAAAAAATCGTCGTTCTTGCTAGTGGTATGCGCGAACGTTTTGGCAAGCATATGTTGTTTGGAAAAACGGGGGAGGGAAAAAGAGAAGTCGTATTCGCTCCTGATGCGAATCAGAACACACAAAGCCTTTGGGGTGCGATACGAGATGTAATCGGACGATTTCCTGAAGAAAAAGAAGCCCTTCCCGAAGCTGTTGTGCGTAAGGTGGTGAGTTTGGAAGAAACTATTACGCGTCTTGCCGAACGTGTGGCACGAGGACTTTCAGTGAGTTTTCGTGAGTTTGCAGATGCGCGTTCGCGTGCCGATGTTGTTGTGGGGTTTTTGGCACTTCTTGAACTTGTGAAACAAGGAGCGATTGATGTGACGCAAGGCGAGCGCTTTGGTGATATCACAATGGAATCACTTGATACGGGAGTACCAAGATACGGGTAGTCGGTTGCTGGTTAAATTGTGCTTCTTTTTCCTTTGCCAAGTCTTTCCATTGTTCTCATGTTGAACTTTTTACATTGGCGAATCATCAGTGAAGGAAGTGTGCACCAAAGTACCCACACCTACCGTTGCCATCCAGCTCCACTTTTACATATAACGAGTATGCTGAATTAAAATTAATCTGTTCGTTCATTTTTAGTTTGTCATTCTGGGCTTGACCCAGAATCCACGTCTGAGGTGTTATATATTATTACACGACTACG
Organism: Candidatus Yonathbacteria bacterium; assembly: GCA_013334825.1. Taxonomy (GTDB): domain Bacteria; phylum Patescibacteriota; class Minisyncoccia; order Phycocordibacterales; family JACNGX01; genus JACNGX01. Next base: position 266,659 of record JAAXWR010000001.1, read on the forward strand.
TGGATCTAAAATCATGTTCATGATGATAAAGATTGGTTACGAAGTACGAACTTATACGAACATACGAATACTACTGAACACGAACAACTATATTGGTGAGTTTATGTTCGTACTCATTCATATTTCGTAACCCTTAATTCTTGATTCGGGTTTCCGTCCTATAACCCATCTCCTCTAACCTCTCTCCTACATTCGTCCGTCTTTATAACCTATCACCTCTAACCTCTTTCCTCTATCCGTTCGTCCCTATAACCTATTTCCTCTCACCTATCTCCTAAAATATGGTATGATAGTATCCATGGAAATGGAACAAGAGTCTATTGACGGGCTTATTGAGGCGGTACTCTTCTTTAAAGGAGAGCCGGTTTCTCTTGCTGAACTTGCGAAAACAACACATATGACGCTTACTGAGATAGAATCTGCGGTGGGTGTGTTGTCTACCCGACTTTCTGGTGGTATTCGTTTGATGCGACAAGATGACATGGTGATGCTTGCAACTGCACCAGAATACGCTGTGCATATTGAGTCGTTGATAAAAGAAGAACTTTCAAAAGACCTTGGAAAGGCAGGAGCAGAGACTCTCGCCGTTGTTTTGTATATGGGACCGGTAACGCGCGCACGTATTGATCATATTCGTGGAGTTAATTCCACATTTATCTTGCGTAATCTTGCAGCGCGTGGACTTGTTGAAAAAATGCCGCATCCCACCGATAGTCGAAGTATGCTCTATCGACCGACACTCGCACTTCTCGCACATCTTGGTGTGTCTGATGCGACACAATTACCGGAGTATCGTACAATTCGTGATGAAATCGGTGTATTTGAACAACGCGCAGCATCACACATACAGAATGACTCTGAAGAATCACAACACACTCTTACGGATGATGAGGGGCATGGAGATAATGACGTATTAGATATGCAGAGTGATATGTATGATGATGAATAGGCATATGAATGCTATGACTCAACATAACACACCCCACAATGCGGGTGAAAAAAAGATTCTTGCTGTGCGTATCATTGCGTACACTCTTTTTGCTATCTCTCTCTATATTACAGTTCCAGCTTTTTTTAATATTGTTGCGTCGCCTCATGTTTTGAGTCAGGTGGCATGTATTGCGTGTGATGTGAACAATCCATCATTTACTGATGTGTCGATAGATGCAAAATCTGTGTATGTATATGATATAAAAAATGATAGGGTACTTTTCTCAAAAAATGCTGAATCACAATTACCGCTTGCGTCAGTGACTAAGGTTATGACTGCACTTGTTGCTGAGGAATATTTACCTCCGGCGTTTCCTGTGCGTATTCTTACAGAAGACCTTTCCACAGAAGGAGAAAGTGGTTTTTTTGAGGGAGATGTTTTCTCGTCCTCTGATCTCATTGATATTGTCCTTACGGCATCTTCTAATGATGGAGCATATGCGCTTGCGCGTGTCGCAGGAGCACGTATAGGAGAAGGAAATATACCTGAAAAGACGTTTATACATGCGATGAATGAAAAGGCACAGACATTAGGATTATCACAAACATTTTTTTTGAATGCGACAGGACTTGATGAATCTTCTTCTGTTGCGGGAGCGTATGGATCTGCACGAGATATGGCTCATCTCTTTGGATATATTGCTGTACACAAACCTGTATTGTTAGATGCCACAGCGCATGATGAATTATATATAGCAGGAAGAATATTTCGAAATACAGACCTTATCGTGGGAAATATTCCAGGCTTACTTGGTTCAAAAACAGGTTTTACAGATCTTGCAGGAGGAAACTTAGTTGTTGTGTTTGAACCTGAACCCATGCGTCCTGTTGTCGTTGTTGTTCTTGGATCGACTCGCGAACATCGTTTCAGTGATGTGAAAAACTTGGTTTCTGCTGCTATTCGAACGTTTTTACCACCTGACATACGTTCTGATGCCACTGTATCCACGGTCGAGTGATATCGTTTCTTGTGACCTTTTGATATACTAGAATACAATTAATAACGTTGTCGGGCATTGTATGTTATCCATTTCTTTCCTAAAATTTTTATGATTATCGATATTGATCTCATCAAAATTCTTATCCCTGCGATACTGACATTTTTGTTTGGTATTCTCATGACACCATCTATCGCCGGGTATTTGTATGCACATAAGATGTGGAAAAAGAAAAATGTCCAAGTCGCGACTGACGGACGTCCCGCACCTATTACGCAAAAGCTTCACAACGATGAAGGTGTACATGTTCCCAGAATGGGAGGTGTTGTTGTGTGGGGGAGTGTACTCCTCTCCGTGGCAAGTATTTGGATTATTGCCCATGTGTTTCCTGGTCCAGTGACAAATAAACTTGAATTTGTTACCCGTACACAAACATGGTTACCGTTTTTTGCTTTTTTTGTTGGAGCTATTGTTGGACTTGTTGATGATCTATATGCTGTCGCCGATAAGTATGATCAAAAAGCGGGTGGATTATCAGCAAAAAAGAGACTTCTTATTGTGGGAATAATGGGGTTTGTTGCTGCGTGGTGGTTTTTCTTTAAGCTTGATATGACAGAATTGTTTATTCCGTTTTTTGGTATGTGGTATGTGGGATGGTGGATATTTCCTTTAGTGATTGCAGTGATGCTCGGTACATATGCAGGGGGGGTGATTGATGGTATTGATGGACTTTCCGGAGGTGTGTTTGCGGCAATATTTTCTGCATATGGGGTTATTGCTTTTGCACAAAATCAAATTGATCTTGCGGCGTTTTGTTTTGTTATTGTGGGGGGAGTGCTTGCGTTTCTGTGGTTTAATGTGCCTCCTGCACGATTTTATTTATCTGATACTGGGGCGACCGCGCTCACAAGCGCTCTTGGGGTAGTTGCTTTTCTTTCGAATCAAGTCGCAGTCTTACCGATTATCGCATTTCCTCTTGTGGCGACAGCAGGTTCGAGCGCACTGCAGTTACTATCGAAAAAATTTCGAAATGGAAAAAAGATATTTTTGGTTGCACCACTTCATCATCATTTTCAAGCTATTGGTTGGCCAGCATGCAAGGTGACTATGCGGTATTGGATTTTATCCGTGATGTTTGCTGTGGCAGGCATTATTATCGCGCTTGCGGGATAGTTGTATGCACGAAAAACGCGTCGATCGGTTTTTTCTCGGTATTGTTCTCTTGCTGGTGCTTGGTGGATTTTTTATTTTTGTTTCCGCGTCTCTTGGTCTTCATGCCCGTGAAGAAGTACGATTTTCTTCGGTTATCATCAATCAGTTCGGAGGCCTTGTGCTTGGACTTTTTGCGATGTTTCTCATCTCGCGTATTCCTGTTGAATGGTTTCGGCGATATGCACTCCATTTCTTTTTGTTTGGAGTTTTTGCATCATTTCTCGTATTTGTTCCCGGTCTTGGGATGGCACATGGAGGTGCAAAACGATGGATTTTTCTCGGTCCAGTGACTTTTCAACCATCAGAACTTCTTAAAATAGGAACGATTATTTATATGTCTGCGTGGTTTGCGGCAGTGAAATCGAAGGCGGGAACCTTTGCGAAAGGGCTGATGCCATTTCTTGTAACTGTGGGTATTGCGGGCGTAGTGCTTTTGTTACAGCCAGATACGGATACGTTTATTGTTACTGCGGCGAGCGCTCTTGCTGTATATGTTGCCGCAGGTGCAAAATGGCGTCATGTTGCCATAGTTGCTTTGCTTGGCGTACTTGTGCTTGGGGGTGTTGTGTTGATGCGGCCCTATGTTCTTGATCGCGTTAAAACATTTTTTAATCCATCTGCAGATACACTTGATTCTGGATGGCAAGCCGAACAATCACTCACTGCTATTGGTTCGGGAGGGGTCATTGGTAAGGGATTTGGACAAAGTAGTCAAAAGTTTGGTTTCCTTCCGGAACCAATTGGTGACTCCATTTATGCTGTTGCTGCTGAAGAATTTGGTTTTACTGGTGGATTGGCAATTATTGTTGGGTTTCTTCTCTTTTTGTCACGTGGGTCTTATATTGCACGAAGAGCAAAAGACCCATTTAGTGGACTCCTTGTCCTCGGTATTGTTATAATGACAGTACTCCAATCATTTATGAATATTGCGGCGATGCTCGCAGTATTTCCGCTTATGGGTATTCCGCTTTTGTTTATCAGTCATGGAGGTTCTGCCTTGCTTATTATTTTAGCGGAAATGGGTATCGTTTTATCAGTTTCTCGTCATCTCGCAAAAGTGTGATGATTGAATTACCTAGCACACTATTATGAAAATACTTTTTACAGGGTCGGGGACTGGCGGACATTTTTATCCACTTATTGCTGTTGCCGAAGAAATAAATCGTATCGCGGAAGAGGAGCATCTCGTTTCTCCCAAGCTTTATTTTATGGGTCCTACTCCCTATGATAACGCAGCGCTTGCTGAAAATGGTATTACCTTTACGAAAGTATCAGCAGGAAAAGTGCGTCGCTACGCATCTCTTCTCAATATAACTGACATGATTAAGACTGCGCAAGGTGTTCTCAAAGCAATATGGGCAGTGTTTCTTCTTTTTCCGGACGTTGTATTTTCAAAAGGTGGATATACCAGTGTACCCGTTGTGTTTGCCTCACGTTTTTTTGGTATTCCTGTTGTCGTCCATGAATCGGATTCAAAACCGGGACGTGCAAATGCATGGGCTGCGAAATTTGCAAAACGTATTGCTATTTCCTATCCTTCGGCAGCAACATATTTTCCTGCTGAGAAAACAGCACTTACAGGTAATCCTGTACGAAAAGCAATTCGTGAACCACAACGAACCGGTGCTCGTGAGTACCTAAAACTTGAAGAAAAAACGCCTGTTATTTTTGTGATGGGTGGTTCGCAGGGCGCGAAACGAATAAACGAAACCGTTCTCGATAGTCTTACGGAATTAGTAAAGGATTATGAAATCATCCATCAAACAGGGGTGGCGCATATTGATGATATTGAAAAGACGTCTCATGTGATACTCAAAGATAATCCACATGCGCATCGATATCATCCATTTGCGTATTTAAATGATTTGGCAATGAAAATGTCCGCCGGTGCTGCCGATATTATTGTTTCGCGGGCGGGTTCGACAATATTTGAAATTGCGCAATGGGGACTTCCGTCTATCATTTTGCCATTATCCCAAGACGTGAGTCATGATCAGTTTCATAATGCCATTACGTATGCAAAAAGTGGTGCGTGTCTGGTTATTGAAGATCATAACTTAAGTCCCCATGTGCTCATTGCTGATATTAGACGCATTTTGGAAAATGAAACTGAGCGAAACGCAATGAAAGAGGCTGCGTTATCGTTTACCAAAAATGACGCGGCAACAGTTATAGCAAAAGAATTGTTGGCAATTGCTTTGAAACACGAGGGAGGTTCAGAAGAAGGAACGATGCAAAAAGAGACAGAAGAGTCGACAGCGCAGCCGTTAACAGCAGGGGAATCGGGAGAAGCAGTACAGACAAATGTTTCTCATGAAGATTCTCCGATACTAGGTCAACATAGTGGCATGTCTAAAAAAGATGAGACAGAACGGCCATTTAGTATTGGTCCTCACTAGGATTACAATAATCAAAGTTTCCAAATATTGTAACAAAACATTTAAAATATTGATTTGATAAGAGTAAACAAAAAACCACGCTACTCCGTGGTTTAAGAAATAAACTGAATTGCGATGACGCGATTTTCAGCAGTGGGTATATCACCCATCACACGTATGCGTTTTGTTCTGATATTGTGCATTTCAGCAAGTACCTGAGCAAAGTGTACAAAATCGCTTTCATTCCTAAGAAAAGGAATGCAATTAATTTCAGCTTTCTCAGGCCGAGATGCCTCCTTTTTTCTCCATGGATAATTTTGTTCTCCATCACTCCAACAGAGGTGGGACGGTTCGCTAAACCTGAAATGAAGAAAAAGAGTAATTCCAGGTCTCACAGAGAATTTTTTTACACGGCTCATGATAGTATAGTATTTTTAGGATGAAGAAATACAACTTTTTAATATATACCATGTATATGAGACTTGCGCAAGTGCTCTCATAATATAGAGAAAATCAAGAATATGCTATAATAATAGTATTATCTATGTCTGAACAGAATCACAAAGTTATCACTCGTTTTGCGCCGTCTCCGACGGGGGTGCTTCATGTGGGTGGGGTACGTACTGCGCTTTTTTCTTGGCTCTATGCGCGAAAACATAACGGAGAGTTTGTTCTCCGTATTGAAGATACTGATACAGAAAGAAGTACTGCTCTCTTTGAGCAAGATATTATAGACGGGCTTGCGTGGCTTGGGCTGACATATGATCACTTTTATCGTCAGTCGGAGCGCGCACCAGAACATCGCGCGCATTTGGAACGTATGCTTGCTGAAGGGTCGGTGTATGAAGCGGAAGACAATAAAGATGGTACGGGAAAAGTTATTCGTTTCAAAAACACCAATGAGACAATTACCTTTGCAGATGTAGTGCGCGGTGATATTACTTTTGATACAACAGAATTGGGAGACTTTGTTATTGCGCGTGATATCGATCATCCGTTGTATCATTTTGCGGTTGTCGCGGATGACTATGATATGGGTATCACGCATGTTATTCGTGGAGAAGACGGTATTTCAAATACACCACGACAGATTCTCATCGGACGTGCCATGGGTGCCCCACGTCCCGTGTATGCACACATTCCACTTATCCTTGCGCCTGATAAAAGCAAGCTTTCAAAACGGCATGGTGCCGTATCGGCGACTGCATATCGTGATGCTGGATATCTTCCTGAAGCACTGATCAATTTCCTCGCACTTTTGGGATGGAATCCGGGAGATGAACGAGAAATATTTACACGCGATGAACTCATACGTGATTTTTCTCTTGATCGTATTCAGAAAAGTGGAGCAGTATTTTCTACCGAAAAATTGAATTGGGTAAATAAAGAGCATAGTAAACGATTACCACCAGAGATTGCGGCGGAGGAAGTCGTGCGTCATTTTCCTGATAGAGATAGTACGATTGTAAAGGCAATTACACCACTTGTTCTTGAGCGTATTTCTGTGTGGAGTGATATTGATACACTGTGTGAAGCGGGGGAGTTCACGTATTTTTTCACAGAACCCCAGATCGAAGCAGAAAAACTTTCGTGGAAAGATGCTTCACGAGAAGACACCATGCGACATATTGACAAACTGATTGAAATGTTGCAAGAAGCAGATTACACACATCCCGATACTATCAAAGCATCTGTGTGGGACTATGCTGAAGCGGAGGGAAGGGGAGCTGTCCTTTGGCCATTTCGTTATGCATTGTCGGGAAAAGAAAAATCAGTTGACCCATTTACTATCGCGCACATTATTGGCCGTGATCAAACGCTTGCACGTCTTCATGTTGCTCGTAGCGCGTGTGATATATAATGTAAGTATATTTCTATGTTGAAGTTCTTTTTTGATTATCATCCACATACTTCGTTCCGCGCTCTCATTGCGCTTTTTCTCGTGCTTGTACTCATTGCGCCGTTTGCCCGTCCTACAGACGCATATGCTGGACTTATTGATGATTTGGCACAAAAGATTGCAGGAAAGACAGAAGATATCGAAAAATTAAATCAAGAAATTGAAGCCTACGAAGAACAACTTTCTACGATAGGAAAAGAAAAAGCAACACTTAATTCAGCTGTTCAGACAATTGATATTACACGCAAAAAACTTGCGACCGACATTTCTCTCACAGAGAAAAAAATTGATGGTACGTCGCTTAATGTTGAGCGTCTTTCACTTTCTATTGCTGATACGGAACAAGATGTATCTGAAAAGACTGCGGCGATTAAACAATTTATACGTAAGATAGATCATATTGAGAATATTTCTACTGCTGAGTTGATGCTTTCCAGTGACTCCTTATCTGATTTTTGGAAAGATATTGAAACAGTGAGACGATTTGAAACACATATGAGTGCAGCAGTTGATGAACTTTTGGTACATAAAGCGGCTCTCGAAGGAGATAAAACAGCAAAAGAAAAAGAACAGCAACAGCTTGAAGCGTATCAAAATCGTCTTGCTGATCAAAAAACTATTGTTGATCAAAATCGTGCAGAAAAAAACGCCCTTCTTCAGCAGACAAAAAAAGAAGAATCCACGTATCAAACAAAGCTTGCTGAAAAACAACGCCTCAAGGAAGAGTTTGAAAAAGAGATTCTTGCGTATGAATCACAAATTAAGATTGCGGTTGATCCCAACACGTTTCCTGCCGTTGGTTCTGGTGTTCTTGCATGGCCCGTTGATGTGATACGTATCACACAATATTTTGGAAGTACAGCATTTGCTCGTTCTGGCGCGTACAATGGAAAAGACCATAACGGTATTGACCTTGGTATGTCCGTAGGCACGCCACTCAAAGCATCTCTTTCTGGTACGGTTTGGGCGACAGGAAATACTGATGCGTATCCCGGATGTTATTCGTATGGGAAATGGGTTCTTCTTAAACACCATAACGGTTTAACGACGCTCTACGCGCACATGTCACTTATCAAGGTTGCAGCGGGACAAGCAGTATCGACAGGTGATATCATAGGATATAGCGGTAATACAGGATATTCAACAGGACCGCATCTTCATTATAGTGTGTTTGCGACACAGGGTGTTCAAATTGTAAAAATGGGTGATATAAAAAAGGTTACCGGCTGTGGGCAGGCGACAGTCCCTGTTGCGTCGCTGACTGCCTATATGAACCCACTTGATTATTTAGTGAATGGGAATGATTATCGATAATGCAGATATAGTTACGAATAGTATGTTAATTGTTATTCATTAGTAGTATCTTTATGCACACACAACAAGGACTCATCAAATTTATTTTTATTGTCATTGTTATTATCGTTGTACTTGGATATTTTGGGCTCAATTTGCGTGAGATTATGGCAACGCCTGCTGTGCAGGATAATTTGTCATATGTATGGCAGGCAATTGTCGATGCATGGAATGGGTGGTTGAAGGAACCCGCCGGATGGTTTTGGGACAATGTCTGGGTACCGTATATTTGGGAGCCATTTGTTCGGGTGATGGATACGGTGAAAGATGCTAACGCTACACCTATAGAGACACCAGAGGTTTAGTGTAAAGAGAAAAAAAGATACATGTGAACAGGCGACGTGCATATATGCACGTCGCCTGTTATTGTTTTGTCATACACAAAGTGTGATACGGTAGTTATGGGTATGTATTCAAAACAGAGAAGGGAGGGAGAGAGGGACAACAGATATGTATCACTATTGATGGAGATAGTTTTGTGATAGTAATAATGATGTACGTGATGATACAGGGGAATGAGAGAGTAATACCGCGCATGCATTGTTGTAACAATAGGACGAGATGTTTCTGTGGATTGTTGTTTGTTTATATCATGTATATATGCTGAGATATGCATATATGTTCTAAAGAAGCCTTTTCTGGTATATACAATGTCGCAAAAGATATATTGTGCGACATTGTATATACATAAAAAGGACCTTGAAAGGCCCTTCCCTATGATTGATAGGTAGAAATTCGCTGAGAACTAAAAGAACACGAAAAAGGTACGATGCACATGCGGGCGTTAGTCCGAGGTTGATTTCTGTGTGACGGAAACAATTAGGACTGCGTTTTTGACCAAGAAGTCGTTTGTTGCTGCTTTGATACTTGGACCATTCCCCTCCATGTATCCGGAGAGTCCCGTATATGTAGCATTTTCCGATCTTGTTGTTGTCCCTGGATGTTTCTGGAGCATGATAACAAATCCATCCCTACCTTCCGAGTATGAGACAAGAGGAATTTTTTCTCTGATTTCAAACTTGGGAGGAGTTACTGTGTGTGGCATCATGGCGGTATCTGTTTTGATTTTTTTACTAATACGTCTTTCCAAAATCCAATATACCCGAAATACAAGAAAAAGCAATCAGTGTTCGAATGTCGAGAGCGGACAGGCACTATGATCGCGTTTTGTTGCGGGACAATACCGTCTACCGTATTCAATCATATAATACGTCGCGTGAAGCCAATCTTTTTTGGAGATAATCTCCATGAGGTCTTGCTCAATCTTTTTTGGATCCCATTCGTTCGTGAGTCGCCAGAGACGTGCGAGACGTCTGACATGTGTATCGACGGCGATACCATCAATGACACCGTATGCATTGCCGAGTACGACATTTGCGGTCTTTCGTGAGACGCCCGGCAAGGTCAACATTTCTTTCATGGTTCGAGGAACTTCCCCTAAAAATTGCTCATGGACAATACCTGCCGAGGCAAGGATGTGTTTCGTCTTATTGCGATAAAAACCTGTTGAAAAAATATCCTGTTCGAATATACGTGGATTTGCATGTACATAAGAATCAAGCGTCGGATATTTTTTGAAAAGCGTCATGGTTACTTCATTCACTTTTTTATCAGTACATTGTGCTGAAAGAATGACAGCAACGAGAAGTTCCCAAGGGTTGTGGTAGCGGAGTGCGATTGTTGCTTCTTCTCGCGGAATGAGTGTTTTGAGATGGGAAAAAATGTCCTGCGAGCGTTTCTTGCGTTCATCTATTGTGCCGATATGACGATGCAAACGACCCTCGGGAAGTTTGGTGTGATGTGAAGTGCGGCGTGACATAGTGTTTGAGTATTAGAGTTTTGATATTGGATATTGTTTGAAGTTTGCTTTTTGTTATTTGAGATTTCCATCTTCATGTTCTCCCAAACTATACCGCCTTTCTTTCTTATGAATCAATCCTTCGGAACACAGTGCATTGAGTGTACCAATAATGCGTTTTCTTTCAAATGGAAGTACCAGGAGTGTTTGTATTGTACAAGGCGCTTTCACTAATCTCTTGAGTATCGCACCACGTATCTCCCTGTCGGATCCTTTGAACGGTTTTTGTCTCACGTGATGTTTACTTCGTCTATTTGGGTTCTCTACTCTTGTAGTGAGATACGTTCCATAGTCCATGAGTGCAGAATACCATTCCCGAGGATTCTCATGGTCAAGTGTTGTTTCGACAAGTGGACGAATGTGTTTGTCGCTTATCCCCTGTTTGTCAGAAAAAAAGTGATGAATATATACCCGTCTTATGTTTGTTTCAATAAACACAACAGGTATATTGTACGCGTATGCACAGATACCACCAGCAGTTGATGGACCAATACCAGGAAGTGTCATGAGTGTTGCCATATCACGTGGCATACGTCCGCTATATTCATGTACGACTATGTTTGCTGTATCATGGAGCATTTTGGCGCGTCTATTATACCCCATTCCCTGCCAAGCACGGAGCACATCGGCAAGTGGCGCATTGGCGAGTTTTTGTATGGTGGGAAATGCGCGAAGAAATTTGTGGTATGTGAGTTCCGCGCGTGCCACTTGTGTTTGTTGAAGCATGATTTCTGATACTAGTATGTGGTAGGGATTGGTTGTCTGTCGCCAAGGCAAATCACGTTTGTGTTTGTGATAATAAGCGTATACGGTCTGTTTAAACATAGTGATTTCGCGAGGTGTCGGCATGTCTGCATTGTATAGAAAACAAAACCCCAGAACAAGTCTGGGGAATTTTAGGTGTCGGATGAAAGGAGTCCACCAGTAATTATCGAAGGACGTGGTGGAATATCTTCTTTTTGAACTATCTCTCTGAGATGTGACATAAAGTCCATATCAGAAAAATATTCTCTGTGAAGATTCCCTTCACCGATAATGACGAGACATCCGGGAGCAATTGCATGTGTCAGTGCAAAATGCCTCTCCGCGGATCCACCCATATAGATAATGGGCTGACGTGGTTCAGGTGATATTGTCCGAGGAAAAAGCAATTTCGGCCATTCAATTGTCGAAATATTGAAAGGCTGTTCGTTCCGTAGGAGCTTCTTCTTGTGCTCCCGCTCCCTTCTTGCTTTTTGTCTCCGAGCATCATCTTTTCGTTTTTGTCGCTGGAGACGTTGGTTACTTTTCTTCACCACAATATTTCCCAAAGAAGATTACCGAAGACATATTTCTCCGGTACCATTTCGACTCCTTGGGGAATCGGGATCAGCCTTTGCCCACGATACACATAACGAAATGTATTGTGGGCATTAGCTTCCGTGCGTCCTTTTAGGAAACCCTTACTCTTCCCTATTCGACGCTGTATGCGTCTCTGGCTTTTTTTCTTTTGCATATTCTTTTTATTTTCGTTGAAAGAAATACCTAAACATATATTACATCAAAATATGTATATGTCAAGTTCTTAAGTTATTGTACTAGGAAAATAAAAAACCTATCAAAGGGATAGGTTTAAGCGGTCATTCTTTTGACGGTGTGATGAGGAGAGGGTTTATTTTTTTGTATCCACAATAGTAATCTTTCCAATCGTGTCGGTTGCCATTCTCTGATTTCACGAAAGAGAACGACACGATATCTGTCCAGATCTCCATTGATACATTCTGTCATGATAACATCTCCCGGCAGGATAGATTTTTTTTCCGCAAAAGGATTTTTACATAATCCAAAAGGTTCTGCAAGAAAAAGTATATTTCCTCCAACACATCCAGCCGTATGGACGAGAATTTCATGAGCATGTTTCCATGCAGGGACATCATCAACAGTGGCATACATTGTACCTGACTGAAATCCACAAAGTACGGTTGAAGCATATCCAAACGTTTTCATCTCGACGCGTCGAGGGGATTCATCTTCTCTTTTGAGGATGAGAAGATCATTCAATGTACGAAAAGATCTTTTAGGAAGATATTCTTTTTCGCACAATATTCCTATGGCAATAAAATGTCGTTTTTTTACTGTCATTTCTATGATGTTATTTTAAAAAAGAACACGTTCAATACATAAAATCATTTTTTTATTGATAAGTCAATGAAGGTGCGTATACGCTCTTTGGCTGATATACTATTGTCATATGCGTACATCATACTCTGCTCTCGATACGTTTAAAACGTGTCCTTTGCAATATAAACTTCAGAATATTGATAAAATAAAAACACCTAAAAGCCCCGAGCAAGTATTTGGGACTATTGTGCATGATGCGCTCAATTTTATGTTTACGCGTGACCCACTCTACCCTACCCTCGATGAAGTCATCAATCGATATATCGCCATGTGGAAGAGCGCCGCTTCAAAGATTGCGTGGCGTGACCCAGAGCGGAAAGATGCCGAAGAAAAGATGTATGTAGAAGAAGGACTTGCGATTCTTAAAAGTTTTGCGAAGAAAAATAGTCCATGGAATTTTAATGCGGTTGAGCTTGAAAGCAGGTTTTCACTTGATATTGTTGATGAAGAGACAGGTGAAACGCATACGCTTGCGGGTATCATGGACCGATTGGATAAAGACCCTGATTCATCACGATATGAAATTATTGATTATAAAACAGGTAAGAAGATGCCGAGTGTTGAAATGCTTGAAGACAATCTTCAACTCGGTTTATACAGTCTCGTTATAGTCGACCGTTGGCCACATATTACCCCCGAAGATGTTACGGTGTCACTCTATTATTTGAAGCACAATGAAAAAGTATCGACCATCATGACACGAGAAAAACTTGAGCGAACGAAACGGCATATATTGACGATGATTCGTGAGGTGGAAAAGCGCACCGCGGAAGACGACTTTCCTCCCACGCCAAGTGCTTTGTGTGGATGGTGTGGATTTCGTGCTCTGTGTCCGATGTGGGCGCATGAGTATCGCAAGGAGGACCAACCAGCGCCGAATGAAGATGAGCTTAGACAAGCGCTTACTGATTTTTTCGCAATTAAAGATTTGGAGGATGCACAAAAAAAGCGCGTTGCCGCGCTCAAAGACGTCATCAACCGCTACATGGATGCACAAGGGTTTGAACGGGTATTTTCGTCCGATGGATATGTGACACGAAGTGCCCAAGAGCGTGTTACCTATGATATGGAAAAAGTCGAACCGATACTTCGTACGGCTGGTGTATGGGATGACGTGCTTGCGCCCGATAAGAAAAAGCTCGAGGAAGTTTTTGAAAAATTGGGAGACAACGAGCAGCAAAAAATTGAGGAGGCAAAAAAAGTAAGCATATCCAAAACCCTCCGCTTATCAAAGAAAAAAGTTCTTGATGAAGAGGATGAGGAGGATACGGCTACGGAATAGTAGAAAGGATTTTTGTTTACCATTGTCTATATGTCGTTTGTCATTCCGGGCTTGACCCGGAATCCAGGATTCACACGCTATGAAAACATATTACGTATACATACTGGCGAGCAAGAGGAACGGCACCTTATACACAGGAGTCACATCGGATTTACAGAGACGTGTTTACCAGCACAAACACAACATAACCGAGTGATTTACCGCACGATATGATGTGCATATACTCGTGTATTACGAGTAGATGGAAGACGTGACGAGTGCCATTGCGAGAGAAAAGCAGTTAAAAAATGGGAAGAGGAAATGGAAGCTTTGACTGATTGAAAAAATGAATCCGCAGCGGATTGATTTGTACGATACCTTATTTGATCCTTGTGAATGAAGGTGTGTAAAAAATGCTCTGGACCCCGGGTCAAGCCCGAGGTGACATTTTTTATGAAATAAAACACAACTACCATATACCAATAACCCGAGACATCATTCAAGTCCTGGGCAATTCGCCGCTGGGGTGTAGCCAGCGGCGCGGGCTGCTTCGGCCGTATCGAACCAGACCTTGTTTTCGTCCTTGATACGCTTGGCACCAGAACACCATGGATAGTGGTATTTGGTCCCGTTTTTAGAGGCAACGAATTTGCCTTGTGTGGCAGTCGTAGAACCAACAGAAGCAGAAAGGGCGGAGGCGTTCACCGCACGTGTCTCAGGGCTATTTTGGCCGTTTGTAGGGGTGGTGAGCGGCTCCAGTACTTCAATATTGCCATGTCGCGTGGTATCAAGGGCAGAAAGTCGCCCTAATCCAAATGAGGCAATACCCACAAGTAAAATGAGAAGAACGGTGAATATCTCTTGTCGTTCTAGTGTGTGTGCAAGGGTTTGGCACATGCCCTTGCATTTTGTGCCGATTTCTTTTATACTCATTGCCATATTGACGTTATTATAGCGCGGTAAGCTCCGGAAGGATAGGCGCCGACGCGGACACACACATATTATATGGCACATAGAAAAGCGGGGGGTACCGCTAAAAACCTAAGAGATTCAAATCCGAAATATCTTGGCACCAAACTGTACGAAGGACAGGTTGCCAAAACTGGTATGGTCATCGTGCGTCAACGTGGCACGCGCATCATGCCTGGTGAGAATGTTGGACTTGGTAAGGATCATACATTGTTTGCTCTTGCAAATGGTACAGTGAAATTTGGCACCAAACGCAAAACCGGTTTCAATGGCAAAACAACTGTCAAGAAAGTCGCTCATGTAAGGCCAACGGAAGTCGTCACGAAGAAAGAAAAGGTTTCAAAAAAAGCTGAAAAGTAAACAAAACAAAAACGGGCATATGCCCGTTTTTGTTTAAGTTAAGCCCATCGAATAAACAACAAAAGCGACCCAACGGGTCGCTTTTGTTGTTTACAGTAATAATAAGAATGCGATTATTCTTCTGCTTTGATAACAGTGAGTGTGAGTGTTGCTTTGATATCCCCTTCCCCGATTTCAATCATATGGTCTCCGATTTCTTTGATGGTTTCGTCTGACATGAGATATCCTGAATCAATGGTTTCGCCAAGTTGTGTGGCGATTGCTGAAACAATTTCTGGTTTGTGAATCGCGGCAAACAAGTGTCCCAAATCATTGGCCTTTTCCGTCAAGGTAATAGTTTTTCCATTGAGGGACTCAATATGACTGGCAAGAGTGGCACGTTCAGCAATCGCTGCGGCAGTGTGCTTGGCACGTACTTGTTCAAGTTGTGCGATTTTTGCGTCAGTAGCAATTTCCGCCTTTTTTTGTGGAATCAAAAAATTGCGCGCATATCCGCTGGCAACATCTTTAATCTCGTAAGTTTTCCCGAGTTTCGGGACATTGGTAAGCAAAATGACTTTCATAGTGCGTCTATTTAAGCATATATAGAGATAAGAAGCAAGAAGCACAAAGCAAGAATCAAGGAATGCACTTACGGCAATAGACTCTTGCTCTTTTTCTTTCGGTTTCTAATCTTCTTGATTCTTACTTCGAATCCTCCAATTTCGTGAATCTCATCACTTCCCCGTCGGGAGTTTGTACTGTTTCCCAAAAACTTGCGAGCGAACGTGCCCAGAGAGGATTTGGTCCAAATTCTTCAGAATCGTATCGTCCACGATAAATAACTAATTCCTCCAATGACTCACTGTGTCGTGCAACGCCAATGAGATCATATTCTTTGCCTTTGAAATGGCGATAGACGCCGGGAGTGGGGTGAGACATAGAATTAGTTCGTAGTTCGTAGAAATTATTGGGGACGGTTTTGTCTGTCAATGTTCTTTAATTTTCAATTTTCAAACAATGTTTCAATGCACTAATTCTATCATTCTCCAATGACCCACATGTTGTTTTCTTTATTGAAACATTTGGTATATTGGAAATTGTTTGAAAATTAGAAATTGAAAATTGAAAATTCGTCCTGTATTCCTAATTCCTAACTTCCTGTCCTTCTCTAAAAAGCTATAACCTAACACCTATAACCTTAATTGTTCACTATCTCTATCGCCTTGGTCATCTGTGGGTCGCGCTGCGCCTCGAGATCTTCTTTGGTGATAGATACGTCAACATCGGCCGCAAGTCCTCCTTCGGAGATAGAAATACCTTCAGGAGTGAGCCAGCGTGCGACAGTTACTTTGAGTGAGGTATTCTCTGTAACGGGGATAAGTTCTTGGACAGACCCTTTTCCAAATGTGCGTGTGCCAACAAGTGTCGCCACATCATGTTCAGAGAGTGCACCAGCAAGAATTTCGGACGCGGACGCGGACCCTTGATTGACAAGAACAACCATGCGAAGTGAGTCATTAAACACGTTGTACCCTTTGCTCCGATAGGTTATCTCGTCTCGTCCATCCGCGAATGATTCACGTACCACAACCTTTCCTGACGGAAGAAACCAGCTCGCCATATCAACCGCAGATTCCAGATATCCTCCTGGATTACCTCGTAAATCAAGAACGAGTTTATGTGTTCCTGATTCAATAAACGAACGGAGTGCTTCACGGAAGAGGTTTGCTGATTGCGCGGAGAAATTGTACAAATGAATGACGAAGACATCGTTTGAGCCAGCTGTCGCTACAATCTCCCCTGTTGTCGCAGAGCGGATTTCAGTATCGATTGTAGGGATGGAAATGACCGCACGAGTGATGGTGATGTCGATAGGTTCGTCGTCTCCATCATGAAGAACAGTCAAGGCGATATCTGTTCCTTCAGGACCACGAATAAGATTGACTGCTTCGTCCGCGGATATATTCGTGGTGAGTGTATCACCAATCTTTAAAATGATATCCCCAGGACGCATACCTGCTCGTTCGGCAGGAGTATCTTTGAGTGGTGCAATGACTGTGAGTACATCGTTACGAACGCCAATTTCCATGCCAACACCATGAAAGGAACCGCTGATATCGTCGGAGAATTTTTCACTTTCTTCAGGAGGAAGAAATACCGTGTATGGATCACCAAGAGATGCCACCATGCCCTCGATAGCTCCCCAGACACGTCCTTGAGGGTCATCTCCTTCCCCTGTGGTATTGTATTTTTCATCAAGAAGATTCCATACTTTCCAAAACGGTGAAAAGTCTGCCTGTCCCGCCGACGCGACAGACGCTTCCATGCCAACAAGTCCAGCTATCTTTTGGGCTTCAGGTCGATTGGTGTATCCTGCGTATACACCCAATGTGAATGTGCCAAACACAAGCCCTACGGCAATCGCCCCTGTAACAATGCGTTGATATGATGAATCCATGGAGGATAGTATAGCAAGACGAAGCATTGCCTGCCAGCGCATGCCTGTGTTAAAGAAGTTTTATGACCAACTTATTATTTGAGCCATGCTTGTTTTCTTATATAAAAAAATGCTCCCTATGAATTAAGAGAGTGTCAATATATTATGTTTGCTATCATACAAAACACCGTGCCCTCAGGCACGGTGTGTATCAATTTTTTGAGAATGTGTTTCCATCAACTTCAGGATAACCCTCTTCTCTTTTTCTTTTTTCTCCTTCGTCCGCTATCCTTTTAAGAGTGTTAACTATCCCTTCAATGTCATACCTTTCGGCAATTTCAACAATATCATCGAAGAGGGGGTCTTCATGCAGTAATGTCTCAAATTTAATATTGAGAAATCTAGCGAGGTGGTGAATAGTTGTTAAAGAAGGATATTTTTTACCTTCTTCTATTTGTTGTATTGATTCCACAGAAATACCACAGAAATACCAGAGATTCTGGAAAGTTTCTCTTGAGAAAGATTCGCAGCTTCGCGGTATATCCTGAGATTATTTCCCAAACCTTTTCTGGGGCTGTTTTCTGTCATGAAGTATTTGTTTTTTGAGTGAGTAGAACGCTCATTGATATATACTATATTTTTTTGTTATAGTCAATATGTTTTGTTTTGTGGAGCGTATCTGTGGAAACAGAAATTATGATATACTAAAGTTACATTTTTCGACACTGGTAACTCATCTATGCTCAAACGTCATACGTATAAAAAAATAACATGGATTGATTTGGAGTCTCCTACTCAAGAGGAGCTTCGTACTGTCATGCAAGAGTTTGATATTCATCCCCTTGTCGCGACAGAACTTGCTTCACCAACCATGCGTCCACGGGTGGATTTGTATCATGACTTCGCGTATCTTATCTTGCACTACCCATCCTTTCTCCATAATCACGGCAATCATCACGAGTACGGCGAACAAGAAGTTGATTTTGTTGTAGGAAAAAACTTTATTGTTACCGCGCATTACGAGATGATTGATTCAATCCGCGAGTTTTCAAAAGTATTTGAAGTTCAGTCTATGGTTGATAGGAACACACTTGGTGATCATGCGGGATTTGTCTTTTTTCATATTGCTCGGGCGATGTATCGTTCACTCGGAGACGGACTCGATGCCATCGGCGAAGATCTTGAAGAAATTGAAGAACATATTTTTGAAGAATATGAAAAAGAAATGGTGCGTGCCATCTCTGGTGTGAATCGTGACTTGCTCAATTTCCGTCAATCTATTCGCTTGCACAAAGATATTCTTGAATCACTTGAGCTTGCGGGACCTGATTTTTTTGGTGCAAAGTTTTCCCCTTATTTGCATTCTCTTACAGGAGAGTATTATCGTGTTGCAAGTGAACTTGAAAGCCATCGGGAAACATTGGCAGAACTCCGCAATACCAATGACTCTTTGTTATCGTCAAAACAAAATGAGATTATGAAGAAGTTTACTATTGTCGCTTTTGCAACGTTGCCGATGTCACTCCTTGCCGCCATGTTTGGTATGAATACAGTAAATACACCAATTGTTGGCGGAACGGGAGATTTTTGGATTATTGTAGGAGTCATGGCATCTGTGTTTGCAGGACTCTTTTGGTATTTCCGCACAAAGCGGTGGATTTAATCTATGCAAGAAATTCGTCTTTTTAATACGCTTTCACGCACCAAGGAAGCTTTTGTGCCCCTTGAGTCTTTGCGTGTGACGATGTATCAATGTGGTCCAACGGTGTATTCTACACAGCATATTGGTAATCTTCGTGCCGCTGTTATGGGTGATTTGGTCGTGCGTGCATTGCGACATCTTGGGTATACAGTAACATTTGTACGTAATTATACTGACGTGGGGCATTTGACTTCTGATGAAGATGAAGGAGAAGATAAACTGGAAAAGGGTGCGAAACGCGAGAGTATGTCTCCTGAAGCAATTGCCGAGAAGTACATTCGTCAATATGAAGATGATATAACTGCGCTCAATCTCATGCCTCCAAGTGTAGCGCCGCGCGCGACGGAACATATTGGAGATATCATCGACATGGTGTCTTCTCTCATCACCAAAGGTTATGCCTATACGACCGACCTCGCCGTTTATTTTGATGTGTCACAAGCAAAAGACTACACTCGCCTGTCGGGACAAGATGAAGATGCGCTTCGCGCAGGCGCGGGTACTGGTGAAGTATCTGACCCAGCGAAAAAAAATCCCCGTGATTTCGCACTTTGGTTCTTTAAGGCAAGCGCGCATGCGCGCGCCCTCCAGACATGGTCTTCACCCTTTTCCTCCCCTCTCGTCCAACATGGTGAAGGATTTCCGGGATGGCATATTGAATGCTCAGCAATGAGTAACACATATCTCGGCGCTACGATGGATATTCATATGGGAGGCATTGAACATGTGTCGGTGCATCATACGAATGAAATCGCGCAGAGTGAAGCTTCAAATGGTGTACCTCCCGCGCGATATTGGATGCATAACGAGCATTTACTTGTTGATAATACGAAAATGTCAAAATCCCAAGGCACGGGATATGCGCTGGATGATATCCGTTCCCATGGATACAATCCCCTTGCGCTACGGTATTTTTTCCTTCAAGCGCACTATCGTTCCAAGCAAAACTTTACGTGGGAAGCACTTGACGCGGCATCACGCGGTTTGCAGAAACTGTATGTGGCCATGCGAGAACTTCCTCGTGAGAACACTGCTTCTCCTCATCAAGAGACGATGAAGCGTTTTGATACCGCACTTGCTGATGATATAAATGTCCCTCAAGCACTTGCTGTGGCACACGAAATACTTTCCTCAGATATCTCTCCCGCCGAGAAATGCGCGACGCTTATTGCAATGGATAGTGTGCTCGGGCTTGGTTTGGCAGAGCAAACATCTGTAGAAATACCCTCGGACATTCTTTCTCTGGTACATGAACGTGAAGCATATCGTGCGCGTGGTGACTATGCGAATGCTGATCGTATGCGCGATGAACTTAAAGCAAAAGGATATGAAATAAAAGACACGGCCGAAGGTGCGCGCGCAGTGAGGACATCATAAAAACACGACCTTGGAGGCCGTGTAGAAAAGATATAATCTTATTTTTAAAAAATTTCTCCCGTTCTGGATGAAATCGAGATGCTGTAATCGGAAGTGATTACTTGATCATCTGTGTCTTCATCAGGTTCAATTATCTCTGCGATTTCTTCCATTATCCCAATGGGGTATAACAGAAATGCTCCAAGAGTAGCAGTGACTTTAAAAATTACTCTTGATACAACACGTCTTCCTTCGGTATCACAAAGAAGGAAAGTGTTTCCTATTGTTTGCAGGATGTCCATTTTGTTTTCGTAAAAGAATCCCTCCCATAGATGAGAGATTGGCGAAATGCCACAAATTGATACTACACTAATACCATATAATCATAATTTCATAAAAATGCAAAGTGTCCATGCATGTATTTTGTGACATTAAATCTCGCATTTCTTCAGTTCCTATAACCTCTCTCCCATTTCCTCCTATAACCTATCACCCCAGTCTTCATTACCGTCTATTGCGAAGTGCATGTACAAATGTATCACTGTCCGAATATTCAAGCTCAGTACCCGTGGAAAGCCCTTTCCCAAGTACGGTGATGGTGATGGTGTGCTTTTCCGCAATGGGTGCAAGTGTTTTACTTACATACTGTGCTGTATTCTCCCCTTCCGCGTTTGCGCCAAAAGCAAGAATAATTTCTTTGAGACCTTGTGATGCTCCGGACTCTACACGAGTGAGTAGTTGTCTGATACGGATGCGACGCGCGGGATCATCAGAAAGAATAGGAAGTGATCCACCAAGTATGAAATAACGTCCGCTATATGCTCCCATACCATGAATGTTTTCAAAATCCATATCTTTTTCGAGCACAAGAAGTGTCGTATTGTCGCGAGCGGGATCGATACATGTAGGACAGAGTGTCGTGCCGTTTTCTTTGCGAAAAAATCGGTAACATGACGCGCACTGTTTGATTTCTGATGAAAGACCCGAAATTTGTTGTGCCAATTCATTTCTAAAACTCTCGGGACTGTTTAATAAAAAATACGCAAACCGCCGTGCTTGACGTGAGCCAATGCCGGGGAAACGTTTGAATGAATCGGTAAGGGTGTCGAGTATGCTCATACGCTATAAGTGAAAAAAGAAAAATGGAATATGAAATATGAAACAAAAATATTAACGGGAGAGACTTGGATGATTCCGTGAAGTCTTTATAAGACCATTAATTATTTTGTGTACATCTACAGAGGTTAACTCCGCATTCGTGAAAGATGTGTCATCAAGTATTCCTATATCGTGTGCAATGATGAGTTGATTTTGTAATTCGGTCAAAGATCCACGTGCCATTGTATAAAAGTGTATCTTATCTTTAATTGACTGTCTTCCAAAGCCCTCTGCAATATTAGATGTTATCGAAATGGCACTTCGGCGCATCTGAGAAGATAACCCGAACATCTCTTCTTTTGGGAAAAAACGCGTCATTCGATACACTTGTAAAACAAGATTATGTCCAAGCTTCCACGCATTTAAATCACGAAAAGTTATAATTTTTGCTGGCGCTTCATATTTCATATTTCGTGTTTCATAATTCATAATTCTATCTTAAAAAGATTCAAACGGATCTGCCTGCGCGCGCTTATCGATTGAAAGGAATGTCGTCTGTTTGTCATCGAAGTAGAGCTCAACAAATCCTGTTGGACCGTTACGGTGCTTTTCAATAAGAATCTGCGCAACGTTTGGTTTGTCAGAGTTTTCGTTAATTTTATCATCACGATGGATAAACATAACAACGTCCGCGTCCTGTTCGATACTTCCTGAATCGCGAAGGTCAGAAAGTCGTGGCTTGCCCCCACGAGACTCAACAGCACGAGACAGCTGGGACAAGACGAGAACAGGCACTTCAATTTCACGAGCGAGTGCTTTGATACCATGGGAAAGTTCAGATACCTGGTTGACCATATTATCAAAGTGACGACTGGGTGTGATGAGTTGCATATAGTCAATCACAATAAGACCGAGATTGTGCTTCATTTTGAGTTGTCGTGCCATGGAACGCATGCCCATGATGGTATTGCCCGGTTTGTCGTCAATATAGATGGGCGCCTGTGAGAGTCGTCCTAGGGCGTCTTGGAGACGTTCAAATTCATCATCACCCGAGAGTTTTCCTGTGCGAAGTTTCCATGCGTCAATGCGTCCCTCAGCCGAGAGCATACGATTGACAAGTTGTTGCGCTGCCATTTCAAGAGAAAAGATGGCAACAGGGATATTGTGTTTTGTTGCAGCTTGGCGCGCGATATCAAGAGCAAAGGTTGTCTTTCCCATGGAGGGACGTGCAGCAAGGACAACCATGTCTGATGGCTGAAGTCCCGAAAGCATTTTGTCGAGATCAGCAAACCCCGTCGGTACGCCACGGTATTCACGCTCATCGTTTTGGAGTGACTCATAGTGTTCAAACGCGGCAGAAAGTGTTTCACCGATTGGCACGAATGAACGTTTGGCGTATGTATTGGTAACGGAAAAAATTTTTTGTTCGGCGGCATCAAGAACTTCTTCCACTTCTTTTTCATCAGCGTATCCAAGGTCACTAATAATATTGGCAATGTCAATAAGTTCACGTTTGATGGCTTTTGACTTTACGATATGGGCGTAATACTCAGCGTTTGACGCAGAGGGTACCGCGTCGGCAAGTTCTGAAAGATACGCATTTCCTCCAATACGATCAAGTTGTTTCAAATCACCAAGACGTGCTGAGAGAGATAACAGGTCGATAGGATCACCCTTTTTATGGAGATCAAGCATTGTTTCATAAATGATACGGTGCTTATCGGCATAAAATGCTTCAGCAGCGATAATATCCGCGATATCAATCATTGACGCGGGCTTGATCATAATGGCACCGAGAAGTGCTTTCTCCGAATCGATATGCTGAGGAGGAATCCTTCCACCAGTTTTTTGTGCCTGTTGTTGTGCCATGGTCGCTTCATTGTATCACATTGGAGCGGAGCGCGAACCAGTCAAAAAGATACTTTTTCGTGGAGAACATGGGGACAAGACGGGGAGAACGAAAATTTCTTATACTATCTCAAATAAGCATGACTGTGTATACAAAAACAATAAAACAGCCTCCGGGGGCTGTTTTATCGTTTTTGTATCAATTATTCCTCAACAGAATGTAAATATTCTTCTATTGTGACGTTTATTTTTTCAAGCAAATCATTCATCTCTGTAAGTATTTCCAGTTTCTCTTCTGAGGAAAGTTGTGATTCAAGTTGATTAAGTTTTTCTTTGAGGTTACTGATTTGTTGATTAGTTTGTAGTGTGTCCATAATAGTGCATTAATCCAGTTTAATGAATAAATTATTAAACAATCTCCTTGTTTTGACGTTTGTATTGTTTTCCAAGAGTATTAAATGTTTTGGTAATTTTTTCAGCTGTAATTCCCAAAAAAACACCAAGGCTTGTTCCAGTCAGAACATTTGCTAAAGCGCTTGCCATTCTCACTCCTGCCTCTGATCTTGTAATTTCTTGTCCGGATCGAATTTCGTCTATCTTTGCGATACTATCAACACCAGGCATTAAATTCCATGTGGTAAAGGCACTTTCAGGACTTTGAAGAAAAGTTTGAATTTGTTCGGGAAGATATTTGATTGTCTCATTAAGAAATTCTGGAGCAATATTTGTTACTGCAGCAAGAGTACCAAGACCTAGTCCTGCAAACATGATTTTCATTTTTGCAAGTTCAGGATCATTATGCTTTTCTGAAAATTGTATAAAAAAATCTTTGTATAAAGTTGAAATTCTTTCTCGGAGACTCGACGTCTCTTCAGGATGTCGAGATGTAACTTCTTCTGGAAGATTTTCAAGTCTCGTATTATTTTCTGCAAAGCGTTCCAAAAGATCTTCCGAGCGTTCATTTTCTGCATTAATTTCCGCATTAATTTTTTTCAAATCATCTTCCATCTGTGCTGTTGCGTCGAATTCAGATTGTTCGATTGACATAAAATAAGATATTAAAAAATATGTATAAATTATACAGAAAAAAGAAGATAAAAAACAATTGACATTATGATTTATTATATGTTATAATATATACGGTGTTTTTTATGTTAATCAATTTGAGATGAGATATGGAAAAAATCGTTGCTTTTTTTGCAGGTCTTGAACCTGTGTACTGGTGGATGATGTTTTCCGCCCTTGCGGTGGGAAACGCCATGTACATGGATGTTTTCTCATTGCGAGGATTGAGAAAAGGAGATTTTCTCGCAGTATACTCTGCTTTTCTTGGAGGAGCTGTGATGATTATCACTGCACTAGGTGCGGGCTCAATACCATTTTTGAGGAGCATTCTGCACCTCATGGGAATACTTCATGTTGAGGTATTCTACATGGTTTGTGCATTGACAGTCATTATGGGTTTATTGACACCCTTAATGCTCTCGTCTCTTCACAAACAGCACAAACAGAAAGGTTTGAAAGAGAGTGTTCCAGCAGACCCCCTTTAAGGGGGTTTATTTTTTAACACAACACCCCGCTTGGACGGGGTGTTGTAAGATGTTATTTGATCTTGGAAACCGTTACTTTGTTGTATGTCTGACGGTGACCGCGCTTTTTGAAGTATCGGCTTTTCGCTTTGTAGCGAATGACCGTTACTTTCTTTGCTTTGCCTTCTTCGACGAATGCTGCTTCGACAGTCGCTCCTTCAAGGTACGGGGTGCCAATTTTTGTGGTCTTACCGTCGTCAATAAGGAGTACTTTGTCAAAGACAACCGTCTCCCCTGTTTTAAAGGCCTTGGGGAGCTTCTCCACGGTGAGGTTTTGTCCCTCGCCGATGCGGTATTGTTTTCCGCCTGTTTCAATTACTGCAAATGCCATAGTGGGTGTATATTACCGCATATCGGCAACGAGCGCAAGTGCTTTATTTTAGGAGATAGGAAAGAGGTCAGAGGTGATAGGGACAGATACTCGAATCAAGCGTGCCCTGCCCCCTACATGGCGTGCTGTGCATCCTACGTGGTGCACAGTGCATAGTGCAGGGAATCACGAAGCACGAATCAAGAATTAAAGATTACGAAATACGAACGAGTACGCTTGCCCCGCACCCTATGTGGTGCTGGGGAACATACGAACACGAACTTTCTGAAATAAGAATCTCCATGTTGTAGTATTCGTACATTCCCCCGCACCATGCACGACGCAGGGTGCATGGCACGCCACAAGGATGCGGGGCACGCGTACACATTCGTTATTCGTAAGCGTTCTCGTAACTCAGTAAAGTCTGTCATTCCAGGCTTGACACGGAACCCTGAAGCTCGTTATACCTGATTAGATTTGCCCGATTGGTGATTTCCTGCATCTCATGAATCGCACGTTTAATTTGGGGAATATCTTCTTTGAAATCGGAATGACTGTATCGTTCATTATCCGGTGAAGATGCTCTCATTTTTTCAATAGCTGATAGTAAATCTTCAGGGATTGAATCTTGCCCAAAATGTTTAAAATACTCTTCAAAATCATTTTTTCTTCGTTCAGTTTCCGCTTCTGAAAAACCCATATCCATAAACGACCTACCCTCTTGCATATCTACGTGACCAATTATTTTGTTTCGGTTTACTTTGATTTTCTTTATGATGTCAACGTACTTATTTTCCCAATCATGAATACGTCGTGTAATTTCTTTGTTGGATATCCTTTCAAGACGCAAGAATCCATGTTTATCTGATCTGGTTACACCGACAACCTTTGCCATGTCCAAAATGATTGAGTACATATAGACGTCGGATATGAGAGGAAATTTTTCTTTTACTGCATTGTCTGTTTGTATCATTTCATATTCATTGATTTTTCCAAGTAAGTAATTGCTAATTTGGATTACAACACCCCAAATATTGAAAAAATCTTTTTGTTGTTCATTGGTCATAAAATGTTTGTTACTTTCAGTTTGTTTCCGCGTTCGTTCCGCGATGTTCTGCGTATATATCTACTCTTCCCTCATTTGTGGTTTTTCAAGTGCTATTGGTTCAAAACCGATTGACTCTTCCCCATCAGTAATTTTAAAGACATCTTTGTCGATTTTAGCAAGCTCTTTTTGCGCTTTGTCATAATGATTGACTGTCGTAGAAAGTGACGAGCCGACTTTGGAGAAATATTCTTGATACGCGTTCAAATGTTTGGTGAGCATACCAACCTGCTTTTCAATCTGCATGGCATGTTCTTCAATTCTAAATGCTTTAAATCCGTACAAGACTGATTGCAGATACGCGGCAAATGTTGTCGGGGAGACAATAATCACTTTCTTGTCATTGTATGCATAATCAATCAAACTACGGGTATTGACTTTGATAGCGCCGACTTCGTTGACGAGGAGGTCATAATAAATACCTTCGGCGGGAATATACATAAACGCAAATGGTAATGTCCCTTCTTCGGGGCGAATGTATTTCGCTGTTTCATCAATGCGCTTTTTCAAATCGTTACGAAAGAGCGTCTCGAGCTCTCCGCGCTTACTTTCATCAGTTTCATTGATGATACGATTGTAATTATCGAGTGAAAACTTCGCGTCGATAGGAATAAATCCTTCTTTTGTCTTGATAATCGCATCCACCTGGTCGCCGTTCTTAAAGAGGTGTTGCATTGCATACGCAGTTGGGGGCAGGATATTGCCGAGTGACAATTCCAAACTTGCCTCACCCAAATTACCGCGTTGTTTTTGATGTTTTAATACCTTCTCAAGGTTTTGGAGTTGTTCTGCAAGAGTAAAAACTTGTTTGCTCGACTCCCCCACTTCGGCGACTTCTTTTTTTACCGCAAGAAGATGCGACGTCATTTGTTCGTTCACATCACGGATGAGACGTTGTGATTCTGAAAATTGCGTGCGGACCGCGTCTTGCATTTCTTTGCGTGATTCACCAAGTTTACCATCGATGGCGCGTGTGAGATTTTCTAATTGGTTTTGAAGAAGCATGAAGTTTTCAGCTGTGGAACCATCTGTTTTTGAAACTTCCGCTTCTTGCTCTGTACTACGAAGAAAACGCGCGACGATAATGCCAATGATTGTGCCAACGATAATTGCGAGAATAATAATGACGAGAGTGTCCATAAGAGATAAAAACGGTAAAACTATAAACTATAAACGATACACAATGTGACTATGGTATGTTAATCAAAAAGACCTTTTTGTGGCATGCCACTTTTCCCGAGTGCCTTTCCCAGAACTTCTGTGCGTGCATCAAAGTACCGGCAATGGTCGCAGTCTGGATTTGATGCAGGGACCACAGTACTGTCGAGTGTCTTTTTGATATCTGCAATCGTTCCATCAATCCAGTCACCATTACCTGCGTATCCAATAAGGGTGAGTTCAAATTCAAGTTTATTATCAAATGCATCGGGTTCTTTTGTGGCATTGGCATATACAAAATATCCCGTATCAGAAACGGCAAAACCGTTTTGACGGAAAAGCCACTGATATATCTCCATCTGCCTCTTGTATCCATCATGCCAGTCTTGATCGAGCGCATTGATTGCCTCGTCTTTGCTTGTTGATTTATAGTCAACGATGATGAGTTCTCCTTTTGGATTGACCCACACATCATCCACGGCGCCTGAAATGGTAAGCCCAGTTGGTTTGTGAAATGTCTCGATGCCTTTAAAGTTTTCTCGCCAAATATCCATTTGCTGGTGACGAAATGGTACCGCGTCCACACCGTACTGTTCCATGATGGGGTGTTTACTGCCTGCGCTACGGTGTGTATCAAATTCTTTTTTGAGGAGGGCGTCTACCGCAGAGTTCAAAGAAAATGGGAAGCCAGGCGTGCGGGCAGTACCGAGTTTGTTATCAATATAAAAACAGCGGGGGCATTCAACGAATAGGTCTATTTTGGAGCGACTGAGACGAAAGTTTTCGCCCCCGTAGTTCCATTTCGGATTTCTATGAGGTTTGTAGTATTGAGACATGGGAATAGTATATCAGTATGAGAGGAGGTTAGGAAGTTAGTATAAAAAATAGCCCCTCCGTAGAGGGGCTTTAAAAATATCCCTGTCGCTACCACGACTAATGCCGTATCACAAAAAATACAGTATTAGTCATCCGAAGCCTCGGTACGTCCGACCTTAGCTGTCGATTGGGTTCACTAGGATGGAACCTTCACGCACCACCATGTCCGAAACATGGTCAACAGAAAGTCATGGAGACTTTTCGTCATGTACCTTCTTTCGCGGGCGTGCAACGTTTGTACTACAAAATCTATCCACGCGTTGAAGAGGTGCTATCACGAACAGGGATTCCGGAAGAACTACTTTTTATAATATATAAAATTTCTTTTCTTTTTACAATCTTGACACTCTTTATCCAACATGTGTTTTTATCGAACATTCTTAGGCTCTGGAAACTCCATACGAAAAAAGCGACGCGTTGTCGCTTTTTTTGTATTGTTAAAATTCTCGGTATCTTCCGGCGTCTAATTCGCATCACTTCCGTGTTCTATCTCCGAAGTTCCGCATTAGATTCTAATCACACCAAACGTCGCGACGATACCGTCACCGTTTGTGCCCGGCAACATGATGTCTTTTGTATGATCAAATACCTTATCACCGTCATCTTCATAGATAACAATAGCGTATGTTTGTCCGCCGAATGTATTGCGGAGAAGCTCTACCCATACACCATCATACACACCCGCATCGAGACGTGATGCGCCGAGAATGTTCCACAATCCTCCGTTGTGTAACTCGCGTACCGCGACCCAAATAGTGCGGTCAGTTGAGACGGCGTTCAAGAAGACATGCATACCTTCTGGCTGTTCACCGACAGTTGCCGAAATGCCTTCGGGCATTGTCGGTGTTTCTGTTTCTTTCATTTCGTCTGTGAGGACTTCTTCCGTTTTGGGGCGATTCCCATGCCGTCCAGACTCTATATCGCGATTGACCCAGAGATAATATCCTCCCCAACCAATAAGAATACCGATAATAAGAAGTACCCACATACGTGCGGGAGCGGACATATGCGAAAACTGTCCTTTTTGTTGTGTATCTGTCATTTCTCTATAGTACCGCGGTTTATTTCTCTTGGTCAATTGACAGATTGACATATATATCTTATTGGTATATGGTATCGGGGATGTTGTTTTATAAAAAAGAAAATTCATATTATGTTATTTATAAAAATTTCAGGATTACGTCCTAGTTTGGGCGATAGCATACTTCTCAAAAAGAAAATGACCGATATTTTTTCTATTGAACAGAAAAAAGTAAATATTATTTACTCCGCGGGTGCCCCGAGGAGAGGAAAAGCATTTAATGACGGATGTATTCTCGTTGAGATTTTTTTACAGAAGAAAAAAGAAAGAACAAAAAATGTGTTAGATAATTTATGTTCTGAGGTAAGACATTTTTTTTCAGACATGTATTCAATCTCAGGTGTTGAATTTATTGTTATTGCGATTCCGCAAGATGATAATGAAATAGGTTATTCTGCAATAGAGTATTAAAGTCCGCACAAGCGGACTTTTTTTGTATAGTTATTTTTGCAACTCTCAGTCTCTTCCTTGTCTCACGCTTCGTGTCATTTTGTTTGTTCCCTAGCACTATGCACTTTGCACTGTGCACCACGTAGGATGCAAGACAAGCGTATAAGTTCGTATTTCGTAACCCCTCATCCCCGTCCCGTTTCGTATGTTCGTACTCGTTCGTACTTCGTAACCCTTCATTCCCGTTCCGTTTCGTATGTTCGTATAAGTTCGTACTTCGTAACCTTTAATTCTTGATTCGAGCGTCCGTCCCTCTAACCTCTTTCCTACATTCCTCTACCCCTATAACCTATTTCCTAAACCACAACTCCCCCTCCCAAGCACACGTCCTTGTTATAGAGTACCAGCGATTGTCCGGGAACAGAGAGTATAGGTTTTTTAACATGTATATGCGCAGTGTGGTGCTCCGTGTCAATCGCGGTGACAATGCATGTTATTGGCTTCTGTCGATAGCGTATCTGCGCGCTATAGTGTGTGCCAACGCGAGGAACATCTCCCACCCATGAGGTTTTTTCAATGGTGATATCTGCAACCTCCCAGACACCCTTTTCTGGTTCATGAGCAACCGTAATGGTGTTTGTACTGATATCCTTACCGACGACATAATATGGACTGTCATCAGGTGTTTTTGCAGTAATATGAAAGCCGTGTCGCTGTCCTATTGTAAAAAGGTGCGCGCCGTCATGTTGCCCAATGACATGACCACTGTTATCGAGCACATCACCCCGTTTTGATTCGATATAATGGCTGAGAAACTCTTTCATATCTACATGTCCGACAAAACAGAGTCCTTGGCTATCTTTACGCCCCGCCGTGGGTAGTCCATATGTTTTTGCGATAGCGCGTACTTCTGGTTTTGTGTACCCACCAATAGGAAAGAGTGTGCGTAAAAGAGCATCTCGTCCAAGTGTCCAAAGAAAGTATGATTGATCTTTGTTAGCGTCTCTTCCACGAAGAAGTCGGGGTGCGGGCATTTCGCCCGCGGGGCGAAATGCCCGCATAAAAAATGATTGTCGTGCGAAAGCAATACGCGCATAATGTCCTGTTGCAATGAAGTCTGCCCCTTCAGCAATCGCCCATGAAAGAAAACCATCAAATTTTATGTATTTGTTGCACAGTGCATCAGGATTGGGTGTTTTTCCCTTTGCATATACATCAATCATATCATCCACAATTTCACGTTTGTATGTTTCAGAGAGATCAAGTACACGAAATGGAATGCGCAAATATTCCGCGACTTCACGCGCGGATTTCTCATCATCGTGTTGTGTACAGACCATCCATGGCGGTGACCATACACGAATGAACACGCCCGTTACATCATATCCAGCATCTTTGAGAAGCGCAGCAGAAACAGAAGAATCTACACCACCAGAAAGACCAACAAACACCGATAATGATTTGTTTATTTTTTCTCCTTTTTTCTTTTGTAATGTACGTTCCATAAAAAAGAGAAGTTCGTAGTTCTTAGTTGGTAGTTCGTAGAACAGTCATTATATTTTCACTACGAACTAAGAACTACAAACTACGAACTCAGTCCAGATACATCGCTTTGTATCCCATATGTTCTTGATATGTTGCTGAATAGTGCATTTGAGAATGATAGTCAGACAGATAAAAAAGATAGTTACTCGGAATAGGGTTGAGTGTTGCTTCAATTGATTCAAGTCCTGGATTGGCAATCGGCCCTATAGGGAGACCTTTGCGTGTATAGGTATTGTAGTCAGAATCATTCATGAGATCCTTGCGTGTTAATTCAAAGGTACTTTTCCCTATTTCATATTGAAATGGTGCATCAACTTGGAGTGGCATGTCGATGTCGATACGCTTCCAGAGGATTCCCGCAACCATGCGTTTATCTTTGTATGTAATTGCTTCTTTTTCGACGATAGAGGCCATGATAATCA
The DNA here is from genome assembly GCA_013334825.1 of Candidatus Yonathbacteria bacterium. GTDB lineage: Bacteria > Patescibacteriota > Minisyncoccia > Phycocordibacterales > JACNGX01 > JACNGX01. Next base: position 298,937 of record JAAXWR010000001.1, read on the forward strand.
CATCCGACAGTGTTCTGTCGGATGAGGTAATGTCTTCTGCAAGAGCGGAGATGACCTTTCGGTCAAAGGTACGTTGCATTTCACGAATAATCTCCTCAGGAAGAACATTGGGAAGAAATTGATATGTATCAGGGAACATGTACCCCTCTTCTGTTTCAGCAAGAGTGAGGAATGCTTCACGTGGAAATGATGGGAGTTTTTTTTCCAGAATATCTGCTATTTGATATGAGGTAATGCCTTCAGGAAAAGTAACGCGTATGGGGTCAAGCCCGAAGTCTCCTGCTGCGACACGTTGTGCTACCGTCCAGATAGACTCCGGTGTTTCAAAGAAGTAATCGCCATACATCGGTGCGTGTGATGGAGAAAAATATGTGATGATGATGCGAAACGTGAGTGGAGAACGGATGATACCTCGTCCACGGAATGTGTATGCCACTTCATCAAGCGATGCTCCTTTTTCGATATGAACCAATGTTCCCACAGGAAATCCGGCAGGAGGAAGAAATATAAAATGAAACACCAGCATGAACACGATGACAAGTGCAGAGCCACCAATAAGAACCCGTTTAGGGCGTTTGAACTTGGGTATACGAAAATGGTATGCGACGAAACGTTCCCAACTACGTTTAAGACGAGCATCGAGTGCGGAATATGCTTGTTTTTGTTGTTCTCCAGAAGTTCCTGTAGGAGATTGTTCGGATATGAGAGGTTCAGTTTCCATATGAAAAATACAGAGCAATTATACTACAAAAACAATCAAAAAGGAAGGTTGACCGGAGGCTCTCCTTTACGTGATTCAATGCGTTCGAACGTAGGTGTTCTGATGACTTGCCCTGGAAAATGAAAGACGGTCGCAAGCTCTTCGGTATTCATAACCATAGGAATTGATTTAAATGGAGGGTTAAAAAAGCCACGAGCAACATAAGCATTAAAAATACCTGCTTTCTTTTCCGCAAGACGTTTTCCAGTAAAATCTTGCCAAGGAAAATTGAAACTCGTGACGTTTGTTGGTTTGAAACCATTGAGATCAGCGGAACCAAATTGTTTGAATGCATTAGTCATTGTTGAAATGACCATCTTGTCGAACGAGTCTTTTTTTGCAATATACAATACTCTAATCCCTGTATCAAAACCAGGTTTTGTAATGGCACGTTCAATGGCAGCGATTGACTCCATTTCACCTTTTGTTGGTGCTGTAAATGCACCTTCTTTTTTTGCTTCGTATGATTTTGCTTTCATTTCTTTTACAAGTGCGGACCCCTCTTTGCGCCAGTCAGTTTCTTTACCAAAAATTCCTCCAGGTACTTCTTTTGTTTTTGCTCCGCGAATAACAATCTGAATCCATGATTGCTCACCTTTTCCCAAAGAACCGAGAAATTCAATGATTGGCGCGATGGGGTCAATTTTAAATTCTTCTTTTGGATTTCCCTCAAGTCCGTACAAGGGATATGTTTTTATTGGATATGGGTCAGGTTTTGTAAATGCGAGTTCCATACCAAAAAGTTCCCAATCAGACCCGGGCTGTCCGTAGGGTACATGTGTGGCATAATCAGATGCTTCAAATATTTCAATATTTGGATATTGTGCGTAAATTTGTGTTTCAATAAGTTTACGAAAATCAGGTTCTGTACGAATAAAAAAACGTACATTTCCTTCAATCGAAACCATTTCAAGTGAAAATATCGGACGTGACATTCCTTTTATATATTTAACATACCAATTTCCTTCTCGAATGGTTAGGTTGATGCCGTTTAAAATCATTTCTATCGCGACAGGTGATTTGAATGTTTCTTTGGGAAGTTTTATTTCAAGGAGGATATATTGACGAGAGAGATTGAATTGCATCCGTACATAGTAAATCCATGAACGAACAAGTATGACACCGAGTACGGGAGGTAGCCATAAAAGCGCGGTCTCGTTCATTGCTGAGAGCGCGTGGACAAGTCCGTCGAGAAGAAAACGTACGAGCGGGTTTGGTGTCATTGTATTGATACTAGTATAACATCAAACGCCGCATCGATGCAGTGGATAGTCCCCTGTTTCGATACGGCGTTTGAATAACTGTATGTATTAACGTGCAACGGAGTAACGGCCTTTGGCATCACGCGTAAATTTTTTCGGATTTTGAAGATTGACGATAATAGTGTTCGGCTTCACATAGCGTTCTTTCATGACAAAGTCAATGATTTCATCACGTGTGAGTGGGCCATGTTTTTTCAAGATTTCTTTAATGACATCTTGAACGACACCGGGAACGTATCCCCAATCTTTGAGTGCGTAGAGTCCGCGTCCGACGAGAACGAAACGATCATCTTTGATGAGTTCGTTGTGGCAAGTTGCAGTATGTGCTTTTTTACCAAACGTTTCTTCAATAGCGCGTGCAACTTCAGAAAAGTGCATCGGATTGCCTTCGCGACGAATGATAAGAAATGCGTAGTCTTTAATACTTGACGCAGAGACTGACGGAGAGTCCGCATATCCCCATTCACCCAAGGGATTGCGTCCAATTTCTTTGGACAAGGAAAGCCAACGGCGTGCGACATCTTCGGTGCGATAATCTTCAGCGATATCTTCGAGCATATCGAGGAATGTGCTGACGAGTTCGTTTTCTGGAATGAGTGCATCGCGTGTGATACCAGATGTCAATTTCTTGAGCGCGCTTTGGACACGAGAAGCGATTTCTGCGTCGGTAATCCAGCGTTGTTTAAAAGCACCGTCTTCTTTTTCCTTGGTAAAGGGATCGGCAAGGACGAGGAAGAAGAGAATGTGGTTTTTGGTCGTATCATCTTTGGCGAGTGCGGAAAGAAGTTCATCTTCAGAGACGACAGCACCGAGCGCGTTGATAGCATTACGAAGCTCTTCAAAAGTTTCCGCTTGCTTTTCATAGGTATCCGCTTTGCGAATAGCGGCAAGCGCTGCGTTTTCGATTTGGCGAACACGTTCACGCGTGATGCCATACTCTTTGCCGATAGCATCGAGCGTAAAGCGGTCGTTGTCGTCAAGTCCGAAGCGCTTGGTGAGCACATCGCGACCACGATCAGGCAGGGCGGAAAGAAGCCGCTTGGAAACCTGCTTGGGATTGAAGGTAAGTTTATTTGCCATAGGTGATAATGATGATACAAACAATAATAAAACGATGTCTTCTTCCTATTACTATCCTGTAATAATAACCCTTTTTTATCACAGTGTCAAACATTCGTCAAGCGTTTTTCACCTATACGTCAAGCAACAACAAAGTTGACTAATTTATCCTTGATATATATGGTTTTTTTGACAACCTTGTCAGAAATGTGCTTTTTGATTTCGGGTAATGCATGAGCACGTGCGGTCACTTCTTCTTCAGATATCCCCACTTCCGCCACGAATGTTCCACGCATTTTACCATTTACTTGGACGGCAATAGTCATGGTTGAGGCGATACACTTTGTTTTGTCATATGATGGCCATGGTGCGCGGACGATACTCCCCTCTCCACCATGTCGTGCGAAGAGTTCTTCTGCCATATGAGGAGCAAATGGCGCTACAAGAGACAGACATATGCGATATATGGTAACGGGAATTGATGGTTCCTTCTCGAGTGCGTTCACAAGTATCATCAGAGCAGAAACGGCAGTATTAAACGCAAAGGTATCAATATCGTCTCCTACTTTTTGTATTGTTTTATGGAGAAGTATCTCTGTGTCATGTGAAAGCGTTGCCTCATCTTCAATCCGTTCGGAGAGTTTCCAAACACGTTCCAGAAAACGGCGTGCTCCCATGATATTGTCCGTTGACCATCCGATGTTTTGATCAAAGGGACCCATAAACATTTCATAGACACGCAACGTATCTGCACCAAAACGTGCGATGATATCATCGGGATTTATAACATTACCAAAACGTTTGCTCATTTTGCGTCCGTCTTCTCCGCCAATGAGACCCACATGTTGCAATCTCATGAATGGTTCTTCGCCCGAGACAGCACCAATATCATAGAGGAATTTGTGCCAGAAACGCGCGTAGATAAGATGACGTGTCGCGTGTTCTGCACCGCCGACATAGGTATCGACTGGCATCCAGTATGCTTCTTTCTCTTTGTCCACGAGTGCAATATCGTTGTACGGATCGATGTAGCGCAGATAATACCACGACGAACCTGCCCATTGAGGCATGGTGTTTGTCTCACGTTTCGCGCGTCCACCACACTTTGGGCATGTTGTATTGACCCAGCTTTCAATGCCAGCAAGGGGTGATTCCCCCGTCCCCGTTGGCTCGTACTGCTTTACGTCAGGAAGTGTTACGGGCAACTCTTGTTCGGGTACGGCAACAACACCACACGCATCACAATGCACAACCGGAATTGGTTCGCCCCAATAGCGCTGACGCGAAAAGACCCAGTCGCGAAGTTTGTACTTGACCGACTTTTTTCCCAAACCTTTTTCTTCAAGTGCGGCGACAATCTTTTCGCGTGCATCAGCAGAGGAAAGACCAGTGAATTCTCCCGAATTGACAAGTATACCTTCATTTTCATCACAAATATCATCTCCAACCTTAGTATAGAAGAAGATGTCATCTATTGAAGAAACTTTATATCGAAACCAATCAGGAAACAGGTGTGAGTTGCTTGAAATCTCTACACCATCTACCTTTTCGTGTGCTACTTTTATTTCATCAATTTTTGTTCCCACATCAATAACCGTTTTTATTTTCAAATCAAACGTGTTTTGATATTTTTTTGTAAATATAAAATCACGTTCATCATGAGCTGGCACCGCCATGACTGCACCCGTGCCGTAATCACCGAGCACATAATCAGCAACAAAGATAGGAACTTCATCTCCATTTATAGGATTGATTGCAACAATACCCTCGAGTTTCTCCCCCGTCTTGTCTCGCCCCTCAGATGTCCTTTCAATTATGGTTTTCTGAGTACTATACTTCACATAATTTTTTATTCGAGAAATATTTTCTATAGCATCTCCTAGGCGATTGATAAGTGGGTGTTCGGGAGCAATGACACAATAAGAAACACCAAAAAGCGTATCCGCTCGCGTCGTAAACACTTCGATATACTCGTCCGTGATTCTTGATTCTTGATTCGTGATTCTAAATGTAATGACGGCTCCTTCACTTCGCCCTATCCAGTTGCGTTGAGACTCTTTGATTTGTTCTGGCCAGTCAAGCGCGTCAACACCCGCAAGGAGTCGGTCGGCATAGTCAGTAATCTTGATAACCCACTGGCGCATGGGCTTTTTTTCAATCTCGCTTCCACATCGTTCACAGACAGTGCCATCCAAGTCTTCATTGGCAAGCCCTGTTTTACATGACGGACACCAGTTGATGGGTTCATACGACTCATATGCAAGACCCTTCTCAAACATTTTGAGAAATGCCCATTGCGTCCATTTGTAATACGCGGGATCTGTCGTATTGATTTCGCGCTCCCAGTCATACGAAAGTCCGATAAGGGAAAGTTGTTCTTTATAGCGCGCGACATTATCGTCTGTTGATTTTTTTGGATGTGTCTTTGTTTTCAGCGCATAGTTCTCGGCAGGTAATCCAAATGCGTCCCACCCCATGGGGTGCAGTACGCTGTATCCTTCCATTATCTTTTTGCGCGCGATAATGTCTGTCGCGATATATCCTTTTGGATGCCCCACATGAAGTCCTTGTCCCGACGGATACGGAAACATGTCCAAAATATACGCCTTTTTTGGATTGGTGAGGTCTTCACTTGTGTGATAAGTATGCTCTTCCGCCCATTTCTTTTGCCATTTCTTTTCAAGTGATGTGTGGTCGTAGTGAGCCATGGTGTGTAACGCGCGAACGCGCGGATAATCTGTACAATGTGTATAAATGATTGTATCAGAATGAAGAGAAAATCTCAATGTAATGGTATAACAAAAATCCCCGAACAGAGTCGGGGAATTGTATCGATTATTTTCTATTTCTATAATCATATTGCATGTCTTCTATTTTCCCCAGCAAAGCGGGGAGATAGAGTTCAAAAAAGATCAAAGAAAACCATAATACAAAAAATCCACCGACAAGGACCACATAATGATACGGTCCTTTGGGTATCATGGCTTCCGCTATACTGCCCCACTGAAAGACTATCCCGAGGGAAATCAAGAACGCATTTCCCAATAGGAGTGCAATTGCTATGACGGGATACATCGTCCCGTCCTCGATACATGATTTTTCCATGTATCGTACGAGACCTACAAAAATAGATAGTCCAACTGAAATCATCCAGTTGTTCCACGCAATGAAAGAAAAAATGATGAGGGTAATCATCGCAGCATAAAAGATGTTCTTTTTCATGAGTGTGTTTTTTAGAAGTTGAGCGAACAGTGAAAAACTGTTTTGAACAATATTCTGAAAATTCTTGTTTGTCAAGGGCTGTAATCCCTCTTTCTGTATAGTAAGAAATCAGCGCGGGCATAAAAAACCAACATTAAGTGTTGGTATAAATACCAACACTTAATGTCGGTTTTTTACAGAATCATAATCTCATACAAAAGACCTCGCTTTCAGCGAGGCCGTTACTTATCAGATATCTTCAAAAAAATAGAGGATGAGATGCGGCTTTGTTTCATGGAGCTTAGGCTCCATGTTGAGCTTCTCATAACCCTGCACAAATGCGCGTATTCGCGCATCCCATATTTCTTTGCTTCTTTCGAGCCCTTCAATTATTTTCGTTACATCCGCAGGATTGTCTCCGTTTGATGCCTGTCCATGACAGAATACCCATTCATCTATGACGAGCACGGGAACCATGAAGCCCTCTTTTGCTCCCCGCAGATGGTGGGTATTTATTTCAAGCCCACTCTCCTTCGGTGGCATCCCCATAACACGAAGAATGAGTTCCTCGTCCCAAGGCTCCCCAAGTGCGAGATACTCACTGGGAATGAGTTCGTCCGATGATAAGGATATTCCGTAACCCAAACGGGCGTATTTTAAGTTTGCCATTTCTTCTGTTTTTATATGTTTTGGTGAAGTTCTAAAAATAGAATAGCATACACATCCTTTATTGTCAATTTCTTAAAAATGTCTTATACATAAACAGTGCGGGCATTTCATGCCCGCACTGTTTATGTAATTCTTAATTCTTAATTCGTGATTCTTGCTTCTCGCCCACCTGTCCACCTAATCCTTAAACTTCCGAATACCAAGGACAATGAGTGCGACAAGCGCGACACCGAGAACAATCACGCGAATCCACGCGTCCATGTCAGACCAATATGTCATAGTACCGACAATCAGAGAAACGACGCCACCGAGTGAAAAGCCGAGTGAAATTGCTCCCATCTCCGCGATAAAGACCGAGAGAAGAATGAGTATGATACCGAGAGCGACCCAGACCATAAAGACGTTGCGCTCATATCCCTTGCGCATTTCATCGTATTCTTTCTGACATGTGAAATCAGGATTGCAATATCCTGCTGGCTCAACATATCCTGTCGCGCTCGGATTCTTTATCCCCTCTTTATATGCCGCGTTTTCAGTCCATTGTCCTCCTTCAGCAACGCACGCTTCCATTGTTTCGGGCGCGGTGTACACTTGTTTTTCAGGACAGAAATCTGTGTATTCAGGCGCGGGATATGCAAGCTGTATGACCGATGCAAAAAAGACATTCACCACAACAATCATCGCGAGAATAAGCGCCCATTTAAGGACAGCAGATAGTCCTTGGTGTTTGTGATGTTCGACCGACTTCGGCGCTTCTGGGGTGGAAGGAGTAGGAGCGGATGATACTGGTGCCCCCTCTTGCATAAAAGGTGTATCCATAGAGTTGTCCGCGAGTGGGAGTGAGAATAAACCGCTCGTGGATGATAGTTCTAGTATAGCAGTACTGGTTGATAGTATCTAGTAGGCGGAATGAAAAAAGTGAATTACCAATGTACATAAAAAACGGCTCTTGAAAGAGCCGTTTGTAAACAGAATTGTGTTATACCGCCATTTCCGGACGATAATGTTTCCAGAAGAAGAGGATGGATCCGCACAAGATACCATATGCTGGAACGATCATCCACGGATCGTACGAGAATATACCCTCCCCCATCAGATGAAATGCTGAAAGGATCGAGATCCATGACAGAAGTAGTGTCCATGTCGGGGCATGTCCGTGTCTTGGAACCATGGACATGCCAATCTTCTTGAGTCGGATAATGCCAATGATTCCAAAAATTATGGCAAAAACAAACTCTAAAGAAAACAAAGCAATTTCTTTGGGGAAAAATAATAAGACTTCGATGATTGCTCCCCAGGCAATCAGTATCATCCCCAAGAATAATTTTCTGGACTTTTTTTCGGCTCTTTCAAGAATTGACGATTCTGATAGGGGGTTTCCCCCATCGTATTTATTGAAAAGAAAATAAAAAAAATTTGCAAGGATTCCCCAAATAGAGGTTGACCCTAAAAAAGAAAGTATTGCAGACATGATGTTATTCCCTGTTAGTTAGTGGATGTTTTTGAAGAAAATTACTGATTTGTACGATACCATATAAAAAAATATATGCAAGTGATGTATTGCTCAGTTTACCCTAACGACGCTAGGACCCACGTTTTACTACTCCGTGGATTCAGCCCCACTTTTATTAATAAATTCATTACTGAAAAAATGAATGAGCAGATTCACTTTATAATTCAGCATACTCGTTATATGTAAAAGTGGAGCTGGATGAAAACTGTAGACGTGGATGCTGAATCAAGTTCAGCAAGACAACTAAAAAAAGACTGTGTGGATTCCGTATCACTTTTTAACCTCTTATTTTCTTTTTCATCGTTTATCGTTTTTTAGTCATTCGTATATTCCCTAGCACTGTGCACTACGTAGGATGCACAGCACGCCACGTGGATGCACAGCACGCCATGTAGGGTGCGGGGCAGGCGTACAAGTTCGTACTTCGTAACCCTTAATTCTTGATTCGTGCTTCGTGATTCCCTGCACCACGTAGGGTGCAGGGCACGCTTGATTCGAGTATCTGTCCCTCTAACCTCTCACCTATAACCTCTTTCCTAAACCTTAAATTCAATCACATCACCGTCCTTCACCACATACTCCTTGCCTTCTTGCTCTCTTTTTCTTTATATTACACCCGTGTGTGACATCTGCGAAAGATGCAAAAAAAGGCGAGGTTCCCTATCGCCAAAATTTCGGCGTATGGAAGAAAAATGGGAGTACCTATTCTTTTGGTAAGACGAGTGACCTGTTTTTTTCACAGTAAAAGTAAGTGGGGATACACTCAAACTTACTATTACAAAAAGGTCAAAGGAAGAGTATGGAGAGTATATTCAATATCAGGACATGATAATAGGAGAAAAAGAAATGCCTGCAGAGACATCTCCTGTGTATGTGAGTATAGTGTTTAGTCGTAAGCACTATACTGAACATTATGCACATGATCCGCAAAAAGAAAACGACCTTTTCTTGCAGAGAGATTTTCGTGAAGCAATTATATCGCTTCGTAATGAGAAAATCCAAAAGGCTCTGGATCTCTACTTCCGGGACATGCCAAAGACAGTTAACGATAGTGAGACTGTCTTGTTGTCCGCTACTCTTGTGACTGCGTATGAAGATGTGTCATGATGGAAGAAGTTTAAACTGGGAGATTTCCTTTTCAAAAATCTTTCGGATATAGCAATAGGATGTGGACTATCTGCCATCATATTGGTTATCTATAAATGGTGGCCGAAACTGTAACAAAGTGACCATGCGCCCATAGGGGCGCTTTTTGTATAGGCCATTGACAAGAACCTATTGATGAGATAAGATATCGTTATTCGTGAAAGACATGACCGAACTTTCACTTCCCCGCAAGGGGCGACATCATAAGGTTACCGCGAGAGCCCGGGGGCCGAGACCTGCAACACGGCCTTGTATACACCGCCCGGGCATACTCTCGCGGTTTTTTGTTTTTCCACCCCTATCTTATTTTATACTGTCATCCCGTCCAGCCTCACATTGGTGATGTATGGAATACATGCCCAACTCAGCAATAATACTACTGAAAAGCATATTTTCTTTTCGGAATCATACATGCGAGGCTGGAATGCGGGATCCAGATATAAAAACCTGGATTCCGGCTCAAGCCCGGAATGACAACTCTATATTGATTGTTCAACTTTCTTTTCGCCATTCTTAATTCATGATTCTTTATTCTTGCTTCTCATCACACCTTAAATTCAATCACATCACCGTCCTTCACCACATACTCCTTGCCTTCTGTACGGAGTAATCCTTTCTCGCGAGCGGTGGCGTATGAGCCAGCAGAAAGAAGTGTGTCGGTGTGAATCACTTCAGCACGGATAAATCTATCACGAAAATCGGTATGAATAGCGGCACCTGCTTCGGGGGCGGAACATGCATACGGGACTGTCCATGCGCGTGTCTCGTCTGGTCCGGTCGTCAAATAGGTCATGAGTCCGAGAAGTGCGTAGGAACCCTTGATAAGGTCATTGACCCCATCATCGCTTCCCGCGTCGAGTTCTTCACGAAAGAGCGCACGGTCTTCACCTTCGAGTTCTGAAAGTTCGCGTTCAATACCCGCATCCACAATGACGTATTGCGCACCCGATTCATCGAGAAAGGTGGTGAGGGCGCGCCAGCGCCCGTCTGAGGCGTCAGGGTCGTCGTTTAGGTTCTTGGCGCCCGCTTTTCTGTTCAAGACATAGAGCATCGGCTTTATAGAAAGGAGGTTCAAGTGTTTGACTGCCAATAATTCTTCAGGAGAAAGATCACATGCTTCGGCGCGTATCCCTTCGTCAAATGCGGTGGACAATTTTGCCAATGCGTCTGCTTCGAATTTTGCTTTTTTCTCGCCTTTTTTAAGTTCACCCGCGAGACTTCCCATGCGCTTGGTTACACTTTGCATGTCGGCAAGAATAAGCTCAAGATTGATGACAGTGATATCGCGTAATGGGTCAATAGACCCATCTACATGCGTGACGTTGCCATCTTCAAAAATGCGAACAATGTGCGCGATAGCATCTGTTTCGCGGATGTGTGCAAGGAATTTATTACCGAGTCCCTCGCCATCGGATGCACCTTTGACGAGTCCAGCGATGTCAGTAAACTCAATCGCCGCGGGTATCGTCTTTGCAGAATGTGAAAATGCGGTGAGTTTGCCCAGACGTTCATCAGGCACGGCAACAACACCGACAGCAGGGTCGATGGTACAGAAAGGATAGTTCTCCGCGGGGACCGATTTGCGAGTCAGTGCGTTGAAGAGTGTTGATTTGCCGACATTGGGAAGGCCGACGATACCGATGGAAAGCATAAATGAAAGTTGTCAGTTATAAGTTTCAAGTTGCAAGAGTAAAAAAGTGAAGCCGTTGTATCACAAATATATCCCGTTCTGTAAGCATATAGGACGAATGTATTTGACGCAATGGCATTGACTTTAACTGATATAAGTTGTAGTCTTATTTTAGAAAAGTCCTTACTTATTTTATATCAACAAGAAGAGGGGTGTCACATGTCGGATGGAATCACTAATTTTCTCAAAAAATTGGCAAAAACAGAATTACGTATAAAGTATGAGGAAGGTCCGTTTGCCTTTTACATGGGAAACGAATGTACTCCTTTAGATAAAGGGTTGCAGACGTGGAAGATAAATATATCACCGATTTTCTTTAAAAAAATTCTCGGTGATTATTATCGTATTGATGATCATGATTGTATGTGTTGTCATATTGACGAGCATGCTTGTATGGGGGAGATATCTCCCGTATTTACAATCCGTGGCATTCTTTATGATGCGAAAAAGGATTGTTATATGCTTGTCACAGAGATTGACAACGGGATATTTTCTTTTGATCCCGTTGAACAATATGTCAACACTCAATTTCTGTATGAGGTCTATTGGAATAATGGTCCTCGCTGATGATTGACACACTCCCCCTCGGGGAGTTTTTTGTTTTTTAGTTTCCTCACTTTTACGTAAGTGGTTGTATGCCAAGTTTAATGATTTTAAGGGGTGTATGGGGACCGACGGGCTGTTTGTAATAGTTTGTGTAGGTCGTATACATTGTTTCTTCTGAATCAAATTTTTCATGACCATCCCAATCCTCGGAAGACAATTCAGCAAATGTTGTCTCGCGTACTGCGAGCACTTTACCAACAGAAAACACTTCTTTTGTTTCATAAAGAAGTAGATCGCATACATCGCCTGCGGTAATGTTCTTGTCGTCAAAGAGACGCCATGTGGTGTATTTTTCCCCTCGGAGAATCATATCCGCAAGTTCTTTTTTAAATTTGAGCGTTTTATGCTCCATAAATTGTTCCACCTTATTTCCCCATCAATTTTGTAAGTTCTGCTTGATATTTGGGCATCACCGCCATTGCCGCGGACATTTGGTCTTTGCCTTTTTTCATTTCCGCTTGCATTTCCAAAGCAATCTTTTGGAAAAGATCAGGGTTTTCTTCAACGGCTTTCAAAATCTTGTCTTGCTGTTCTTGTGGAACACCTTTCAATTGGCTGGCAAGTGTTTTTTTGAGAAGGAGGGTTTTGAGGGACATAGTTGTGATGAGGGGGTTAGCTTATAGGTGATAGGACAGATACTCGAATCAAGAATCACGAAGCAAGAATCAAGAATACGAGAGATGAATGATGAAATATGAACGTAGGAAATAGGTTAGAGGGACAGATACTCGAATCAAGCGTGCCCTGCACCCTACGTGGTGCAGGGAATCACGAAGCACGAAGCAAGAATTAAGGGTTACGAAGTACGAACTTGTACGCTTGCCCTGCACCCTACGTGGTGCTGGGGAATATACGAATAAAAAGTTTCTTCCACACATGTTATGTATCATTCGTAGATTCGTACGTATTGGTTATTCGTAAAAATGATATTGACAGACAAAAACAATCCCAAACAATTTCTACGAACCATGCACCACGTAGGATGCATGGCAGGCTAAGAACTACGAACTACGTCAAACGTTCATCTATCTTTTTTACGACATCAGTGATGCTCATGTCTGCCTTTACTAAATAATCGACATGTGGATATGCTGTTACTTCTGCAACATAGTCCATGTCGCTGATATTTGTGAGGAGGATGACAGGAATATGTGTTGTCTCCTCTGTTTCGCGGAGAATACGGAGTGCTTCTCGTCCGTCCATGACAGGCATCATGATATCGAGAAGAATAAGATCAGGATGATGTTCTCGAGCAGAAGTAACTGCTTCTTGTCCATTCTTTGCTTCAATAACATCATACCCAGCATGAGAAAGTGCTGCATGCATAACGCGACGAAGTGAGTCCTCATCATCGGCGGTAAGTATGATTTTTTTTGCACGAATGTCTGTGTCCATATTGTTACTGCGCGTTTTCAAGCGCGTAAGAAATATCATTAATAATCTGTGATAAATCGTAATCCGCTTTTGTATAATATTGTTCAACACCAAGACGCATATATGATGTCATGCTTTCTGCTCCTGCACTGTTGGAAACAACGAATACGGGAATATTCTTGGTATGTTCAGAACCTTTGAGCCGCGCGACGAAGTCAAGACCATTTTGTTTTCCCAAGAGATAGTGATCTAGCCATATTGCATCAATGTGTTCTTCCCCGTCAATGACAGAAAGGCCTTCTTCAACAGTGCGTGCGATGACAGGAGAAAAGCCACGCATTGAGAGTTGGTGTTCAATGGCAGTGATAAGAGCGGAGTCGTCTTCAAGGACTAAGATGTGTTTCATGAGATGTATGCCCTACGTGCTTATTCTTCTGCGACTTTCCGTATGGGCTGTATAGGAAGTATACCATAAAAGGTACTCCCTTTTCCAACCTCTGAATCAAAATGTATCGATCCCCCATCTGATTCAATAATATGCTTGATAATATAAAGGCCGAGACCTGTTCCTGTTGCATCAACCGCTTTTGCATTGTCAGCACGGAACATTTTGTTGAAAATACGGCTTTGCTGGTCTGCCGGGATACCATATCCATTATCTTTTACAGAAAAGAAGAGATGTTCGGTTCCTTCTTTTTGGATAGTAATCTCCACTACACCATTTTGGGGTGTGTATTTTACCGCGTTTGAAAGAAGATTCTGAAAAATCATATGCATTTGCGCCCTGTCAAACATGATATCGGGAGCGTCTGTCGCAAATGATTCAATAATGGTGATATGTTTCTCGCGTGCGAGTGGTTGAAGTTCTTTGAGTGCTGTTTTCGCAGCTTCGATTGGACGAATTGGTTCGGGAATCCATCGCATAGTTCCGAGGTCGAGTCGAGACACATTGAGAAGTGATTCTACCAGTTCAATCATGCGTTTATTCGCGTCATATATTTCTTTGATATAACTACGACTCTCTTCGGGAATAGCCATGTTTTCTGACAACAACATTTCAGTATACCAACGTATGGTAGAGAGCGGTGTGCGAAGTTGATGAGACGCGAGAGAGACGAATTCAGTTTTTGCTTTATCGACAGCTTTTCGTTTTGTGACATCAGAGAAGATTGCGGTATAAAAAATGGGCGTATGATGTTCTGAGATGGGTGCGATATATACTTCCGCGTTATACGGTGTGTTGTTGCCTCGCGTACCAGCAAGATCATCGGTAAAGAGGGTTGTTCCATCATGGAATGTCTGTCTCACAGATTGTGCAACGGATATTGGTGACAATGCTTCAAAAGGTGCAATGGCATAGGTTCCCAAAGCTTTTTCTGGTGATACACCAGTAAGAGCTTCCCATGCGTTGTTTGCATAGAGAATGATGCCAGTAGTGTCGGTAATAAGAATCGCTTCATTGGAAGATGCGACTGCTTGGGCAAATTTTTTCGTATTGAGCATTTCCTCATGAATACGCTCGTTTGCTTTGCGAAGTTCGTCAGTGCGACGTCTGAGCAGTTCTTCGGCTTCTCGTATTGCGCTGATGTCGCGTGTAGATCCTGAGACATGCATAGGTATGCCGTCTGATGTACGTTCAATGGTCCCCTCTTCTATAATATATCGCCAGTTACCTGAATTTGTTTTGAGACGATAATCTGTTTTGTATACACGCATACCTCCGCCAATGGCGTGTGTGAGTGTTTCTTTGAGTGCAGACACATCATCAGGGTGCACTGATTCAAGAAGTTCGGCATATGTTTTGGGTGCATGTTGCTCATCGTATCCAAAGAGTGAGCGCCAGTGATCCGAAACATATAATGAATCATCAAGAAGGTTGCGTTCCCATGCACCCGCGCCAGAACTTTCAAGAATTTCAGCATAGCGGTCTCGTGTTTCCTTGAGTCTTTGCGTGATATCGTTGGCATGTGAAAGTTCTCTCTGTACATTTCCCACAAGAAGACCAGCAATGGCGGTGAATATAAGTACGCATATACTTACGCCTATTTGTACAAACATCGGAGCAATACCGAGTGCATTTGCGACAATGTTAGGTGTAAGTATAAAAAATCCTCCCGCGCATAGGGAAAGAAAAGCAACAAATATCGCAAGGAGATACGCAATACGAGAGATTGTTGTCATCCACGATGTTTCGGATGTATTGGAGAGAGGAATGCGTTGTGTTGGAGTGGGTGTCATGAGTATTGTGGAGAAAAAATCAACGCACCGTGTCTTCTTTTGTCTCAATTAAACATGCCGAGAGTTCGGGGGTTGGTGTCCATCCACATCGTCCCGTTGTTTGTCTCGTGCATGTCGCGGAGCGGTAGCATGCGTATGCAGGCAAAAATTCACATGTCGTTACAATAGTACTTGCGGTGTCGGCTTCGACACAGAGTTGTCCCGAGCATCCCGCGACTGCACATCCCCCTGGTTTGACCACATGTGGTTGTGGAGGAAGAGCGATGACTTCTTTGTCGTCGTATGGAAGGGGCGTTTCTTCGGATGGCGTGGGCACTTCTCTATTATCCGAGACAGCTTCAACAAAAGTACGTCCGTCCTCTGTGCGACATTGACGAGGGTATGATTCCATAATGGGATTCCCCGCACTTGCGCATGTGGCAAAGTCGGTAACAGAAGTAGCGGGGACATATGTTGTTATGGGCAATTGCATAATCCCCGCCGCCGCGCCAGCCAAAATAACAAGACCAAGGAGCACGAGAAATACATGTCCTTCGGTAAGTGTATGTGATTCGGAAGAAAAACGCTTCATAAAAAGAGTATATCACGAAATAATAGATACGCGTGATGGCGTGTTGAGAAAGCGCAGATTATTGGAATGTTCTTCGTACAGAAATAAGAAGCAAGAACCACAATATTGTAGAAACAATTGTCTCTGCATCATAAATCATACGACGCATGATGTTCGTGTGTTCAGCATCAAGTGACGAAAGAAGCGGAATAAAATTTTCTCCAGCCATTGAGAGAGCAGTAAGAAGTTCATTCGGGTGAAAGCCAAATGTCCACCAAAAAAGTCCAGTAAATACACCGAGTGCGGCGATAATGGCAAGCCATGTATGTTCGGCACGCTCGCCATAGCCAGCAAGTACTCCGTACCAAAAGAGGAGAAAACGTCTCCCAGGATATACCGTTACCCAATTGAATGCATGCGCCACAGCGCGTGCGATAGGTTCTTCTTCAGTATTTACTTCGAATACTTCGGCGCGAAGTTTTCTTCTGCGCATTTCCATCTCTCCATAATGAAAGTCCCCCGCGTTTTCATAATCACGTCGTTCTTCGAAATTCTTTTTCATTTGTCGGTCGAGTTCTTCTACTTCCTCAAAGTCTTCGGAAGAAATATTACGTGAACGTATCTTATCGAGAAACTTAATTGTTTGTTCGGGAGCAAATGGTTTGTTGTGTCGTTTTTTCAAAAGCATGACTTCATCAAAGAGCGCTGTTCGTCCCAGAGATTCATTGAATGTACATTCAGAAAAGAGTGCTTTGTCGATTTTTGAATCTTTGAATGACGCATAACGTAAATCAGTGCGTCGAAAGACGGTTGTGCCAGGAAAGACAATATGTGAAAAATCTGCACCTTTGCCAAATGTTGCTTGGAGAAATTGTGTACGCTGTTCAGACGAAAATGTAACGCGAGAGAAATCAGCCTTTTCAAAACGAGAAAGCCAAAAGATTGCCGCGTGCGTGAATTGGACATCAGAGAAGTCTGCCTTTCCCATTGATTTGATAAGACTGAAGTCTGCTTTTCCTAAGAAACGTGACCCATTCCACTCGACTGATTTTCGAAACGTAGTATTACTGAAGTCCGTCTCATCAAACATTTTGTTGTTGCGAAAAGCGCAAGATTCTTCGCATGTCACATTCATAAATAACAACTTGCCAGCAAAACGTATCGTGCCAAAGTCACTTTGTTGCTTGCATATTGCAAAGCGAAAATCCGCTGTTCCGTCCACGGTACATCCATGGAACATAACGCGTCCTGCAAACACTGTTTCAAAAAACAGTGCATGGTCAAGAAAGGACGCTTGTACAAAAGAAACATCATGACGAAATACACGACTCGCCCCAGACAACCAAAAATTTTCATCAGCAAATTTTGGAAAGATGACATGGGTGAAGTCATAGTCGTTTTTGGCAATTTTTTCTTCGCGTATGGTACGCCAAAATTCTTTGACGCGCGCATAGTCCCATATACGGACACCGTCATCTGTTTTAAACCAGTCATGCTTTTCGGTATGTAAAATGCAATGCCCTGTTGTGCGTACATAATCGTCTTTTGCGCCACAGAAAGAGCATGTATCAGCATGCGTGTCATTGGTATAATCAAAACGCGAAGAAGCGTCGAGATCTTCGACGCGCTTTTTGATATCTGCCATTATTTTCTCTCTCGGAATTCCTTTGATAGTCATACGATGACGTTATGCGTACTATTGTATCATGTGATGTATGATGTGTAGGTATGTATGTGTGTGGATTGCATGCCACAATGAATTAATTGAGTACATTCATCATGAATGCTGTCAAAAAAAGTATGAGGCATGTGATAAAGAGTACGACAAAAGCAATAAAGACAATGGTACCCGTTGGTGTTTGTTTTGGTCCGCGGGCTCCTGTGTGAATAACTCCATACTCATCTTCGTCTTCTGGGCGATATCCTTCTGAGCGAGCAGTGTCAACGCGTTTTGTGAGTGGTGGAAGAATAGGAAATCCTTCCGCATCTTTGCGCATGTCTTCTTTAAATGTTTCATCAAGACGGTCAATCATTGCACCGATGTTCCAGTCGTCTTTTTCTTTTGATTGTGTATTGGGCTCGTGTGATGTGTGTGTTTTGACAGGCGGAATAACTGCGTCAATGGTTCGTTTTTTTAGATGGGGAATAAAACGATGTGCGCTTTTTTTCGGGGATGTTGGTACTGGGGTATGTGTAATGGTGTGTGTAGGTGTGGCATGTGTATCTGATTGTGTACGAAATGTGTCCGCGAGTGATTCGTTTGACGTGTGCGCGCCAGACGCATCAGTTTTTTGAGAAGTATCTTCTGGCCAGAATCTACTTGGATCATTGGGGAGAACGCTCATGAGACTATTATAGAGGAAAAGATGAAATAAGAAAATAGAAATATGAACATACGAATAACGAATGTATACGCCTGCCCCGCACCCTACGTGGTGCTGGGGAATATACGAATGACTAAGAAACGATAAACTATAAAAAGAAAAAACTATAGACGATAAAATATGAAATAAGAAATATGAAGACGAAAATGATAAACTATAAAATACTTGAAGTTAGAAATTAGGAATATGGGATGGACAAGAAACTGACGAAAAACTATGGAAAACAAAAAAGGCCGCTTGCGTGGCCTTTTTGGATTCAGATAATCTCATTGATTGTACCAATATACAACATAATATCTTTTTCATATCTTGAAAAGATATTCTGAAGAGATGTTGTATTCCAAAGTATTTGATTGATTTTCCTTTCCAAAATTCTTTTTTCCATGCTCTCCGAGAGAACCTCTCCTGCAAGGATTGAGGCGGTTAATTCTTGTGTGACAATAGGAAAGGAGAATCTTCCTTTTGTGTTTCTAATTAACATTTCCGCAATGGAATAGTCTTCTCCTGGCATATTCTTGAGCCCGGATATCTCAATTTCCTCGAATTTTTTTTGTATTGCACCAAGAAGGATGATGGTGTCATACTTATTGGTGCCAATTTTATTGATAAGGTCGATGACTGCAGAAGCGCAGACTCTGTTTTCTGAAGCAATAATAATTGCTTTTTCCCCTTCCTCTCTTTTTTCTTGCAAATACTGTTTGTACCTGGAGAAATGAAAAAAAAATGAAAATAAAAACAGACCGACAAAGTTAATAATGATAACACCACTTGAATCTATCATTTCCATAAAATTCGGATCAAGCCATGAAAGATCGACATAGAAAATTATAAGAATGGTCGTTACTGCCCATCTCCGTATAAATTTCATATGATAAGTTTTGTTTATGGACACACGAATGCGGCCAAGACCAAATGTTTTTCTGTATCCCATCGTTGTTTTTATTTGTGGTTTGGAAAAGAAATGTACTGTATTTCTTTTATCACATATATCTATAAAAGTCAAATAAAAAAAGGCCGCTTGCGCGGCCTTTGGCGGTTTTATTCTACACCTTTTTACGTTCAGAAGCCACTGCCGACAGATACGTGTTGGCAGTACGCATCTCAGCAGTAATGATTTTATGAAGCTTTTCCATATGGTTTCTGATCGCCTCTATCGTATTCATATGGATCCTCTTTTCGTCAATCTCTCCTCTCTCTTTTCCCGCGATAATTGATGAAACAGTAGACGGACTGACCTTTATGACCATGTCGTCTTTCAGGGCATTAAGAGTATTGTTTAGTGAAAAAAATACATCCATATGGTCGAAATCACTCCTGAATTCATCGAGCCTCATTATGGAGAGGCGTTCTTTCATAACTCCCAGAGCAATGGCAAAATCAGGTGCATTTTCGCCCGTCATCTTATCTGCGAGAGAAAAGATGCTCTTAAGAATGAGCATCCCTTCCTTTAAGATCGCAAGATTTTCTCTTGTGGAATCCTCCTCTTCGTCAAGGTATTTTTTGTACCTGAAAAAATAAAAAGAGAAAAAGAGCAAAAAGACTGCCCCGATTCCGACAATACACATGATAGGGAGAGAAAAAATTAAAATACCTCCCCTATCTATCCCAGTGATAAAATGGAGATAGAGGCTGTACGCCGGGGAGAAACCCATGAATACAACAAAAAGAGTGAAAAAAGTCAACATTGATGTTACGAAAAAAAGCGTATTCGAGAGGCTTCTTTTTGTGGACACATGAATGCGACCAAGACCAAATGTTTTTCTGTATTCCATTGTTGTTTTTATTTGTGGTTTGGAAAAGAAATGTACTGTATTTCTTTTATCACATATATCTCTAAAAGTCAAATAAACAAAAAAGGCCGCTTGCGCGGCCTTTGGCGATTTTGTCGTCCCCCTACGTCATTTCAATGGAAACGATGCAAATGTGCACCTTTCCATTTTTCGATCGGTCTTCTTCATTGATGACCGTTAAGGGGAACATCTTTCCGTCAAGAGAGACCTCTTTTCTCTGTCCAACAGAAAACACTTTTTCGGGAGCGTCATCGATAGAATCGGCATTCTTGAAATCATGAAGAATTTCTCTGTTGACAAGATCAAGGATATGACCAAGTAGGGCTTCTTCAGAAAATATTCCTTTCTCTCCTATCTTTTGTATATCTTCAAGATGGAGGTAAAAAACTGTTGGATTACACAATACATAACCAATGGTTATTTGTGGTCCAATACGCAAAATGGGAAGATTGAGATTGTGTCGTTCAGTTCCCATGCGGAGTTGCTTGGGGACCTGGTACACACTCGTAAATACGAACCCGTGCTCTTTCGGAATGACGGTTAAGTTTTTTCTATAAATTGTGTATATGTTTGGGTTTAGTTTTGAACTGAAAACTTTGAAAAAGAAAAAAAGAAATACCCCCAAAAACCAAATCGGCTCCGTATGTTTTGTGAGGAAATTCATGTCAACATCCTGCAACTCTTTTCCTAGAATTATCTGGGAAATTGAGTTAAAGGAAAGCAACGCAAAAATCAGAAAGATGAGTGAGAAGACTACCCACGAGGGATATACACGTATTTTTTTGTTAGCCATTGTCGTTTGATTTTATTTTTTGGATGAAATTACGAAGAACGATAACCCTTTATTACCATAATAGCTGTTATTTTGTCAATACAGCAATCGCATACATGAAAAACACGTGTTTAGACAAGTTTTTAGTTTGCCGTGCGCTCTAGATGGTACAGGAAATTAAGAATCATGAAGTAAGAAATCAGCGCGGGCATGAAATGCCCGCGCTGATTTCTTACTTTTCGTTCCGTTTCTATAACCTATCACCTCTCACCTATTTCCTATCCACATACGCCGAGCTGTGATGCGTCTTTGCACCCAAGCCGTCCACGATACGCACACCATGTTCATCAAGCACTACGCGCTCGGGGATTTCATACGCAAAGCGGTCCCCTCCTTTGGTAAAGATGATTTCGTCCACATCATCTCTCCCCTTCAATTCCTCAATCACCATACGCAAAGTCTCCGCAACACTTCCATCTTGGTCGATGGACAAGACGACACGGTCAACGGGTTTGAGCGCTCCCACGACACGCATACGATACACTTCGTCCTGAAAAGACGGCACACCCCGTTTTAAAGACGCCTGATGGTCACTGTTGACGATGACCCAGAGTTCATCTGCAAGCTCCTTGGAAAGCTCCAGACATTCAATATGCCCCGGATGCAAAGGATTGGCATATACGGAAGTGATAGCAATTTTCATAAATAAGTGTAATAGACAATAACAATAGTACTCTTATAACACAAATGCACTATGTATACAATCAAATGAGTATACAAAAAGCGCGCTTGCGCGCGCTTTTTGTATAGATTTTAGGAAAATGATTTATTTTTTTGATTTTATTATTGTTGCATAAAAATCATATGCAACTTTTTTTGTGTCATCACTTCGAAGGAGACCAAAAAAACTTTCTGTTGAACTTCCATTTCCAGAATCTTTTAATGTAAACCAAAAGAAAGGACCCATCCATTCTTTGTATGCCGCATGATAACCAAGCGCTTGAAGTAACATTATTTTTTGAGCAGTTTCACTCATGAAATCTGATCCATAATGGAAAAGCCATCCACCATCTTCAATACGTTCTATTCCTGGACCATCAGTAGGAGCACCGTATTCAGTAATCCAAATTTTCTTTTCACTGTCTCCATTTTTTTCCATCTCCTCTCGTATGTCGAGTATCTGTTCCCATTGATTCCATGTCGCATTATAAGAAGGAAGAAAGGGGTATGTGTATGGATGCAGAGACAACCCATCGAAAGAATTTTTAAGTTTTTGCGCATAGATTGAGACAATAAAAGTATAAGGGGAAATGTCCCCAAATTTATCATCAGCGACAGAAGCAAGTCCTCCCGCAAGTACGAAAGCATTTGGATCTATTTCTTTTATTGCATCATTTGTGTCTCGGAGAAGTTTTCCGTATGCAACCACATCAGGATGAGGAGACCAAAAACCGGTATAGTTTGGTTCATTCCATATTTCCCAAACTGCGATTGAACCCTTGTATCTTTTTGTAACTTCTGCAGCAAATGTCGCAAATTGTGAAGATTCTGCCGGTGGACATTTTCCGATTTTCTTATCACAAGATGGGTGGGCTGCCCAATCAGGAGCATATGTAAGAATTACCACAGATTTCATTCCATATCGTTTTGCTGTTTCGACCACCCTATCTGCAGAAGCCCAGTCGTACGTGCTGCTATCTTTTGGTTGTATCTTTCCCCATTGAATATCCCATCGAACCCATGTTGTACCAAGCCCTTTGAGAAGAGAGAAGTAGGCATCTAGGTCTTCTTGTCCAAGATAAATAAGTCCACCTCCCGCAGCAATACCATATCCTGATTCATCAAGTTGTATGTGTTCAGCATTTAAATATGCAGAGGTATCTCCTTGAGGATTTTTTGTAGGAGCTGGGACGTAGACATCCTCGGATGTTTCCCTCTCTATTTTGGGAGATTCAGAAGTATTGGTTTCAATAAAATGTAAGATTGTAGCCATCATGTTGTAGGCGCTTCCATGATGAGGCCCGTGTAAATATTGTTCTGTTGAAAGACTCGGTCGTGTTGTTTTTTGTAGAGATTCCCAAATAAAAAAAACTCCAAACACAAGTATAACAGTTAATATTGCTATAGTTATGGCAATATGTCGTTCATTATTGGGTCCTTCATTTGTTGTTCGTTGAAAATTTTTATACATATGGTATTATAATACCTCTTTTCGGGATACCTGCCAATAGTAGTTGTTTAGACAGGTAAAATCCTACTGGATATATTATATGAAAAAGTATTTTTTTCGTTTACAGAAACATTTTTTAGAAAGTAGTCTCTTTCGAAATTCAACATATATTATGCTCTCAACGGGCATTATGTCTGCGTTCGGTTTTGTTTTTTGGCTAATTTGTTCTCGCCTATTTTTACCTGCTGATATTGGTGTAGCTACGTCTCTTATCTCAGTTGCGTCTCTTCTCACCACAATGAGTCTTTTTGGTCTCAATAATGCTGTAGTTCGTTTTTTACCTTCATCGAATGATAGAGATAGTTTCGTATCTTCTGTTTTCGGCATTTCGTTTTGTGGAAGTATTATATTTTCATCCGCATTCCTTTTGTGGTTGCATGTTACACATAATCCAATTGTTGAAAGTGATTATATAATTCCTCTGTCTTTTGTATTCATTCTCTATATCATTTTTCAGACAGCACTTATTATTATGGACGCAGTATTTATTGCTGATAGGAAGGCTCAGTATATCTTTGGGAAAAGCGTTCTCTTATCATTTGTAAAAATAATCACACCATTTTTTTTGATTTCATTTGGGGCTATTGGTATTGTGTACGGTATCACGATGTCAAGTGTCGTTGCTGTGATTACAGGATTCTCATGGCTTTTTTTTGCTACAAAAATAAAATTTGTTCGTCCACGGATGAAACACCTTTTTCATATACGAGTTTTTGCAATGGGAAATTATTTCGGTAGTATGTTTGGTATATTGCCGAGCTCTCTTCTTCCTATTATCATACTTTCACGTCTTGGAGCCGTAGAAACAGCATATTTTTATATTCCATTCGCAATCGTAACACTTCTTAATGTTATACCAAGTGCAAATGCACAGTCTCTTTTTGCAGAGGTTTCAAACAATGAAACAGCATTAGAAGAGCATTTACGTAAATCGATTGCGCATTCATTTATCATGCTTGTTCCAGCAGTTCTTGTTATTGTGACAATGGGGAGTTTTGCATTGTCTTTTTTTGGTCTCGCATATGCAAAGGAAGGAATAAATGTTCTTCGTATTCTTTCGTTCGCAAGTATTATTGGGAGTCTTAATTATTTTGGAGATATTCTTCTCAATGTAAAAAAACGTTCACGCGAATATATTTTTATGAATGCCTTAAATGCCCTTGGCATTCTTGCATTTACCTATGTTACTGCTCCATATGGACTCGAATCTGTTGCTTGGGGCTATTTTGTTGGACAATTAGTAACGATGATCGCATATCTTTTTGTGCATAAGAAAATGATAAAGGATATGATTTTTTTGCAGCATTCATTTCAGAAGTAAAGATTTATATGCTTTTTTTGTCATGTGTGCGATGTCGTTCCATGAAAATGTTTCCGCATATATACGCGCAGCATTGCCTGATTTATGGACTTTTTCCTTTTGATTAAGTACATCTGTTAAGATATTTCTCAATCCATCAATATCATTTGGATTATATGTATATGCAATAGATGTTGGTAAAGACGCAACATCACCTATATTGGGAGTGATAACAGCTTTTCCAAATGATAATGATAATAAAGCTGAACCAGATGTTGTTATTTTCTTGAAGGGAAGTACAACAATATCTGATGCAGAAAAATAATATTGTAAATCACTGTCTGGAATAAATATGTCATGCCATATGATTGAAGAATCAGATGTGGTAGCCGTAGAAAGTATGTCACGAAGTCGCGCATCTTTACAAGTACCAGCAATAAGAAGAATTGTTTCTGGTGTACGAACATGAGTATAAGACTCAAGTAATAAATCGACTCCCTTATAATCACGAATTTGTCCAAGGAAAAGGAAGATGAAAGCATTAGATGATAAGTTGAGTTGCTCTCGTGCGTGGGAACGGTCTATGGTATTGGCATATGCCCCGATATAGTTCCCATGTGGAATGACAACATGGTTTTTGGGAGAAAATCCAGATGAGAGAAGTGTAGTAAGGCCTGATTCTGAATGTGTAATGACAAGATCGGCGATTGTTACAAGAAATTGTCGAGCACGTAATTCTCTATTCCCTTTGAATACAGGCTCGTGTGGTAAAACATTATGCGCAGTCCATACGATTTTGCATCCTGAAAAATGGATCGTCATCAAAGTAATTACATACATGATGTACGCAATGATATTGAAGGGAGTTTCTCTCCATAAGTACATAGCTGGAACAAAAGCGTTAACCCAATGGATATGGACTATGCGAACGCCACGGATACGATATGCGATTATTTGGAATGGACGAAGAAACACATTTATTGATGCACTTGACGTAGCATGACCAAGATACGAGATTTTAATCCCCTCTTTTTTCATCGGTTCATATAACATCTGTTGGTATGGGTTATTTTTATCTTCGGGAAAAACAAGGACAGATAGTGCATGAGAATGAGGTGATTTCATATGCCAAATATCTTAGTAAACAAACGCCAATAAAAACCAAAGGTATATACTAGATTTGTGCCAATCGTTTTTAATGGGTTTGTACGTATATTTTTGATAACAAAAATTAGAATTGTTGCAGGATACCATGGATACCACCATGTAAGAGGTAGGAGAAATATCCATAAGGAATATGCGGTAAGGAGTTTTGTTTCTCCAAGAAGTTGCCCAAGGATACGTCTAGGATGTTTAACAAAAAGATCCGCCCTTGCTTTACCGTATTTGTAAAAACGATGAAGATTTTCTTTATCGGTACCCCAATCATGAGATACAGATGCATCACTGATATAACGAATTGTATATCCCGCATCTATACATCGCCAAGTGAAGTCAACATCTGAGCCGTATAAAAACTGTTCATCAAATCCATTGATATTTTCCCAAACCACTTTTGCAAATGCAAGGTTTCCAGTACCGCTTGATGTAACATATTGAGCAACAGAATCATTAATTGCATGTATTCTTGAAGAAATATCTGTTGCTCCGAATGGACCAGAAGATATGTATTCATTTTCCTCCAGAATAGGTTTTGTCAGGAGTGCAAGCCAGCCATCAACAGGTATACATGTTGCATCAATGAAGACGATAATATCCCCTTTTGCCCGGCGAACTGCTTCGTTGCGTTGTTCAGGAATGGATGTTTTTCCAGAGACACGTGGTTCAAATTGATACCATGATACTTCAGGATACAATTCGCGTATATCTTTGAGTGTTAGAGGGTCTGAAGCATCAACAACAATTACTTCCGTTGGGACGGAATGTTGTTGATGTCTGAGCGCTTCAATGGTATTTGCAATACCTCGCTCATTTTTCACAATTATGATAATAGAAATACGTGGATTCATATGTGTATCTTAAGATGACATGTTTTTAGGATGATATAGTATATGAATAAAAGCAACAAGAAAACCTATCATGACTCCCGATTCAATTGCAAGCTGAATATATGGATATAGGATATATTCAGCATGTTTTTCCTTTATAGCACGAAATGGCCACCATACGTACAAGATAATAGGTGACAGGATGAGTATAGGAAGAAACACAAATATAAACTTTCCAGAAATAAAAGAAGTGATTATCAGAAAACAAATAACAAAAAATATACACGCCATAGGAAAGATTGGCGGCATACTCTTTTGTTTTGCATATGTAAGAAAAGCATCACGTGAACGACGATATGGTTCACCGATTACTTTTTGAAGAGTTGTATAATGTTGATGATAGACAATTGCATCAGGAACATACATGATTTTACCGATACGACGGAGGCGTGCAGATATTTCTGAGTCTTCTCCTGTCCTGAGTGTCTCATCAAATCCTCCTACTTGCATAATTACCGATCTACGATATGCAGCATTTGCAGTATACGCCTCCCCTGTTGCGATAGGTGCAGTTTCTTCCATGATGGGATGAAACATCGTATCAATATATCTTATGAGACGCCCAAGAATACCACTTATTCGTATAGCGCTTGGGTGTGGTGGATTGCCATATCCAGATGCTTCCATGTATCGTTCAGAAAGGGTCATGGGACGATACGCGCTTATTTTTCCGCCAGCAGCCACAGTGTCATCATTAGTAAATATAGTGATAAGACGCTCAAGCCAAAAAGGGTCAGCAATACAGTCGTCATCAATAAAAACGACAATTTCTCCTGTAGATGCTGCAAGGGCTGTGTTGCGTGCGATGGGAATACCTTTGTTTGTCTCAAGACGAATGACTTGTGCTCCTGCCACTGTCGCGACTTGGGCGGTATCATCAGTTGAGCCGTCATCAACAACGATACATTCAATATGTTCTGTGTCAATTGTTTGGGTGTATACACTTTTAATACACGCACCGATACGTGATGCACCGTTGAGACTACATATCAAGACACTAACTGTTTTTGAGGGTGATGTTTTCATGAATGTTATTTATAAATCTTTGCGACGCCATTGTCATATAATTGATTCTTGTAGGTATCAAAAAATTCTGTAGGAACATTATATGCATATTCTTCATTGTTAACGAGGTAGCTTGATAACCCAGCAACTGTATTCATGTGCGTGAGAAACACATATCCGTTTACATCAATCATAGAAGGAAGGAGAGTTATAAAAATCTGTGAAGACAATATGTTTCCATGGGCACTTAAGCGATTGTATCCGGATGAACTTGCAAATATAGGGGAACTATCATTATGTGTCGCAAGCCATTGCGCAGCCGTAACTTCTTCTTCTTGTGCATAAAATTTCTCATAATCTGCACCAGCATTGTTAAGAGAAAGAAATGTAGGACCCCCTACGAGTGTAAAAATAATTCCGTTATAGAAAAGAAGAAGAATAATATATGAGATGGTCATTGCGATATAAGCATCTTTTTTTTGAAAAAAAATAGAGAAGATGGAAAGTCCTCCCACTACACTTAGAAGTCCCCAAATAACAAGCAGTTGAAAAAACATGCGATCGATATTGTACTGTGTTAAAGCATCAGGTAATATAAGAAGTAATATGAGTATAATAAATCCACTTCCCGCAAGTAGAACATACTCACTTGACACGAGTTTACGTTTCAACCACCAACCTAGAAGTACAAAAAATCCAAATATTACAAATATATTATTGAGGAATAATTTAAAAAATACTGATAATTGTTTTGTGAACACATGTGGAACGTCACCCAAATAACGTTGAGTTTCTAAGAAATCCATTCGGCTTATGTGTTCTTCAGAGAATTTATTCTCTGAATAAAAATGAAAATCTGAATGATTTTTTTTAAAATTAAGACTTTCTCGCGTTACATATGTGTTAACGTCCTCAAAATGAGGGTATGGGAAAAATAATTGATTAATAGAACGGGCGACCGTATCATATGAAAATACTTCTGAAATATTTGATTGGGAATGATCAATGAATCCAGTGATATTATTTCCTGTTTTTGTTATAACGCCACTCCAAATAAATGCAACTCCAGCAAGAAATATAAGAAACCACATACTAATTGAATGAGAGATTTCTCCGAGTGTGGTTGGTGGTGAGAAACGTTTCAGTATTCTAAGAATAGAATTTAGAAGAAATGTAATTCCAAGTAGGAAAAGAGCGACATATGTCGTTGAATAATGTGATAGGATCATACTTGTTCCATATAAA
Source organism: Candidatus Yonathbacteria bacterium (assembly GCA_013334825.1). Taxonomy (GTDB): domain Bacteria; phylum Patescibacteriota; class Minisyncoccia; order Phycocordibacterales; family JACNGX01; genus JACNGX01. Next base: position 327,779 of record JAAXWR010000001.1, read on the forward strand.
ACAAGTAAGACATTTCTATTTTTTGATTTGATCTTTTCTGAAAAAATAATGAACAATATTAAACTAAAAAAAAGAAAACCAAATTCTTGGCGTATAAGAGTTGGCATGCCATGAGAAAATACAGCACTTCCAAGAAACATCGTAGTAGCAAGTATCGCTTTACGTTGTCCAGTAAGTTCTTTAATAAAATAGTATAGGCCGATAGGCATCAATGCAAATATTGCTTGGAAGAGAAACTTAAATATGTATTCATCGACAAAATGAGTAAAACGCAAAAATATAGTTGGAAGTATGGTAATACTCAGGCATGCGTTATAAGCATCTTGCAAATGTGACATGGACCAAAACGCAGAACCATGTGTCATACGAAAAACTTGTAGTTCATTATTTATATCCCATCCAACAACATGGAGACTACGCATTGACATTCCTAAAAGGAGTGCAAAAGACACGGCATAAACCCACGTCAATATAAAAGTTTCATTTTGTGAAGTAATACGTATTCCGGCATATAAAAGAAATCCAGCGATTCCTAAGAGGGTTGCTATTGCAAGAAAGTTTGATCCGCCATTATTGAGGATAGTAGCTCCACCAATCGCAGAAAGTGGGAGAAGGAAAGCAAGGGCTTGTAGCCATACTTGGTGGGGTTGAAAATGAATTTTTTTTGGGGAAAATATATGTATACGACGCCCGAGAAGAGTACCGATTATAATAAAAATAATAAATAAAATATCGAAAAATATGAGAAGTGGTATTTTTTCCAAAGGTTTCCAAATACCAAATAATGGTAAAAGAGTATTTTCTATGAGTCCACCAATGAGAAGTATCGCAATACTGAGTGATACAATATGAAGGATACGTTCCCATATCGTTTCTGGATAAAAATTTAGAATGCGCAAGAGAAGAACGCCGGGAAGAATAAGTAAAAAGAGTAGACCAAAAACATCGCTCATGATAGGTATACCAGAAAGAATCCCTATGTTGAGGATGATGAGTGCAAGGATATCAACCCACTGTGGTGTTACGGTAAGAAATTTTTTGATATGTGGAAAGACACTCATGCTTTTTTGTTAGTTGAGCAAATAATATCTTCAGGGATAACGAATGAAATATTGGAATGACGAGCGACAACAGAGAGAAATTCTTCGAGAATACGTGGTCTATTGCCTGTTCCTATAACCCAGTCATGAAAAGATACCGTATATATATCTTCCGCATCAAGGACATTATCTACAAGAGTGTGTACTGCATGATTAATAATAGAAGGCGGTGTGTCTTCATGTATGTTTGGCAATCCAACAAGTTCAGTATCAAACGGAGCATGTGCTGGTATTTCCCAAAGACCATCTTTAAGAAAAGGTGTTGCACCTGAAAGTAGCCATCGAAGATTTTGTATAGGAGCAATTCGCGTTTCAGGAACAATTGCGTATGTGAATAACATACGCCAGTTAAGTAGTACAAAAAGTGTTTTACGAAAAAATCTTATTTTCATAGGAAGCGCAAGAGGAGAAAAATTCGTATGTAAAAATTCACGCTCATGACGGATGCTTCGATTGCTTATCCATGTATAACCATGTTTTTTTAGGAGACTATATAATGCAGTTGAATAGAATCTGGGAGCCATAAGATATGGCGCACGAAAACCGGTCACCGTTTTTCCGGATAGTTCTTTTGCAAGATGAGATGCTTCAATAAGGTGGTTTTCAAATTCAACAAGTTTTTCTTTTTCGTAATTATCAAGATGCTCATGCGTATATCCATGCATCGCAATATAATGACCATCATTTACAATAATACGTATTACATCGGGATGTGTTTTAAATAATGTTCCAAGCACAAAAAAAGTTGCTTTTATGTTATATTTTTTAAGAACTGACAAAATGATTTCAGTTGATTGCATGATATTATATGAAATTTCTTGATTGGGCATACCGTCTACTCCTTCGAAATCAAAACATACCATAAGACGTGCTGTATGTTTAGGATGCTCAGGATCAAATATGCCAACGGTACGACCTATATAATATGCCCCGATAAGTATCGTCTGTGTGAGCCAAGCAGGAATAAATAAAAGGATATCTTTTTTTGAGATGTAAAAACGAGTATAAAGATGAATTGCTGATGTTAAAGCAATATATACGAATGGAAGAAAGAGCGGCAACCATGTATTAAATATAAATGTTGTTACAAGTCCTGTAAGTAAGGAACCAAGAAATACTATCCATGCAGCGTCAGGGAAACGAAATTTTTTTTGAGTTCTCAACTGACGAGTAGCTCCCTTTCCCATTTCAAATAGCCATCGGAATGATTCCGCAAATGATTTACCTTCTTTGTGAGCGACGACTAAATGTTCTAGTGAGCGCATGGGAACATTGTTTCGTTCCATTGCGTGCATAAATGCTACATCTTCTCCATTTTCTAATCTGCTATCAAAAGAAAAACTATCAAAAAGTTTGCGTTTATAAAGTCCGTTTCCCCCACTGACGGTAACTGTGTGTCTTAAAAGTTTTGGTTTTAAATTGAATATTCCATATACAAAGTTAACATCCGCATCAGGTGTTGCAAGCCCGCCTACTGCGTCGTATTTGTCCATTTCAGCAAGACACATTGTATACCAATGGTTTGGTAAAATAATATCTGCATCTACAAATGCGATATATGTATCACCTTTTGCGGATCGTATTCCTGCTGCACGTGCCGCACCTCTTCCTTGGTTGTATGGAAGCGATACAATAACAATGCGAGGATCTTCTTTTACATGACGTTGAACGACCTCAAGTGTATGGTCTTTTGAACCGTCATCAACAACTATGATTTCGGTATTCGAAGTACCATTGAGGTTTCTAACCGATGTTAAACATGCATCGATGGTTTTTTCTTCATTATACGCAATGATGATAAATGATGTATCAGGCATATTATACAAAAGAATCCCCTGCGGATAACCGTGGTGTAAAATAATAAGTTATACGATTCGCACTGTTATTCCGTATTAAAGTGCGCAGCGAATTCTTTGAGAGTAACATAAGCAGGTTTTTGTGTCAAGTCATGCCTAAGTATACCAAAGAAGTTTTCGGGAGATGTTTTTGCCGTACCAAGGTCACGGAAACTATACCAAAAGAATGGGCCGAGGTATGAAGTATGGTCAGTATACAGGGCTACTGTTTCTTGAGCCATTTGATCTTGGGCTGCTTCTGTTACATAGTCTGCTCCATAGACGAATGTTGATGGGTTGATGGTGCGCGCTTTACCCGGACCACCTGTCGGTGCGCCATATTCGGTAAGCCAGATACGTTTGGCACTGTCACCATTTGCGACCATGATGTCACGGATATCTGCGATCTGTTCCCAGTTATTCCACTCCACATCACGTGTCGGACTGAGTGGGTAGGTATACGGATGAAGTGCGATTGCATCAAATGAATCTTTTGCTCCATAGGTATAGAGACCTTTTACAAAGGTGATAGGTGAAATATTACCATCCTCGTCCCCTGCTGGAGCAACACCACCAGTGATGACAAATGCATCGGGGTTCGCGCGTTTGATGGCGGTATAGGTTACTTTGAGAAGTTCGGCATATCGTGCGACGTTGGGAGTGGCATATCCGTCTTGGGGTGTGTTTTGTTCATTCCAGATTTCCCAATGGGAGACCGTTCCTTTGTATCGTGTAGCAACTAACGATGCAAATGTTGCAAAAGCATCTGCATCAACAGGCGCACAGGTGTTCTGTTTGATACATGTTGAGTTTTGTGCCCAGACAGGTGCATAGGTGATGATACCAAGAGAATTGATGCCATATTTTTTGGCTGTGTTTGCAACGCGGTCGGGGTCTTCCCAGTAGTAGACGTTGGGACCTGCTTCTTGGACGGCACCCCAGTTGATATCCCAACGCACCCATGTGACGCCGGCATCTTTGAGTCCTTGGAAATAGGTATTGAGTTCACTTTGAGTCATGGCAGTGAGTCCGCTTCCCGCTGCGATACCAAGCGCATTGAGTGGGACAGAAGAACGTGTTACGACAGGCGCCACAGGTGCGGTGGGTGTAGGAGATGACGCAACAGTTCCTCCAGTTCCTGTTGTTGTCGTATTTCCCGATGATGTCGAAGCAGTGGTTGATGTGTCGGATGTAGGCGAGGGTGTTTCTTGCGTTGATGTGTTTGTAGGTTTAGCTGTGGGAGCTTCGGACGGTGTCTCAGACGTAGTCTCGGGTGTATTGGACGTCAATGTCTTTTCACGGACAGAAGAACGTTTGCTTTTGCGTACGATTTTTTTCCACGCGCGTTGCGCCGATGCAAGAAGTGATTCTTCGCCCGTGTTTTCTTCGACGCGAGGTCCATGAGTGAAGGATGCTTTATCGGTATAGGAAAAGTCGTATGTTTCGGTGGCTCCGTAACGGAAAAAGATAACTGCAGACACAATAAGCACACCGAGAAGTGTCAGTGAAGCAATGCGTCCGATATGTGTTCGTGATTCTTTTGGTGAATTGTCGGACATACTAGGTGTCATAATGTGAATAATGATATCAGTATAACAGTTTTCTTGAGAATGCTATCCACATACACGTATCCCGTGTATGACGGTTGTCGCTACACGGGATACAGGATGATACATCGGTTAATTATTGCTGTGCTTCGTCTTTCTTTCTCTTCCAGAGGACAAAGAAGATGATTGCGGCAACGACAAGAACGATGAGGAACCATTGCCATGGAGTAACTCCTGCAAATGCAGTAATAAGTCCAGAGGAGGCAACAAGGCGATTTCCTGTCGTGTCATTCGCTTGATCTGTTTCGATATTTCCTTCAGAAATTGTTCCTTCATCGTCGGAAAGAGGTGTGCTTGTTCCTGCTCCTGCCGTAGCTCCACCATCTGCAATTGATGCAGATGATTGCGCTGCGGGTGATCCGCTCGTTGTTCCTGTTTGGGCTACTCCAGTCGTTGTCTCTGTGAGAGAGGTATCTGTCGTTGTGGTGGCAACGTCTCCTTCAGCCGTGGGGATGACAAAGGTGTCTTCTTCGGTAACAACGGCAGGAGATGCATGCGAGACGATACGGTAACGATAGGCTTTTCCTGGGACAAGACCTTCGAGAAGGTATGAATGTGTCATGGTCATTGGACCATCGATATGTGTGGGGTCAGCGGGGTCGCTCGGGACGCTCAACGGATAACCGAAGTTTGGTTGTGTGAGGTTGATGCTGTAGGGTGTGCCTGTGTCGATACCGTAGATGACATGTCCATAGGCAAGACGATTGGTCAACCACGTAATCAACATATTTCCTAAGGGTGTTTGTGCAGCTTTTGCCTTTTCGGTGATGATGAGTGTCGGTACCGAAGATCCACCAGATCCACTGATAGGGCCGTTTCCTCCGCCGCCATTTCCACCATCATTATCTCCGTTATCATCTTGTGATGCGGGCGTTGTAAAAGTCGCATCGTCTGTTGTGGCAGTATTTCCTGCCGTGTCGCGTGATATGACTTGATAATGATAGGTTGTTTCAGGAGAAAGTCCTTCAATGACAACAATATGGTCGGTGACGAGTGTTGTGTCTTCGGTTGTTTCGCTTCCATATGCAGTATCGGCACCGTAGGCGACTTTTGATGTAGATGGTTCATCAGTAGTCCACGAAACTGTCGCACGTGTCGGTTCGGAAACGACCAATACTGTGCCAATGACAGGTTTTGTAATATCACAAGAATCTTTGCTGATATTCAAACGATAGCGAAGTCCGGCAGGATTGAGTGTCGGGTCGGGGTTGCCTGACATATTGAGGACAACAATAGAGAGTTCATTATCGCCACTTTGAACCAAAGAAGTGATGTCGTAGAAGTCTTCATTCCCTGCGGTGTAATTGTCGAGTGTATTACTGTTGCCGATGAAATGACCATTGATGAAGGCTTGGTACGTGTCGTCGGTGGCAATGGTGATAGATGCTCCCGTGATAGTTCCTGGGATAGTAATATGTTTCGTGAAGGTAACTGTCTCTTCTTGTCCTGGGTTAAGAGGATTGAGAGCGTTCCATATCCATGTTGCACCGGGGATGTTTGCCGTGGCAGTCCAGAGTGGAGAAACAAATGCAGGTACTGCATGTGTTTCGGCATCAGTCATGTCGGATTCGTCGCTCACTACAGATTGGCAGACATTTGCTTTGAGCACACATTGTCCCGCATCATTTAGTTCATGCCCATCGGGAACAATGGTTTGTTCGCCTTCGATATTGGAACATATATCAAGTGTGAGTCCCCCGTCTTCGGATGCGGTGATGTATTTGCGGTGAAGCCAATCACTATATGGGCCAGCACATGCATCTATATTTTGGCAAGCGTCTATATCAAACGGTGCATAGGCGAAAAATGTACTAATTTTTGAAGCAAGTTCTTCGGGAAGCAAATTTTCTGGTTGCGAAGCAGACATATATCCACGATATCCATACAAGGTGTGTGGCGTGGTGTATGTTGTGTGCGCAGCTCTAGCGAAGAATGCAGTTGCGATATGGTCACTGTGATCATTCGTGACAGAACCAGGGAAATCAATCGTAAAATCATGCGTATTGATACGTCCAGGCTGTCTGTCATTCATAAGGGTCGTAAGCACTGATGTGAGGTCGGTGTAGGTGTAGGAAGATACCGCGTCACGCGTATCAAGAGACGGAAGCGTTCCATTCCAGAGACCTTCAAGGGTACCATTGCCCATACCTTCACCTTCTACTCCACCATCAGGGAGACGGAGAAATACAAGTGAAATTTCAGGACTGGCAAGTAATGTAAAGACAGAAATAGAATGTCCGTTAATGTCCTTTATAGATTCTACCCATTCATTTGTAACACCTGCCATGAGCGCATAGGCGGCTTTGGGACCGTTTTCTCGGGTTAGCCAGTATGAAGAATCACGTCCCGCGTCTCCTGCGGTAAGATAGACTGTTTGGACACAGTATCCTTCGGCAATATTGTGAAGTGGGTCTGGGTTCTGAAAAAGAAGATCATCGTCTTGGTGTGCGACAATATTGAGCACCGTGTTGTTTGGTGTGCAAGATGATGTGTCCGCATGCGCTACAAACGGAGTGATAATGCCTGCAAGAGGCGCAACAGCAATCGCTGCTGATATGAGGAAAGAAAGATATCCTCGAGACGTAATAGTATGCATAAAGAGATGGAGAAAACCCAGAAATAAATGATAAAGATAGTCTTATATACTCTCTATGGTATACGCCTGAATGATATAAAAGTCAAGCGTTTTTGGATGCATGTTCTCTTTTTGTTTCAGGGAACATGTTTCCTTGTGTTACCATGTTTTCGTATAAACGGATGATTTCCTGAGCGTGTTCTTTCATACCAAAGTGTTCTGCTCTCGCACGACCTTTTTCTCCCATGACGATCGCTGTCTCTGGATGTTCAAATAGACGTACTATTGCCGATGCAATAGCGTGACTGTCTTTGGGCGGCACCGCGTAGCCTGTTTCTCCATCAGAAAACCATTCGGATATGCCACCAACATCACTGACAATAACAGGTCTTCCGATACTCATTGCTTCCAGTCCTACCATACCAAATGTTTCAAACCAGATAGAAGGAATGACGACGCATGACGCTTGTGTATATATATTGATGAGAGCTTCTCTCGATATACGTCCCAAAAAAGTAACATTATTTGTGATACCGAGTGCCTGTGCTTCTTGTTCGAGGTCTTTGCGCATGCTTCCATCGCCAGCAATAATAAGTTGTGCTTGTGGGACATGAATAAGCACTTCAGAAAAAGCTTGAAGAAGGTAATCAACTCCTTTATATTTTTCCAATCTTCCCACATATACTACGGTATTGTTCATACGTGATTGATGGGGTGCGTGATATGGAAGTAGCGATATACCGTTTGGGATAACAACACTAGGGAGTCCTTGCTTTGCAACAATATCTCGCATGAAAGCACTCGGCGAGATGATTGTATCAACATGACGAAGCCCAATTGCGTAGAGAGGGTCTGTCAAAAAACGGTGATAGAGTACACGCAACTTCCCTGTTAGGCGAAGATATTCTTTTTCATACGCATGTCCTTCTGTAAAATACGAGGATGGAAAACACCAATGAAGAAGCGTTTTGATAAATGCTTCTGGTCCGTGCATGGTATAGGCAGTTGGGTGAGCATGGAGCGCAAGAAGTATAGCGGGAGATGCATGTCCGATGGTATGAATATGAACAATATCAGGTTTGAATTCTTTCAACACTTTTTTCAACACTCTTCGTGCGTCAATATTCCATACATGCGCAAACACACGAAATATTCCGCGATACGTTTTGAATGTATAATCGCTGAAATGGGGTTGATCGGGACGGTCGTCACTGGCAAGAATTTTTACCGTATGTCCCATGTGTTCGAGAAATGGTTTGAGTGTGACAATATAATTTTCGGCGCCCCCTTCTTTCCATCCCGATGAAATAATCCAGAGTATGTTCATATAGGTATGTATAATATTATTTATATACGCGGACGTTGCCATTATTGTAAAGAACGTCTTTGTGTTTATCAAGGAATGAAAGCGGATATGTATATGAGATAATGTCGCCATTCCAAAGGATGAGCGATATACCTCGATGAATGTTTGCGTATCCTGCCAGAACATATCTGTCTTTTTGGATAATACCTGGATGAATACCTGGTGTGTACTCTCTATCTTTTAGAAGGCGGTATACCGCCATATCAGGACGATCTGTTTGTATGGTACTTCCTGTAGGGATATGTGTATCCATCCATGTTGCTGCCGCGATATCATGCGCGCGAGTATAGAAAAAATCATGATATGTTCCTATGTTTGCAAGGTGAAGTTGTGGCGGTGTGGTAAGCACAATGCGTGTGAGCACTCCAGACATAGCCAGAAAGAAGAGCGTGAGAAAACTTGTCGCGACGATGATACGTGCGCGTTTGTTTCGCATAACAACGAGCATGCTTCCAAAGACGATAAATATTCCCAGAACCATCAATGCTTGTTGGAACGCTCGTAATACGCCATATTCAGCTGAAAATACAGGCAAGAGGACTTGAGAGGCTACTAATAAAACGTTTGCAATTGCAAGAAGTACGAAATCGGCATTGAATATGCGTTCTTGCCCCCTGCTTCCCCATAGTGTATAGAGAAGTCCAAAAAGCATTAACAGTTGGACTATTTTCCCAAATGATTGACGGAGTATGTAGTGAGTATCAGATGGATCTACGCCAGTATCTGCAAGGAATGTTCCCACTTTCGTAAGAGGACTCTGAGTATTCCCTGTGGGTGCGATGGACGTGGATTCGTATGCTTCATAATATGTTCCCGATGGTGCGTCGATACGACTTGCCTCTACAACATCACGTTCATACGAGGCAAATGAGACTGTTATATCGGGTTTTTTCCATGAGAGAATACTGTAAAACGTGTCTACCGAACGTGTATCTTCTTGTGTCGCATTGCGCATTGCGATAAATGTCTTGCTAATGACACGCGTGATACTTCCTGATGCTGTGTCGGTCAATATACTACTCCAGAGAAATGTCGCGAGAAATAATATTGTAATCATCGTTTTTGTTACAAAGATATCTTTTGTATGTTCTGTATGCGGGATTATGCCTGCCTGAGGAAAACGAGTATGCAGACGAAATGTTGTGATGAGACGAAAAAACAGAGCCCGAAAGATGCTGACAAAAATAAGAAGGGCGATGACGATATAGGTTGTTGAATAATGTGAGACAACGACACCCAGTCCAAATAATGTAAACAAAACACGACGAAGCGTAAGAGGAAGTTCCCGCACAACCATCAGATACGTCATGAGAGAGAAAAACAAAAACGCAATTTCTTGGCGATTGAGTGATGGCATGTCACTAAAAAAAGTAGGAAATGCAAAGAAATACGCAGAGGCAAGAAGAGCGATTGCCCCACTTGCATAGGCGCGCATGGTCAAAAAAAGAATAGGTGGTACAAAAGCGAAGATTGCTTGAAATGCAATTTTATAGATGTATGGATCGGGTATACGCAACAGGTTGCTGAGTATAGTGGGGAGTATGGTGATACTGAGACATGCATTATATGCATTCTTGAATATATCTATAATCCATTGCCCCTCTCCCTTTGTGAGTGCAAATACATATGATTCGGTCTGGATATCATGTCCTGTTACGTACCACCCACGTAAAGATGTCATGAGAAGGAGTGATAAACTAATCGCATAGAGCGCGATTGCTGTTATGTTGTTTGACATGTCCTCGCGACGTGTATGCTCTCGAATGAGAAGGAGAATATAGAGAGCAATACCGATAAGTGTAGGAATGGTATATGTATCTGGCACGCCGTTATTGAGACGAATTGCACCGATAGATGCAGTGAGGACAAAAAGAAACGGAATGAATGTGAAAAATATATCTCGTGCGCGCGTAGTTATAGGATACGTATGTGTAGTAAGAGAATACGTGCGAATGCGTGGATATACGTATAATCCATATATAAACATACCAAGAGAAAAGATACTAAAAAATGGTCCCGCATCAAGTGGACGAATAACGCCCAGCATCGGCCACACTGCATTGACTATCAAACCAGTAAACAGTAATGAAAGAAGACTCAGTCCAACGATAAGAGCGAGTCTTGCGAAAAAAGGAATAGCCCGTATGTTCCATCCTTCTGTCGCAAGATATCCAGGAATAATAATAAGAAAGGGAAAGCCTATGAGAAAGAGAAGAGTCGGATGTGTATTTGCAAGCAAGAGGACGGTAAATACCGTCCACCAAGATGCGAGAAATATGGTGATATGCTTTCGGGTAATGGTCAGTGGATTCATGATGAAATGAGCGTATCAAACAAGTGTGCATATGCGCGTATTTGTTTTTCCCAGTCAACAGCTTCGGCATCGATACGTGCCTGCGTGCCGAGCTGTGTTGCGAGTATTTTCTCAGAGAGTACACGGACAATAGTGTCTGCAAGGGCGAGCACGTCTTTGGGTGGTACAAGAAGACCGTTTTTTTCGTTGTCGATGATAAAGGGGGTTCCTCCTATTCGTGTACCAATGACGGGACGACCAGATGCCATTGCTTCAACAAGAACAACACTTGATTGTTCCGCATCTGATGTCGAAGGAAGCACAACTACGGTAGATGTACGATATGCATCAATGAGTGCATCGCCTGTTTGGGGTCCGGTAAAGACGGTTACGTCACCGATGCCAAGTGTATGTGCCAATGCCGTATAGTGTTCGACAGCATCTCCCCCACCTACAATCCGCAGTCTGGCACGAGGCATACGAGTATGTACCGATACAAATGCATGAAGGAGTTCATCGATTCCTTTCCATGCTGAACTATGCTCAATACGTCCAACGAACATGACAACAGGGTCTCCGTCGGGAAGTGGTGTGTTGGTAAAACGCGCAGTATCAATACCGGGACGAATGACCGCCGTTTTTTCTTTGACAGCAATACCAAGTGTATGAGAAAAATATTCTGATACAGGAGCGATACGAGAGACAGTACGAAAAAGCATGGGAAGAAATATTTTTTCGTAAGGAAGGATGATTGCGTCCTCAGGTAATGTTCCTTTGCGCATACTTCCTGCGTGGTATGAGAGGACGACAGGGGCATACATTGCGCAGATGGGAGCAGCAATGTCGGCCATGAATGGCACAGGGGTGTGAATATTGACAATGTCGGGTCGAATCTCGTTACAAAGTTTTTTTATTGTACGACGCCATGAGAAGCCAATCGGCGTATTGGAGATTTTAAATGAAGGAGCAAGACGGTGTACGATGATGCCGTCTAGTTCTTCTTGTAAATATTCTTTGGCAAGATGATTTGATGTAATGACAGTGACACGATATCCCAAAACATCATGAAAACGTCTTGCGATAGTATAGGCGCAGTTTTCCATGCCACCAATTTTTGGATAGAAATATGGTGCAATAACAAGAAGATGCTTTTGATGCATGGTAACTTGTTTGTCATGTTGTGCATGCTTCATTTTTTGCTCCATAAAAGATTTGATAGTGAAGCGATTATTGTGCGTATACGGTGTGACGATATTTTTTTGTAATATGCTTCCAATCATACTCACTGAGATCCTTTGAAGGATTCATGGTGTCTGCTTTTTCTCGTGCATATAAAATCTTTTCAGCGAGATGCGTGGCATCTGGTTCAATGAGGAAACCGTTTTCTCCTTCATGGACAAGGTCTCTTCCTGCATTATCAGGATGGTTTGTGGTGATGATAGGGAGTCCCGCTGCGTTTGCTTCGATGACTGCAAGTCCAAATCCTTCTCGTGTTGAGGGAAAGACAAAAACGCGAGACGCTTTCATGAGTGCGTATTTTTCTGTATCAGTGACAGAGCCACGAAAGGTGATATGGTGTTCAACCCCAGAGTTCTTTACGAGTGTTTCGAGACGACTTCTTTCTGGTCCATCACCTATAATGATACATGAAAAATCTGAATGAGTCTTTATGATTTCGAAAACCGCACGAATAATCCAATCAACATGCTTGTGTTCGAGTAAACGCCCGACAAAAATGATATCACTTTTCTCTGGTGATGGTTCTGTGTGAATAATTGTTTCAAAATCTACACCAAGTGGAATGGTAACGACGCGCTTGTGGCACCCTTCTTCTTTGAGACGTAATGCGGTGTGAGAAGAATTTGCAATAATTGTATCGGGGAGAAGAAAAGAAACACGTTCAATGGTCGATCCAAAGATACCGAGGAATCCTTTCATATATGTATGCCAGTACGTAGTTCCCCATACTTCGTGCCATGTTCCATACAGTGGTTTTCCTTTGACCCATGCGACGATACGCGCACTAAACAGTGGGAAAAATGGAATATGATCAACATCTAATATATCAAAGTCCTCACGAAACATACGAAACACATTACAACCAAACATAATTCCCTGCCAAATAGAACGGCGAGTATGCGTGTATAGTGGGCGGAGCTTGCCGATTGCATGAAAGGTAATATCATCACGTACTATTGTTTTTTCAGGGCCGTCCCACCATTTCATGGTGTATATGTGTATATCATCAGTCTTTGTAAGCCGTTTTGTTAATTCATAGAGTCGACGTTCTTTTCCACCATTATGAAATGGCATGACAGCATCAGAGACAAATGCAATTTTTTTTCGTTGGGACGATTGTTTTTGTGGTTGTGGTTTCCAAAATATATTTTTCATCCACATGCCAAGGATACGAAAGCCGTCTTTTATCGGATGGAGACTCGACTCCCCTGCTCTTTTGTGATAACTGATGGGCACGGAATAGATTTCTTCGCCGAGACGTGCCATTTTTGTTGCCATTTCCATTTCAATGGCAAATCCTTTTGATTGAAGATGTGGTGCAAGACGTTCAATTGCATCTCTATTCCATGCAAAATATCCAGTCAATGTATCGGTAATCTTCACACCAAATCCATATCGGACAAGACGCGAAAAAATATGATTTCCGAGCATATTGAAATGGGTTATTGATTCTGGGTTGAGACGTCCCATGACACGAGAGCCGACAATCACTGTTCCAAAGCCATCTATCAGCGGATCAATGAGGCGAAACATTTCTCTCAAATCGTAGCTACCGTCTCCGTCAAGCATAACAATATGGTCATAAGGAGTTTCTGCTTCAAGGACATGGGTAAATGCAGTACGTATTGCGTATCCTTTGCCTTGTCTACCCTCGTGTATGACAAAAGCGCCATGTTGTTTGGCAACTTGTTGTGTTCCGTCTGTTGAATTGTTGTCAATGACAATAATATTGACTTCGCAATTACGGCGAATAACTTCTTCTGTAGGAAGTGCGGTAATAACGGTTCCGATACCATGTTCTTCATTGAATGAAGGTATAATGACCGCTATACGACGCATAGGAGAGAGATGGTCCATATGGGTTAAGTAAACATGACTTATTGTTCGGAAAGATAAAAATGAATATGACGTTCTTCAGGTGTTCCTTCATGTGTTGTTATATTGATGCGCTCCGCTGAGTCTCTGTCAATGAGTGTATATTCTTGGACGAGAGTTTTTTTCTGACCTTGTTCTATAGTGAGTTCTCCTTGCGTCAATATACCGTAGAGTGTATCGCCTGATGTCGCAGTGATACTATAGGGATATGTTGTTGTCGTGTTCTCATGATTTTCAACAGTGAAAGAAAATGAAATGTTTTTTTGTGAAGGAGAGACTCTCTGTATTTGTGGCATTTCTTCAAAATAGAGCGCGGTAAACGTTTCTTCTTGAGGGATAAGAAGTAATGAATCCGCAAGAGTATAGAGATTATGCCTAAAGAAAAATGATAGACACAAGATTACCATACCACATATAAATAAAAGGTATCGTCGAGGGTATGTTTGTATATGTTCAAAAACAGTTGTGCGATTGAATTTATATCTATTGAGATGAGGCATATGCATAGCACAGAGTATGGTTTCTGAGAAGGTGTCTCCAAGAACCATGTGCGGAGGTGTTCCGCAGTAATCTTACAAGATATACTAATTCTTATGTATCTTTTTGTCAAGATGGCACATTGACAGACTATATGTTCTTGTGGGAAATAAAAAAACGCGAAAACGAAGAGATAACGACCTTCCATCACAGATGATAACGGGTTTCGCCTATCAAAGGGATGAAATGGTATACAGCAAATCGTCAGTTTCGGTACGTGTGTATCGATACGTCAGACCGTGCAGAATGGTTTCCGCAGCTGGTGTTGTCTCTTTCGTTTCGCGTTATTACTATTTGTATATTCGCACATGTTGTAGAGGATTTCAAGTAATGCGTACGATTTTCTTAAAGATATTGACAATCGGTTTTATAAAAGGTATGCTATTTCTTAGTAAAGTAACGTATCACACATATAAAAAAGAATACGATGAAAGAAAAAACATTAGTGTTTGTGCTCGGCAAACAGGCTTACCCCGATAGATCTCTCAGTGAAGAGTATGTCTCTTCAATCAACATGGGAGTTGGTATACTGGCTGCGGATCAAGGGGCAGTGATGCTTATCTCAGGCGGACATACACGCGCCAATATGCCGAGCGAAGCAGAACTTGCTCTGCACTATGTACCCAAAGAGTTCCATGGAAGAGTGTTTCTTGAAAAGGAATCACGTTCGACCATGGAAAACATGGTCTTTTCAAAAAAACTTATGGGCACGAGAGAATTTGAAAGGGTCATACTCGTGACTTCGATGGCGCATACGCCGCGTTCACGAATGTTGATGAAAAAGTTTTGGTCTGAAGCATACACTGTATGTGAATGGTCACTTGCAAGACGTTCATCTTGGAAAGGATGGGCACTTGAAATCTTTGTCCTCATCCCACTTCTGGGCATTCTTGACCCTCGTGAGCGCTGGGTCGTGAAGTGGATGAAAAAACTGGTGCGAAATGGTTGATATCTGGGGCATTTTGCCCCAGATTTTTTTATGAAAACTTAATCCTTTTATACAAAAAATCCCGTCAAAAAACAGGATTGTATTAGTTGAGTGGTATGATGCCAATTCTTTCTATGCCGTAAAACACTGCTGTCCATATATACGGATATAGCTGACCGCAATGTCCTATGGTATTGGGTACATACCAGTGTGATACACCCAAGAAAAGGGACGTATCTTTTTCGCAAGGAATGACACTGTGCCCGAATGTTTTTTCGTCGTATACAAACTTTTCGGTAGGTCGCATGTAGGGACAATCATGGTCTTCTTCGCGCATGAGAGAAAAATCAAAACCTGTCAGACGATCAATCAGTGAGTACAGATGGTCTGGCGCGGTATGCGCGAAAGAAAATTGTACGGCTTGAAAATGCTCAATTGTACAATATTCATGAAATACCCCAAGCGTGAACTCAAAGGTGAGGTGCAGTCCGTCCCGCAATTCACCACATGAGAAACGTTCCATATCCTCACGGATACGTTCAAAGATCCGCGTCATTTCCGGAGTAACTATCATAATAGTGTATGTATTTAGTTGAAGAACATTGTCCCCTATCATACGCATATCGTTTTTGGTGTCAAATGTATTTGAATTTATGCAATGTGTTTTTCTTTTTTCTATTTGCAAATACAGTGCATCGTATAAAAACAAAAAGACGGGAATAATTCCCGCCTTGACGATTACTTTGCTTTTTTCGTCTTTTGCTCCTCAATGTCAGGAGCGCTTACCTTCTGCAGAGATGTTTCCTGCGCAAGTTTCTCCCGCACAGCCTGGTTGAGATCGTTCTTGAGATTGATCTCACTGTCCAAGGGGTCAAGAGCGACAATCAGGTAAAAATCGCTCATTGATGCTGTCGTGATTGATCCACCTTTTGTCTGTGAGAGATTGGGGGCGAGACCGGCTGCCATTCCGATAGGGGGATTGATTCCCGTCAAAATGGTGTTCATTACTGTAGAAGCGGTAATGCCTTCAGCAATGCCCTTGTTTCCCATCGCGAATCCCGTCGCATCCTTTACGGAGCATGCGGAGAGTTTCAAACCACGTAACTCAGTGCGGTCGCAAGCGATGTAGTTCAAGAGATCAACACGTATCGTTCCTGCGTCCACACGGCTACCCTTTGAGGGTTTGCCGTTAAAAAGAATGGAACTGACGATTTTTCCATGAACCGGATTTCCGGATTTATTCATGGATAAGGTCGTCTGTTTGCCACGCTTTTCTTTGGGGAACATGGCTTCAATCTGTTCCGCCGAATACGTGTTATACGTAATCTGCGTCAGCCCGCTTTTTCCTGTGGCGTTGTCGTGCTCTGACGGCATGAATTCGTCATGCGCCTCGACGAGCCGTGAACCGATTTTTGTGGCGAATGTACTTTTTTCACCGGTTGAAAAGAGACCAGGGACATCGGGAGATGATACGACAGGCATCATCGGGGTTATCTGCCCATTGGGGAAGACAAGACCGACAACAGCATTTGCCGAGGAAGCGGCCTCGGTACTTGCTGTCATGTCACCTGCGTGTACTGCGGAGGATCCAAAACAGAGGATAACTCCAGCGACAAAGGACGTAAAGATATTTTTTTTCATCGTTTTTGATTTGATTTTTGTTCTATAAAAAACGAAGACCGGAGAAATCCGGTCTTCTTAAAACAACAATGGACCAGATGTCAGTTGCCGAGTTCGCCGATATCGTCGAGGATGTCGTCCAGGTTGGACGATAGTGCGGCAACAATGATACCACCGCCGAACGATGCTCCCGCAGCTTTGTAGTCGCTTACGAAGGCATTTCCGAGTGCCGAAGTGCAGATATCGACGGAAACAGGTGTTACATCCACCCGTCCGTGAACGCAATTGTTTGCCCCTGCGGAGACCATGTTGATGTTGGTCCCCATGGTACCGATGGCACCTTCAATACCCACACTTGACAGACCCATGATGCCGGTATCAATCGAGACATGGGGTGTCGGCTGCGGGCATGACGGGCCGCTGTTACCACCTGCATATGCCGGTGCGTTAAAACTGACACCGAAGACGATTGCAAGGCCAACGATGGCCGATCTGAGAAAGGTTTTTTTCTGCATTGGTTTGGTTTTTTATATTTTAGTCAAAAAACAAGAGTATTTCACCATGAAACACCCTACTTGACTAGGAAACACTTTAGCAGATATAAATATGTTGTCAAGCATTTGAAAAGACTAAAAACATTCATCATATATATATCTTGTTTTGTCAAATTTTATATAAAAAAGAAACCCCGCCGAAGCGGGGTTGAGGACGGTGCTATGAATGATACCGTCCATGTTTCTTTTCCGCGCTTTCTTTTGCGCGGATGATCAAAAATGATATAACCCCGACCATAATGGCCGAGATTATCATCGTGAGAGTGCCCTGCGATGATGCTGCCCATGCAGAGAGTGCCCCTGCAAGGCAGGAAACAAAAAACTGTTTTTTCATTTTCCCCTTTTTTCTTTTTGATGACTACACCGTATACACAGTAGCATATATTTATATTCATGTCAATCTCTTCTTTTACTATATTTACTATACTAGTATAGAAACAAATAAAAAACGCCTCTGAAAGGCGTTAAATGATTTGACCAAGATGTTTATCCTCAGGAAGTGTTATTTCTGGAGAAGTCTGTAACACGTATCCTTCGGAAAATTGATACCCACAATAAAATCCTAATAAAAAGATGCATATGAGTATAATGAATATAATCAGAAGCATCTTCCAGCCAGACCATCTCAACGAATGGTTAAATTCGTATAACGACATATGGTACTCCCTTTTTTTTGATACAGAAAACTCTCTTTATGTATCGTATCTGTTCTCGGACGAATGTCAATCGCACAGTATATACAGTGAGTGTCCTTGCGAATAGTGCTCTATGCGCATAGTATTATATAAGATTCGTACACTCTAACAAACGGAGACGTTATGACACAAAAAGAACAAAAAAATGTCGTCCTTTATACATATAGAAACGCGGTGGGAACGATGGGAGCGGTGTTTGCGTATATATGGAAATTAGAAACATCTTCTTTTCAAGAGGGTGACACATCACAAAAAGATGCTACAAAAAGTATAGATGATATGTTCCTCTCTCCTATTGCGCAAACAACAATCCGCGCGATATGGAATACGGGAGCGTTTGTGTCACTTTATCCGCTGGGTGGGCGTGAGGCTTTTTGTGTTGATATACGCGCAGTGGAAGGATTGCTCTGTGCGGTACGCGAAGCAACGGGCGCGGATGTTCGTAAGGCGGGACTTGAAGCACTTGCTTTTAATCCTGAACGAAAAACGATACAAGAAACGAATTCCCAAAAGACATCTCTGAACAACATGTTTCGGGAGTCTGTCGCTGTAGAGGGAACGCCATTTGTTATCACTGTGGAAGTGCGTCTTGCAAGTACTCATAGGAAGGGGTACATTGCGCGTGTGTTTGTAGAAAGAAAAAGACGATTACTCGCGGATGGTTTTCATTATGGGTGATGAAGTATAACAAGCGACCGCGTGGTCGCTTTTTTGACTGTATATAATGTATATGGTATAAACCATTCTAGTGATCTTTCAACTATTACATAAAAAGTTATACGCTCATGATAAAAAAGCTGATTTCTGGATGGACAGATTTCTGGATGGCAGTTTCGGATATTTCGGAGCTTGCGTCTGGAAAAGACTGTCAAGGAACACGGGGCGGACGCTGTCAGTGCGGATTTGCTCATGGGAGATATTTCCCCGCATTTCCCACTTGTTTAAGTGTCCAACCTCTCTTTGAGGATTTGTCTCATGATGAAAGACGCATGCATATGTTTTTTGTTTTAGAGAAAACATTTAAAGGGCTTCACCCAGACTATATTCGCGCACGTCCATCGCCAACTATTGAACAGTTTGTCTATTATGGTGTGCGTAATCATGGTGATATCATTGCCGCGTCGTGGATACCTGTTGTAAAAAATAGATATGAACACGTGGCACTGTACACCGATATACGAGAATCGCTTTCTCTCCCCTGCGCGTACAGTATCTCCATCGGTGTTGTCTGTCGGCCGTTTATCGAGCGATGTTTGCATCAGTCGCGGACGACCTTCGCGAAGAACGAGAGGTGCTGATTTGAATGCCTATATCCTCAGATAGTGTGTCTGAGGATTTTTTTATGTGCACATATATTCCCCATAAAAAACTCTTGACTCATATGCGTCTATGCCGTATGCTTTGCATTCGGTGTACATTTTTCATAATTACAAAAAATCGTAGTATGATCCAATTATTTCCCGTGAATCTTGGCGTCTTTTTTAAAGGCACAAAAACAAATATTAAGATTGGCACTGTCTCTGGGTGTAACCCAGGTGCCGTTGTAAACGATTTTGGAGAAAAAAAACATCTCGGGTTAGTGCCCGGGAAAGGAAAAATCATTGAGCATGGGCACGGGATTATATCTTTCCCACTAGCCCATAAAAAACACGGGCTCTTCCTTGTTATGCAAAGACAAGGAAGTGGAATGGGTCTGTTCTTATACAAAGAATCCGACCCGCTTTTTACAGAGGCAAGGAAGAAGCTTCCCAAAATGTCTCTTGCGGGAGTAGGGTAACCCCTCTCCTCAAGTTATATAATATTTGCGCCCCCTACAGGGCGCTTTTTGTTGGATAAAATTTTTTGAAATGTCGGTATGAAAATGTAGTGAGATATTGACAAAAGATAATAAATGTGTAAAATTATATATGGATTTTTGAAAAAATTAAAAAAACACACCATGCTGAAAAAACTTTTTCATTTGGTTCTCATTCTCGTTGCCCTGTGTGCAGGGCTTTACGGGATTGCTTTTTTCCTCCTCCCCTTTTTGGGGCAACCGGGGGGAATGATTGAAATCGGGGTATTTAACCCCGACGGCACCATTGACCTCACTCCTCAGGGATACTGGGGTCTGGGAAAGACCCTCGGTATCCTCCTTGGGGGATATGTGGGGTTCAGATATTTTCTCAGGGAGGTAGCCACTTCTCTTTGAAATGTATCGGAGATGTTAGGAGATTGTGAAAAGGCGGGACGCAAGTCCCGCCTTCTTTTTATAATGAGAAAAATATTATACCCTATTCTTTTAAGGAGAAGGCCTTTGACCTCCGCATTGTCCCGATGAATTGTGGTGGACCCTACCGGATTTGAATCCCGAGCTTCGTGGAAGCCCGAGGACAGGCCTTTGACCTCCGCATTGTCCCGATGAATTGTGGTGGACCCTACCGGATTTGAACCGGTGACCTCCGCATTGCAAATGCGGCGCTCTACCAACTAAGCTAAGGGCCCACCACAATTCACCGAGGATTCTCGATTTCTTTTTGCTAAATACTCCTCAATCTTACTTCTACTCTTCCAAGATTTCAAGAGGCGCTCTTTTTTTATCGCCTCAGATCTCGTAGGTGATATTTCGTATGTTTCCAATATCCAGGGTTTGTATGCTTTGGTCGATGTTACCAAACCATCATTGTGTCGTTTCAATCGAATATCCATATTGAGACAACTTCCGATATAGTATCTATTATTTTTTAACGAACGAAGAATGTATGTATAATACATAGCAAAAAGAAATCGGAACAAATGCGGCGCTCTTTGCCTTGCCGAAGCTTAAGCGAAGGCAGGTACCAACTAAGCTAAGGACCCTTGAGAACATCAAGATACTATCTCGATGCCTTCAAGCATAGCATTCTCTGGCGATAGAGACAATACTTATGACTTATCTCCCGTATGAAAATTAAATGTATTCCCCACTTGCTTCAGCCAAACAGAGAATGAGTATATATAAAAAAATCCGCCCCTTGGGGGGCGGGATAGATATCAACCAGCAATAACAGGATTTTTTCTTCCTTTTTTCTTTTCAGGAAGAAACACCTGATACCGCACATTAGCGGTACCCGCTTTTACAATCCCGAGGCGTTTTGCTGCCTCAAGTGAAAGATCGAACTTCCTGTCGCCCACATAGGGACCACGGTCGTTGATCCTTACCCAAACGGATTTTCCGTTTATGGGGTTATACACGTAGACCCGTGTATTGAAGGGTAATTTTTTGTTCGCCGCGGTGAGCGCGTTCATGTTGAAACGCTCGCCGTTGGCAGTTTTTCTGCCATGGAATTTATCTGCATAATAAGAGACCTTTGCTGTACCAGCAGCATCAGGTTTCTTTTCTTTTGCAATGAGTACCGACGTATCCGCCGGCGTTGGTTTTTCATCCGCCATGGCAGTTTCTGTGAGTGCCGATGGGGAGATTTGTTTATTCTTCACTACCGAAGCGCCCGAATTGTCGGGTGCAAACTTTAGGATAAGGGCAATGAAGACCAAACAAACAAGAACTGTATGTTTCATGATACGAGTGTTTTATTCAAAAAATTAAATTGTTGTAGGAACTATTTTTCTTTTCCTATTATATACTACGCACAACATATGTCAAATATTTCATCGATACCCATAGAGGGTATGCTCAGATGTTGTCATATAAGGGTTTTTTCGGATAATGAGGTGTTTTTTGAGATGTCTTTATGCTTTTATTATCCCCTTTTCAACAAAAAAGCCCGTTAGGAACGGGCTTTGGCGTATTGTTCAATGATGTTGGCACATTCCTTGTCTGAACGGCCAACAATCTTTTTGAGAATTGTTTCTACGAGGAGAATGATCTTCTCTTTTTGCACATCTTTCTCTCGTAAAAGATAGTCTGTCCGCGGATATGAGAAATCTTTTGCGGACACTTGAGTGTCTAAACCAGAAAGAGTGTGGAGTTGTATATTCAATCCTCCGCGTGGCTGTACGAAGCGCAAGTGCTCTTTCGTATCAGCGAACGTGCACATGCATTCTGTAATAATAGAAGAAAATGCGCGTGTTCTTGGATGGCACAAGCATCGCGATGCTTCTGCAAGAGCAGAAAGCATTACGTCAAAGGCCTCGGCATTTTTCTCCTTTGACGCGGAGCATGCGATGTCAATCCATGCGCGATACCGTTTTTCTTTCAGATGGAGTGAGGCAAAATACAGTACTTCTCCGAATATACCTAATATAAACATGGCAGATTCTCCATTTTTCGTTGAGTTGATACATGCTGTAAAGAATAATAAGATTATCAATATATACTGTCAATATACGCGCATATTATAAAAGAGCGTATTATACTGTACATATGAGCATTGAAACACAAGGTGCGCGTGATGATAAACATGAGAAATTTCATGCTTCTGATGAAGTATATCGTAAAGCAGTGTTAAAAATTGCGCAGATATTTGGTGAAAGAGATGTGCATGCTTTGGACGCACGTATTGATACTGCTCTTCTCCGTATGCCAGATGCGAAAGAACTAGATCGTTATTCATTGGAACTTGATGCGTTTCGTCTTTTTGCTAAAGGAAATGGGAATGTACTTGATGAGATGTATCGCAAACGGTACATCAGTTTATTGTCCGAATACGTGTATGAAAAAGTAAAAGTAATACACCCGACAGATGATATGATTGGATATTATGGTGCTGTACGAGAAATGTTTCTTGATGATTCATTATTTACGTCATTTCCTGATGCGCCAACACTTTTAGGAGCATTGGAAGATAAAATATATTTTCGAGCAGATGCATATAGAAATGATAATGCTTCTGAGACTAATAAAGAATAATAAAAAATAAAATACTATGTTTCTTGTTAATGTTTAAGATGAAGTATCAAAAATATACTTTCTGTTCAGCATAAAAATATCGTCTAGATAGCAGAGAAACAAAAAGAAGGGATTGACAAATGTTGTATTCTAGTGTAAGATACCCCCTAGTTTTCTGTGTCCTTTACAAATAGGATAGTCAGAAGCGAAGCGAGAGCGTGCATAAACGAATGTCCACAACGTTAGGATATTCCTTGCATCAAGTAGCTTCACGATGGCCGAGTATATATACATGTTGTGTATATTGCCGTAGCTGTCACAACCCCAACCTAAACTAAAGAAAACATATATTATCTTATTTTTGAAAAAAATTTTTAAATTTTGATTTGAAATGATGATGAAAAAAATTCTCTTCTTTTTGGCAATGCTCGCAGTCCTCTTTGCGGGGCCTGCCGAAGCCTTCAACAAAAAGGTATTCGTCAACGGGGAACCTGCTGTTGAGAACAGCATGCTCGGTACGAGTCAGGCTGTTTTCGAAAACCTGAAAAAGGGGGTTGCCGAGAATCCCGAAGGGGTCGTGAACGCCGTCGCCGATTTCCTCATCGCTGAGGAAGGATGCGCGGAAGGTGTCCGCGACATCATTCGCACCGAGCTCCCCAACATCCAGTGGGGTGAGCTTTCCGAAGCCAGTGGAGATCACATCAACATGGGCTTCAGAAAAAATGGCGGGTTTGCAAAAACCGGCGTCCTTGCAGTCAAAGGTGTGATTCCGGTCGGTATTCTTGAATTGAAAAACGTCCCCATGAAGGACGGTACGATGATGAATGTCAAAGCGACCATGCCGGTCGCGTGCAGCAACCCTGATGCATCGAAGTCGCCCATACCGGTAGAGCTCCCCGTAGTTCCCCCGGTCATCGCGGTTGAAAAGACCCCTGCCATCGGTTTCGGTGTCGGACAGGCTTCAGCCGGTGTCTTCGAACACCAGGAGGCGTTCGTGCACGTGCCGATTGGCAACGACAGGAACTCCCTCCAGGGGTTCGATGCCGGCGTCCAGCGCTACACATCGCACGAACTGCTGCGTAGCTTCTCTACGCTGACCCATCAGGAACTCCGTCAGCGCGAAGCGACTCGCACCGTTTCCGTCCCCGTCGAAAAGACCGGATACAAGACCGTGACCAAGCATGTGGAAAAGAAGGTGGTCAAGCAGGTCCCGTACGAGGTCTGTGAGAAGGTCTGGGTGGCTTCCAAGGACAAGTGTGGCAAAGACACCGGTCACTGGGAGTACAAGAAGGTCACCAAGTATCGTGAGGAAATCGTGATCTGCACCTTTCCGGTACAGGTACAGGTTCCCTACACCTATACGGTGAACGAGCTCCAGACCGAAACATACATGGAGAACTATGTATACTCATGGGACGAAGAGGTCGAGAGTCGCTCGATTAAGTCGAGCGAGGTGTACGCACCATTTGTGCGCTACACCCACGCCTTCAACCTCGACAGGAAGAAGAACGTGCGCCTCGTGCCGTCTGCCTACGCCGCCTTCCCGGGACTCGTCGGTGACGATCTGTATGTCATCAACGGCCTCGAAAACCAGAAGGTGAACGTCGCCCTCGGACAGGAGTTGTCTTTCTACGTTAGCCTGACGGACAAGATGGCACTGGTACCAACCTGCGCGGTGCGTGAGTTCATGACCGCACAGGAAGGAACGCCCATGGCGCTCGAGCCCGGCCTGGCGGTCAGCGTTTTCCCCGCAAAAGGGTTGAACATCACCGGAAATGTCTCACACCAGACCATTTACGGTTTGTCGAAGACGAATGCTGTCGACGGCAGTAAGGACAACCGGGGCGGATGGCTCATCGGCGCAGGTCTCATGTACAACTTCTGATCTTCCTTGTTTTTTTTTCAAACACTAACCGACCCCGGCATTCGCCGGGGTTTTTATTTTTATAGTATATAAAAAAAACCAGCGCTAGGCGCTGGCTGTTTGTTCCCCATAATTCTTGTGGGCAAAGAAGAATGTTGAATCTGTAGGAGACGTCTCATGCAGATTCAGTTGGGCGATGATTTCTGCAAGTCCATCACAGAAATCATTGATTTTCTTTTCCCCAAGCATCTCTTTGGGAAGAGATGCTTGAATTGTTTTTGGGAGATTGTGTATAAAAACAGGTTTGTTCCCCGCAAAAAGAGAACGTTCCCCTGTAAAGACCGCATGAATCATGCAGTCAATCAGCCCAAATTGATCGATTTCTGTTCCAGTAAAAGTAAAAGAAATTTTTTCATTAAGACAGTGAAAAAATTTCTTTCCAATAACAGAAATACCCCTCCGAATATAATTGTTCGGAAACTGCGCGTGATGGGTCGCGCAGTTTTCAAAAAAGCGTATCAACACCCTTCGTGAGAGGACAATCCTCTCAAAAGATGGATACGCAACTTCGTCGGATTTGATTTCCGTGAGTCGTGCCAAAAGGACATCAAGGCGAGTTTTTTTCTTTTTCATTTCTTAATTTATTTTGTATGAACAAAATAAAAAGGCCCGAGGGTCTTTTTTCTG
The DNA here is from genome assembly GCA_013334825.1 of Candidatus Yonathbacteria bacterium. Taxonomy (GTDB): domain Bacteria; phylum Patescibacteriota; class Minisyncoccia; order Phycocordibacterales; family JACNGX01; genus JACNGX01. The sequence goes on from JAAXWR010000001.1 coordinate 353,361, forward strand.
TTTTGTATAATACCATAGTTATGCACATAACACAATACCCCGCCATTGGCGGGGTCTATTAGTAGGCGTATATTCCTATAGATGACTTCTCAATGGTGCCATTTTCAACGGCGTATGCATTTGAAATCACTATCTCATTGTTTTGCGATCCGATAGTGGATGCAATTTCAATCAGATTTTTGAAATCCTCAACTCTTCCAAAGACATGCACCTCCTGAACATCAGGATGTGCCGAAAGAATCAATGACGATGTCTTTTCTGAAAAATCTCCTTGACGTTGACTGATGACGTGGGGAGATACTCCAGAAAAAATTTTTTCAAATAAAGAAATGAGCGCGGAATCTTGTTCAATCCCACACAAAACGATAAGAATATATTTTTCTTTCATCGAATCGATATGTTTATTTAGTGGTGGAAACGAAACTATTTTTAGAATACATCTTTTAATATATTTGTCAAGAAATCAACACATCCCCTGTCATTGTTTCAGGAATAGGAATGTTAAGAAGTGAAAGTACTGTTGGGGCAATATCTGCAAGTGTGCCACGCTCTTTGGTAATAGTGCCGTCTTTCGTACACATACATTGCACAGGATTGAGTGTATGAGATGTGTGCGGTTGTCCCGTTGTATCGTCGAAATTTGCTTCCGCATTACCATGGTCGGCTGTCACAACCGCAATACCTCCCCTTTCGGCGAGTGCGTCAAGCACACGTCCAAGCGCGGCATCTACTGTTTCAAGAGCCGTGATAATTGCGGGAAGAACCGAGGTATGCCCCACCATATCGGCATTTGCGAAGTTGATAAAAATAAAGTCTTTTCCTTCAAGGATTTTTTCTATTGCTTTATCCGCAATGGCGTTTGCACCCATTTCTGGTGCCATGTCGTATGTGGGCACATCTTTGCGCGAAGGGATAAGGATATCTTCTTCATTTGTATATGCTTCTTCACGTCCTCCATTCAAGAAGTATGTTGCATGTGCATACTTTTCTGTTTCGGCAACATGTACTTGTGAGAGTCCTGTGTGAGCAATTTCTGCACCTAGTGTTGTGGCAGGAGAAACTGGAGGGAAAATAACATGCGCATTTGTAAACGAGTCTTCGTACGCCGTCATCGTTGTCACATAGATATTGTTTGTGGAAACACGTTCAAGAAGTTTGGATGTCAGCATGCGCGCGCGGTCGGCGCGATAATTAAAGAAAAAGAAACCATCTCCTGCTTTGAGTGGAGAAAAGGCATGATGAGGACTTGAAATCTTTGTAGGAACGATAAATTCATCAGTCTCCCCTTTTGCATATCGCTCAGTGAGAAGTGTCTCAGCGTCTCCTTCATACGAGAGTCCATTTCCCTCAAAAAGAATGTCTGTGTATACGGCAAGGCGGTCCCAGTTTTTATCTCGGTCCATAGCGTAGTATCGTCCTGATAGAGACGCAATATGTCCAACGCCAATTTCAAGAAGGACATCTTGAAGGCGACGAACATACATGATACCTGAGTCGGGTGGTGTGTCACGTCCATCAGTAAACACATGAACGGCGATATCAGAAATACCTACACGTGCTGCCCCGCGGAGAAAAGCGAAGAGATGTTCATCCACTGTATGGACACCTGCATCAGAAAGAAGCCCCGCAACATGGAGTGTTCCACCTGTTTTTTTGACATGAGCACAAAGCTCTTGAAATACGTCTCTCGTTGTATACGTATCGTCGGTGATTGATTTATTGATACGCACCAAGTCGGTGTCAATCTGTGTTCCTGCTCCGATGGTCAAGTGTCCTACTTCACTATTACCCATGGTACCAGGAGGAAGTCCAACAGCAAGTCCTGATGTATCAAGAAGAAGATGCGGACAAGTGCTCCACAAACGGTCTATTGTAGGAGTACGTACTACCTGCATGGACTTATTGCCCGTGTGTTCATTGTAGCCCCAACCATCGAGGATGATGAGCGCGACTTGTGTTTTTTTGTCCGTGAGAGACGCATCCATAGGATTATGCTTTTTTTGCAAAGACACTCTTGCCTGGATATACGGCCTTTGTGCCCAGAGATTCTTCGATGCGCATGAGTTGGTTGTATTTGGCAACCCGGTCGGTGCGGGATAGTGAACCTGTTTTGATTTGTCCCGCGCCTGTACCCACGACAAAATCCGCGATAGTCGTATCTTCTGTTTCTCCTGATCGGTGAGACACGATTGCATTCCATCCTGCTTTTCGTGCCATGGTGATTGCGTCAAGTGCTTCAGAGACGGTGCCGATTTGATTTAATTTGATGAGAATTGCATTACCTGCTTTTTCTTCAATGGCACGGGAGAGACGTTCTCCGTTGGTAACAAGCAAATCATCTCCTACGAGTTGAATCTTCTTTCCAAGTGTTTTCGTGAGAAGTACCCACCCATCCCAATCATCTTCGGCGAGCCCATCTTCGATAGACACAATGGGATAGCGTTTGACCCAGTCAACATAAAGCGCGACCATATCTGCGGAAGAGAGTTTCTTTTTCTCTGCGGCGAGATGGTACATATCGTTTGTATATAATTCGCTCGCGGCAGCATCAATCGCGATACCAATATCTTTTCCTGGTTTGTATCCCGCAGCGACAATTGCTTCCATAATCACTTTCAATGCATCTTCATTTGACTTGATGGCGGGAGCAAATCCTCCTTCATCACCCACAGAGGTGTTTTCTCCACGTTTGGCAAGAATCGCTTTGAGTGCGTGAAAAACTTCCGCGCCATAGCGAATAGCTTCTCTCTCTGTCTTTGCTCCTACGGGGACAATCATAAACTCTTGCAAGTCTGTCGAATGTTCGGCATGCTTGCCTCCGTTCAAAATATTCATCATCGGCACAGGCATGAGAGGACCCGTACCTTTGCCAAGTGTCTTGAAATGGCGATAGAGCGGTACTCCTTCGGAGACTGCAGTTGCTTTGGCAAATGCCATGGAGACACCAAGGATAGCATTGGCACCGAGAGCGCCTTTGTTGGGTGTACCATCAAGAAGAATCATTGCTTCGTCGAGTGTCCATTGTGTCCACGCTTTTCCTTTGAGTTTTTTGGTAATAGGACCGTTTACATTTGCAACAGCATGAAGAACTCCTTTTCCCCCATGGCGTTTCTTGTCTCCGTCACGAAGTTCTACTGCTTCATGTGAGCCTGTGGATGCACCAGAGGGTACCGCGGCACGTCCGAATGAGCCATCAGAAAGTGTGATATCAACTTCAATCGTAGGATTGCCACGGGAATCAATGATTTCTCGTGCGATGACGGATTTGATATTGGTAACGGACGCCTGTTTGGGGCGCGATGCGGTGCGTGAAGCCATAGGATGATGATATATGATGTATAACGTTCAGTATTGTATCATGCTTTACAGAGACAAACAAAAAAAGGCCATAAGGCCTTTTTACAGTGGTGGTAATGTGCTACTTTCCGCAGTATCCCAACCATTTCTTGTATCATTGAGTATGCATAAATGTACACGCTCAATTCTTTCAAAAAACACTATTTTCAATGCAGGAGAATCATGCAGATAATCTGCATGATTTCCATACAGGACCCGTACCTCTGAAAAATTTCCCCCTTTTATTTTTCTTGCGAGAGGAAATAGTGTCTCGTTAGAGACATCACAAATCGTCATCTGTGTAATATTGGATGGCGGTGATGTTTTTGCCGAGTGTATGAAATCCTCAACCCGAGAATCTTTTTTTCTCGGGAGATTGTACAAAATAACAAGGACACATCTCTTTTTCATCTCTGTGGTATCTTTTTGTTAATTAAACATTATATCTAAACTGACGCGCAGTATGCTCTACATGTATGTGATTGTCAAGATGCTACTGTTATGCAATGTCAAAACCCAAGTGGCGGAGTGCATCGGCGCTTTTTTCAAATACATGGCCGTGTTGTTTAAGTTCCCGATACATCTCACTTTCTTTAAGAAGAGCGCAAATATTTTTGTTGACACTCGTCATATAAACATGCTTACCTCGTGCTTTAAGTGTGCGGATAATTTCATCAATCGTTTCCACGCCATCAATATCGATATAATACACACCACGAAGACGCAAGATGACATTTTCATAACCATTCAATGCCGTGTGAAAACGCTCAACATGCGCTTCCCCATTCACATAACACAAGAGTCCCGCGATACTATAAACAATTGTGTCGGACCCTTTGACAATGGTATCAAGTTTGTCGCCACTCATATGCCCCACCACTTGTTTGTGGCGGTCATTCACCACCAGATCAAATTGACCGCGTGAAAGTTTTTCAATGAGAAGGATTGATGCAATACCCACACCAAACAAAATCCCGACGATAGGGTCTTCATAAACCGTAATAAACGCGACTATCAGTGAGACGTAAAAATTTTTACGGTCATGGAGGAACATGCGTTTGAAATGCTCGGCTTCCACCATTTGTATTGCGACAAATACAAGAATAGCGCCAATCACAGCAAGTGGTATGAATTTGAAATAACCAAGAAAGAGAAGTGAAATAAGCGCAATGAAGATACTGCTTATTGTTGCAGACACCTTATCATTTGCACCAGTTTTTACATTGAGTGATGTACGCGCAAGTGCTGCCGTGGCAGGCATACCCCCAAAGAGCCCTGATACGATATTGGCAACAGCAAGACCGCGCATTTCAGGACGTCTCCGATACTTTGTTCCTGTCATACCATCTGCTATCTTTGCCGAAAGCATTGTTTCAATAATGGCGACGAGCGCTATGGTGAGCGCGGGAACAATCATCGCGGGAAATATGGAAAGACTATAAGGCATGAAGAGCCCTATGTGCATATTGGGATAGAGTGTGTCGAGCGTCTGAAGAGAAAACGGTACTATTCCCATTGTTGTCATATATCCAAGTAGAATACCAATAGGCGCAAGGATGATTGCGCCAGGGACCTTTGTAGTGAATTTGCGCATGGCATAGAGAAAGCCAAGCGAGAGCGCGAACACAAGAACCGTCAATGGTGAAAACTGATACATATGGGTGAACGATTCCCATAGATTATCAATAAAGGTCTCATGTTTAGTAAGTCCTGAAAGTCCAAACACAAAATTCCACTGATTGAGTGCGATAATAAATGCGACACCAAGTGTAAAGCCGTGAATAGCACTTCCGGGAATAAAGACAAGATACCGTTCCAATTTGAGAAGATATGCGACAAATATAAACATTCCCGAAAGCATAGCAAGTACGGGAAGTGTATTTGCGCCATGCATAATGACATACATGGCAATAATACCGGACAGGGCTCCTGTGGGACCGACAATATTGTAATGACTTCCTCCAATGAGGGACGCCATGAGACCTGCCCATATCGCGGTGATGATACCTACGATGGGAGATGCTTGAGACGCGACTGCAAGAGAAACAGAAAGCGGGATAGAGACAAGAGAAACAGTAAGCCCAGAACGCCAGTTTGTTTTCATGCGTGTAAGGAGAGGAAGTGGATCGATGTGAGACATGTGATAGATGTGTTGTTACCAATGAGAAACAAATAACGCCCCAAAGGGCATGAGAATACTATCATACTGCCTTTGGGGCGGAAAAGCAAAAAATTTTAGGTTTTATACTTTTCCTCGTCCGATGTCGCGCCATTTGTGAAGGGCTTTGGTACGCGCGAGTTCGCGAGCAAGACGTGCCGCGATATCAGCGAATTGTTCTCGGTCTTCTGATGTAACGCGCTTTTTTGCTTCTTCAGCATCCGCACGGGCTTGGGCGAGACGAGCCTCGTCAATTTCTTCGGCGCGTTCGGCGGTGTCAGCAAGAATAACAACATTTCCGGTACGTACATGAATAAATCCGCCCGAAACAGCCATGACGTCTTTCGTGCCATTCTTTTTGACAAGGGTAATGACGCCAGGGGCAATCGGAGAGACAAGGGGAATATGTCCTGGGAGTATCGTAATCTCCCCTTCTGTTGTGGGAACGGTAAGCGAAATCAGTGTGTCAGAAAACACACGTCGTTCGGGAGTGGTAATGTCAAAATGAAATGAATCAGACATGGATTATGCCTTGTCGAGATCAGTGAGAGTACCTTTCATATAAAAGTCATCTTCACTCCGTGTATCATACGCTCCATCCAGTATTGCTTTAAATCCAGCAACAGTATCTTCGCGCGTAACATACGCACCTGGGCGTCCCGTAAACGCTTCTCCCACATGAAATGGTTGTGAAAGAAATTTTTGTATTTTTCGTGCGCGCGATACAGTCAATTTGTCTTCATCAGAAAGTTCTTCCATTCCTAAAATAGCGATGATGTCTTGAAGGTCTTTGTATCGTTGTAATACTTTCTGTACTCCACGCGCTACCGCGTAATGTTCTTCTCCGACGATGGCCGGGTCAAGAAGTGTTGATGTTGAAGTAAGTGGGTCAATTGCTGGATAGAGTCCCTTTTCGGCAAGTTCACGCGCAAGGACGACTGTCGAATCAAGATGTGCGAATGTCGTCGCTGGTGCTGGGTCCGTCAGGTCATCAGCGGGCACGTACACAGCCTGTAGTGAGGTGATGGAGCCTTTGTCGGTAGAGGTGATGCGTTCTTGGAGTTCTCCCATTTCACTGGCAAGCGTTGGTTGATATCCTACCGTGGATGGCATACGTCCCAGAAGTGTGGATACTTCAAGTCCTGCTTGGGTAAAGCGAAAAATATTATCAATGAAGAGAAGTACGTCTTGTCCTTCTTCATCGCGAAAATATTCCGCCATAGAAAGCGCGGTAAGCGCGACGCGCGCGCGGTTGCCAGGCGGTTCATTCATTTGTCCGAATGTCATTGCTACTTTATCCAGAACTCCCGCGTCTTTCATTTCATGATAGAGGTCATTACCTTCACGTGTGCGTTCTCCCACACCGGCGAAGACCGAATAGCCACCATGGTGTTTGGCAATATTGTTGATGAACTCTTGAATAATCACCGTTTTTCCGACACCCGCACCACCAAACATACCCACCTTACCTCCTTTGGCGATGGGACAGATAAGATCAATAACTTTGATACCTGTTTCAAGGATTTCAGTCTTTGATGATTGTTCGGTGAACGATGGCGCGGAACGATGAATAGGATATCGTTTTTTTGTTACCGGTGTGTCTTTTTCATCAATCGCTTCACCAAGCACATTGAACATGCGTCCAAGAGTTTCGCGACCAACAGGTACGGTAATCATTTCACCAGTGTCTTCTACAGTATCACCACGCTTAAGTCCATCCGTCACACCGAGAGCCACTGCCTTGACGGTGTGCGAACCTGTGTGTTGGGCAACCTCAAGCACGAGTGCATCATGTCCTTCGCCTGCGGAAATACGAAGTGCGTGGTAAAGTCCAGGAAGTGTCTCAGGGAAGTGAACTTCCACGACAGGACCGATGATTTGGGTGATGGTACCAGTATGGGGTGACATAAGAATATGTGAAAAGAAATGAGTAATGATTATCCGTGAAGTAGGGCGTTTGCGGCGGCAGCGATTTCGGCAATCTCTGAAGTGATATTTGTTTGCCGAGCTTTATTATAATACAGCGTGAGTTCGTCTTTCATACTTTTTGCTGAATCGGATGCTTGACGCATTGCTGTCATACGTGCCGCGTGTTCGCTGGCATTCGTCTCAAGAAGTGTTTGGTATAATTTCATCTCTATAAGACGGGGAATAAGTGTATCAAGAACTGCATCCGCGTTTGGTTCAAAAGTAACATCACTAGGCAGTACTTCCTCCGTGGAGGTGTCCATACCAAGATACGCGTGTTCTGCTTCAATATCAATAGGGAGAAGTTGTCGCACATGAGGAATTTGGAGCGCTGGATTAACATAGTCGGTATATGCAACAAATACACGGTCGTATGTTTCTTTTTGATACGCATCAATCACAAACATCGCAAGCGGTTCGATCTGCTTGGGAGAAATAAGTGCATCATGTTTTGGAAATGTTGCAACGATATCATATCCATACTGCACATGCATGCTGTCTGCCTTTTTCCCCACGGTAATTAAATCAACAGGGACACCCGCTGCTTCTTCATGGTTACGTATGGCAGTATACGCCTTACGCGTAACGGCAGTATTAAATCCACCGCAGAGTCCTCTATTGCCCGCCATAACAATCATCAGTGATCGTGCAACATTCTCTCGTTTATCAAGAAGTGGGTGAGACAAAATATTGCCAGTATCTCGCACATGCTGAACCAATGAAAGGAGTGTCTTCCATGACAGATTGGCATATGCACGAGATGCAAGTGTCGCGTGGACACTTTTTTGCATTTTGGAGGCGGCAATCATTTCCATTGCTTTGGTGATTTTGCGTGTATTCTCCACGGCGCGTATTCTGCTTTTGATGTTTTTGATATCAGACATGATGTTGTCGAGTTGATGAGTTTCAAGTTGTCAGTTGCAAGAACGGTTACGAAGATTACGAATAACGAATGTATACAAATATACGAATATGACTTCTTTATTTTTATCATTTATAGTTTTCTCTTCCCATATTTCTCTTTTCTTATTTCATCGTCTATCGTTTATAGCTTTCGTCTTCATATTTCTTATTTCATCGTCTATAGTTTTCTTCTTCATTCGTATATTCGTACGTATTCGTTATTCGTATGTTCATATTTCATCATTCGTCTTTCGTATTCTTGCTTCATACTTCGTGATTCGTGCTTCGAGCGTCTGTCCCTATCACCTATAACCTCTCTCCTACATTCATCCCTCCCATCTTCTCTAACCTCTTTCCTCTAACCTCTCTCCTGCATGCATCTTCAGAAGTTCACGAAGTCTTGTCTCAATATGTTCACTGAATGCACCTTCTTTCTTCATGGTCACAAGGATATCCGCATCTACCGTATGAATATATGAAAGAAGTGCATGTTCTGCTTTTCTTACATCGTCTACGGCAATATCAGAAAAATATCCTTCAAGAAGAGCAAAAAAGATAAGTGCTTGTTCTTCATCGGCAAGTGGCGCGTATTGGTCTTGTTTCAAAATTTCCATGAGACGTTTGCCATGCTCAATACGTGTTCGTGTATCGTCATCGATATCCGAACCAAACTGTGCGAACGCAGCGAGTTCACGATATTGTGCCGCTTCAAGACGCATTTTACCCGCAACTTTTTTCATAAGTTTTGTTTGCGCGGAAGAACCGACACGTGACACTGAAAGTCCTGCATTGATGGCGGGACGCATTCCTTGATGAAAGAGATCAGTCTCTAAATAAATCTGTCCATCAGTAATGGAAATAACGTTTGTCGGAATATATGCCGAAACATCACCTGCTTGTGTTTCAATAATAGGCAGTGCAGTGATAGAGCCACCGCCATGTGATGGGTCAAGACGACAGGCACGCTCAAGAAGTCGCGAGTGAAGATAAAACACATCACCTGGATATGCCTCACGACCTGGTGGACGACGCAAAAGAAGTGACAATTCGCGATACGCCACAGCGTGCTTGGACAAATCATCGTATACCACAAGTACATCTCCCCCATTGTCGAGCATGTATTCAGCCATAGCGGTACCTGCATATGGCGCGATATAAGAAAGTGACGCAGGGTCAGATGCTCCCGCAAGAACAACTATTGTATATGCCATGGCACCGTGTTCTTCGAGTTTGGCAACAATGCCCGCGATTTTTGATTCTTTTTGCCCGATTGCGACGTATACACAAGTAACGCCTTTTCCTTTTTGATTGATGATGGCATCAATCGCAACAGCAGTTTTTCCTGTTTGACGATCACCAATGATAAGTTCACGTTGTCCACGTCCAATCGGGACCATAGCGTCAATCGCTTTGATACCCGTATGGAGTGGCACGGATACTGATTTGCGCGCAATGACACCTGGAGCGATATGTTCTACGGGATAAGAAACTTCATGACGTATAGGACATTTCCCGTCAAGCGGTCGTCCCATAGGGTCAATCACGCGCCCCACCAGTGCATCTCCTACAGGAACACGCAAGACTTCTCCAGTCCCCTCTACTAGGTCCCCTTCTTTTACATGTATAGATTCACCTAATATAATTGCACCTATAGCATCTCTTTCCAGATTCAAAATCATTGCAGGTGTTTCGTGTGTACCATTGACTGATGAAATAATAATCATTTCAGACATGCGCGCATCAGGAAGACCTGAAACAGAAACAATGCCGTCTTTAACCGACTCCACAATACCAATGGAACGGTCCGTCGCCTCAAGAGAAACGCCAGCGATACGACGTTTCAAATCTTCAATAATGGCATCAGTTGTATGGAGAGAGTGTGACATGATAATAAATGAATATTAAGCGTACAACGCATGACTCAGTGCGTTGAGACGAGTGCGTATCGTGGCATCAAGTATTCGGTGTTCGTAGGTAAGACGCATACCCCCAAGTGTATCGTGGTCAATTGTCTCAATGAGACGCACCGCGGATGATGCGGTACGTTCTTTCACATACGCAATAATATCGGTGCGCATTTCAGATGAAAGGGGTGTGCGAGAAACGACACGCGCGGAGACAGTATGTGTACGTGTATCACAAAAGGATTGGAAGACAGAAAGTATCTCTTCGATACGATTTGTCATACCATCTATCACTAACACATTCACAAATGCTGTAAGAATAGATGTATGCTCATCCACGTCACGTTCTGCAAGGAGTGCGTCAAGAGCAATTGCATAGTGTTGTGGTGTCATACGGGTCATAGAGTGGAGTTGCGAGTATCCTCAAGAGCTTTTTGTATGAGCGTATTGTCTATAACAGAAGGTTCGCGCGTCGCAAGAATGCGTTCGAGTGCTTCTGTTACAATCCCCGCTGCTTCGATACGCATGTGTTGACGAAAAAGTTCACGTTCTGATGCTTCGCGTTTACGTGCCTCCGCTCGTTCACGAACAAGTTCTTCAGTAAGCTCTTCCAGTGCTACAAGACGTTTTTTTTCACTATCTTCCTCTACACGCTCAAGAAGTTTCCGTGCCTCACTCTGCGCTTTAGCAAGTTGAGTAGTATATTCCTCTTCAGCAGCATGAAGTTTTTTTGTCGCTTCTTCTGCTTCTTTGATACCCTTTTCTACCGAAGCGGTGCGTGCGTCAAGTACACGCATCAAAGGCTTGATCACAAAGAAGTAGAGTACAGCAAACACAACGGCAAAGTTAATTGCCTGTGCGATGAGCATGACAGTATCAATGTGAAATGACGCAACAAGAGGATTCATGAGTAATGTATGATAGTAAATGACGAGTTCGTAGTTCGTAGAAATTGCTGGAGAGATAGTGTTGTCTGTTAATATGATGTTTACGAATAACGAATACGTACGAATCTACGAATGATACATAACATGTGTAGAAGAAACTTTTTATTCGTATATTTGCACACATTCGTTATTCGTATGTTCATATTTCTTAATTCACTTTTTATATTCGTGATTCCCCGCACTGTGCACCATGTGGGATGCACAGTGCGCCATGTAGGGTGCGGGGCAGGCGTACAAGTTCGTACTTCGTAATCTTTCATCTCGTCCGTCTCTATAACCTATCACCTCTAACCTATTTCCTACTTTCATCATTCATCTTTTGTATTCTTGATTCGTGCTTCATGATTCTTGATTCGAGTGTCCGTCCCTATAACCTCTTTCCTACATTCGTCCGTCCCTATCTCCTATAATTAGTTAATACTAAACGCAATAACGAGTGCGTAAATAGCGACTGCTTCGGCAAATGCGATAGACAAAAGCATCGGAACAAGAATTTTTCCTGATGCTTCAGGATTACGTCCGATTGCTTCCATGGCTTTTGAACCGATAAGACCGATAGCAATTGCTGGGCCAAATGATCCAATGGCGATAGCAAGAGCTTTTGCAAGCATAATATCCATAAAATAATGTCAATATGATGAATAAAGTGAATAAATACTACAACCTCTTTTCTAGTGTTCTTCCATGGATGTATGCATAGAAAGATACGACAGCACCAATATAGCAAAGATAGTAGCTTGTATCAAACCAACAAATACTTCAAGGAATAAAAATGGAATCGGCAACCCCCATGCGAGTATTGCTGACATTGATGCAAGAAGCACTTCACCAGCAAATACATTTCCAAAAAGACGGAATGAAAGGCTTGCGATTTTTGCCAATTCGCCAACAATTTCAACAAGACCAACAAATACATTGATTGGGTTTACGATAAGTACTGTCGGGTCGTTTCGCACACGTTGAGGGATTTCAATAAGTGCTCGAATATTAATAAACTTATTGATATGGCGCCATGCACCAACAGCAAGGATGCCAAAGATATGGCTTGCGACAACTGCAATCGTTGCCAGTGCAAGTGTGGTATTAAGGTCGGCACTTCCACCCCGAAGAAATGAAATAAATGTTTCATGTCCGCCCTCTGATACAGTCATACCAACAGAACCAACACCAGGAATAATACCTATCCAGTTGTTCAATAATATAAAAAGAAAGAGTGCAAAAATAAGCGGAAAAAACATGCGCGATTTTTGACGACTCCCCGTTACTCCATCAGCAAGCTCAAGCGCTTGTTCAAATACAAGTTCAAAAAATGCCTGGAGACGTCCAGGGATATGTTTGAGAGATATGCGAATGATAAGCGAGAGAACAATAATGCCAAGTACAACAATCCATGAAGAAAGAAGTGTATTGGTAATGACAACATCTCCCCAAGAGAAAATTGGTTCAGCATATAAGGTATGCGTATGCCCATGAGATAAAGTTTCTTCTGTGTGTGCTGACACGGAAACGGCCGTCTCAGAAACGGTCGTTGATAGTTCTTGCTGAATAGTTCCGGTTCCCAAAGGTTCCATGACCTTTAAATTATATCATATCTGAGAGTTTTTTCATATCGTCTCTTGCTTTGTTTGCTTCGCGTATAATACCCGCGATTGAAATGAAAAAACAGACAATAAGAGATATGAGAACTCCGTATGGTGTGGTAACAAAAAGCGTATCAATATAATGACCGAGAAAAAGCCCTCCTAAAACAGGCGCAACAATCCAACCGCTCATGCGTGCAAATGTGAGAAGTGCGACACGTGTTTCTGCTATCATGCTGCAAGTTTCTTTTCAAATTCCTCAAGCTTCGAAACAATTTCTGCGTATTCGATAAATGATCTACCGTATGAGGTAAATATACTACGGTATCGCTCTTCCATTTCTTCGGCAGATACAATTTCTCCGAGAGATTCATACATTGTAAGAGTGTCCTCTGCGTCATTTCGCGCCCCATCAATATTTGCGCCGATTGATGCAATGATTTTTGTCATTTCTTCAAAATTATCAAATATTTCTAATTGGCGGTCTTGCTCAGATTGGTTTATCCCTGTTTGTCCAAGAATATCTCCCTTCATCTGTGCAAGTACATACATACCCCTTTCAGAGAGTTCAGTTGCATGTTGTTTTGTTGATTCAAAACCATTTTCAAGTGTTTCCCTGACACGATTAAAGGTTTCTGGTTGTTTCAAGTCTTCATCGGGAAAACCACCTTCGGAAAAAGGGTCCATGGCGGTGAGTGTTTCTTCTTCACGAACGAACATGCCATGCGGGAAAAGTTTGTCGTCGTGTTCATTGTGTGGAAATGTATCGTGTGTGGACATAAAATATTAGATATGTGCGTCTGTTATTGTTTTCTCTAATCTATTGGCAAGCGTAGCGTCAACCATTTTCCCAGTCTCCAAAAGTAATACTTCTTTGTTTGCAAGAAGTGACTCAAGGACAATTGCACCCAATTCAAGACGAGCAAATATGGCATTTGTCGTCATGAGGAGATCGTCTGAATTTTTTGAATTAGTGTCAGGCATAGGTGATAGGGACGGATATTCGAATCAAGAATCATGAAGCACGAATCAAGAATACGAAAGGTGAATAGTGCAAGGCGAAGTGGTGGACCATACCGGACTCGAACCGGTCACCTCATCCATGCCATGGATGCGCTCTACCAGATGAGCTAATGGCCCGTAGATGTGAGTATAACACATATATACTGCTGATGCCAAATGGCATTTTCAAAATTTATTTTCTTGCTTCTCATAATATATCGGTGTATGATTTCACCACGGGCGGCTAGCTCAGATGGTTAGAGCGCACGCTTCACACGCGTGAGGTCACAGGTTCGATTCCTGTGCCGCCCACCTGCCTTCGCTAGAGTCTCAATATTGCATGACAAAAATATTTAGAAGCTTCGGCAAGGTAAGACAGGCGGCAAGCAAAGCAACTGCTTGCTTTGCGACAGGAATCGAACCGAGCACCACTTTTGATATTGCAAAAGTGGTGCTCGACATCCAGCGATACTTATAAAAATGCGAGTGCTCGGAGTATTTTTGTTAGTAATCGCGGGACGATTCCTGTGCCGCCCACCTGCCTTCGGTTCGCTGAAGCGAACCTACGGCGTGGCAAGCCCGCTTTTGTTTGTACATACAATTGCGAGTATAATGAAAATAATTATTGTACGCGAAAGCGACCTTCGGTTCGCTGAAGCGAACCTACAGTGTGACAAACGGGATGTAGTACAGTGGTAGTATACACGCTTCGGGTGCGTGAGACCCGAGTTCGATTCTCGGCATCCCGACCACAAAAAAGAAAACAGCACACTAAAAAGTGTGCTGTTTTCTTTTTCTCTACTGATATCAACTTATTTGAAACACTGAAAGATCATATCCTTCCGTAATCATCTTCAAATCGTTCAATATCGTTCTCGTCAACATTACCTACGGATATTTCTCCAATAGTCGCATCAGTTATCGCGTAAATGCGATGTCGGGTTTCTCGCGGGACAAATATATGCTCACCTTTTTTCAGATGATATGCTTCCTCATCAAGCATAACGTCAACTTCTCCTTCGAGAACAACCCAGTGTTCGTCTCGTAAAAAATGTCGTTGCAAGGAAATACGCTCCCCACTCTTGATACAAAGTATTTTGACATGCCACACTCCATCAGCATCTGCCAAATCAGTGAACGAACCCCACGGGCGTTCATCGACAGAAGAAAGTGTTTTGAATATATGTGTAGACATAGGGTGTATCATACTCTTACTTTTCTCTCTTGTCAGTATTGTTGAGAATACTGCGCAAGAGATCTTTTGTATCAGACAAATCTTTTACAGGAAATGTTCGTACGCCCGACTTGATAACAGCCTCATCATTTCCCCCAGGATACAGAGCGTCTCCAATATACAGCATATCCTCAATTGCAATACCAGAAAAACGCGACAGATTTTTTATGGCGAATGCTTTATCAATGCCTTTGCGGGTAATATCAATAGACGTCATCCCTCCAGTACGTACTTCATACAATGGAAGTTTTTTTCTTAAAGAATTAGTAATGGCAGGACGAATGTCAGACACTTTATTCCATTTCATCTTTTCAGAAATCGGTGCCTGTTGTCCAAGTGCGGAAAACGTTATTTGTGCATCTCTGTCTTCAAAGATATCACCATAGTGTTGCGCGGGCTGCACATACCCAATATCAATAAAAACCTCTTCAAATGCATCCATAATTTCTTTTTTTTCTTCATCTGAAAAATTGTGACTATCAAGACATGACCATGTTCCTTCTATAAAACGATACAAGAGTGACCCTGAAACAGGAACGAGCCACAGTCGACTGAATTGTTCTCTACAAGAAAGACGCGATACGATTTGTGTACTCATTTGCCCATAAGACGCGCCGGAAACGAGAGCAACATCGTATTTGTGTAATGCTCCGCAGAGCAAAGAGTCCATTTCATCATCAAGGAGCATCTTACTTTTTGCTATTGTTCCATCGATATCAAACGCAAAGAGTTTGTACGCAGAAAAATCTATCGCGTCTTCTTTCTTTTTATTTTTTCGCATAAACATATTCATCATATCTTATATTTCACGACAAAGCGGTGATGAAAGTGCCGTAAGCAAATCATCAATGGCAATTGATGCGACATTGACCACTTTATCCGCTCCGCCATAATAAATAAACATCTTCCCATCATGAACAGTAGACCCACAAGGAAAGACGACATTAGAAACAATACCTTCTAATTCATAGGATTCTTCCGGCTCAAAAATGGGATACCATGTGCGTGCGCGTATAATGGTTGGATCTTTTTTATCAAGAAGCACGGCACCAAGGCGATATACACCATCATGAGAAATACCATGATAGAGAAAAATCCATCCTTTTTCGGTCTTGTGGGGAGGAGCGACACCCCCAACCTTCCGGCAGTCCCACCATCCCTTTCGCGGCTGTATCCATCGATATTCTTCAAGCCAGTCATCGTGCCCAAAAGAAAGACTTTCCCTCCACGCCAAATCAATATCTAACCCACTTCGATGTACAACTAAATACTTACCTCCAATTTTTTCTGGAAAAACAAAAGCGTCTTTGTCATCAATACCAGGAGGAGAAATGAGGATGGGTTCACTCCATGCTTGCCAATTGCGTGCGAGGAAATCTTTTTTCGATATTGATGTGAGTGCGATACGTGGTACAGACACACCGTCATACGCCGTGTAGTTCATATATATGGTGTTTCCAATCATTGAAAGACGTGGGTCTTCACATCCGGAGTTCCCCCCAGGGTTCCTCTTTTGTTCAAATGAAGCGCGCGGGGTATAGATTGGTTCTGGAAGACGTTCCATGATATGAATACCATCTGTTGTTGTTGCATATCCCATAACCGATGTATTGTCTTCAGACATCGCTCGATATACCAAATGTGTCGTATCATCGATACGCAGCGCGGCGGGATTAAATGTTGCTTTTGACTCCCATGAGTGACTTAAAACAGGCTCAATGACTGGACGCGTACTTCGTCGTTTGAATACAATACGTTTTTCTTTTTTTGTAAGAATACTTTCAATAATATCATCAATGGATGCAGATGCGACAGCACAGACAGTATCAGCAGCGCCATAATAGATGTCTACACGTTTTCCCTGTACCAATGCACCTGAAGGAAAGACAATATTGGGTACCATGCCGTATCGTTCATACGATTCTGAAGGAGACATGAGGGGAAACTCTGTCCGACCGATAATCTTGCGTGGGTCATTTATATCAAGAAGAATTGCTTCAACAGTAAAGAATGCATCCCCAATAAAATAATTACGGATATGCGAATAAAACACGAGCCATCCCTTATCTGTCTTCACTGGCGGAGCACCGACTTCTACATGGTCTTCATGGATATGGTTGGGGCGTTTAAACGCAAGGGTGTGTTTTTCTTTTTCTGCATACCATGTATGCCAATATGCTTCCGACAACATTTCATCTTCATTGTTAAACGAAGCAATACCAATAAACGAAGGACGACGGTCAGTATCAACAGTAAGAAGCGCCCACAGTTTACCATTGATGCGTTCAGGAAAAAGGGTCATGCCTTTTGCATTAAAGGGTGTGACCAGATGTTTTTCACGCACATGTTCAAGATTGTCAGAAATAGCAACGGCGGCTTTGATACCATCTGCACGAAATGGATATTCAGAAAGCGCCGTGTAAAAAATGTAATATTTCCCGTCGATATAGGTAACGCGCGGATCCTCACATCCAAAACGCTCCCATGGTTCTTCTGGAGTGATGAAGCGTTTTCTGTCAGAAAAATGATACCCGTCTGCACTTCGTGCAATACCAATTGTAGAAACATTGATATCGCTGTTCACGGGAAGTTGATAGTGTGGAAGCGACAGGGCGCGATACAACAAGAATGTCTCCTTACCACACTTTATGGGGCAACCGTTGAATACAGCTTGTGCTTCCCACGAATGCTTTGCATCAGGAGAAAGAATGGGATTGTGTTCGGAACGTATCATGAATGAAATATAAAAAACGATAAACTAAAAAACGAAATGTCATACATATTACATGGTTTTGCGTGCACGAATTTTTTTCTTTATCACAGTTTTCTTTTCAATCTTTGGGGTGGCATCCTTTCGTAAGTCATTCATAAATGATGCAAAATCAGCAGAGGCAACGCATACATAATTATCGGATGCTCCGTAATATACAAACAACGTATCATCTTTCACAACCACCCCTGAGACATATACAATACCACCTTTCGCGCCGTTGTATTCATATTCTTCAGTTGGCTCAAGTACTGGACCAGAAGAACGATGCAGGACTTTCGTCGGATCAAGTAAATCAAGAAGCATCACGCCCACTTTGTATTTCCATGGTTCATCGTGCGTAACCGCGTGATAAAAAACGAGCCATCCTTCATCTGTACGAATAGGTGGAGCCGCAGGTCCACGCACCCATGTGTCCCAAACACCTAAACGTTTTTCCATACGATATTTACTGGGAATATATATTTCATCAGGAAACACAAGTGAATCGACATATTCAATGAGAATACCCGTATTGATACTGTGGAGAATTGCATACTTCCCTTTTATTTTCTCAGGAAAAATCATCCAATTTTTATGATATTCATACGGATGCGACATAATGGATGGTGTACTCCAATTCCATCTACGTTTTCGCACATCATCGATATGTATTGATGATATTGCCATTTTAAGTCCCCCATCACACGCAGTGTACGTAAGGTAGAGATGATTGTCTTCGGGGATATACACAACACGAGGATCTTCTGCACCCGCCCATCCTCCGCCAGAAGCAAAAGCGACTGGATTCATGCGAAACGGTTGTAATGTCGCATGTTCAAATACAGGAACGTCAGAACGTTCATCAATTGTATATCCATCAAGAGAAACCGCATGCCCCACACGTGATTGTCCATCAGCACCCATGGCGCGATAAAACAGATGTACTTTTCCATCAATAAGAACAGAACCAGGATTGAATGTCTGCCATGATTCCCATACGTGTTCTTCACGAGGAAGAATAATAGGATTTGACTCATGTCGTTCAAGTCGATTGAGTAGAGGGTTTTTCTCTGGTTGCGTGGGTTTTTTTCTTGTAAGAACCTTTCGAGCAAGAGGCACATTCTTTGTATCTGTCTTTTTTTGTTTTGATAATTGCAGTACTGATTTTTTCGGAGAAATTGTTTTGGTATAAGGAACGGATGTTCGTAAGGTAAGGACGTCACGCGCAGGCGTCTTTTTTTCAGAAAGCTTCTTTTTAAGAGAAACCTGTGGAGGTGTTTTCTTTTTGCGCGGAACAATCGGAACAAGAATGCGTCGTTGGCGTAAAGATTTCATCTCTTTCGATTGCACATAAGGTGTCATATTCTTTTTTACGTTATCGCGTTCATTTTCTTTCAATCCACGTTGTGTATTTGTAGAAAGAAACTGGGTTGTCTTTTTCCTACTCCCCCGTGAAGCGGGAGAAGAAGATGAAGAACCAGTTGCGCGGGGCGCAGATGCCATAGATGTTTACAGTATACAACAAAAACATTTTTTCTTTTTCTTATTTCATATGTGGAAAACTTTTTCTTTTAACGCAAGATGGACAGAGAGTCATTTTCCTGATTAAATAGAGTGTATTCACAAGAATAACGGGCTATCGTACAGTGGTAGTATGCATCCATGGGGTGGATGTGGCAGCGGTTCGATTCCGCTTAGCCCGACCATTCGACTTCGTTCGGCTTCAAGAAATGAAGCCTCACTCCGCTCATGGTCTTCGACCTTTTTTACCAGATGAATAGGGTTTCTCTTGAAAAGCCGAATGGAGTCGAATGCCCTGAGCCTGTCGAAGGGCTTTACTATGTTTACTTACTTCTTTGCTGTGACGAAAGCTTATACTGTGGGTCAACAAAAAATCTCAAGAACCGCACAAAAGAACATAATTCTGGCGAAGGAGCGGCGTGGACTAAAAGACGCCGCCCGGTAAAATTAATATATTACGAAACGTATGATTCACTTATTTCAGCTCGTCGTCGTGAAAGACAAATAAAAGGATGGACAATTCAAAAAAAATTTAATCTAATAAACGGTATTTGGCAGAAATTATAATCCCCCACCCCTATGAACAAACACCTTCTCATCTCATATATGCTTATCGGCGTTGGAGTAATCACCAGTGCTGTACTATTTCCCTATCTTCCCGACACCATGGTGTCTCATTGGGGTATCTCTGGCGAACCGAATGGCTACATGCCAAAAGCATTTGCGCTTTCTTTTGCACCACTCCTTATGCTCATCATAGTCGGGCTCTTTTCCCTATTCTCTCATATTGATCCACTCAAGAAAAATATTGATACATTCCGCAAAGAATTCGACACGTTCGCCACACTTCTTATACTTTTTTTCTTGTATATTCATATTCTCACACTTGTCTGGAACATGGGAATACCTTTCAATCTTGGACAATGGATGTTTCCTGCTTTGGGGGGACTCTTTTGGAGTATTGGGTCTCTCCTTGGAAAAACAAAACGAAATTATTTTGTCGGTATTCGTACGCCATGGACACTTGCGAGTGATATTGTCTGGGAAAAAACACATGTCTTGGGCGGAACATTGTTCAAAATCTCAGGTATTGTGACGGCGTTTGCCACTCTCGCGCCTGCATATGGGTTTTTCATTCTCCTCGGGACGATTATCAGTTCAGCAGTTATCTCAATTGTTTATTCATACATGATTTTTAAACAAGAAAATAAAACAGATATCAAACGTCACGATACGCAGTAATACTATATTTCTTCCCCAACATCAATTAATTTCAAGTCATGCCGACAAAAAAGACCGCGACAATGCGGTCTTTTTACTACATCACTATATGCTCATTGGGCACGCCATTCTTTAAACTTTCTTTCGCTTCACGAAGAAGACGTAGGGCTTCTTTAGACATCCAACTACCATCTCCGGAAGCCTGCAGACAGCGTATCCGCGAAAGAAGTTGCCTCTCACTCATAAGGAAACCTCCTCGCATGACAAACTCTTCTCTTGGGAAAGATCCTTGCTGAAGAGGAGCTAACCAAATACAAAGATCATTACCCGCAAACGAAAAAAGCGGGAAATAGAGAGCGTCTAACGCGATGTTAATTTCTTCTCCTCCCATACTAACTGCTCCAATATGTTCCATATGCACCTCGAGTTTAGTTAAGAAAAACAACAAATTTTATTTAATCACAAAATATTCTGAAGCGCAACTCTCGCGGTCATCGGTTGCCCGAAACAAAAAACGCGGTATAATGCTTGCACTCGGGCCTGTAGCTCATTTGGTAGAGCGCACGATTCGCATTCGTGAGGTGAGGGGTTCGAATCCCCTCAGGTCCACCACTTCGCCTTGCACTTTTTCGAAAAGCGCTTGGCTTCGCGGTACAGGTACACATATCATTGATTGTATATGAACATGGCGAAGTACTGTCCCGCAGAATTTGAGCAACGTGGGACTCGATAAAAAGTTTTTATAGTTTACCGTTTATAGTTTTCGTCTCCATATTTCATATTTCTATTTTCGTATTTCATCGTCTATAGTTTTCGTCTTCATATTCCTTATTTCTATTTTCTTATTTCATCGTTTATCATTTTTCTTTTTGTTGTTTATTATTCATGTTCTTTTTTCAATCAATACCTTAATTTCAGACATCGCATCCTCCGTCGCTTTCTCCCCTATCGCAATCTTTTCTGCTCCATCAACAAAATTGAAAAAATCAAATACATCACTTGTATGCGTATCGATATCAATAACAATATCAGCATCTTCAACATTTTGAAGCGCGAGGTGATACCGTAAAATATTCAACGAGTCATATGCGACGGTATACCATGCCGGCTTTTTCTTTTCATTGTAATAATGTTTGTCCAAATTCACCGCAATGACAATATCAGCGCCCATTTGACGGACGGTCTCGACAGGAACAGGTGCGGACAATCCACCATCAGCATAGACATGTCCATCAATTTCTTCTGACTTAAATGCAACAGGCACAGAAATACTCGCTCGTATAGCAGTCGCCATATCACCAGAATTGAATGCATGAAATACCCCTGTCTGCATATCAGTCGCAATAGCAGAAAATGGGATAGGACAGTCTTCAAATGTATTTGCTTTCAACTCATGACGGATAAACTCTTTGACTTTATTACCTCCGATAAGTCCTCGTTTTAATTTTGGATCCACCATGGCAAACATCATACGCCAGTCTGCATCCCATGAAATCTTTTCAATATCCTCTATAGAACGTCCCGACGCATACAGCCCCCCAATCATGGCACCGATGCTTGAACCGGCAATCATATCAATCGGAATATTATGCGCGTGAAGTGCTTTGATAACACCAATATGCGCAAGGCCTTTTGACCCTCCGCTTCCTAATGCGAGTCCTACTTTCTGCCGTGTACGTGTATGCATATACGTATCATGTATATCACGCGTATGTATGCATGTCGAGCGCGCGATTGACCATATGAATCATGAGTTTCTTCCCATCTGCGCCGACATGCTCAAGTGCGCGATGAATTGGCGACGATGCTGAAATGTCGGGGACGCTATACACACCAAGAACATATGCACCAGACGGTCCCACAACCATGTCAAAACGCGCAAAGCCGTTGATATCAAGTGCGTCGTATGCCATGCGCGCTGTTTCTTGAGCATATCTACTTTCAGCAAGAGACAATGATGCCTGTGTCTGCTCATCAACGTCAAACGTATATACAGGAGGAACAACATACGATGCTTCACCACGAAATCCATCAATTACATATACCGTAACACGTTTTCCTCGAACATATTCTTCGGCAACGATACCTTCAAACTGTGGATTTGCTCCATAGGTATGGAGGACGCGAAAGATGCCATCAAAATCTTTAATCGGCTGATTGGGTGCTTCGTCAGGAAATTCATCAAGAGTAGGACGCATCACCACAGGAAGTGGCATACTGCGAAAAATATCTTCTGCCATACCGCTCCATCCGTCGGGACCATCCGCATGATACACCTTCATACGAGGAGTTTTCACACCACCTATTCGGAGTGTCTCATACAAATGTGGCACGCGAGCAAGAAGTGCTCCTTCAGCATGTCCTGTCCCAATAGAGGGAACCATATCAAATATACCTGAATGAAATACATCATCTCGATATGCACGTGCGACAGGAATCGCGGAAATGACCAAGTCGGCACGATTAACAATATCTCCTTGTTTTTTGGGAACACCCGCGATATGCCAAACACCATCGGTGTCCACAAAAATATCAAGAATCGTTGCGACGTCTTCAAGAGCGCGTGCGATAGCAGAACCAGCGGACAAAGAACGAGAGGAATACTCCCCCGCTCCACCGCGTATCACCGCGATAATAAGATTGTCATGCAAAAAACCGTCCATGACGTTATCTATAGTATACCGCGAAGAGCGCTCTGCTGTATACAAAAACCCCCGTGGATACGGGGGTAGCGTTCAAGACAAGGGAACGACTTTTTCGGTCTTTGTGTTGTATGCCGCATGCGACACAAAACCTTGGGAAGAAGATTCCGGAAATCGCGAAGATATTTTTTCCCAAACGGGAAGAATATCGAGCGATTCAAACTGTGGTGACGGATGTGTCACGAAGTGTGAATCTTTCTCCGGCCAGTCCGCCAGCACTTTCTCTAGCATCGGAAAAAGATTCGCATCCGCTCGAACTTCAGAAACGCCCAAGGATATCTTTAGGGCGTTTCCTGATGCAATAAGACAGAGAATATCTTTCGAAAAAGCGACAAAGGCATTGTCGCCCTTGTCACAACAGGCGGCGGGAAACTCAAAAATTGCCCGCACATCGTTAGGAGAAAGTACGACATAACCGCAAAATGTCGCCTTTTGAGCGACAACGGAATTTACTTCCGAACCGACAACTTCACTACCAACTTCCATGGGGATAAGATTAAAAAATTTTTAAAACAAAACACTATGTTTAAAAAGAACAAAGAAGTATCATTATAGACATAGTTGAGTGATAGTGTCAATGTTATAGGAGGAAAGAGGTAAAAGGAAATAGGTTATAGGGACGGACGAATATAGGAAAGAGGTTATAGGTGATAGGGACAGATATTCGAATCAAGAATCACGAATCAAGCGTGCCCTGCACCCTACGTGGTGCAGGGAATTAAGGGTTACGAAGTACGAACTTGTACGGTTGTCCTGCATCCTACATGGCGTGCTGTGCATCCTACGTGGTGCACAGTGCAGGGAATCACGAAGCAAGAAGAAAAACGATAAACGATGAAATAAGAAAATAGAAATATGGAGAAGAAAACTATACACGATAAACTTTTAACTACCTTGGGTTCTCAGATAAACACACCTATATATACTAGCGAAGCGCACCCTTGCGCTGTTTGCGTCTAAACGCGCCAATAGCAAAACGATGGGCTTCGGCATTCACTGCAATAATATCTTTCTCATATGTTCGCACAATCTTTTCGTCTCCCAATAGTTCTCGCGCTTTGTGTCGGTCATCTTTCACCACTGATACCACGGGTATCATGACCCCCGCTTGAGCAAGCACATGCTCCGCGCGACGCAGTTGATTGTTCCCTCCATCAATCACAATCAGCTCTGGATATGTCCATTCTGCATGTGCAAGCCGACGCGAAAGCGTTTCTTCAAGACCCGCAAGGTCATCTCCCCCTTTAGTATTACGAAGCGTGAACATCCGATATGCTTCTTTTTTTTCTTCTCCCCCACTACGGACGACCATTACCCCCGTCGCATGAGACCCTCCTAAATGCGCAACATCGTATCCTTCGATGCGAAACGCATCATGCTCAGTACCATCGTCTCGTTTCATGAGTGCGATATCTTGAATATGTTTGAGATTGTGCAAGGTACGCTTGATACGCGACGCCTCTTCAAACAATTCTTTACGCGCATACGTTGCCATTTCTTTTTCTAAATGTGTGATCAATGTGTTTTTCTTTCCCCCGAGAAAAAGCTCAAGCCGTTTAATATGCGCGCGATACGCTCGTGCAGATAATTCACCTGAACATACTCCAGGGCATAAACCAATTTGTCTATTGAAACAAGGTTTACTCGATGTATCTGTCGATGGATTGCACGTGTCACGAAATGGAAATATCTTGCGTATGATTTTAAGTGCGTCTCGAAGTACTCCTCCACGGGGAAAGGGACCAAACATGGAACGCACATCATCAGAACCCCCAGGGGCAACAAGATCGCGTTCACGTCGCAAAAGCACGCGCGGATACTTCTCGTCAGTAATAACAATATAATAAAAACTTTTGTCACTCTTTTCTTTTGTATTGTATATCGGTTGATACTTTTTAATAAGCACTGCTTCACGGATGAGCGCCTCGAGTACGGAATCCGTTTCTTCATAGGTAATAGACCTTGCTTCTTCGACCATCTTTACAATGAGTGGTCCACGTGAAGTAATCACATCCCCATTGAAATAACTTCGCACCCGATCACGAAGCGACGTCGCTTTTCCCACATAGATAATCTTCCCTTTCTTATCACGAAAGAGATAGACACCGGGGGTTGCCGGTAATGTGATTTTGTGTACGTCGTCTTTTGTCATGCTGACATGATTATTTCCAAAAATTTTTGTCTAGAAATCCTAAACAAATCCAAATATATTCAGAAGATTCAAATTTGAACATATATATGTATTCACTATGGAATACAGGATGACACAACCGCGCATAATTTACAATACCATTATCATATGGTAAGGTACTGACAGTTTTGACAGTTCTCCAACAGATAAACACTTTGCCACATGAACGACATCATGGAATCCATTCTCGGCGTCATCCTCGCACCCATCAATGCTGCGTGTATCATGATATCTACCGCAGCAAAACTTCCCGTCACACTCTTCATTGCACGAGATTATAATCATGAGGAGACGGTTCAGCGAAGAGGTCACGAACACACCAAAAGTTATCCTTATGATACTGTTTGGGATTATGTCTTCTATATGATAGACCAAGCAAATGCAACAGGCAGGCGCATACGATATGTCTTTTTAGATATCACTATATATGCCAGTCCTTCAACTGACAAAAAAGAGGTCCATCGCATAGTACAGAAATTCTATGCTGACTCAAAAAGACGGGATGAAAAAATTCGGATACAAAACAGTATTGTCAATTTTTTCTTCCCTCGCCCGAAACGGCGCTCCAATGATATTTTTATTACGGTAAGAGAATTTGAACGTCTTATGTGGCCCACGCCTATTTCTGGTTGGGGGTATCCATAATGCACACGAGCCACACACGTGGCTCTTTTGTTTGTATAAATTTACAATATGCATAAGATATGCTACCGTGACAAAAGTTTCAAGCACTTTTTCCAATTCATAAACTCATAAAAATATGAACCCGTTTAGTGAACTTTTCTTTCTGGGTATCACCACGCCGATTCGCCTTGTGTGCGATGTCGTGTCTGGTATCACAGAAGGTATTTCCTGGCATCTTGCCACAGAAATCGCACATATTCCGCATTGTGAGATTCCGAGCGACGTTATACCGACCATCTCATGTGCGTATCGCATTGGTCGTCCTGTGAAAGTTATCGCGGAAAGTGTCACTGGTCCAGTGCACCTTGTTGTCCGTCCAAACGACTGGATAGAAACCGTCTTTCGACGGTTTAAAAAGAAAGAAGTTCTTCGTATTGCTACATGGAAAAATCTGTTCCGTGGTCAAGAGACCTCGATAAAAAATCATCTTATTTGCGTGAGTCAAACTCACTTAAAGCTTTTTAGGGAAACAATTACACGACCACGTGGTATATATGACACACCTCGTGTTACCGATGAAGAACGTGTTCTTTTTCTTGAGAACACATAAGCACTTTAAGCGCCGTCCATCGGCGTTTTTTGTTTGGCAATATTTTATTGGCTACGAAGTACGAACGAGTACGAACATACGAACATAAACTCACCAATATAATTATTTGTGTCCAGTTGTCTTCGTATGTTCGTATAAGTTCGTACTTCGTAGCCCCATATTGTTAATTTCTAAATTCTAATTTCTCACTTATTTTCCTTTTTTATTTTTTTCTTCAACTCCTTCCTCAAATACCGTCCCGTATGCGATGCATCACTATCTGCTACCTCCTCCGGCGTACCTTTGGCAACCACATTACCTCCGCCGTCTCCACCTTCTGGACCCATGTCAATGAGATAATCAGCATTCTTGATGATGTCCATATTGTGCTCAATGGTAATTACTGTATTTCCACGTTTTACCAATTCATCGAGAATACCAATCAACTTGCGCACGTCTTCATAATGAAGTCCCACTGTCGGCTCATCCAACAAATACACCGTTTTCTCCAAATGCGGACGATACAGTTCTGAAGATATTTTTACACGCTGCGCTTCTCCTCCCGACAACGTCGTTGCTGATTGTCCCAACTCCAAATACCCAAGACCGACCTCAACAAGTGTTTTCAAACGGTCATGAATGGCAGGAATGTCTTTGAAAAATGTATCGGCTTCTTCAATCGTCATGGAAAGTACGTCATGAATACTCTTCTTTTTATATTTCACCTCCAATGTTTCTTTGTCAAAACGCTTACTCCCACACACATCACACGTCACATAGACCGTTGGTAAAAAATGCATCTCTACCGCGATAAGACCGTTCCCTTCACATGTCTCACATCGTCCACCACCCCGCGCCGCAGGCACATTAAATGAAAAACGTCCTGACTTCCACCCACGCACACGTGCTTCAGCAGTCGCGGCAAACAAATCCCGAATATGGGTAAATGCTCCCGTATATGTTGCAGGGTTAGAACGTGGTGTACGACCAATCGGCGATTGGTCAATGAGAATCGTGCGTCCTACATATTCTGTCCCCGAAAATGACGCGCAATTATACACATCATTACTACGGTATTTTTTTTCCAGACGCGCGCGCAAATTCTGATACAATATTTCGTGCATCAATGATGACTTTCCAGAACCAGATACTCCCGTAATCGCCACAAATTTCCCAAGCGGAACATCAATATTGAGATTCTTGATATTAAATACATTTCCGCCACGTATCTTGAGTGACCCTTTATCTTGCATACGTCGTTTTTCAGGGACAGAAATAAGTTTTTCTCCGCGCAAATACCCGAGCGTCTCAGAACCCGATTCATTTGTTTTGGCAGATAAAAGTTTTTTCAATTCACCCGACACAACAACAGTACCACCGTGCGTCCCAGCACCCGGACCAATATCTACTAAATAATCTGAAGAAAAAATTGTATCTTCATCATGTTCCACGACAATAATCGTATTACCCAAGTCACGGAGATGCGTCAGCGTTTTAATAAGACGTTCATTATCACGTTGATGAAGTCCAATCGTTGGCTCATCGAGTACATAGAGTGCGCCGACAAGACGACTCCCCAGCTGTGATGCCAAACGAATACGCTGTGATTCACCACCTGAAAGCGTATTCGCGCGACGGTCAAGTGTCAGATAATCGAGCCCGACATCCAAAAGAAATTGCAAACGATTTTCTATCTCCTTGAGGACTACTTTGGCAACTTCTTGTTCTCGTTTGGATAATTTGAGTTCAATGAAAAAGTCTGCCACGTCCCGTATAGACATGGCAACAAGCTCGACAATGTTTGGACCACGTTTCTCTCCTTTGCTTGTTGTCGTATCACCCAAGGTAACGTGGAGTGCCTCTTGTCGCAGACGCGCACCTTTACAATCGGGACATGGTTCTGTGCCGAACATATATTTTGTTCCCAAACCATTACATGTCGGGCATGCGCCATAGGGTGAATTGAACGAAAAGAGACGAGGTTCAATCTCTGGGTATGAAAATCCATCATGCGGACATGCAAATGTCGCGGATAATAATGTTACCTCTTCACCAATACGAATACGTACCGAGCCGTCCGATTCATTGAGCGCTCGTTCTACTGATTCTGCCAAACGTTCGCGCGCCATCTTTGGATCTGCTTCAAAATCAAGAAGATCAATGGCATCTACAATGACATCGATATCATGTTTGGCAGTTTTTTTGAGAACAATTTGTTCACGAAGACTTTTCTTTTCTCCATTGACACGAACAGCAGCATATCCTTTGTTGAGCAGGTCATACAAAAGTTGGTAATATTCTCCTTTGCGTCCACGCACGACAGGAGACGCAATCTCTACATCATGCGACACATATGGCACACCAAGAACGCTTTTTGCGTTTTTCTTTGCTTCTGTTCCTGCTTCCTTTACACGCTTCATAACAAAGGCGACAATTTCTTCATTTGAAAGACGTTCAATCACTCGTCCACACACCAAACAATGTGGCTTTCCTACACGTGCGTATAACACACGAAGATAGTCATAAATCTCGGTGATAGTCGCGACAGTCGAGCGAGGATTATTGGAACGGCTTTTTTGATCAATGGAAATCGCGGGAGAAAGTCCGACAATTTCATCCACATCCGGCTTTTGCATTTGACGCAAAAACTGTCGAGCATACGCAGAAAGTGACTCCACATAGCGACGTTGTCCTTCAGCAAAAATAGTATCGAATGCGAGCGATGATTTGCCCGAACCAGAAAGTCCCGTAAAGACGACCATCTTGTTGCGTGGCATCTCTACGGTAATATTTTTGAGATTGTGGGTGCGAGCACCTTTTACAATAATTGAGTCCATAAGTGAGGAATTAGGTTATAGGTGTGAGGAATATAGGGTTACGAAGTACGAACTTATATGCTTGCCCTGCACCCCACGTGGTGCAGGGAACATACGAAACGTGACGGGAATTATGAATATAAAGAAAAATATACATGATAGACTTTTAACTATCAAAAGACCTGCGGGGTAAAAATTTGAAACAAAAATCAAGAGCCGGAAGAAAGGATTAAAATAAACTGCAACATAGTCCACGTATTCTTGATTCGTGATTTGTTATTCTTGCTTCCTGTTTGCACGCCGACTGCCCGCGCGAACGTCGCACGGGTTTGTGTATCTCCAGTATAGCGGAAAGGAGAGAAAAAAGAAGTGTTGACTTTATTTATAAAACATGATATACAAAAACCTGTTCATTTTGTTCTTCTTCAAAATCAAAACGTAAAAAGCCATGAATATGACGATGTTTTTCCCTCATACCATTCGTACAGTGGGTGCAGTTTTTTCCGCAATATGCGGATTGCTACTCTGTTTTTTTACAGGGCAGATATTATTACTGCCCTCACACATTGATCCGTCACTTACGGATTCAATGGCAGATAAGATTTTTTTTGTATTCATGGTTGGAGGAGGAGGAGTTTTATATATCCTTATCTCCATAAAACTTTTTGTCAAAACGCTTTCATCGTCACTGTGGTCCTTTGGTTTTTTATTTTTCGGTTATGTATTTGCCGTAGGGCTTTATTACCACATCATTTTTGGAAGCCCGTGGTAACACTACTATCCAGATGCTCTTCATGAGCATCTTTTTTTTATACTGTTTCTTTCTTCATCTTTTCTTTCAACTCCTTTATCTCATCCCTCAAAATCGCTGCTGTCTCAAAATCAAGCTCTTTCACCGCGTCAGACATTTGCATCTCTTTAAACTTTATCAACTTTTTTGGATTTTTTGCAAACACAAGCGCATCTGTTTCAATATTTGCACGTACCGCTTTTTGACGGTCACTTTCCATATCATCGGTAATATCGTGAATGCGTTTCTTGATTGTTTGCGGAGTAATGCCGTGCTCTGTGTTGTATGCAATTTGAATAGCGCGACGACGATTTGTTTCTGAAAGTGCCCGCTCCATAGAACCAGTCATTGTGTCGGCATACAAGACGACCCGACCATCCACATTACGCGCAGCACGACCAATCGTCTGGATAAGTGCTGTTTCGCTTCGCAAAAAGCCTTCCTTATCTGCATCCAGAATTGCAATAAATGTTACTTCAGGAAGGTCCAAGCCCTCGCGCAAAAGATTGACTCCGACAAGACAATCAAAACCACCGTTATCCGCGCCTTTGCGAAATTCGGTCAATATTTTGATACGCTCAATCGTCTTTACATCACTGTGCAAATACTCGGCAATAATCCCCTCTTCTTTAAGGAAACTAGACAAATCTTCTGCCATACGTTTGGTCAAGGTATTGGCAATGACACGATTCCCTTTTGCAATCTCTTTTTTTGCTTCCGCAATAAAATCACGAATCTGACCCTTATACGCTCCTTTTGCCGTTACTGGACGAACGGTTGTGTCTGGGTCAATAAGTCCTGTCGGACGAATAATTTGCTCGACGATCTGACTACTCACCTCACGTTCATGATTGCCGGGAGTCGCGGTCGTATAGATAGTTATTCCTGTCCGCTCTGTAAACTCCTCAAAACGAAGTGGTCTATTGTCCATTGCTGAAGGCAATCGAAATCCATATTCCACAAGCGTTTTTTTGCGAGAACGGTCGCCCGCGTACATTCCCCCAATTTGTGGCACTGTCATGTGCGACTCATCAATGATTGTCAAAAAATCTGGGCTCCCATCCGGATTGTGTGGGAAATACGAAAGAAGTGTGTCGGGTGCTTCTCCTGGTTTTTTTCCTGATAAATGCCGTGAATAATTTTCAATACCATTGCAATACCCCACTTCACGAATAAGCGCGAGATCATGATTGGTACGTCGACGTAGACGTTCTGCATCAAGTGCTTTTCCTTCCGCTTCCAATTCCTTCAGACGTTCGGCGAGTTCTGCTTCAATACGTTTAAGCGCGTGTTTCCGTACTTCTTCATCAGCAAGAAAATGCTTTGCGGGATACAAGTAAAACTCTTCTGGCGTATCAAGTACCGTACCTGAAACCGGGTCAATAACAATAATCGCTTCCACAGTATTCCCCAAAAGTTCTAAACGGTACATAACACGCTCGGACACTGGCATGATTTCAATCACATTGCCGATGGAACGAAACTCCCCCGGAGATAAATCCGCATTGGTGCGCTCATAAAAGATACTGATGAGCTCCTCCATAAGGGTACGCCGTGGCGTCTGCATACCAACAAAAAATCGCTTATGTTCTTTGGCATAATCTTTTGGACTTCCCAATCCATAAATACACGAAACCGACGCGACAATAATCACATCATTGCGTGAAAGAAGCGCCTGAGTGGAAGCGTGGCGCAATCGGTCAATTTCCTCGTTAATTTGTGCATCCTTTTCAATATAGGTGTCGGACGCAGGCATGTACGCTTCCGGTTGATAGAAGTCGTAATAAGAAACGAAATAATGCACTGCATTGTCAGGAAAGAATTCTTTGTACTCTTGGGCAAGTTGCGCGGCGAGCGTTTTATTGTGCGCGATAACCAATGTCGGTTTTTGTACTGCAGCGATGATGTTTGCCGCGGTAAATGTCTTGCCAGAACCCGTCACACCAAGAAGTGTTTGATACCGTAATCCTTTTTTTACACCATCAACAAGCGCGGCGATCGCCTCTGGCTGATCACCCGCAGGAATGTGGCTGTTTTTGATGATGAATTCACTCATAGTGTGTACTGTAACACAAATGGGAACGATAAACTATGAAGTGAGGAGATTAAAAGTTAGAAGATTAAAAATTGTTTGTCATTTCGGGCTTGACCCGGAATCTAGAGGATAGACACTACTACGTGGATTCTGGGTCACCCCGCCCGTCCCAAAACAAAAAGGCGCTCGCGCGCCTAAAAAATTTTTACTGTTCTTTCGTTCAATATCCCATCCACGATCTGGCAAACTCGTTTAAATCTTTTTGGGTCAAAGATGTTATCAAATGCACCGTCTTTTCCCATCGTATTGAGTCTGTTAAAAAAGGGGGTGATACCTCCCTCCGCCCTCTTCACAAAACGTTTCATCTCCGCTGAATCTGCTCGAGAATCAAACGCTTTTGAGATTCTCAAAGAGACCATGGAAGAATCTTCTCTTTTTCTTCTTCTCGATGATTTTTCACCGGTGATACGCCGTTTTTTATCTGTAAACATATTTCTTTAATATTATATTGATAGACAAAATACCACTTCCCTCATCTTTCCATACATATACATGCATGTCAAACAAAAAAGTGGGGCTATCCCCACTTAATATTTCTTTTCAGGAGAAGGTGCGACCCTGAAAACCATGCCATGAAACAGCCCCCCAGATATAATAATCTCATGAAGTGTCATTTCTTTTAAAAAATCTCCGAAAAATGAGCGAAGATCATCAAGACTTGGCTCCTTTTCATCTCCTATAGGAGTAAGTGTAATGATACACAGGTCGAAATCATAGCTCATCACACAAGAATATCTAATGAACTGTTTCCGGAGAGTCTGTATTGAAATAGTTGTTTCTTTATTAAGAAACACTTTTGTACACCCCTCCACACATACGGGAGGGAAAATATGTTCGTCTCTTTTCATTTCTCGTTACTTTAATTGTTTCCCGAAGACTTCTCTACAGATACTCGCACATTCATTTCAAAAAGTCAAAACAAAAGCGGGGCATATACCCCGCCCAACACACACTACTCCCCCACACCGTCAAACGGGTCATTGTATGTTTCCATCCCTTGTAATACGTTTCTGAGACGTTTAGCAACATTCCGCGCATGATTGTCAGGATCAATGACTTCATCACGAGGAACAGAAGCTCTTTTCAAGACAAGATTCTCTTGCGCGAGAATACCTGTCACATGCGCACTTGGTGCTGAAAGCGCCCTGAGTTCTGTTACCGCGGCGTCATCGTATGTCTCAACAACATAACTACCAGGCGCTATCGACATGTGCGCAACACACGCACGTGAAGCAAACTGTTCCGAATACAAAAACACAACATCATGCAAATTCAAAAGATGTTTAAAAAGAAATGGGACAGCAACTGAAAAGCAATCTTCAACCTGCAACAAAAAATGCTGATCAGGAACGACTGAGACATCCTTACCGTATTTTCCGTACTCCGTAGCAAGTTTTTTTACGATATCTGGTGTCCACCCCTCTCGCCGATATGCGAGAAAAAATGATTGATTCATGGGTCAAAAGATTTTTGTTTTGAAGAATTTAAAATACTTGCACACCCTTTGAAAAAAATTTTTACGAAGTGCTTGCGTTATCGCTTTCTGTGGGTTAACGCTTCGCACAGGGAATATTCCTCCTTGCGCATCAGTTACGTCTGTATTGACAAGACAAACATGCGGTTTTTGTCCAGTTGCACGCATAACATGACGATCTATATCCTCAATCGTCCCCAAAGGAGGAAACCTTGTCATGGTCTTGTAAAAGTCTCCAGTCGCCATTTGTATAATATGTTTTATATGTTAAAAAGACTTTCTATCCTGAGTGTCGCATACATACGTAACATAGTCAAACAAAAAAGGGTAGTATGCCCCCCGTATCCGTCAGATGTTTTTTCTTATCATTGTATATTCGTTTTTTAGAGATGAACTATGTTCGATCTATTTTTTATATCGAGCAAAAAAATCTTCTTTCATATGTGCAAATGTTCCCTCAAGTATTGAGACACGAATACGCTTCATGAGATTGACCAAAAAATATACATTGTGAATCGAAGCAAGTGTTGCAGCAAGCATCTCATGACTGCGAAAAAGATGCGCAACATACGCGCGGGTATACCGCGTGCATGTATAACATCCACAACCTTCTTCTAGTGGTCCCAAGTCATTGACAAAACGAGCATTCCAAAGATTGATGCGACCATCATGCGTATATACCATACCCGTACGTGCGATACGTGTCGGGCCCACGCAATCAAACAAATCCGCCCCCTGTTCCGCGCCAATAAATAAATCCAACGGCTCACCAATACCGAGAAGATGACGTGGTTTTCCTTCAGGCAACAATGCGTTTACCCAACCAACTGCCGTGTCCATGTCTTCTTTCACGAATGAACCTCCGATACCATATCCATCAACATCCATCGTGCCAATAACACGAGCCGACTCTTTGCGTAAATCTTCAAATCGTCCTCCTTGCACCACGCCAAAAAGTGCTTGAGGTGGTCGTTCCCCTCTTCCCATCTGAAGCTCCTTAAATCGCGCCAGACTCCGCTCTGCCCACCTATGTGTCCGTTCCATCGCTTCTTTTTGATAGGCATATCCCGCAGTCGGTGATGTACATTCATCAAATGCAAATGTCATATCCGCACCAATATCATGTTGTATTTCCATCGAACGCTCAGGTGTAAAACGATGTTCCGAACCGTCTTTATATGATTTAAACGTTACACCTTCTTCATCAATAGAGGCGAGTTTTCCTTGTCGTTCTCGTTCATGTTCAGGAAGCGCGCCTTCTTCGGTTGTGTCACTTGCCTTCGCCACCTTAGAAACACTTGTCCCATAGGCAAAGCCAAGAGAAAACACCTGGAAACCACCGGAGTCAGTCATGGTCGGTCCATGCCATCCCATCATCGTCCCAAGACCTCCCATATCACGCACACGTTTTTCTCCTGGTTCAAGATACAAATGATAGGTATTTGCCAAGACAACTTGCGCACCAGTATCTGCGACCTGTTCCGGTGTCATCGCTTTGACAGTCCCTTTCGTTCCCACTGTCACAAATGCCGGTGTTTCAATAGTGCCATGCGGTGTATGGAGAATACCCGCGCGTCCCAATGCTCCCGGCAACTTTTTCTCAATCTGAAATGAAAATCTATCGTGCATGTTGACAATCATAGCACATCGTGTACATTTTGGGGAGCAGAGTCCTCATACACAACATAACATACTTCTTATGGAACATTTTATCATTGTAATAGTTCTTCAGCATGAAAATGATTCTCGTGATTTCAGAGGGGAAACACAAAGCGCATTAACAACTATTTCATCCAAAAAAGTTTTTGTTATAGCCACACCACTCTCCTCTCAAGCGATAGAATTCGCAAAAAATCCCGAGAAACATGTCGAACTCGTTGTTTGGCATTATCAATTTCAGTCAGACTATGATGATCCAGTTTTTGAAAACGCTAAAGAATTACTCAGATATGGCACACCTGTCCTTCTCATTCGTTCAAATAGCGAGCCCTATCAATTTAAACAACGAATGAATAACTGGATAAAAAGACTGGGTGTGGATGAAAAAGAGCTATTACACATCTGTTCTATGCCTGAATATCCTGAAACTGTCTGGAAGATTACAGAGCGTCAAATTTCACGGAAAGATTTTCTCTCAAAAACATAATATCCTACACGACAACCTTTGTCGTGTATTTTTTATACCATTGACATCTTTGCACTTTTCCTTATTCTGTATACAGATATGTATTCGTAATATAAAAACAATACAGTATATGAAAACTATTATTGTCTTTGATGAAAATCCTAATCCTGTTGACCGTCTTTGTTATCTCGTGCGGAACAAAGGATTGCCATTCTGCGTCATTCGTGAATCAGCATGGGATGACATACCGCATGAGGATGCGCTCAATATGTGTGTCCTCATACTCATGGGAACTGGTTCATTCCACAAGAACCATCCCGTTATTTCACTATTCGACATATTACGTCGAGAGAAGAACTATACGGGACAAGCTATTTTGTATACTCCTCCGTGTTCAAAATCGAAATTCACTAAGGTGTTCAAAGGAAAAAATATCCCTCCCAATATCATTCTCGCGGAAGTTATGGAGGAATATGTCCTTTCGATACTTCATGATTCCCTGTATATCGACACCACATAATCCCCGCACATGGCGGGGATTTTTTGTCTCTATTCTTTTAACCAAGATTTTGCTTCTTCTACATCTGAGAACCATTTTATTTTTGAAGGATGTCCGGTCAATTCACCAATCGTGCCAATAAGCGACGCAACAAAATCATTTGAACCAAGAAATGCTACTTTTTGAATTCGCTCATCAGCAATAAACTTCGCATACAATGTACGTGATTCTGGGAAAACAACACGTACTCCTTCTGGGACAGCAACCGTATCGACAAGAGCAACACATGTTTCTCCACCACATGCTTCTAATGCTTTTTGCGCACCTTGAATCACAAGTTCTGTGGCGCGTACGTTATCATCTGATGCTTCTTCATTTGAAAAGAACGTGAGATATATGATACGTTCTTCTGGAGAGGCAAACACCTTAAACCCCTCCTGTAATGTATGATCAGTTTTCATATATCAAAATAATTATGATAATACTACCTCATCTTCCTGTGGCATCTCTTTGGCAGACGGACCACACAGGAGAGCAATTTCATTTTTTACTTGTGCCCATTTTTTTGGCATCACACCGAGTTCACGCGCAAGTGCTTCATTTCGTACCAATTGCGTACACGTCGCAACACCTCGATTCATTAGTGCTTGTTTTTGAGAAAGAGAGAGTCCAGGAAGAATAGTGATGGGAAACACACGTACTTCGTTCATCAAATCACGAAGTCCTGCTCCTTTTGGATAACTCCAGGACAATAATTTCATACCCACACATTCCGCGTATACAATGGCATTTTCCGTAAATTTTGTGTTCGATGCAAGCCATGCTTCATGAAAACGGTCATGTTCTGAATCATCTTGTAATTGTCTCTTCTCTATATCTTCAAAACGTGCCTGTACATACAGCACCGTTTTTAAATCACTTCTAATACCATGATTATTATGGAATTTGCATTCAATCAAACGATGTGTTCCATCCTGTCGTGCTGAAACATCTACTTCATGCTCTACACACCATCCCTTCACCATAATAGCAACTCGCACATCATATCCTTTGTAACGAAGAAGTTCTCCTACCAATTCTTCAAACGGATGACCATTTGGCCCCATTTCTGCTACTGCTCGACGAAGACTGTATTTGAGTGCTATAGGTTTATAGGTTTTGTTTTTACGAAGAAGTGAAAACGCTCTTCGATAGATATCACGCGTTTCCATATTTTCTACCACTTCAGCAGAGACCGTATTAACAATTGATACTATCATATCCTCTGGCGTACCTGCATGACGAAGTGATGTTTCAAGTTTTGTTGGATCAAACGGCTCACGAATTCCTGATGCCTTAATAACGAATGGATACTGCATACATGTATGACTGAAAAAATTATTTAAAGCGAACAACAATCTCTAGTGCATCATCATTCTCTGGAAGTCCTGAGGGATTATCTTTTTGAAGAATGAGCGACCCCGTGTCAGGAATCCCCACACCACCCATAGGTGTTTCAAATGTAAGGGTTGCAAGAAAAGGAACAAATTCTTCGGTCATCCAGTCTCCTTGTGCCTCTGCAATCCCCTGTGCAATGATACGTCCATCCCAATCTGTCAGACTCACAGGAAATGACCCTTCAAAAAACCACATCCCTCGCGCACGTCCTGACACACGAAGAGGTGAGGAAATACGTTGTCCTTCTCCCGGAGTATCGAGTACAATCATATCGCTTGTACATGACGCAAATGAGGACAATCTTATCAAAGAGTTGATATAGATAACCTCTTCATTCATAACCATGCCGGAAACAGTAGCATATACAGAGCCTGCCTCACCTCCAAACATCATCGAAATATCTGACAAAAACGGCGAATCATCAGCAATGCGATACGTCGGCTCACCTAGGTCACATGAACGAAACGTTGGTTCTTCACCCAAAGAAATTGTTCCAAAGAAAAGTGCTGCCCCGCGTGGCAAATCGGGCACTGCAACGAACGCTCCATCACGAATCTGCGCATACAAGGTCTTTGCATACGATGGTTGTATAGAAAAATTTTCATCCGCGCCACGGTCAGCATAATTGACAAGAATCATGCCTGTGCGTACTGATATATGTTCGGGAGCAATACGATCTCCTAGAAACAGTCCTTGTGTGCCAATAAATCCATCAGATGTATGAAGCGCTACAGCAACATAATAAAATGTACCGCTCCCCGTTCCGGTTTTGCGCAAGAAAAGTGTTGCATCGTCATCACCATCATCATCAAGGTCACCATATACAGGGACACCAAACACAGAAACAATATCACGTCCCGATGATCCAGGCGCCGATTCTTGTTCTGCAATGCCGTTTACCAACGAAAACGCGACATCATCAATATAATATGTTGCATTGAGAGGATCGGATCCTGGAGTTGAAACGGGAGGAATTGTATCTGAAATGTTCCCATCACAAACAGGAACCCAATCTACCACATCAAGCATCGCCTTACAGTTATCAGACATGACTTCTGACGAAGCAGTAGGACAAGAAAACGCATCTCCTTTCTCTGGGTAATATGTTGCTCCAGCTCCTATGAGCGATGATAGTACTTTTGTTGTTCTTGCAGAAGCAGAATATGCGACACCTGCGACATCTGGTCCCTCACAATATACTTTTGCTTTTTCATAGGGGGCTTTCATCATAAAAGGAATGCGCCATGCAAGTACACTCACAACCACAATTGCAAGAGTAATAAATATAAATTTATCGTATCGTTTGAAAAGGGATTTCATCATATAAAGTGAATATGCTACATCTTTAGTATACCAAAAAGACACCAAATAACGAAATATTTTTAGAAGATAGCTTGTAGGGATAGACGAATGTAGGAAAGAGGTTATAGGATAGAGGTGATAGGGACGGACACTCGAATCAAGAATTAAGGGTTACGAAGTACGAACGAGTACGAACATACGAAACGAGGCTGGAATTAAGAAATATGAACATGCGAATAACGAATGTGTACGAATATACGAATGATGAAGAAACGATAAACTATAAAAAGAAAAAACGATAGACGATGAAATAAGAACATACGAATAACGAATGTATACGCGTGCCCCGCACCCCACGTGGTGCTGGGGAATATACGAATAAAAAACTTCTCTTTGTATACTCTTTAAATGTCATTCGTAGATTCGTACGTATTCGTTATTCGTAAACATTCGTTATTCGTAAACATTCAAGAAACTCGTCTTCTTATTTCTCAACACACATAATATAAACAATTGACTCATACCCCGCCCCCGTATATGATGGTGCTATGGAACATGCAAAAGAACTTATCCATCGTCTCAATAAAATACAAGGTCAAATTGAGGCACTCAAACGTGTCATTACCCAAGACGACAAAACCTGCGCGGATGTGGTGTATCAAATAAAAGCAGTCAAAGGCGCACTCAAGAAAGTCGGTGATATTTATGCTGATGCATATATATCTTCATGTATTACAGATGGACGTGATCCAAAAAAGAGCGCTTCTGAAGCATCTGAGGCACTGAAAGCAATTCTCAATGCATAATAAAAAGAGCGGAATAACCGCCCTTTGTTTTTGTTATGTCAACATTCTCCATGGCACATTTTCAGGATCTTCCCCGGGAAGACACTGAAGCACCGCATCTAAAATAGCCCCTGCAGACGCATTCCACAGTTCTTTGGCAGATATTCTGATATTTGCCATATCGGCATATTTCTCAGCACGAAATGCCAAAAGATCCGGATAACATCGCCGAAGAGCCTCGTTTCTGCTTTCACCTTTCTGGATAAAAAAGAATTCCCCCCAGATAAGTGGCTTCATGACACGGAAAAATAAATCTATGATTTTTTCCATATCAGACCCTTCAAGTGTCAGGTATACCACCAGACAATTTTCAGAGAGCCAATCCCGCGTTTCCTGCGGAAGGTGAGCGACACTTCCCGTTGTGTCAAAGACGAGATTTTTCCCCTCAGGGATAATCGCCTCAAGTGAGGCAAGACATGTGTACTTGTTTTCAAGACGCAGGTATTCCTTCTCTCGCTCTGCATACCCCTCAGAATCCGGATGCCCGAGCCATTCACCGACTTCTCCTACGTTCTTCAGTCCAAGCTCATTTGCAATGAGCTCATCAACTGAATACATAAAAAAGCCGAGAGTACGCATGAGCTCTTTTGCTCGTCTGCTTTTGCCCGTATTGGACATACCAACAAGAACAAAACGTAAGTTGCCAGCGAGCAAATGCTCGACGAACTCAATTTTAGTAAGCGGTTCAAGAGTTGTCATAACAGTACTATTGTATGGTTAAAAAACTATCTGTGCGGATGATACCACAAAAATAAAAAAGCACAAGATATATAAAAACGGGGCAACATGCCCCGTAACAATCACTTTAAAGATCCCTTGAACATCTTTTTTAAGGCATATACAATGATACCTATCACAAGAAGTTGTCCAAAGAGAGGTGTCAATCCTTGGAGAATGCCATTGATCTCTCCAACAAGGTTATTGACCAATGTCGTGAGTATGCCTGGATTACAGGCGATATATATCACTCCTACAATGATCAACCACCCTGACACCTTCTGTGGAGTACCAATAAAGTACGCCACCCATCTCTGCCAATTATTCATACTTTCATGTTGTTTTATGAAAAAAATTCTGTTTGTATTATAACAATATATATAACTTTGTCAATTATTCAGTTTTTATGAAAAATTCCGCATGTGCGGAGTTTTTCATATATCGTTTATTTTTATTGACGATTTATCGGCGCATCTTGAATCATTTGTACCACACGATCAATATCATCGGTGATCGTATACAAATTTTGGTCACCCTCAGTAATTGTTCCTTGTTCCTCAAGAAGCATTGAGCGAATAAAGCCATCGAGAGGTTTCCAGAAGTCGCTTCCCATGAGAATAATAGGCAATCGTTCTGTTTTTTTTGTTTGGACAAGCGTCAATATTTCAAAAAACTCATCCATTGTCCCAAAACCGCCAGGGAAATAAACATATGCCTCAGAGGAATAACTAAGCACTACTTTACGCGAAAAGAAATAATAAAATGCCGCTTCATGGTCTACATATGGATTGGTGTGTTGTTCAAACGGTAAATCAATAGTGATACCGATTGATACGCCACCACCATCTTTCGCCCCACGATTCCCTGCTTCCATAATACCTGGACCCCCACCTGTAAGAATAGCGTATCCTGTTTCTTCAACAATACGACGTGCTGTTTCGCGTGCAAGTTTGTAATATTTGTGATGTTCATCAAAACGCGCTGAACCAAACATCGTAACTGATGTTGGATATTTGCGAATTAAATCAAATCCTTGACGAAATTCTCTATTGACTGCGCACATTCGCACATCAATACGATCATTGTATTTCTCATTACATTCCTTGCGCATCTCATCCACACTCTCTCGTCCTCCCATGCGTTTTTCCTCACGTATTTCATCCTGTGTCATAATAGCAAAAGTATAACACAAAAAATATTTCAAACAAAAAACTTCTGGCGCGATAGAAAAAATATGTTATGATATGCGAACATGAACACATGGTATAGAGTCTGTTCATGTGTCGTAATGCCAGATCGTCTAATGGTAGGACAGCGGGTTTTGGTCCCGTCAATCTAGGTTCGAGTCCTAGTCTGGCAACAAATGTAAAACGGCCTTATGGGCCGTTTTACATTTGTTGCCAGAAGCAGGGCGACTGCTCGCCCTGCGACTAGGACTCGAACGGCTCGGCGATGTCGGACCGAGCACCACTTACAAAAAATTCCTAAAAAGTGTTAGAGATATTTTCCAAATAATAAAGCCTCTCTATGATGTTATCTGAAAGTGGTGCTCGAGACGACCGCGAGCCGCGTCCAGGAGTACTTTGCGTATTGCGAATACTTGGAGCAATACGCTTAGTAACTCCGGGACGAGTCCTAGTCTGGCAACTCCATAAAAAAATTAAAATATCAATACAAGCCTCCTCTCGCAACTTCCACCCACACAGAGTATACTAGACGACATATGGAATATGCGGACGACACAGAAAGCATCTATGACTTTCTCAAGTATATACGTCAATTTGAAACTACCTATCGTTTTACCACAAAGCCAGGTAGCGGATTTGAAAGTGATGCCGAACATTCTTGGTCGGTCGCATTTGCGTGTATGCTCCTTGCGGGACGACTTGAACACGAATTCGGCGTCCACCTTGACCAAGCTCGCATGCTCAACATGGCACTCGTCCACGACCTTGCCGAAATGATAGCAGGAGACACAAAGCCATGGGACGAAAAAGCTCGCATCGGAAAAAACGAAAGAGAACAAGACGCCATCGTGTCCATTGTAAAGAATCTTCCCAAAGATATGCGAGAAAACGTCCTCGCTTTATGGGAAGAATCAGAACAATGCGAAACACTTGAAGCAAAAATAGTAAAATCTCTTGATAAGCTTGACCCGGAAATACATAGGGTCACACACCACATTGCATGGCAAGAAATTATGGATGAAATACACGCAACCCGTGAAGCGTGTGATGCGCGCCATATCCCCCATCACAGCTTTTCAACAACACTCACATCACTCTACGAAACCACCCGCAAAGAAGCGCTGGAAAAAGGAATGCTGAAGGCGGAGAAAACGTCCATCTAAAAAACTGGCAAAATTTGGTCCGAGGGGTACAATGTAAGTATGCAAAATCTTCCTACAGCCGAAACATATACCGCCGAAGCCACATACATGCCCTGGGGCATTCTTCTTGCGGAAATAGAGGATATCGTTATCAGCAAAACACCGGAACACGGACGTGTACTTGACCTTCTCTGCGGCACAGGTAATCTGATAGGTGCCCTGAAAAAGAAACGCCCTGACATGGAGTGTACAGGCGTTGATTTGGAGCCAGAA
This sequence comes from Candidatus Yonathbacteria bacterium, assembly GCA_013334825.1. Taxonomy (GTDB): domain Bacteria; phylum Patescibacteriota; class Minisyncoccia; order Phycocordibacterales; family JACNGX01; genus JACNGX01. The sequence continues at coordinate 396,695 of JAAXWR010000001.1, forward strand.
TATATTGCATATGCCCGCGAGCACCATCCCGATATTGATTTTATCGTCGCTGATGCGTTTACTTGGGAAGCCAGTGAGAAGTTTGATGTCATTGTCTGTACCGGCGGGCTTCATCACCTGCCTCACGAACTGCAAGAACCGTTTCTTGGCAAAGTCGCTTCCCTGCTAAAAGAAGGCGGCATGGCCATCGTTGGCGACCCATATATTCCCGATTATGCGAATGAACAAGAGCGCAAACTCGCCGCCGCAGAGCTCGGTCATGAATATCTTGCAGTAACGATACAAAACGGCGCGACAGATGACGTTATCCAAGCCGCGATTGACCTCATTCCCAATGATGTATTTCTTGTTGAATTCAAAACGTCTATTGAAAAAGTGACCCCTCATTTCAATAAACACTTCGCACACGTAGACATGCACAAAACATGGGGTCCCGACAGCTTTGGGGATTATTATTTTGTGTGTGGGAATTAATGATATGTCTCGAGACAAAGAACAAATTACAAAAAACCAACACATTGTCCCTGAACGACATCTAAAAAACTTTTGTATACTAAACAAAAATCGTTTAGTTGCTTTTAATATTGACGAATTACGAATTGAGAAAGACCAATCTCCAAACTCGATATGTCGGGACTATTTTCATTATGCAATGTACCCAGGTAATTATGATGAATATAGCCAAATTGTAGAGAAGAAATTTGGTAATTTGGAGAATTGGTATTCTAATAATTTTCAAAGAATCGAATCAAATTTACTCCAAAAAGTTATCCCGTCTGATGAAGATAGATACGGTATATCCTTGCTTGTTGCAAATTTTCACTTCAGAGGTCGAATCTTCAGAGCAGAAATAAAAAATTCACTGGAACAAGTAATAGATTTTCTACAACCTTCTTTGGCAGAAGATTTCCATACAGAGATGGAAAAAAGATATCCACACCTTTTTACTAAGAATGATAAAAATTTTACCTCAAATATTATCCGGGAGGGATTATATGAATATATACAAAATACATCTTACGCCACAAACAGATCTTTTGACGAGGGATTCCCAAATACATTGACGCACAAAAATTGGAAGATATTAATCAACAACTCTAATGAAAATCCATTTATTACAAGTGACGAGGCAGTAATAGAGTTAATACCTGAATGGGCCTCTAAAAATACTGTATTGAAAAGTTATTTGATAAAAACGCAGATCTTCCACCTCTCCCCCCGTATCGCAATTATTTGTCTCTATCCTTTTAATGAGGATGAACATGGAAAAACACAATTTCTTGATATTACCGAGAATGAGAAAGCTGTGAATGGAAATAACTTACAATATATAAACTATGCACATAAATACGCCTATTCCCCTAATAAATACTTTTTTGAAAAAATTATCAAAGAAAACAGTGTTTTATAAAAAAATATATTATAGATTTAAATCAAAAAATTAAAGACGATCCCCCACAGAGTCCATCAACGCCAGCTCTAGCGGCAACTCCGGAATAAATGCACGGGGGATTTCGTTGTGTGCTGTGATGAATGCGCGGAGTACATCTGAATTGATGCGTGCTTTCGCGTCTTTGGCGAGTGTTTCGGCAAATGCCATGTCATCTTCTGAAAAATCTTCTGCAAGAACGGGACGCATAGATTGGTCAAAACGCAGAAGCAGTACCGCCCGCATCATACGGAGCACGAGTGCAGCATAGACATCCATGGCGACATTCGCCTCCTTTGCCGCACCGAGCGCGGCGAGACCTTTGGGACCGTCCTTGTATGCGACGGCAGCAACCAAATCGTTCACTGCCTGCGACGATGGCGCGCCGGTAATCTTCTCTACTTCTTCACGCGAAAGTGTTTTGTCTTTTGACGCGCCAATCACCTTTTGCAACATGCCAAGTGTATCACGGAACGACCCATCACCAAGAAGCGCAATGAGGCCCGCCGATGATGCATCGAGTGTATACCCTTCTTTTGTTGCCACATCACGGACAATATCCTTGAGCGTTTCCATGCCAGGCTTTTTGAATGAAAACACCTGACAACGCGAGACAACAGTATCAAGCAATTTGTGTGGCTCCGTTGTCGCAAGGATAAAGATGACATGTTTGGGCGGCTCTTCCAGCGTTTTCAAAAGTGCATTAAATGAATCCTTGGTGAGCATATGCACCTCGTCGATGATATACACCTTGTACGGTGACATGAAGGGCAGTGTGCGCACCGCTTCGCGGAGTTCGCGAATATCATCAATACCACGATTGGACGCGGCGTCTATTTCATAAATATCTTCGGGGGCGCATCCAAGCGCCCGTGCAAAAATACGTGCGACACTTGTTTTGCCTGTCCCCCGTCCGCCAGCAAAGAGATACGCATGCGCAGGATTACCTGCGTCGATAGACGCACGAAGAGCGTTCACGATGGGTTCTTGACCTTTGACTTCGTCCCAGTTTTCTGGGCGGTAGGTGCGGTAGAGTGCTTGGGACATAGGGTTGTGTGTTATGTAGATATATTATAGCGTATTGAGACAGGTTATCAAAATCAAAGAAATAAAGAAGATAAGTTCTTAGTTCGTAGTTCGTAGAACGACCGTGCATTCGGACAACAAACAAAAAACGGCGTGCTAGAGCGCCGTTTTGATATCGGGAAGGAATTTTTTTACAAGAGCAAAATCCTCGTTAAAGGAAGAGCTCAGTGATAGAGGGCAACTGAGTGAACAATATACCCCATCACCATCGTAGCCATTGATACTCCACGAAAAAAAACTTCCATAAAAAGTCGCAAGGAAAATTCTTTTCTTGGAAAGACTGTCCTCAATCCCTTTTTCAAGAAAACAAACACGAAACTTCCCTTCTTCAACATAAGTCGGATCAACAATTTCCAGTGCGACAGGCAACTGTATCTCAGCAGCGAGCATACAGAGCGCAGTCATTTGATTGCCCCAGAAATGAAGTGTTGTAGGAGCCCAAGAATCAAGCTCTTCACCGATAGGATTCCCCGAAGCGACAGATGTGGGATCAACCCCAGACGAGCGAAGAAACGTTTCCCATGCGGCACGCGGTTCGATCTTCGCATAATTGATGTAAAACGCACTGAGAAGCTCAGAATAATCCGTACGGATACCGAGCGAAATAATCGATGTTCTTTTTTTCATACTGTATTTATGTAATTGCAGAGTCAACACCTCCCTTTTATTATCACACTTATTCAACTTTGTAAACCAAACAAAAAGAGGCCGTTTAGGCCCCTATACCCTTCTGCACAAGATAGTTCATCCACGTACGGAGATTTACCTTGAACTGGTCAGGGGTATCGCGAATGTTATAACACATACCCGGGGTACCCCAATATCTATCCCCCAGCCTGAAATCCAGACCGTTTTGTGTGAATATGACAGTAAGGATTCTCCCTGCACTGTCATCTTCCCGTTCGGAAATATCGAAATCTTTCTCCAGGAAATACACATGTACTTCGGAACAAAGAGTCTCATCTTCAGGGATGACAACATACAGTCCAAGAGGAATGTCCATAAACATGCCAATTTCACACATTTTGACGATGAACTCCCCGTGTTTTTCATACACAGAAGAAATTGGGCCGAACTCGAGGCCGAAGCTTGCAATAAACTTTGCTTTTTTCATTCTTGCAGCTTCCTCATCAGTTCGCTGGCAGTACCCGACAAAATCACTCGCTTTCTTGCGGTGAAATTCGGGAGTTCCACTTAATATTCTCTTCATTTTTCCTCTTTTTTAATTGTATACCCAACTCAACACCTCAATCTTATTACCACATTCTAATAGTTTTGTAAACCAAACAAAAAAGGTCACTTATGCGACCTTTTGGGAACTGTGTTTGCGAATAACATCAATCATTTCTTCTGCCGAACATGCACGGCAATGTTCATCTTCTTTCCCGGACAGTTCAATATATACACTTGTGCCGGATAATGAAACTTTGATGTACGCATTTTTTCCGATACGTGCACGCAAGTACACTGGGGCACTTGATCCGATTTCGATACGAAGACCTTCAATATAAAAGTGAATCTCCGACACCTCTTTCACCATGCCGAATGCAGAAATGCCCACAACGACACGTTCAAGAGCATCTTCACTCCTCAGCGTATCAAAGACACATGTCCGCAATACTCCATCGGGACCATTTCCTCGGATAGGGATCTTTCCAAGAATTTTTCTTGCCTCATGCAAGGCCGTCATATTCTCGATAGAAATATCGCCAATTCTGGGAAGAGTGTCTGTCAGTCTCATAATTCATATGATTTAACTTGTTTGAAAAACAAAAACTTCTGTTACTTTTATACCACAACTTATAAATTAAGTAAATCCAATGCCAATCAAAAACTCCGCTTACGCGGAGTTTTTGATATATGAAGGACCGTATCTATAAGCCGGATTCTGTCTCGACATGACGTCGCAAAGGATATCAGGTCAAGGACAACGATTTATCTGGGACGTACGTCACCGCACGCCTCAAGCGGCACTCAAAGCATCATAGTGATGCCCAGCACGGCCTTGCACACAGGTAAGGATTTAGCCGTTTCACCTCTTGCGTTACCGCAAGAACTAGTCCAGCCCCACTTTTGGTCATATGTACATATACACACGTCTCTCAATGAACATCATGACTTGTGCATACTATTCGACCAAAAGTGGAGCTGGAATCCGATTTCTTTCGAAATACGGCGTCTCTGCTCGCACCTCTTCGAACCCTTCGATCCGATGACAGGCGTTACCTGCTACCTATGACATACACCACGAAGATTACATGCCAAGCCATTTGTACACCACAAAGCGTGTACAGACCTGCCATGCACCCTACGTGGTGCATGGTGTGTCCGGACTTTCCTCTGTCACAAAAAGCAACAGCCGTTGTCCAATACGGTATGTCATTATTATATCAAAAATCAGCTAAAAAGTCAAAAAACATAATGTGGGTCCCGAATCACCTCCCTTCGCCAAGACTTTGGTAAGGTAAAACTTTGAATGACAACCTAGATTAGTGACCTGAAAAACTCGTACAGTTTCCGCGTCTATTCGGCACATCTTCCGCGTAGGTTCCGCATCGTGTTCGCGTCTGTTCCGCATTACTTCCGCGTAGGTTCCGGATCGTGTCCGCGTACGATCCGCATAACATCCGCGTAATTCTCTGCTTCCATGAGTTTGACGCGCAATTCTTTTGCACCACTCCATCCACGCACATATGCGGAATAATGTTTTTTCATAATAGCGAAATTTTTTCTCTCACCAAACATTTCTTCATAGAGACAAGTATGTTCAAGAAGAGCATCAATTTTTTCTTTTGGAGAGATGTCCGCTATTTCGCGGCCGCCAAAGAGCCACGGATTGCCGAACACCGCGCGACCAATCATGACTCCATCCGCGCCCGTTTCTTTTGCTTTTTGCTTTCCGTCCACAAGACTTATCACGTCGCCATTACCAATGATAAGCGTTTTTGGCGCGTACATATCACGAAGCGCCACCGCGCGCGAAATACGATTCCACTCCGCGGGAACAAGAGACATTTCTTTGCGCGTACGCGCGTGTACCGTGAGCGCGGGTAATTGTAATGAAAGGAGTTCAGGAATCCACTCATCAAGCGTATCAGTATGAAACCCAATACGTGTTTTCACTGATACCGGTGTTGTCTTGCCCGAAGCAAGGACACCTTCACGTACCGCACGCACGACATCCTTTGCGCGTGCGGGGTCACATATCAAATCAGCGCCCGCACCCTGCTTCACAATCTTGTCTTCGGGACATCCCATATTGATATCAATACCATCAAATCCAAGCTCTGCGACTATGCGCCCCGCTTCAAAACATGTATCTGGTTTACCCCCAAATATCTGCGCCACTATCGGCCGTTGTCTCTCTGTATAGGCAAGATCATGAAGAAGTATCTCACGTCCAGCACTTGCAAGTCCGTCACACGAGACAAACTCAGTCCACATCACATCAGGTCCACCGCCACGCTCACCCATACGACTTTTTCGAGCAATCATTTCACGAAATGCATTGTCGGTTGCATCTGCCATCGGCGCAAGAGCAAAAAACGGACGTCTATGACGAAGTGATTCCCAAAGATTTCCCTCTTTCTGAGTGTATATCTTGTTACGAAATAATGAAAACATACATAATAAAAAAAGTATATGATGGCTGTGTTACTATCCACGGTATGAGAGCATTATTCTGAAACAGACATCACACGATCTTCTTCTTTTTCTTTATAAAATACTTTTGTACCAAAGCGCATATCCATATATTCAAATGAAGCATCCTCAGGAAGAGCATCTTTCGCCGCGAGAAAGTTGGCAACTGTTTCTTCGGCTTCTGCGTCACGCGCATACATAAGACGCTCACCACCCGCAAGTGTCAGTTCAATGGTATCTGTTCCAACCACTCCATATCGCGGTTTCATATGTGCGCGTTTTATTCCTTCGATAATCTTTACCGAACGATCAAATTCTTCGACGGAAAGAAAACGATTTCCATCAATAGGCAGTGTCGTGTCAACAAGTGCTCCATACCATGTGAAAAATACTGGACCAGAAAATGAAGGCGCGGACGCGTATATCATGCCATCTCGATCGGCAAAATGGCATCCCTGTTGTGTCGCCACTCCAGAAGATGAAGTTGGCGTAGGAAGTTCTGCCTCAACACCTTTTTCGCTCTTTGCTTTTGTCTCCAAAGCCAGTGCATCTTCATTCTCGAGTTCTTCTTGTATATCTGGAACAACAGGGACTGGCGCAACATCTCGCGCGGGACACCATACAAATGAAGGACGACGTTCATGAATAGTAACAACAAGCACATTATCTCCATGATAATGGAGTTCGGCGTATTCAATGCGCGGAAAAACCGTAGGAAGTTCCACAGCAATAGCCGTACGTGGATACAACAATACATTTTTTTTACTAAACAAATATCCATATCTTCCCTCCATGCGCGAGAGTACATATGTAGCAACTTCATCTGTATCAATAAGATCAGCACCTTCAATTTGAACCGAGGTTACTGTAAACGGCTGATATCCAGACGCCCATGCCACACCCCCGATACAACAGAGAATACTCACGCATACCCATACAATACGACGCACGAGTGTCCGCTTTTGCTCCTTGCGCTTTTCCGCGCGTGTATTCTTGATGATTTTTTTGCGAGAATGCATGGTAGGAAAGAGATTAGAGGAGATAGGTTATAGGGACGGATACTCGAAGCACGAATCACGAAGTATGAATCAAGAATACGAACAGACTCGAAATTAGAAATATGAAATTAGGAATATGAACATACGAATAACAAATGTGTACGCCTGCCCCGCACCCTACGTGGTGCTGGGGAATGTACGAATAACGAAGAAACGATAAACTATAAAAAGAAAAAACTATAGACAATGAAATAAGAAAATAGAAATAAGGAATATGGGAAGAGAAAACTAGAGACGATAAACTTTTAACTATAAAAATATACGAGTAAAAAACTTCTCCGAGAACTTATCCGATCCTTTCCTTTCCCATATACGGTCGCAATGCTTCGGGAACCATAATAGAACCGTCTTCTTGTTGATAATTCTCAATAATCGAAACAAGAAGACGCGGTGTGGCGACTGCGGTATTGTTGAGTGAATGCGCGAAACGAAGTGTACCGTCCGCATCACGATATCTTATATTGAGACGTCGCGTTTGGAAATCATGAAAATAAGAAGAAGAATGTGTTTCGCGGTACACTCCTTCGGTCGGTACCCATACCTCAATATCATATTTTTTTACTTGCCCCAGACCCAAATCCCCACCACAGTTGGCGACGACATGATACGGAAGACCGAGTTTCTGAACAAATTCTTCGGCATTTGTCGTCAATTCTTCGTGGAAACGTACAGATGTTTCGTGACTCGCTTCACAGAGAATGACTTGCTCCCATTTAAAAAATTCATGGACACGAATAAGCCCTCGCGTATCTTTGCCATGACTCCCCGCCTCGCGACGAAAACTCGGCGAAAAAGACAAAAACTTTTTTGGTAATTCATCTTTGGTAAGCGTCTCATCCATAAGATATCCCATCGTCGCAACTTCTGCAGTACCCGAAAGAAAGTCTCCGTCTTGTGTTTTGTATAAATCTTCTTCACTTTGCGGTAAGTAGCCTGTGCCAATAAACGCTTCACGGCGCACAAGCGACGGAACAATCATCGGAGAAAATCCTTTTGCTCCAAAATGTTCAAGGGCAAGTTGCCAAATCGCCATCGAAAGACGTGCGCCATCATTCTTCAAGAAATACCCACGAAAGCCGGCAACCTTTGCACCACGCTCCAAGTCAGCCATGTCATGAGCAAGCATAAGGTCGATATGACTTTTGGGTGTAAAAGAAAATTGTGTTTTTTCTCCCCATGTTCGAACTTCTACATTATCTGCGTCACTTTCACCTTCGGGAACAGAGATGTCAGGGATGTTCGGTACTTGCACCATAAGACCTTGCCACTCTTTCATCACTTCTTTAAGTTCATTTTCTTTTGTCTGCATACGCTCTTTGAGCGCCGACATATCCGCAATCTTTTTTTCACGTTCTTCACTAGATAGAGAAGCAATTTCTTTTGAGACAGCATTCTGCTCCGCTTTCATCGTCTCCACCTCCTGAAGGAGTGCGCGCCGTGTATCGTCAATGGACAGGAGTGCCTCCACATCAAAATCGATGTGCTTTTTTTTGGCACCAAGAGCGATGAGATCCTTGAATTCGCGGATGAATTTGATGTCGAGCATAAGTAAGGAGGTTAGTATATAAAGAGAAAAAAGACGAAACAAGGCTTTGAGGCGGCGGGTCTGCGGACCCGCCGCCCATCCCATACACCATGCCAGTATAGCGCAAAATATGAAATTAGAAAATAGAAACAAAAAATCATGTTCATCATTTATAAATATGCTATGTTTTTAATTACTCAATTCCATCTATCATTCCGGACTTTACACTCTGCAAAACTTTAGTGAAGTAGATGACCCGGAAACCAAGTAGTAGTGTCTATCCACTACATTCCCGTTCGTTCCATCACATCTATCCTATAACCTCTTTCCTACATTCGTCTGTCCCTATAACCTATCTCCTCTAACCTCTTTCCTATATTCATATGCTATACTTATCTCAATGACTTCCTCAGACATTCATGAGGTTGACCCCTCATCGGCGTTTCCCCTCATCGGCGAAATGTCCGACCCGCCAAAAACACTTTTTGTTCGTGGGACGCTCCCCTCGCCTGATACTCGACTTCTCACGGTCGTTGGCTCTCGTTCATATACCAATTATGGACGCGATGCGTGCGAACATTTGATTGGAGGACTTGCCGGATATGATATTGCTATTATTTCTGGACTCGCACTTGGCATTGATGGCATCGCGCACCGTGCGGCAATAAAAGCAGGTTTGCCGACTATCGCTGTACCCGGCTCAGGACTATCGCCCGAGGTAATATATCCCGCGTCGCACCGCGGTCTTGCAGATGACATTGTTGCTCACGGTGGCGCTCTTGTTTCTGAATTTTCTCCCGATACGCGCGCGGCACAATGGACATTTCCCCAGCGTAACCGCGTCATGGCGGGCATGGCGCACGCCACACTCATTATAGAAGCAGGAGAAAAGTCGGGAACCCTTATCACTGCGCGTCTCGCGCTTGATTATAATCGTGAAGTATTGGTCGTCCCCCACGGTATCTTTTCTGATAATGCATCTGGCTCCAATCGACTCCTTCGCCAAGGTGCCAATCCCGCAATCGACAGTACAGATATTCTTCGTATACTTGATTTTGATGTTGATTCTGAAAATAGAGTGGTGTCCGAAGACATCACTTTACAATACAAAGACTTACCTGACGCGCAACGAATGATCATGGAAGCACTTACCGAACCACTCAGCCGAGACGAAGTCATTCGCCGCTCAGGACTTTCCACCACGGACGCCAACATTGCCCTTACCGCATTAGAAATTCGCGGACGTATTAAAGAATCTGTTGGTTTAATACGCCGGATACGATAACTATTGACAGTACATCTCAAGTGCAGTATTGTAAAAAAAGAATCTTTTACATTATCCAAAAGAATACCGATGAAAAAACTTCTTTTCCTTTTTGGCTTTCTGTGCTTTTTGTACACAGGATGTGCGCAAGAAAAAGACACCGCATCCCCACTCACCAAAGAGGGCGACATGTATACGCTTGTCATTACCTCAAAAAGTGCGTGGGACGCTCATATGAGTGTGAACACATTTGCAAATGAGGTTGGGAAGACACTCAAGTCTTCTTTCCCCGCAAAGGTCATGGACCCAGACGTTCATGTGCGTGTGTTTCGAGACGACACCGGAAAGACGCACTATCGCGTCTCATGCAGTTGTCGTATCGTCCCTGCGCGAAAAGGCGAAACTCCTGATTGTTATTTTGACAGACGAGGGGCACTCATCTCTGGCAAAACACCTGAGAAAGCTTTGACAAACGCTGATGCGGAAATCAGGGACTCAAGGAAGATTGAAGACATGCGGAGACGTTTCCCCCATGGGGTCATCCCCGATACGTTTGTCAGAACGTCCTTCTCTGGTTCGTCACATGAAGGATATTGGGCGATAAAAGAATACTTCATCGTCGGTCCTAAACCGTAAAACTCACATCCCGACATTGCCGGGATGTTTTTATTTTTAACCCTTATTTTTATCAAACAAAAACCCCGCACATATTGATAGCATCAGTCTATCAAAGAACTTGACAATATGTATACAATATGTATTATTCTAAACAGATAACTGTACTTCCAACAACATAACTAATACAAAAAATGAGCGAATCTTTTAATTCATTGAAAGAGTCTTCGAACTGGCGTAGTAATGTTTTGATTGTATCACTTCTTCTCCTTGCCTTTTGCGGAGTCATCTGGGGAATCGTAGAAATAAACAAGCCCAAAAAAGCTCCGCTAACACCTCCGTTGCAGACCGTACAAAAGCTTGTTCTTGAAAAGGAACGCCTCGCTCTCACGGTAGAAATAACTCCTGAAGGGATGATGCGGGTGACTGCTGTGCACCCGGGACCATATGTCCTTATCCTTGATTCAAGATGGAACGGTGTTGGTGTGGGCGACGACCCAATTGAGGGTATCTTCAGAAGTGAATGCAGTACGAGAAATACTACTGTCGTCGGTCTCGTTCGTTATCTCCCACCTGATTATACGATATCTCTGGCTCACTTTGACCGAAATGGAAAACTCGTAAAAACAGTTTCCATTGGATATTCTGAGACCAGTTTGAAATTCAGGAACCGTCCCTTTGGTGTATATGAAACTCCTTAGCGGCCATGTGGCCGCTTTTTGTTTTGTCTTTTTGCTTACGAATGACAAATACGTACGCATGTCTCGCGCCCACATGTGTATGGTTCGAAGAAATTATTAGAGTGACATTTCTTTTATCACTATTTTGTCTGTCATTCTGGGCTTGACCCGGAATCCAGGTAGTAATGTCCAAGATCTAGATTCCGGGTCAAGCCCGGAATGACAAGCTGTTTTTAATCTCCTCATTTTTAACTTCTCACCTTTCTCTTCCTTCTTGCTTCGTGATTCTTGCTTCCCGTCTCGTTTCGTACATTCGTACGTATTCGCTATTCGTATCCCACATTCTAAAACTTCATCCGCGCTTCGCGCGACACGACTATCCCCATTTGCAAAATAATCCCACGTAGTGTACTAATATATGGAATGAAGCTCGTCATTGTTGAATCCCCCGCAAAAGCAAAAACGATAGAAAAATATCTTGGCAAAGAATATACCGTGCGCGCAAGCGTCGGTCATGTGCGCGATTTACCCAAGAGTAATAAAAAAGCGATTGATATTCCTGCTGGATTCGTTCCTCACTATGAGACAATTCCGGGCAAAGACAAAGTCATCAAAGAAATCAAAACACTTGCCACAAAAGCTGACGAGGTAATTCTCGCGACCGACCCCGACCGTGAAGGAGAAGCAATCGCTTGGCATGTTGCCGAAGCGTTGGGACTCAAAAAACCAAAACGCAGTACATTCAATGAAATCACCAAAGATGCTGTACAACATGCGATAGCACATCCGCGTGCCATTGATGCCCAACTTGTTTCTGCTCAAGAAGCACGTCGTGTGCTCGACCGTCTCTTTGGGTATGACCTGTCCGGTCTTATCTGGAAAAAAGTACGCTATGGACTTTCGGCTGGACGTGTTCAATCTCCCGCGCTTCGTATCATCATGGAACGCGAACGCGAAATCCGTGCATTCATTCCCGAACCGTATTTCGTTATCACTGCCAATCTTACACACGGTAAAAACACCGTGCCGTTTGTCTGTACAGAAGAACCAAGTGACACAACAACAGCTGATGCTATTGTTACAAAAGGATATGCAGGCTCATGGATAGTAACAGACGTAAAAGAGAGCGCCCAGAAACGCACTCCCTATCCGCCGTTCATTACTTCTACGCTCCAGCAAACTGCAAGCACTCGTCTTGGATACGCGCCTGCGAAAACGATGCAAATCGCGCAGAAATTGTATGAAGCAGGACACATCACCTATATGCGTACTGACAGTCCTGCTCTTGCCAAAGAAGCACAGAAAGCAATCATCGCGCACATTACTTCTACATACGGCAAAGGCATGGTCGCCCCACGTACATTTTCCAGTAAATCAAAAAGTGCCCAAGAAGCACACGAGGCCGTTCGACCAACGCACATGCACGTAGTTTCTGCTGGGTCAACACCAGAACAAAAACGCCTGTATGAGCTCATTCATGCACGTGCCATCGCCTCCCAAATGGTTGACGCGGAACTCAAAAAAACAAAAATCACCGCCACCATTACCGAAGGAGGTATTCCCGATTTTGCGGCAAATGGCTCACGGGTGATTTATCCCGGATGGCTATCCGTTGACGGAGATGCGCGAGGCGAAGACGTAACACTTCCCCAGATGACCGCGGGTGACGCTCTTGTGTTGAAACATATACATGCCGAAGAAAAGACAACACAACCTCCAGGACGCTATACAGAAGCGGGTCTCGTTAAAGAACTTGAAAAACGTGGGATTGGTCGTCCTTCCACCTATGCCGCCATCATCAAAACACTTGGAGACCGCGGATATGTCACGCGCGAAAAACGCACGCTCTTCCCCACCGATACAGGAGACGTCGTCAGTACATTTTTGGAAGAACATTTCGCCGACTATATCAGCGATAACTTTACCGCGCACATGGAAGACGAACTCGACGAAATCGCCGAAGGCGCGCGCACGTATCTGGCAACCATGCAAGAGTTTTACGGACCATTCACCACCGCTGTCGCAGCGAAAAAAGACATCGATAAACTGACAACGCTTGGTGATGCTGACCCGTCCATGAAATGTCCCAAGTGCAAAGGGACGATGATTATCAAACTCGGAAGAACGGGAACCTTTCTCTCATGCGCAACATTCCCTGACTGTACTGGCGCGCGCACCATGGAGGGTGAAGAAATGACAGGACCAAAAGAAACAGGCGAGCTCTGTCCAACATGCGGTTCGCCACTGGTAGAACGCATGGGGAAATATGGTAAATTCATTTCATGTAGCAACTACCCCAAATGCAAATTTATCAAATCTGATCCAGTAGAAGAAGCAAAAAAGAAAACGGGTGTCCCCTGTCCCAAGTGTGGCAAAGGAGAAATGATGGAACGTCGTGGACGTTTTGGTATCTTTTATTCATGCACCAATTATCCCGATTGTAAATATGCCATCAAAGCAAAACCAACGGGAGCGAAGTGTCCCCAGTGCGGAGAACTTATGATGGAAGGAACAAAGACCATTCCTGAACGCTGCTCGGATAAAGGGTGTCCGAATCATAATCCACATAAGTTAGGAAGATAGGAGATGAGGAGGATAGGAAGATAGATGTAGGAAAGAGGTTAGAGGTAATAGGTTATAGAGACGGACGGAACGGACGTGGAAAAATAGTAGCAAACGTGGCGGGGTGCACCCCGCCACGTTTGTATCAAGCACTTGACAACTAAGTATATTTATATATTATACGGGACGGAAGTCATATTGTAAAAACTCATAAAATAGAAAAACCATGAAAAAAAATACTGAGCTCACATTCGAAAAAGTTCTCAGAAACTTTTTAGGAGATGCCATCATGAACGTCCCTGTCATCCTTCCTGAAAATACGGAGGACGCAGAGGCAGTTATGGCTCTGGAAGAATTGATAACGAAGATCGTATCCGGTAAAGATATCTTTCGAGATATCATATCGGGTCTTAAAAAAACAGGCGGAAACGTCAGTATCGACATGTCTATCCCCAAAAGACCTGACGGAATGCCTTCTACGTTTTATCCGTCACAGATAGATATTTTTTGCGAATGTGGAGATTGTGGATTTGCGTCTGTGCGCATGGATGATCTGTCAGTCAGGATACCGAATGAGGATGGAACAGGACAAGTAGTCATCGAAGTTGTTCCTACCGGCAACCTGTTTCCAAGACGGAAAGTATCTTTAGATATTTGTTGTCCATTTTTAGAAAGAGATACTTGTATGTGGGTCCAAGCATGTCTTGGTATGACCATCCATACATTGTTATAAAAACGACAAGGATATAAAAAATATAGCCGGCACCGCCGGCTATTTTTGTATAAAAATAGATTGTGTCAGAGAAAAATCCAACCACCTTCTGTTTTTTATTATTTTTTTATATTTCATGGTTTATCTTTTTAATGTTTTAATCTCTTTATTTCATGCTATAATCTCATCATGTCTGAAGCAAAACAAAATGACACAACAGAAAACCATGACCTAGATATCTCTTCCCCCGCCACTCTTCCCGACGTGCAAGATATCCTTTCTCTCATGACCAATCCGTCCGAAACGGATATCGCTCTTATTAAAAAAGCATATGAAGCAGCACTACAAGCACACGAAGGGGTAACACGTTTTACTGGTGAACCGTATTTCAACCACGTGTTTGAAACCGCAAAAACATTGGCGCGCATGCACATGGACGCAACGACGATTGCCGCAGGATTTCTCCATGACACCATTGAGGACGGTCATATGACAGAAAAAGAAATGGAAGAACAATTTGGCACGGATATACTGTTTCTCGTAGACGGTGTTACAAAACTGGGCAAACTCAAATACCGTGGCATGGAACGCCATACAGAAAGTCTCCGCAAACTTTTTATTGCAACCGCCAAAGACATTCGCGTCATCATGATTCGTCTCGCGGATCGTCTTCATAATGTAACCACACTCTACGGACATCCCAAAGAAGATAAACGCAAACGAATTGCCCTTGAAACACTCGAGATATACGCACCTCTTGCCGACCGCCTCGGTATTGGTTTTATGAAGGGCGAACTGGAAGATGCGGCGTTTGAATACGCATACCCCGAAGATTACAAAAAAGTAAAAGAGCTTCTCAAACAAAAGAGCAAGACAGATCAAGATTATCTGGAAAAAGTCCGTCGCACGCTTCAGAAATCACTTGCTGAAGAAAAGATTGATGTCGTCCACATGGATTATCGCATCAAAAAAATCTACAGTCTCTTTCGCAAATTAAAACGCAAAAATATGGAAATCGACAAAGTATATGATATCGTCGCGCTTCGTGTCATTGTGCCGACTGTGTCTGACTGTTATCGAGTTCTTGGTGTTATTCATGGACTTTGGCGACCACTCCCCGGACGTATCAAAGATTATATCGCTCTTCCAAAATTAAACGGGTATCAGAGTATTCATACCACTATCTTTACGGGTGATGGCGGTATTGCAGAAATCCAAGTACGCACACCAGAAATGCACGCCGAAGCAGAACTCGGTATCGCCTCACATGTGATGTACAAAGAATTGGGCGCAAATGGTGGAAATGGAAATGGAAAAAAACTAGATTGGATAGAGCAACTTCTTGAAGCACAAAAAACAGCACAGGGTGGTGAATTTCTCAAAGATCTTCGTATGGACTTTTTTAGCGACCGCGTCTTTGTCTTTACACCCGCTGGTGATGTTGTCGACCTCCCTACGGGCTCGTCTCCAGTAGACTTTGCATTTACCATTCATACCGATATCGGTATGCATATGTCCGGTGCAAAAGTAAACGGCAAGATGGTTTCCCTTGATACACCACTTGTGGGAGGTGATATTGTCGAAATCATCACGGCAAAACATGTAAAGCCAACCAGCAAGTGGCTCAAATATGCCAAGTCCTCAATGGCACAACGACGCATTCGCGCATATCTTCAAAAAGAAGGCGCAGGAAGTGGTATTGGGAAGTTTTGGATGAAAGGTTAGAGATGAAACATTAGGTTAAACCTAGCGGTACTCCGCTAGGTTTAACCTAATGTTTCCCTAGAACAATTGATGGAACATGTAATGGGAAATTAAAAATATAGAGACAACAAAAATATAGACATCCCAATCTTACTTCAAATTTTTAATCAGAATATCTACACTTTTTCATACATACAAAATACCGGCACGAATGCCGGTATGCTATTATTTTTTCTCTTAAAATCACGAAAAAATTATGAATGAAGAGCGCACCACACATGATGTGCAATCATCCCCTCTCCTATGTCATCTTTTCTTTCTTCGGGCTTCACATACATATAATTGAAGTAACTTCCTTTCGGAGTTCCTCCAAAAGAAAAGACTCTTCCAGACTCATCTTCAGGAAAGATATGCACGCGGACACCCCTTTCACAGAGAATGGTGATGGCCACCCTGTTATGTGTCTCATAAAGGGTGAAACGCATACTCTGAGCACCAAAGATTTTCATTCCCTCTTCTATGGCAAAAAGATATTCATCACCATGAAGAATAATCTTTTGAAAAAAACACGCCAAAAGGAGATTCTTTCTTTTCTCATCCTCCAAAATACATTCAGATGAAGTGTAGAAAGCAAAATCGTATTTCTCCATCATTTTCTTCATGAAGGTATTGGCTTCTACAAAGATCCCTTTTGCATTTTCAAACATTAATGTTTTTGTCATTGTTATTTATTTAGAATGAATGTTCGGGGATTTACTTTACACCCCAAACGAAAATACTTCTCGTAGTATAATACATAAAAATGAAATATTGTCAACACAGCGCGGGCGTGAGCCCGCGCTGTGTTGTATTCATATCGTTTCGAATGTTCCCTAGCACTGTGCACCACGTGGTGCACAGTGCAAACACACAAGTTCGTACTTCGTAACCCCTCATCCCCGTCCCGTTTCGTATGTTCCCTAGCACCACGTGGGGTGCGGGGCAAGCATACAAGTTCGTACTTCGTAACCCTTAATTTGTCTTTCGTATTCTTGATTCGTGCTTCGTGCTTCGTGCTTCCCTGCACCACGTAGGGTGCAGGGCACGCTTGATTCAAGCGTCCGTCCTATAACCTATTTCCTCTAACCTATCTCCTACATTCGTATCCCCTGCGTCTATACAACAAAATTTCGTACGGAATACAAGTCTTCCTCCTCTGCCGGTGGTACCACTCTGGGAGTTTCTTCTGTTATTTCTTCTGTTTCCGCACGGTCAATTTCTTCACGACTCCTGTCGTCAATCGGTGTTAAATCTTCTGCTTCCATACTATACGGAAGGTTTTCGGGAACGTTTGCTTGCATTTCCTCAACTGGCACTCTATAGGGTGTTTCGACAGCATCATCCGGCAAAGAGACGATGCTCTCCTCCATCTTTGTTACTGCTTCGGCGTTTTGGGCAATGATTCCTTCTGTTCTGTCATTTCGTTCGTCTTTTGGAAGTGCGGCAATGGGTACCATATCGGGATGAATACGTGACACCCCATTCCCTTTCAAGTGTAGCGCATCGAGAATAAAGCGAATATCGTCATTGGAAAAGAAATCAATGGTAATCTTGCCACCCACATCCTTGCGGTCAATACGCACACGCGTACCGAGGGCTTCAGTCAGCTTTTCTTCCATCTCTACCATCTCTGGGTCAAGTGTATGTTTACGCACGCGGTCATACGCAATGCGTCGCGCGATACCTTCTGCCTCACGCACCGACATCTTCTTGAATGTTATTTCTTTAAAGAGCGTCAACTGCTCTTCAGGTCGGTCGCCCAACATAAGAAGCGGTCGCGTATGCCCTTCGGAAATCTTACCCGTTGATATAGCATCGAGCACTTCTTGCGGAAGCGAGAGCAAACGTACGGTATTAGAAACGTATTCACGACTCTTCCCTACTTTTTTGGCAATTTCTACATGCTTGAAACCAAATTCATCCATCAACTTGCGAAACGCGACCGCACGATCAACAGGGTTCAAGTCCTCACGTTGCAAGTTTTCAATAATGGCAAGTTCCAATTTCATTCGGCTGTCGTCTTCCATCACGCGAATAACCGCCGGCACCTGAATGAGTCCCGCGAGCTTGGACGCGCGAAGACGTCGTTCGCCCGCGATAAGCTCGTACTCAACTCCCATGCCACCATCGTCTTTTGCAAATTCCCTCCGCGTCACCACGAGTGGCTGGAGCACGCCATACATACGAATGGAGTCCGCAAGTTCGCGAAGCGCGCCCTCATCAAATTCACGCCGTGGCTGATACGGATTTGGTTTAATCTTTTCAACTTCAATATGAAAAATGGCATTCTCAAAATATGGTTGTTGTGGTGTGGACATGATGTGACAAAAATAAGAAAGGGTAACGGAAGCATTATACCATATCAGGAGACAAGTATAAAAATCGTAGTCCATTTTTATGTATCGATATGCAAGGGCCTATTCATATATCCCTATGATACGTAAACCTGTCACAACAGATTGACAAATATACATATTTATGCATAATGCAATCAGCGTTTTTCTCCATTCCACAATACAAACCGAACAAACATCATGAAAAAGAACAACGATTTGGTCATCGGGCGCGTCGCAATTGCCAGGGAACATTCATCCTGGACGGGTCACAATTTTATTATGGGTTCAATATCCTTGATGATAAGTATTGGAGTCTTTGGAAGCTTTACGGCTTATTCAAGCCCGGAAGGTCTCTCTGCACCTATCGACTCTTCATTCTTCTTGGTCATCCCTCTGTCCGTAATCGTCTGGTACATCCTGAAGTGCTCACATTTCTTGATTAACCTGTTGCGGTACAAGTCCCTTCTCCAAAAGAAAAAAGAGTTTGTGGAAGAGCATATCATGCTCGCAAACAAGATGGTGAGGGATATTGATACAATATATCTCGCTATCGAAAGTATTGACAGCAATTCCCCGGAGCTCTTCAACCTCATCAAAGGCATTGAGAGGAAGTTGTCATCTCTTGATATCCATGCACTGTTTGCTCTGGCAGATGAAAACTATACGGGTAGCGGCGAACAGATGCAAAGATGTTATCGCAGTGTACGGGAATCTTTTACAATCATCAACATGCCCGATATTCTTTTTGATATCGCGACAAATACAGAAGAGACATTGACTGTAAAAGATGAACTGAAAAGACGATGCCAGGATGCCGCCAACTCGTTTATACTCTTTTCCGCGGTGGCACACAGAAATCTGAGAAAGATGATTACGATGAAAAAGATTCTTCTCAACGCCATCAAAAACAAGCTTGGAAAACTCGTGACCTCCGAATACGTAGAAGCCGAGTAACACTCGGCTTTTTTGTTTGTCATGTTTTCATGCATATATATCTTTCTTGATTCTTTGTGTTTTTTCCAGTATCATGCATGTCATGCCGAGGTGGCGAAATTGGTAGACGCAGTAGACTCAAAATCTGCCGGTGGCAACACCATGAGGGTTCAAGTCCCTCCCTCGGCACCACAAAAAAGTCCCGATTCGTTCGGGACTTTTTTGTGGTGCCGAGGAGCGAGCCAACTGCTTGGCTCGCGTGAGGGACTTGAAGGCCACAGCCATATCGGAGCACTTGTGCTTCGATGGCGAGGCGGGGTCGCGAACACTTTGCATAATACGAGCTTTAGCGAAGTATTATGCTTAGTGATTCGTGACCAAGTCCAGATTGTGAGGGACTTGAACCGAGCACCACTTTTGTAATGACAAAAGTTGTGCTCGGCGTCCAGCGATACTTAGTGAGCGACCAGCTCTGCTGGAAGCGAGCTTAGTAATCGCGGGACAAGTCCCGACCGAGGAGCGAGCCAACTGCTTGCCTTCCGCTCGCCTCACCGAGACACTTTCACAGAAAAGTGAAGGTGGGTGAAGGGCTTGAAATAATGAGAAATCAAAGTACTTTACCAACGTATACACTACTGTTCTATATCCACCTTATACATATACTTATCACAAAACAAATACGACCTTGAATCATATTGCCTTATCTGCTATATTCCTTTCAACTTGTCCTTTCTATAAAACATAACAATATATGCTATGCAAAAAATAAAAGAAAATAGGGAGCCGTTTCAAGTCATGCCTCCTGTCTACGACATGCCAGCACTTGTCCATCTCTGGAGACGATCGTGCAGACTTGGTGAAGTATGCAAGATTGCTCAAGATATTATTCGGAGACAAGAACGTCTATCTGAAAACAATTTTGAGGTAAACCCGAAAAATCTTGTTGAGAGATTTTGTGCTCTTGCAAAAAGAAACACGGACGAAAAAAGACCTATCAAACTCTTTCGTTATTCTCCTGATGGAGAATCCATGAAGTCTTTTGAAGTTACAGGTGTAGAAGTATCTATTCCTCCAGGTCATATATTCTCCATAGAGACATTTGTCCCTGAAGAGTGGGCGCGAGACACGCTGAACGCATTATTTGAAAAAGGTGTGTTTGCGCTCAACCTGAATCTACCCGAACATGAGCGAGGGTATGCAATTGCCCTCACACCTCCACACAAAAAACCCGACGCCTGAGCGTCGGGATTATTTTTAATTGAGATTATTCATCACCTTCTCAATATCAACATTGGGCGAAGAAACAACATTACGCACACCCATCTGCAATTCATGAAGGTGCTTATACAATCCCCCGTCTTTCTTGAGCAGTTCCTCATGTGTCCCCTGTTCGTGAATCGCACCGTCCTTGAGGACCAAAATCTTATCTGCTTTACGTACTGTACTCAAGCGATGCGCGATGATGAGCGTCGTACGACCCTCCATGAGACGATCGAGTGCATGTTGGATGTTCCGTTCCGACTCGGCATCAAGCGCGGATGTCGGTTCATCAAGAATGAGGATTCTTGGGTCGCGCAACACCGCGCGTGCGATAGCAATACGCTGTTTCTGTCCCGCAGACAACTTCATGCCGCGCTCACCCACGACTTGCTTGTACCCTTTCGGAAACTTCATGATAAAGTCATGAGCGTCAGCTGACTTCGCCGCCTGTTGCACTTGCGCCTTGGTTGCTCGTGGCGAGCCGTATTTGATGTTCTCATACACAGTGCCGTTGAAAAGAACAAGTTCCTGTGGTACGACGGCGATACTCCGCCGAAGTGTACGCAAGTACCACTTCTTCACATCAACCCCGTCCACACAGACCCGCCCTTTCTTTGGGAAAAAGTATGCCGAAACAAGATCCATGAGTGTACTTTTCCCCGCACCTGAACCACCTACAAACGCAACGGTTTCTCCCGCTGAAACAGAAAAGCTGACATTCTTAATAATATCGCGCTTTTTCCCTCCTTTGTCATATGCAAATGTAACACCCGCAAACGAGACATCTCCACGTACATCCTGCGGATTGTATCCATCCTCCGGCTCATACTGTTCCGACGGTAATACAAGTGTCTCCTCCGAATGTGCAAGTGCAATAAGTCCGTTCTGCACCCTGCTCCACATATTACCCATGCGGACAAATGGTCCGAAAGCCATTGCCGTATAGCCGTTGAACATAACCAGTTCACCAAGCGTCATAGACCCGCTTCTCACAAATGCAACGGAGAGAATAAAGATTGAACCCTGAACCGTAAGTAACAAAAAAGACCGAAAGGCTCCAACTGCTTCCCATCGCGCATGATTTTCGACAAGAATCTTCGAGGGACCTTTTTCAAATCCATTTTTAATCTTTTGCGTCTCCTCTCGTTCGCTACTCGCCTGCTTCACATTTCCGATATTTGTCATTGCATCGGATACGAATCCGAACACCTTGCGATACCCTTTATGCATCGTGGAAGAATGCTCCGCCATCACAGGAATCCTGAAATACAATATGACAAGGTATGATAAAATACCTGCAACCACAATTGATGCAAAAAGTGGTTGTATAACAAACATCACCCACAAACCGATAACCACCGACAACAACTCTGGAAAAAGCCCGATGACGAGATTCTGTAATACGGTGAATATCGAATCGGCCGCCTTATTCAAACGCTCGCGCACTTCTCCCGACTTCTCTTGTTTATGAAACGACAGAGGAAGTGAAAACAAATGTTCCATGCCACTCACAAGATACCCTGAGTACATTTTCTCACTCAAGATAATGCTCTTGATACCAGATGCCCATTCGGACACTATTGTCACAAAGCGCAACAATGCCCACACCGCAACAGCGACAACCCAAACGGGAGCCGTATACCCAAACAGAGAAATATCTGTCGGATTGATAAGCCCATCAAAAAAACGTCCGAGGATATACGGAGTCACGCCATTTGCAAACGCTTGAAATAGTGCGGTGACTGAAAGAAATACGACGAACGGACGATACGGTCTCATTTGTCGAAACGTAACCGCCAAACCTTTTCTGATGTCCGCCATCTTTTTTTTATTTTTTCCCACTTTTTTCATGATGTATGTTATTTGATTAGTTGTGAAAGAAAATCTGATGAGACAATACTACATGATATAACTATTGTCAAATATCCGTGCATGCTATTTCCTATCAAACATCTCTAGTATACCCCACCAAAAAAAATTCTAGAAATATTCTGAGGATATGTAACTCATATTATGCCCACACCCATTGACAAAACAGACATCATCATGTTACATTCGGGACAAATTTCGTACCTAAAAAATAAAAAATATATCCATGCATAAATCAAATGGAACGTGCCGTATGGTGTTTGTCTTTCCCACGCTTGGTATTGCTATAAAAATACCTATTATACAAATACGACTTTTTTTCAAAAGACTCTACAAAATTTTAAAGTCAGATACCCCATCAAGACACATATATCAAGAAATAATACTAAAATGGTATAACAGGGCTAGTATCAAGAAACTTCTTTTTCAAGGTATATGCGAAAATCTGCATGAATACTTCTTTTATTTGTTTTTTAAAAAGAGATTTCCTATACAACCGACATACTTTTCATTTTTTGGCTTATGCAATGTCGTAAAAGCAGGAAAGCCTATTTCTTTATCAGAGATTGAATTTACATCCTGGCGGAAAAAAATTTTCGATATTGTCGGAAGAGATATTGAAGAAGATAATCACAATTTTGAATGCCCTGAGAATTTTACACGGCATGGTAACGACTTGTTTTTTCTCGATTATGGCAGTGAAAAAACAAGGAACTTCCTCCTCTCTCATGGGAAAAAGTTTTTTGGATTTTTTAATGATGTCGGCGCGTGAGCGCCGATTTTTTTTATTTCACCTCAAAAACAAAAGGCGCGTGAGCGCCTTTTGTTTTTGGTTTGTTTCTCACAACCATGCACCACGTGGGGTGCATAGCAGACTAACAACTAACAACTCATTATATCTTTCCCACCAAATCAAGCCCTGGGGTCAGGGTATCATCTCCCGGCTCCCAACTCGCGGGACACACTTGTCCATTGTGTTCAGCAACAAATTTCGCGGCACGAAGTTTGCGCAGGAGTTCCTTGGCACTTCGTCCGATAGAATTGTCATTGATTTCGGCAGATACAATCACCCCTTCTGGATTGATAATGAACGATCCACGAAGTGCAAGTCCTTCGTGAGACAAATAGACACCGAGATACTTCGCGAGCTTCCCCGCAGGGTCAGCAACCATGGGGAAGGCAATCTTTTTAATCGTATCGGACGTGTCATGCCACGCTTTGTGCGCGTACACCGTATCAGTACTTACCGACAATACTTCCGCACCTTCTTTTTGAAACTCAGGATACAAATCAGCAAGTTCAGAAAGTTCGGTCGGACACACAAAGGTAAAGTCCGCCGGATAAAAGACAATCGCAAGCCATTTTCCCGTAAGCGCTCCTAAATCGACGCGGATAATTTCACCCTTCTGATATGCTTCAAGTGTAAAAGGTGCCAATATATCACCGACAATCGGCCTGTCATCATCAAAATCATCGAACAATATATCGTCAAAAAATTCTTCGTTTTCCATATGTGGTATATACTATATGAATAATACTGCTAGTATAGCACACGATATGCATTCCACCCATCGGCAAAAACTCATCATCGTCGTCGGACAAACCGCCTCGGGCAAAAGCGACGTGGCAGTTACCATCGCACTTCACGCAAATGGAGAAGTCATTTCTGCCGATTCCCGTCAAGTATACAAGGACATCCCCATCGGTTCTGGCGTCATTTCTGATACGGACATGCGCGGTATCCCCCATCATCTCCTTGGTTTTGTCTCGCCACGTGTGGCATATACCGCGGGACAATATCGCGAAGATGGACGACGCGCGATTGTTGATGTTGCCTCACGCGACAAAGTACCCGTGATTGTCGGGGGGACGGGATTTTATATTGATACACTGATACATGATGACCCTCTTCCCGAAGTACCGCCCAACAAGATACTCCGTGCGTCTTGTGCGAAATGCTCAACAGAAGAACTGATTGCTCGCCTCGCCTCACTTGATGCGAAACGCGCTTCTTCAATCGACACCAACAATCGTCGGCGTATCGTGCGAGCGATTGAAATTGCAACACTCCTTGGTCATGTCCCCACTATTCCTGTGCGTCGTAACTCTCCATACGATATACTTTGGCTTGGCATCAGAGTTCCCGACAATGAACTTCACACACGCATCAATACACGCAATGCTTCAATGATAAGCCAAGGACTTGTTGCTGAAGTACGCACTCTTCATGACAAACGGCTGTCATGGAAACGTATCGAGGAACTCGGTTTTGAATTTGCGTATGCTGCCATGCACATACGAGGTACACTAAGCGAAAACACCATGCTCACGCGCATGGATATTGCCACACGTCAATATGCCAAGCGTCAAAAGACATGGTTCAAACGAAATGGCGATATCAAATGGTTTTCACCGAACGATACCGCGCATATCTTGAAAACAGTAGATGCATTTCTCGCAGACCGACCTGCGGTATAAGATACTAGTTCGTAGTTCGTAGTTCGTAGTTCTTGGAACAAATTTTTATCAAAGAAAAAACATGCAAAGCATGTTTTTTCTTTTTTGTATTCTCTACGAACTAAGAACTACAAACTACGAACTTTTTACAAATCTTTCCTCCACCACTCGCCAATCAATCGCATGCATGACCACATCCACATAATCAGCACGCTTGATACCATAGTCCGTCATATATGCGTGTTCAAACACATCAAGCACCAAAAGCGGTTCAGTTCCCACGAGATGCCCGCCATCATGTTCATTGATCCACAGTGTAAAAAGTCCTCCTGTTTCTCTATCTTTAGCAAAGACAACCCATCCGATACCGCGCATCATCATCGCTTTTTCTATATCCATCTTCCATGCATCAAATGACCCGTATGCTTGTTCAATTGCTTTCATAAGCTCGGGAGCGGATGATGGCTCTACATCTTCTTTCGTCAAATTACCAAAGTAAAGTTCGTGAAGACGCATACCATCCCATTCCCATCCAAAACGTCTGCGCAATTCCGCGCTTTGGGGTGTCCCCGGTTCAATCGTCTTTGCGAGTTCCGCAATGGTATTCGTGTTTTTCACATATCCTTCATAGAGCGCGAAATGATTACGGAGCATATTCTCGGAAAGACCCGGAATACCGATGCACTGTTCAAAGTTTTGAGGGATATACGTCATGTGTATATAAAAAATGAAGTAAATAATACTCTGTGTAGTATAACAGAAAAAATATACTATTCCCATTTTTCAAAATCACATAAGTTTCCCCTTTTCATGAAAAAGTGTATACTATGTTGCATTATGGTTACTCTGTTTGATACGACAATACTCACTTATATACTCTTTGGTACGGCCTTTGTCGCACTTGTCTCATGTATATGGGCGATTATCCTCCACCGAAAAATCAATCGTCTTCTTGGCGGCTCCACGGCCAAAGACCTTACGCATGCAGTTACTACACTTCATGAAAAAGCTGCTGACCTTGCAAAGACGCAAGAAAAAATACATGCATATCTGTCACGTGCCGAATCACGCATGTCGCGAAGTATCCAAGGTATTGCGACAGTTCGTTTTAATCCATTTAAAAATCAGGGTGGAGGAAGCAATCAAAGTTTCGCCACCGCCCTCCTTGATGAAGAAGGAAACGGAGTTGTTATCTCAAGCTTGTACTCTCGTGACCGCGTCGGTGTATATGCCAAGCCTATTGAGAAAGGTACATCTTCCTATGAACTCACCGATGAAGAAAAGTCTTCAATAGAGCTCGCATATTCAAAATTCAGACAATCGAAAGAATAAGCTCGGAAAGATACGGGGGGCGGCGCGAAGCGCCGCCCCCCGTATCCCCGTATTTCCTCCCCCTCCATAGACAAACATGTCATATTGATGTAGGGTAACACAACATATGTCTCCAACACCTGACACGCCAAAGACTCCTCGCTCCCCCATTATTGTTATCATGGGGCATATTGATCATGGAAAATCAACGCTTCTTGATTATATTCGAAAAAGCAATGTCGTCGCAACTGAATCAGGTGGCATCACCCAGCATATTTCCGCCTACGAAGCCATGCACAAGGGCGAAGACGGAACAGACAAACGTATTGTATTCCTCGATACACCTGGACATGCAGCATTTTCATCCATGCGTGGTAATGGTGCAAAGGTCGCCGATATCGCTGTTCTCGTCGTCTCTGCAGAAGATGGTGTCAAGGAACAAACAATGGAAGCACACAAAGCAATTATAGACGCGCATATTCCGTATATCGTCGCCATCAATAAAATAGACCGCCCTGGTGCCGACATTGACCGCACAAAACTTAGTTTAGCGGAACACAACATTTTTGTTGAAGGATATGGTGGCGATATTCCTTTTGTCCCCATCTCTGCAAAACAAGGGACAGGCGTTTCCGACCTTCTCGACATGATGCTCCTTGTCGCAGATATGGCAGAACTATCCTCTGATCCCTCTCGTCCTGCCGAAGGTGTTGTCATCGAATCAAATGTGGACCCACGTCGAGGCATTTCAGCAAGTGTCATGATTTTGGATGGTACACTTGAAAAGGGAATGTTTGTTGTTGCAGGATCATCATACTCCCCTGTTCGTGCCATTGAAAACTTTGCGGGTAAAAATATTTCTCTTGCAGGCCCCGCGACTCCTGTTCGCATCACAGGATGGAGTACCGTGCCTCCTACAGGAGAAATCTGCTCAACATTCACTTCAATCAAAGAAGCACGTGCCGCGGCAGAACTTCATACAAACACAAAACACACCTGCACATTTACTCCATCAGAAGGAACAGAAATCGTTATTCCTCTCATTGTCAAAGCAGACACATTGGGGACTCTTGAAGCGGTCGAGAAAGAACTTGGAAAACTTGTACATGAGACAGTCTGTCTTCGTATTGTACATGCTGACGTTGGCGATATTGGTGAAAATGATATTACCATCGCCTCTGGTTCTCATGACGCACTTGTTATCGGTTTTCGTGTCAAAGCAGATAAACAAGCCCTTGCCCTAGCAGATCAAAACACCGTCTCCGTAGAAACGTTTGCTGTTATTTATAATCTCATTGATCATATTGATGAAATCATGCGTGCCCGCACTCCCAAGAAAGAAATTGAAGAACATCTTGGTTCTGTGAAAATCTTAAAAACTTTTAGCAAGATAAAAGATAAACAAGTTATCGGTGGCAAAGTCATTGATGGTATGATTATGAACAAACTGGATGTCATTATCGAACGACGAGGTACAGAAATTGGACGTGGAAAACTCACCGAACTTCAAGAATCACGCGTCAAAGTTGAAAAATCAGAGAAAGGTGCCGAGTGTGGCATGCTTGTTGAAGCAAAAACAGACATTGCTCCTGGTGACATTATTATCCCTTTTAAAAAGACAATCGTCTAACACATACATGGAACACACAAAAGAAAAATTAACTGGCGTTATCATTGCTCTTGCCGCAGAATTTCTCAATCGTGAAGCAGACAAGTCTTCTCTGGTCACAGTCACAGGATGCAGTCTCTCTGATAATCTCCGTACCGCTACGGTTCTTCTCTCTGTCCTTCCTGAAGGACGATCTGCTCCCGCACTTGAATTTGCACGCCGTAAACTGCCCGAGTTTCGCGCGTATGTTGGTTCCCATGCCCGTCTCAAATATCTTCCGTTTTTCCATTTTGACCTTGATGCAGGAGAAAAAAATAGGCAAGCATTGGACGAGGTGTCTCGTGCACAGGCATCATCACTCAAGTAACATAACGACATGAGATAGCGATTATTAATAATTGCTTGTGGTTTGATACTTGTTTATTTGATATTTTTTTATCTTTGAAAATATTTATTGGGACTAGAATAAATGTCCCATACCGTGTATCATATACGCACGGCCACGTAGCCAAGTGGTAAGGCAAGGGTCTGCAAAACTCTTATACGCGGGTTCGATTCCCGCCGTGGCCTCACGAAAAAGCCCCCTCAAGGGGCTTTTCTCGTGAGGCCACGGAGCGAGCCAACTGCTTGGCTCGCGCTTGCCTTGCCGAAACTTGTCTAAAGACAAGTGAAGGCGGGTCGAGAATCGAACCGAGCACCACTTTTATAATGATAAAAGTGGTGCTCGGCGTCCAGGAGTACTTGGCAGAATGCAAGTTTACGCAGCATTATGCCTAGTAACTCCGGGACGATTCCCGAGGTACTATGCACTTCTTCCGAGAATCGATTCTTATAATAATATTTAAGATAAGACTATACTAAACCGAGAATATTTTTGAGTGTAATGACATGATTCCTACTAATCTCATAATCATTCTCTGATACATTTCTCCAAAATAGTGCCTTAACATCATTCTCATTCTTTATAAGATTAATTGCGTCTTCTCTATTAATGATAGGTATCCTTCGTGCTTTACTGACCACACTGGAGAGATCGGCGGGAGGATTAGAGAGAACGGAGAAATCTTCATTCCATATTTTAGAAACACATTCAGACAAATGATTTTCATACTCCTCAAAAAGATTCTCGATTGACATTTCTTCAGGGAGTAAAATAACATGAACATCTTTGATATCTGAGAATAACATGTCTTTAAATCCATCAACTTCTTGAGAAATACTCATCTTTTGAAGATGCCGTGATATCGCCTTCTCCATTTTTCCTTTATCAGAATCTATAATAAAGTATACAGGGGCACGAATAATATCAGGAGTTGTTGTTATTACATCAAGATATTTTCCTATCTCAGTGATACCACTTAAACCACTGACAATTGGAATCCCGACTTTTTTATATGAATCAACCGTCTCTTTCTTCTCATCCTCACAAAAAATTAATTTTTCACTGCTTGAAGAGAAGAAATATGCAAAAAAATTTGAATCTCCCATTATCTTACCCAGATCCTTTATTCTCTCATCATCAATATTTTGTGGACTAATGGTTTCTATATCCCCAACCCCTTTCAAGATGTTCCATTTTACTCTATCCCCACTTATTCGACTACCAGCAAGGAGTACGGGCGAATGAGTAGTTACAACCATCTGGATATTATTCAACCAAGTTTCCGAATTTAATAAGTTTGATATTTTGAACAATAAATCGGCATGCAAAAATGATTCTGGTTCTTCCATTAACCAAATCGGATGATATTCTCCTTTATTCAAGGACCTATCACTATCTAATAAATACTGCGCCAAATAAAGTACCGTTGCTTGAGCACCTGTACCTTGTGCTGTGAGTTGTATCTCAGGAAGATCTGTATCTCCTTGAAAATTTACATCTGATACAGCAATAACGTCTGATATGTTTTTTGGCAAAGAGACAGATACTCGACAACCTGGCCAAAAAGACTGTAGGGATTCCGATAACGAATTAGAAAGATAATCATTCGCATAATTCTTCATTCCTCCCCAACTATCTTCTAGCGCTTGAATCTGATGGGTAAGACGAGCATTCCTACCCCAGTTCTGGAGAAGACGATCTCTTAAACGTCTTTGGACGTTATCGAAAAGAATTTGACCATCTTGCGGATGGATGTACGTTACTTTAGTTGACGCAAGTAAACTTTTTATATCGGAAGATAGTTCTTCTCGCAAAAATCCAGTCTCTCCAATAAACCATTTTATTGATACAATTTTTGATGTTGGTGTAAAAGTAACTATCTTCTTTATTAGAAGGATATCACCATACTCCCTTATCATTCGGGTTTTCCTACTTTTTGTACTTAATTCTCGTAAGTTAAATGAGACCGATATCTCACTTTGGTTATATTTCTCCTGTTTTCTCGAATATTCTGTTCTATTTAAAAAAGTCTCATCAGAAAAATACTGATCATCAAAAAAAGCTCTGATGGCATATAAAACATTTGTCTTCCCTGAATTATTTATACCAACCAGATAAGATGCTTGGGAAAAATCTAAAAGGATCTCTTCTCGAAATCCTCTAAAATTTTTTATTTTTATTTGTGTAATAAATGACATAAATTTAATATCTATAATACTGTTGATAGACCAAGCATAACGACACTGAAAAATAAATACAACTATACACTGTTCTCAGTTTGTATTATGGTATAACACAAAATATATAAAATCCAAGGCATCAGTTTACTAAAAACAGCATCAAAGATACTACGTCTACAGAATTCTCAAGAAAATAAGTGATTAGGCTCAAAGCCTTTGTCCGAGACATTGGAAATTTGCACCATACCCTCATGTTTTTTCATAAACAAAATGCTGCTGGACCTGCCGACAGGCAGGCGCGGCTCCCCAGCCCTACGTTCATGTAGTACGCATACATACGCACGAATTTTAATTCATGTAATACAGTTGTTACACATACTATCGTACATCATGAACGTAGGGCTGGGTCCGCCGTTCGAACCCCGGCGCAATGCAAGCAGTTGCATTGCTCTCTGGGCACACAAAAAAGCGCAAAAGCGCTTTTTTGTGTGCCCAGAGCGGGATTCGAACCCGCGCGATCTTGCGATCAAGGGATTTTAAGTCCCTCGTGTCTACCAACTCCACCACCTGGGCAATGTGAAGATTATACTGTATTTCCCTGAAATTGTCTGCCCCACATCGCTAAAGCGAAGTGATGCGGACGGAGAGACTTGTTCCGCGGTTACTAATCATAATGCTCCAAGCACTCGCATTTTTATAAGTACCGCTATGACGTCGAGCACCACTTTTGCCATTGCAAAAGTGGTGCTCGGTTCAAGTCTCTCGGGCCCAGCTCTACTTTCATATATTCACAGGGTGTAAAAAAAATATAA
Organism: Candidatus Yonathbacteria bacterium; assembly: GCA_013334825.1. GTDB lineage: Bacteria > Patescibacteriota > Minisyncoccia > Phycocordibacterales > JACNGX01 > JACNGX01. The sequence continues at coordinate 428,160 of JAAXWR010000001.1, forward strand.
AAAACACAAAAAACGTATATAATAAATATACGTTTTTTGAAAGTAGAGCTGGGTGCGGACGGAGAGACTTGTCCCGGAGTTACTAAGTAACATGCTCCAAGTATTCGCATGTTACTAAGTACTCCTGGACGCGGCGTGCCATCGTCGCCTAAAGGCTCCGATATGGCTCCGCCGTTCAAGTCTCTCGGCCGGGACACATTGTCCCGTCCAGGGAAACCAGAGATTACCTCACTATAGAAAATCAACAAATGGAGATGTTGTGCAAGTGCGGACGGAGAGACTTGAACTCTCATGGGTTGCCCCACTGGTTCCTAAGACCAGCGCGTATACCAATTCCGCCACGTCCGCAATATAGATATTAAGCACAACTTTTGCCATTGCAAAAGTTGTGCTCGGTTCGATTCCTGGCTTGCCACGCCAAAGCTTTAGCGAAGGCAGGCTTGCCACGCCGAAGCCTTGGCGAAGGCGGGGCGCGAGCCAAGCAATTGGCTCGCTGTGTCTGGACACCACTGTGTCCATCCTACCTGAGAATCGTCCCGCGGTTACTAATAAAAATGCTCCGAGCACTCGCATTTTTATAAGTACCGCTGGACGTCGAGCACCACTTTTGTATAGACAAAAGTGGTGCTCGGTTCGATTCCTGGCGCGAGCCAAGCAGTTGGCTCGCTGTGTCTGGACACCACTGTGTCCATCCACCAGGAATCGAACCTGGAACCTGCCGGTTAAGAGCCGGATGCTCTACCAATTGAGCTATGGATGGATATCGTATTATTCCGAAGAATACTATCGATGAGAAAAGTATATCAAAAACCTGCGGGAATGCAACGACCTCATATACAAAACAAACGCCTGAGGCGCTTGTTTTGTATACTTTTTTTCCTAAAGTCCCAATGTCGCTTGAATAAATTTTATAATACCACCCACGGTAACCATAATAAACATTCCTGCGAGACCCCATAGCATATGATTCCTTCCATTTTCCCTAGCATTCTCATCACCCGATTGAAAGATATATGCGGCTACACCCCAAAGAAAGAGTGCAAAACCAAGCGCAAACACAACACCGATAATCGGATTTACAATATGTTCGACGATATTATCTATAACGGTGTCAACTGCTGCCATAAAGTATATAAGAAGAAAACATCAAAAAGAGGAAATGCGCGCCATACTTAGCAAAGACACGCACTCCTCGCACTATTAGTTGTTCGAACCATTCATAGGAACAGTCGGGAGATTGACACTGCCCCCGGTATTGATACGGAAGGTATTAGCGAGTACTTCAACAAGTCCCCATACAGCAATCATGACAAACAAGGTAACGATACCATAAATCATGATTGTACGTCCTTTATCTTTTTCCGCATCAGCCTTTAAAAGATACATTGCAAGACCAAAGAAGAATATGACAACTGCAAGCGTAATAACAATAGGAATAAGGAGATCGAGAACGCTCTTGAAAACACCCAAGATACTTACGAGTGTTGTTTGAGCAAATACAAGTGCGGGAAGGATTGTTGAAAGTCCCAAACCAGCATACGCGATCTTTTGCATAGAATTCTTCATAAAAAGAATGAAAATATGATTAAAATAAATAAAAAGACCTGCGACTCATCCGTTTCGTCCAATAGACAGATACGGAGAAAGCGTATCTATAGTATATTGCGAAAACCTCTTTTCTGCAACGAACATGTGGATTTCGTAATAAATTAACACCCGTATATATATTCTCTACAAAAAAGAGGAACACGCCTCTATTATCTTGAATTTCCTACTTCGGCATTTGTAAAATCAGACCAATTAAAAGAAGTATCTTCATTTTTTATATCTGTGGAGCTTGTTCCTAATATATCAGGTGTCTGAGGGACTTCAGTACTGGTCGTTTCAAAAATAGTTTGTTGTGCAACTTCTATCAACCCCCACAACGCAACAATAACAAAAAGAGAGACAATACCATAAACCATAATCTTACTTCCCTCACTATACGAAGCGCTATCTCCCGCTGAAAAGAGCATTTTTGCAAGACCAAACAAAAATGCCACAAGTGCAAGTGTTACAATTACAGGAACCGCAACATCAATAATCTCGACTAGCATCGTTGCAAGTTCAGAAAAAGTCCCAGGAGCAGCGAACACAAATAAAGGAAATGCGCCGACAACATATGTTACCAAAAAAATAACGTGTTTCTGAAAAAATATCTTTGTCATAGGTATGATGTTAAAGTCCTGCACCGATATCTGTTACTGTCGCATTCAAAAGTTGTGCGATTGCAAGTGCACCAAGAAGAATCGCACCACCAACAAGTGTCCATGTAAATGCGGTCTTTGCCGTTGTAAGCTCTGTTTGGTTTCCTTGAGCTTTAATAAAAAGAAAACCGGTATATACAATTGCAAGAACAAGAATGGGAAAACCAATGCGTATTGCAACACGAAGAATTTGTTCAACGAGAAGTGGCAATGTATCAACACCACCCAAAGGATTTTCAAGTTTTACAGAAATACTAGGTGCCGCATAGACAAAACGTGCAACAAAAAAAGAACTTGCAGATATCACTGTCGCAATATACCGGATATGATGACGAATAGAAACTGATATCATGATAAAAAATTAATATGAATAAAATATCTTATTTTGCCAAAAACCAATATCCATCATCAGCTACACCAAGTCCACTCATCACAGTGTAAATGACAAGCCACGCCGCAAGGACAAGGACAAGTCCAAAAACCGCTGAACCAAAGACTTTGTGAGCTTGTTTAATTTTACCCTGATCTCCCGCAGCAGTGAAATAGAGAAATCCACCATACGCAAAAAGCGCCGCGGCGACAATAGGTGCCGTCACCAAAAAGAAATTGAGAATATTTTGTACGAGTGAGACCAATTGAGTAAAATCACATTTATCACTATCCCCACCATCACAAGGAATAACTCCTCCTGCCGCCAAAACAAAAGATGGTACAAATACATATATTACAAACATCATCAATGAAACATGTTTAGAAAATTTCGAAGAAAAGAAAATCATGATTACGCGTATAGTGTTAAGAGTATTGATAATCAGTAGATACCCGAACCAAATCCTTCTGTCTTAATGAGTTGTTTCATCTCTTCTTTCATCGTATATACCGCTTCAGAAAGACGAGCTTTTCCTCCTGTAATTGACTCTGTTGTTTCCTTAAAGATAGTATACGACAATTCACTCTCTGGGTCGAGCCATCCTTTTGCCATAAGTGCTGACGCTTCAAACACAGAGACATAAGGGTCTTCGGAAGTTCCAGAAAGAAGAGATTTTCTTGTGGGAACAACGCCCAATTCTGATGCAAACATTTCCATTGATTCAGGAGATGAAAGTCCCGCGAGAACATACAGCGCACCTGAGGGATTTTTTGCACTCTTTGCAACTGCAACACCTGTCATCGCCCCATATGTTGCCGCACGACCACCGTCAGAAAGGCGTGGCATTGCGACGACGTCAATATTTAAATGCGGATTACGTTCACGCACAAGAGCAAGTTCACTAGCATATCCAAAATACATGGGTAAATCACCTGCAACAAACTCTTCACGCGACGAAGCAAATGAACGATTCCATGTATATATATCCTTACCTGGTTTTGCAAATTCAGTATAAAAGCGAAGAACAGATTCTGCTGCATCATCACGAAAATCAAGCGCCAACCCTGCATCTGTTTTTTGTGTTACTCCGCTTCCTGTCTGTAAAAAGAGAAGGGCGAGAATATCCTTCGCATGATCAATATTGGCAAATTCACCGAGCGCAACTGCAGGTTTAATGATTTCTCCTTTATCACTATATGTCGCAAATTTGGGAACCATAGCAAGAAGTTCGCTCCATGATGCTGGAGGATTCACAACACCTACCGACGAAAAAGAATCTCTATTCCAATAGAGTACCATCGGGTCTACAAATACAGGCAATGCAATCAAACCAGCATCAGAGAGATATAATTCACCTTCCTCAATAAAGGTGTCACGGAACGAACGCTCAGATATCGTTTCGGAAGGAATATTCATCACTTTATTTCCAAAACGCATAATCATATCTTCTGACATAAGAAATACATCTGGTCCGTTACCTGCTGCAAAAGCTTCAACAAGTTCATCTTGATATGTTGATTCATATTTTTCAACATATGTCACGGTAAGCGTATTTGTTTTCAGCGGATCAAGTACGAGCTTCATCGTGCGTTCTTCAACCGTCCCCCATAACACGACATTACCACGCACAGAACTAGAGCTTCCAGGTGCAATCACAAGAGTAAGAACACCGAGCAATAAAAATACTCCGAAAACAACGCCGATGATAAGTTTGAAATTTGTTGTATGTGCCATATCAGAATGTCTCGTTATTTATATTTTTTCACAAATAATCCCGTAATGATATGCTCCCGCATCAAATACCTCTTTCATTACAAACCCTCCATCGGTAAAGAGCTGTATCGCTTCTGTCTTTGTTACAACCATATCAGATTGTGGACCGATACCACCAAACGATTCAATCCAATCAATAATCATAACGCGACCACCTTTTTTAAGAATACGTCGTACTTCTGCAACGGTATCTTTTTTTTGTTCAATAAGAAACAATATATTTGATAACATAACAACATCAACCGAAATATCCGGTAACCGTGTTCCTCCTATACGCTCAACATCTCCGGCCAAAATGCCAATATTCGAGAGGTGTGTTTGTCTTGCGACACTTGCAATACGTCCTAAAAGTTCGCGACGAACATCAATCGCATACACATGTCCGGAAGGACCTACCTTTTCTGCAGCGATAAATGTATACGCGCCCGTTCCTGCACCAATATCAGCAACAGACATACCTTCATGAAGATATAATCGAGCAATAGTTGATTCTGGATTTGCGAAAGCAAGAGTCATATTGTATATACAGTATACATCATCCTGCCCACGACAAGAAATCTCATGTTTGAAGATATGTGGATATAGTATCAAACACGCACCTTGGAAAGGCGCGTGTTTGATACATGTTATTCTTGACTATCCTTTTCCACTTCACCATTCAGACACACCACAGATGCTATAGCATCCCCTTCACGCATTTTCATGATACGTACCCCTTGCGTCTGTCGTCCTAATGTAGGAATATCGGTTGTCGCAGTTCGGATGACTTGCCCCTTCTTGGACATAGCAATAATTTCTTCAATCTCTTCATCAATAACACTTGCGCCAATCAATTTTCCTGTCTTTGCGGTAATCTGTGCGGTCAAAATACCCGAACCACCGCGCTTTTGTATCTTATATTCAGAAAGTTCGGTCTTTTTTCCATATCCACCCGCACCAACGACAAGAAGTTTTTCATGTTTCTCATCACGGACAATACCAGCACCAACAATCACATCACCCTTGGCAAGTGTCATTGCGCGCACACCCGCTGCGGTACGACCCATTTCACGAATATCAGACACTTCAAATCGAATAGACTTTCCTGCTGCCGACACAACAATAACAGTATCTTTTTCATGTACAGGCAAAACGGAAAGAAGCTCGTCTCCATCTGCAAGATTAATGGCAATAAGTCCATTTCTGCGTACATCCTTGAAACTATCTGCTTTTACGCGCTTGCTCGTCCCTTGTTTGGTAAGCATCATAAGAGACAATCCTTCCATATCTCTCATTTCTTTGGGCATCGGCAAAACTGATGACACGTTTTCACCATCAGCAAGTTGCAAGAAATTGACGATTGCTTTCCCTTTAGTAGCGCGACGTCCCTCGGGCAATTCATACATTTTGAGTTGATACACCTTTCCTTTGTCAGTAAAGAACAAAATATCGCTATGTGTACTCGCGGAGACAAATGCCGTTACAAAATCTTCTTCTTTCGTATTCATATCCACAACTCCCACACCACCACGCTTTTGTGCCTTGTATTCCGATGGATCAGTACGCTTCACGTACCCACCTTTCGTAAGAACGAGCATTGCATTCTTTTCTTCCACCAAATCTTCAGGAGACATAATCTTTGCTCCCGATTTTACAATGGTCGTCTTGCGCTCATCGCCAAATGCCTCACGTGTTTCGAGAAGTTCTGTCTTTACCACGCCCATGAGTTTTTTCACATCCTTAAGCAATCCTTCATAGTACGCGATAAGTTTGCGCTTTTCTTCAAGCTCATCTTCAATCTGTTTACGCTCAAGACCAGCAAGTTTTTGCAAGCGCATCTCAAGGATTGCCGTTGCTTGAATCTCTGAAAACTTGAACTTCGCCATCAAGTTGGCATGCGCGGTTGGCGTATCCTTGGATGCTTTAATAATTTTGATGACTTCATCAATATGATCAAGTGCTTTTTTCAGACCTTCCAAAATATGCGCACGTTCTTGTGCTTTACGAAGTTCGTGCTCGGTACGACGGGTAATCACTTCTTTACGGTGTTTAACAAATTCAGCAAGCATTGTCTTAAGCGCCAATGTTTGAGGAACACCATCAACAAGTGCCACCATATTGTAATTGAATGTAGATTCGAGCTCTGTGTGTTTGTATATTGCATTCAATACTTTTTGTGGCTGCGCACCCGCTTTGATATCCACGGCGACGCGAATATCTTTTGCCGATTCATCACGAAGACCCTTAATGCCATCTATTTTCTTTTCATGCACCAAATCGGCAATTTTCATAATAAGTTCCGCTTTGTTCACGCGATACGGGACAGATGAGATAATAATCTGATACTGTCCTGCTTTTCCTTCAACAATCTCGGCATGCCCACGACATACCACACCACCACGACCAGTCGCGTACGCATGTTTAATATCAGAGGTACCAAAAGCATATCCTCCTGTTGGAAAATCTGGACCTTTTACAAATTGAAGTAAGTCTTCTGTCGTTGCCTCAGGATTATCAATAAGATGTGTCGTCGCGTCGATAAGTTCACGGAGGTTGTGGGGCGGAATATTGGTCGCCATACCAACAGCGATACCGAGTGTTCCGTTGGCAAGTAAGTTGGGAAACGCGGCAGGCAATACTGTCGGTTCTTTGCGTGTTCCATCATAGTTCGGTACATAATTCACCGTCTCCTTCTTTAAATCTTTCAGAAGTGCCTCGGCGAGTTTGGACATTTTTGCTTCGGTATATCGATACGCGGCAGGAGGGTCACCGTCGATGGATCCAAAGTTTCCCTGACCAATCACCAGCGGATAGCGAAATGAAAAGTCTTGCGCCATTTTTACCATCGTATCATACACAGAAGAATCACCGTGCGGGTGATATTTACCGAGCACATCTCCGACGATAAGCGCTGATTTGCGAAATTTCGCAGACGAAGAAAGCCCTAGTTCTTCCAAGGAGTACAAAATGCGACGATGCACTGGCTTCAATCCATCACGCACATCAGGTAATGCACGCGACACAATCACGCTCATTGCGTAATCAAGATACGACGTACGCATGGCATGAGAAATATCCACAGGAACAACGGCTCCCGGGCGTACTAACGATTCTGTACCACCGGTAACAGGTGGGGTTTCGTCTTTGTCTTTTTGTGAGTCATCTTCGTGACGTACAGGAATTTTGGGCATACGATATCAAAAAAATAAGAAAAATCTGAAATGAAATCCAAATACTACCAATCATTCATCGTATAGAGTATACCATATCAACGATGAAGACTCCATGTCTCCGTTTGATGAGCAATATCAATCCATCCTGCCTGCGCATCCTCTCCCACCGCAGAAACTGTTGCGACACCCTGTTTTGCAATATCCACAAGAACAAGAAAAGGAGTATGGTCCTCAAAACTTGAGTCTTTTTTCTCATCAACAACAAAACGACCCTTAATAGTCGCGATACCAAACGTCCCAACGGCAAAGGCAACAAAAAACATCACAACGAATAATATCGTGTGCCGAACATCTTCTGGTTGTTTTCTGATATGAGTAAGGAGGGACATAGTTGCTGGTTGCTGGTTGCTGGAAAAATTCTGCTGTGTAATTCTTGTTTGTCTTTAATCGTTAGAAGTTTACCGTTTATAGTCTTTGTCTTCATATTTCATATTTCTATTTTCTTATACCGTTTTTCTTCGTCATTCGTACATTCCCCAGCACTATGCACCACGTGGGATGCACAGCACGCCATGTAGGGTGCGGGGCAGGCGTACACATTCGTTATTCGTATGTTCATATTTCTTGATTCCCGTCTCGTTTCGTATGTTCGTACTCGTTCGTACTTCGTAACCCTTCATCTCGTCTCACCACTACGCTTTTTTCAACACAATGACCTCTCCTTCTTTTCCATCAATGTCTTTCTTTTTAAGCGTTGCTTTATCTACCGACTTTACACCTTCCGCTCCTGCTTCTTTCAGGAATTGCTTCATATTTTTCTCATCACCATCCATAGGAATCACGATGCGCGCGCCCAGTTTATTGGCAAGTTTTTGCGCTTCATCTGGAGGCAAAACTTCACCACCACCGACAGGGACAAAAAGGACATCGACTTCATCAAGCGCCTCTTTGAGTTCCTGCGAAAGTTCTCCCGAGTGAAGCGCACCAAGATACACGAGGGTCATCTGTTCGAGAGCAACAATATAGACTATGTTTAATCGTTCACGCCCATCACATGTCGTTGGTACAGCATATCCTTTGATGTAGACACCATCCACTTCATATTCTCCTGGTCCTGTAATTGTGAACGGTTCTTTGCCGTTGTAGGTAACTGACTCGACACCCGCATAATCTGGATGATCAAGGGATACCAAAGCAATATCGGCACCAAAACGAGATACTGATTCTTTTGAGTCTTTGCTGATGGGATTGAAAGCGAGAACCGTATCGCCAAACTGCACACGCATAAATTGTTTTCCGTAGTACGTAATGATCATGCGTGTAGTATACCAACTCATAAGTTTTTTCGCTAGAGCTTCATACAAAAACGATAAAAAAATACATACCCCACACAAGTGTTCCAAACAGTTATCTTCCGCACGGCGAACATATTGCGCGCAATATGTTCGCCGTGCGGAAATGTCTGAGATATATGCCTATTTCTGTCGTACGAAAATGCTTGACAAAGTATACACAATATGCTATACTTTTCCTATCAGTGAGGTGCGGAAACATTCTGAGCAATATGCAAATGCTTGACAAATAATTCAACATCTGCTATAATACTCTCATACCATACAGGGACGGAAGCACCACCTTACAACATCATATATTCTACGTCTCTGGGGAGGGACATGACACGAGTCATTGTAGTGTACGTGTGCGAGAAAGCGATTGCTGTCTCTCTTCCCTATTTATACACTTTTCAGGAAGAGAGACGCCAATCGCTTTTTTGTCAGGAGAGCGACGGAGATGAGGGTTTGTTGGATACGGGGCATACATATATTTGGCCTTTCGTATCTCACTCACCTTCGCCGCCCTCTTGGCACATACAAGCCAAGATTGTACCTTACGTCCGAACCAATGGGGGCATGACTCCCTGTATCGGACAACACCTGAGGGGAAACGTGACGGACATACTGTCCGACGCGATTCCCCTTCTCCAATCAGCTGGCGATTGCGTGTGAAGCGCAATCACCAGCTGATAGAGAATTGTTCTTTGTTAAATATGAAATATAAAATATGAATAAAAAAACCTATTGAACATCATGTACAGCGTATGGGTGACGAGTAATTTTATACTTACGACTCGTCCCCCGCACGCTGTACATAGATTTCAATAATTTAACGGGCCGTCAGAAATGGCGGTAAAAAAATGAAAGCGACTTCAAAAAAATCAACAAAATTCCAGCCCCGCAATATCGTGGAGTTGGCGCACGCAGTTGCAACTGGGGAACACATACCCCAGGCAACACAAGCGCAGTCAGTCGCCGAGAGGCGTGCGACTGCAAAAAAAACGGCGATGATTACCCCGCAGGGTAACGTCGTCGTCGCCGCGTCATACGCGGTGGACGTTATTAAAGAGGAGTGGGCTAAAAAGTAGCACTCCTTTTCAGGGAAGGGTATCGGATCACACCGACCCCTTCCCTCTCTTATTCAGACCATGAGTCAATCATTCGTGTTCTGAAAGAGAGTCTGTTCTTTAATAACGCCTGTCTATTTCAAAATGACGAAACGGAATGATATATTTCAATTATTTATTTCGTTTCGTCGTTTTGAGAGAAACGGCGATAACAAGGGAATTGACCCCCTTTGTAAACGCGACATATAAAAAGAGGTTATTGAAAGGTTCTCTGTCGCAAGGATTGATGAAAATCCAAAGGTCATGGAACTTCATCAATTACAAACTTCCTTTCTACACTTTGCAGGGAGATGTGTTACGTTACAGCGTAAACATCTTCCTCCCATTTCAGGACACGAATAAACCTTCGCGTTTTGAAACAGGGATTTGTTCTTTAGAAACTAAAATAAAAAATATTAAACAAAAAATAAAAAACTCCCCATTGGAACAATGACGGAGCAGATGAGTGAATTATTGCTATACACACCCATCCGCCGTATCGCTGTTTTGTATGGCGAAATCTTATTGCGCGCGTAGCGGATTAAAACATCTTTTTTAACGCCGCGACGCGGCAAAACGGAGAATTATTGTGAGTAAGAAATATCTTCCTATGATTTTAGATGACGAAACCTATATTCCATCTCTGATGGATGGATGGTCAAAAGATTCTGAGCTTCGGGTCCGTCTTTTTGACCAGACGGGAAGACTCGACGGTTTGACATTCCGCCAGGCGGCGGGAATCATTGAAAAGGCTACTGGAAACAGTGTCCTGGTCAATCCGTATGACAAGGAAACCATCTCTTCTCTCGGAGGAGAAGATGGGGGTTATTCCCGGGGAAGTGAAGGTCGTTACCCCGAGACCTACTCCCACAAGGGAGGAGGTCTCACGTACATGACTGGGAGCTGGAGGGGGCTTTCCATAAAGCCATCCGACGAAGCCAATCGCTGGTTGCTTGACTGCACACAGTGGTGGAAGGAGTCGGAGAGTTTTCGAGCTCAGGTCATTGAGGCGGCAGAAGCTGTCTTAAATGATCCTCAGTTCGAGGACATTTCTCTCCCTGAATGAGACGTTGCGAAGGGAAGTCAGATCGGTACATCCGACGACTTCCCTCCTTTTTTCAGACCATAAGTATTTCTTGTTGTCTGATAGAGGTTTTGTTCTTTGAAAAAGTTTCTCCTGTTGTTGTTCAACTTCGCGTACGGCATCGGGTCGGTGATGGTCATCGGTCGGATGCTGTACGGGAAGACAAAAAATCGCCGCGCGTTCGGCAAAAAAGGAGGAATTATGAATATATTTCTTGCGGGGCTTTGTGCCCTCGCAGCGGTGGCATTGTTGGTCGCTGCCGCCACCGTCGGCACGGGGATGCTCGTGCTGACACAGATGCAGACGGCCGCGGCATTCGTTGCTGCCGCCGTGTTGCTCGCCAAGGTGGCAAACAGATTATGACGGGTTCGAGGAGCTACCCATAATACAAAGCTCCTCACTCTATCCGGATGTGTGTCCGGACTGATGAGCCGAAAACGGCGAAAGAGCTTGTTCTTTTTATTATCGCGTCCTTCTGCGGGGAGATACTCTCTCCCCTTTCTCCCCACAGAAGGACGTGAATCAATAATAAAAATAGGTGCTAGAAAGAGCAAAAAAATGAAAATAACAATAAGCACGAGCCATAAACTCGACGCTTGGCAGATGAAAATGATCTGCCGAATTCTGAGTGTCCGGCTCAACGAGGCGCAAAGGCAGTGTCTCGTATCAATCGCCGAAGCTTTAGAAGATGCGACGGCATATCTCCCGGTGAGACGAAAAGTCCACCGGCGGTGGTTTTCTCGAAAGGAGGATCAGGTTATCGATGTTCTTTTCGACATGAAGAACTCCTGAATTTTTCGGAGAAACATGCGCCCCCAAGGCCCATGTTTCTCCCTTTTGTTCGGATGACAAACATATCGTTTGTCGTTCGATTGAGGATTTTGTTCTTTGAAAAAGTTTCTCCTTTGTTTTTTCTGTTCGCGTACGGCATCGGGTCGGTGATGGTCATCGGTCGGATGCTGTACGGGAAATATATCAACAACAAAAAACGCCCTTTCGGGCAGGAGGAACAATGACAGAAATAAATAAGAAGCAGATAATAATCCGCCTGGGGAGTGGAAAAAGATTCACAGCGTGGATTGATTTTTCCCCATCAAATTATGCAGGGATAGCTGAAATTGTAGGAGATGCGTTCCCGCAATTCAGACGAGGTCGTTGGGGGAATTACCCCCACTATACGTACTCCAGGATGTGGAGTACGGGTGGTGGTTTATCGGAGGCATGGGAAATCTTTGGTGACACGGTGTACGTCACCGATGATTTTTCAACGCTGAGGGGCGACGAGATCCCCCTAAACACAGAGGGGGAAGTAACCCCCGTTAGCAGACAACCTCTTATGAGGGAGTATGCCAACTGGTGACTTTTAACTTGGGAGACTTGCGACGAAACACAAGGCAAGTCTCCCCTTATTATTGAGCATTTCTTTGCGAAGGAATGTTCATAGTGGGATTGTTCTTTGAAATATGCTCTATTATCACATACGGCATTTAGGTGAAAAATCTTTTTCGCTTAAATGCTGTATGGGATAGAAAAAATTAAAAAAGAAAAAGTATGATTAACAAATATGCTGGTGCCGTTGAAAGCGCTTTTGCGCTTTCAAATGATGAAATGGAAGAACTTGAGAGGTTTCCCGAGGTGACTCGAGGAAGTTCCATTTCTTTCTTGAAAGGAGTATGCGGATGCGCCCGCCTGTTTCTCCAAGAGACAGGCGTGGAGGAACATCTGTCTCCTCTATGTTTTTCTGAGGAAGACTTTTACGGCTCCACGGTCGACGGTCGTGTTGTCGTACTGAGAGTTCTCGACTACGACATGGGGGATGTCGTAGTGGGAATCTTTTTCTCCTCCGCAATCGCCAACCCCGAAGAGATTCAGAAGGCGATTGCCGAAGGAGAAAAACCGCTCTTCTACAGAGCAGAAATCGCATAATGTTTCTGGAGGCAACGTGCTATGGTTCACGCACGTTCCTCCCCTTTGTTCGAATGACAAACATATCGTTTGCCATTCGATAGAGGTTTTGTTCTTTGAAAAAGATTCTCCTGTTGTTGAGTTCGCGTACGGCATCGGGTCGGTGATGGTCATCGGTCGGATGCTGTACGGGAAGAAAAATATCAACAACCGCTGCGAAAATGCAGCACATCTACCGCTTTAGCGGAGGAGGAATTATGGGAAAGTCATTCAAGGTTTTTACAATCGAGAGCGGCTCCGTTAAGGAAGGAGCCGTCGTCGAAAAACTCACCCTCAAGGGGGCTGGGATTGATATCCCTGCCATCTTTGTGGGCGAGCAGGGGCGTGGTCGCGAACGAGGAGTCCTGCCTGTCCAACTTCCTTCCGCGCTTCAGGCGGAGTGGAAAGAAAAAGGACGGGTCCGGATTTCTTCCGCCGAGGTCGGCACGACCAAAGCGGGAAAGCCAAAGCTCTACGCTCGGTCCGGCGAAGGCGTGGACGCGGATGACGCCGTCATCTGCGTTTTCAGAACCCACATCGGTTTCCGTGGTGGAAACTCCCACACCGGCGACCGCACAGGGGAAGTAGAAAAGGATGCGTACGGTGACGAGCGTATCAGATTTCACCCATTCCCCGGTGAGATTTTTGTAAGTGGTCATATCGCCCAGGGTGATGCCGGCCGCATGGGTGGCGGTCAGCAAATGGTCGCCACAATGCCCAAGGGCACTGTGTTCCGCACTGGATACAGTGGCCGCCTCTACGGCGGTCCCGCCGCCCACTATTACCTGTGGAACGGCGAGCAACTGCTCGCCATGACATGGGATGAGAGGGTCGCCTCGGACATTTTTTAACCTGAGAGATCCCAAATACTAACCGGATACGAAATCCAACGTGATTCCATATCCGGTAACTTTTCGGAGTGGAGACTTGCGACGAAACACGAAGCAAGTCTCCCCTTATTATTGAGCATTTCTTTGCGAAGGAATGTTCATAGTGAGGTATGCGCAAAATCTGAATCCATGTACTTTTCTGGGAAGACATTTCCTTCCCCGTCTTCCCAGAAAAGTACGTGGGGATATATGGTGCGTGAATATGGGCGGCGCGAAGCGCCGCCCATATTGTTCTATTGTGTATTCCAACTATCCATGCTATTGTACATCCATTACCAGCGGAATGCGCGAAGTAACCCTCCTGTCCGACTCCCTATACGACACCATCGGCACGAGACCCTCGCACACATACCGATTCCGCCATCGTGCGGTTTTTTATTTTATATATATGAGTACAGACGAAATAACCAATACAGATGCTGTTGCTACAGAAGAAATTCTCGAGACAACAGAACAGGCAGATAATAGTAATCATCCGATGACGGCACTTGTTGCTGATTCCCCTGCTCCTCCGGCTATCGGCGATCTTGTGGAAGGACCAGTCATTGCTATCGAACGCAATGCAGTATTCGTTGACTTGGCACCTTTTGGTACAGGTACCATCTATGGTCGTGAACTCTTGAACGCACGTGATGTTATCCGCCACACAAGCATTGGTGACACCATCACTGCCAAGGTTGTGGACGCAGAAAATGAGAATGGATACATTGAACTCTCTCTCAAGGAGGCACGTCAAGCTCTCATTTGGACAGACGCTGAAGACGCCATCCGCAAGAAAACACTCCTTGAACTTACCGTCAAAGAAGCAAATAAGGGTGGGCTTATCATGGAATGGCAGGGTATCGCAGGCTTTCTCCCCGCTTCCCAACTTTCTACCGACCACTATCCACGCGTTGAAGGTGGCGACAAAGATAAAATCACCAATGAATTGCGCAAATTGGTAGGTGAAAAAATCTCTGTCATGATTCTTTCCGCAAATCCCAAAGAAGGTAAGCTTATCTTCTCTGAAAAAGATATTGCAGATAAAGACCGTACGGAACTTGCTGGAAGACATGCTGTTGGCGATGTCATCGAAGGACCAGTAACAGGTATTGTAGACTTTGGTGTCTTTGTAAAAGTTGAAGAAGGTCTCGAAGGACTCGTTCACATTTCTGAAATTGACTGGGGACTCGTCGATGATCCGAAACATTTTTGTAAAGTCGGCGAAACCGCCAAAGCAAAAATTATTGAGATCAAAGATGGTAAAGTATCCCTTTCTATCAAAGCACTCAAGGACAATCCTTGGAAAACTGCGGGTGAACACTTTAAAAAGGGCGACAAAGTAAATGGTATTGTTATCAAATTCAATCGTCACGGTGCGCTTGTGTCCATTGAAGAAGGTGTTGCGGGACTCGTTCATGTCTCTGACTTCCCTTCCGAAGAGATGCTTCGTAAGACATTAGAATTGGCAAAAACCTATCCATTTGAAATCTCTCTTTTCGAACCAAAAGATCAACGTATGACTCTCGTCTATACAGGAGAAAAGAAAGACAAGTAACACAAGTTATCAGTTGTTAGTTTCGAGTTAAAAGAAAAGCTCAGCGTACATACGCGAAAGAAAAGCCGTTCCCAAGGAACGGCTTTTCTTTTTGAAACATACACTTTGTTTTTTAGCGCATTGTAATGCGTATTTCTTCTCCCGATGTCCGTGACGCAAATAAGGTTCTCTCAGCTGGCGGTACAACAAAACCTTTCGCAAGCGCCTCATCAAGTGTTACTGATTCAGAAAGTGAAAAATATTCTGCTTCAAGCATTGCCACACGGGCAGCAATACGTGCCACATGGTCTTCAGATTGCTTACGTTCAACAGCTGACATGACACTTGCATTGACGAGATACACATACGCCACAACCAGTATGGCAATCATGGCGAAAAGTCCATATGTTCCCGCGACGCGCTGATCAAAAACACCAGCACTATGTCGTGTGTGTGGATGTCGTGGTGTATGTGTCATAAAAAATGTCGATAAAAAATTATATACTCTGGATAATACTCTAGGGCTTTACTTTATGTCCTCATGCTGAGGAAGGATTGATTCTTTGTATACCCCTCACTTTCGCGCTCCGCGCGCGGGGATTGTTGCGACGCTCATCGTCTGTGGGCGCAATCGGCTTTTTAGTCAAAAGTTCAAACTCTCCTGTATCTGCAGCTTCTCGAAACATACGTTTGACAATACGGTCTTCCAAACTATGAAAAGATATGACTACCATCCGACCGTGTGGAGCGAGGAGCGCTAGCCCTTTTCGTATACCCTCTTCTATCGCACCGAGTTCATCATTAACCGTAATACGAAGCGCTTGAAATGTCCGTGTTGCGGGGTGTATCGCTCCTTTTGCGTATACACGAGGGACACTTGCTTTGATAATAGCGACAAGATCGGCGGTCGTTTCAATCGGTGCTTTTTCTCGAGCATCGACGATACCTTTTGCAATACGTCGGGCATACCGCTCTTCTCCGTATGCATAGATGATGTCCGCAATGCTCTCCTCTCCCCATTCATTCACAATAGTGTGTGCCGTCAGTGTATCTTCAAGAACAGTGTCAGAAAGCGTCATAAGAAGTGCCTCATCTCGAAGGAATGAAAAACCTCGTCCAGAATCCTCTATCTGCATACTACTGAAACCAAGATCAAGGAGTATACCATCAACCGCGTCAACACCTTCTCGAGCACAGTACGTATCAATGTCTCGAAAACTTCCATTAACAAACGTCTTTGCGCATGGATATGAAGACAGGCGTTTCTCCGCGACTGAAATCGCATGTGCATCTTTGTCGCAGGCAAGAAGTCTTCCTGTTCTCCCAATACGTTCACAAATATGAGAAGCATGTCCCCCACCACCAAGCGTGCCGTCAACATGTGTCTCTCCCTCGCGCGGGTCAAGCAACGTCATTGTTTCGTGTAAAAGAACTGGTACGTGTTCTGTCATATCGTTCGTCACCATTACAAGGCACCTATGCCTGCCAACTTTTCTGCAATTTTTTCTGCTTCCGCTTCAGCTTTCGTCTGATACGTCTTCCATGACGCCTCATCCCAAAGCTCAAGATGATTTTCAAGTCCAGCAACAACCACTTTTTCTTTCAGTCCCGCAAAATCTTTCAACGTATCAGGAATCAAAATGCGACCCGCTGAATCAACGTCTGTTTCTGATGCAGTTCCCAAGATATAGCGATTGAGTGTCCTACTCTCTGCTTGCCCTTCGGACAATGCGGTGAACTTTACCACTGATTCTTTCCACTGCTTTACCGAATACACTGACACGCATTTGTCCCACCCACGTGCCACGATGACCGTCTTTCCCATTTCCTTGCGAAACTTCGCAGGAAGAGAAATCCGTTTTTTCGTATCGAGCGTGTGGAGGTGTTGTCCGATCAACATAGTCGTCAAAGCAGGTCGGTCATGTTTCCGTCCGATTCGCTTCGTATCAACAAAAACGAATCGGACATAAACATTCCCACTTCATCCCACTTGATTAGTATTATATCCCACTTTCGTGAAACAATGCAAACGACGAGTTATCCACATCCCACAAGGCAAATATTCGTTTCACGAACATCCGCTGCGTGGGACTGTGGAATCAAGAATTGAGAAGTAAGAATGAAAAATATGAAAAGGCGCGCTCCGCGCGCCCAGTAGAGACGCAGCATCATAAGCGTTAAACTCACTCTTGTGTCTATACAATAAATATGTTATTACTGTTTTAGTTACTGATATGTTTCACTCAAAAAATAAAACGCTCATGAATACAAGCATTGGATTCAAAAAGAATCATTCAATGTTGGAAGAATTAAGGTGGAATGACATCACCAGGATACAACATACAAATCGTGTAGATTTTTTGGGAAATATTTCCATTCCTCTCGGGCACATCTACACGAAGATAGTGGAGATACTCCATATTTCAGAGGGGGAAATCGACATTGCAAGATTTATAAAAGGATTCAGCACATATCTCGAAAACTACGGATATGGATATCTCGGCATCACAACAGCTTTGAGCAGTTGCCCCCTTTGGATTGCTGAGGATCAACTCTCCTGGTTCTTAAGAATATATGCACCAAACATATCCGACGAGCAGTATCAAGCGATTATGAAAGAGGCTTGCGGTGGATATATCAATATGTGAAAACCGGCATAGCCGGTTTTTTATTATCTACACATAAAAATATTGAACATATATAAAAAACTTTTTAAGACATGTCCTTGCATTCATGTACAAAACACGCTATAACATCATCAGTCTGTAATCTCAAAAACTAAATATTCCCATTATGTCAACCGAAAGAACTCTCATCCTTGTCGCTGCAACAGTAGGCGCAAAACCTCTTCTCCGCTACATTAAAGAGCGGGTGAATCCGAAACAATTTGACGAAGTAGAAATCCTCCCTATGGATACATCTGCTATCAAATATGCAGTACCTCCTCCTACGGAGATAACTTCTCTGCAATATGCAGAAAGGTATGCACTCATACTTGCAGAAGAAGCTCATCGGCGAGCAATTCCGTTTTGCTCTGAAGATGCGACGATTATCTCAGTTGCGACGAAAGCACAACGCTTCAGCATGCTTAATCCGCGAGCGCAAAGAGAAGGATGTGAAATGTTTTCACCACAATCCTTTGAGGAAGTACTGAAGTTTTGGGAGAAATATCTCTATGATGGATTTTCTCTCCATGTCGGCATACATACATCGAAAAAAGTTCTACAGAGAATAGGAGAATCAAAAAGTATGGAGTATGACTCTCTTTGTCTCCGTGATGATATGCGGGATGATATCTTCTTTCGTATGTTTCTTATGTCACAAATGTTTTTTTGTGGATTTAATGATTCAGGACCGGATGCTCCTTTTAACGAAGGGTACTTCAAACACTTACTCTATTCGCATCCAATCCCTGATGTTGATGCCAACATCCTTTCCATGCGTCTTGTGACATGGATACTTTCGGATTTACTTTCTCCTGATGCATTTATCCAATATACTGAGAAAGAAGTCGGTGAAAAGTTATGGGAACTTGCCTCACTCGAACGCCACTGGACATGGAAAAAGCTACACGGAAAAACCGCTGAATAACCAGCGGTTTTTGTTTTATCTAATCACTTGCACAATGCCTCAATTTCAGGTACTGTCATGCCAGTCTTGCAAAACAACCGAACAAAAGATTACCATGCCCTATACAAAGAAAAATCATTCTATGCTTGAGGAACTACGAATCTTTGAGAAAGAGATACGGGAAAGAAATTTCAAAGAAACACCGGTGCCCATCGGACACATCTACACAAAGATCGTTGAGGTCTTTAATGTTCAAGATCCAAATATTCAGACCTTCATTATGGAGATAAATGCAGTTCTGATTCGATTTGGATTCAATGAACAATACATGAAAGATGCGCACGCAACCATTCATCCACAGATTACCCACGCATTACTTCCTTATTTCTTGCGTAAAAAATTCCCCAGTGCAAGAAATATTCAGCTCGACATTATTATAAATGAAGCTGTAGGGGTTCCCATGAACACACTTTCAATATTAACGCTATTGAAAAAAGCGTAATCCGGCACGTGCCGGATTTTTATTTTTTCTTCTCACTCCCGTGGGCGAAGTGTTGGGAAAAGAATCGCTTCGCGAATGTTACGCGTCCCCGTGGCAAGCATAACGAGACGGTCAATCCCCACTCCCACACCCCCCGCAGGAGGCATACCATGTTCCATCGCTTCTAAGAATTCTTCATCTTTGGGTGAAATATCTTCATCACCGCCAGTGCGTTTTATTTCTTGTTCTTCAAAACGAGCACGTTGTTCAAGAGGGTCATTTAATTCAGAAAATGCATTTACAATTTCAAGCCCCCCAATAACCAGCTGAAAACGGTCAATCATTGACGGATCATTTTCTTTTTCTTTCGCAAACGGGGAAAACGCCTTTGGATACTCTACAAGGAATGTTGGCGCAGATAGATGTGGACGACAACATTTCTTATAAATACCATCCAGTATTTTTTCACGTCCCTCACCCTTTTTTACCACCACACCAGATTCATGTGCTTTGGCAAGGAGCGCGTCTTCGGGCATACCAAATGGATCATCCATGTCAGCGTATTCGGCAAACAGTTCTTTAAATGATATAACGGCAAACGGCTCTGCCAAAGAAATAGTTTCCTCTTCATGGACAATGTCTGATGTACCCATCACCGACATCATCACTGTACGTATGAGTTGTTCAACATATGCCATTTGACTTGTTGCGTCCGCATACGCTTCATAAAACTCAAGCATGGTAAACTCAGGATTGTGTGTTACATCAATCCCTTCATTACGAAAATTACGACCAATTTCATATACTTTTGGATATCCACCAATCAATAATTGTTTGAGATAAAGTTCTGGCGCGATACGCAAATACATATCCGTATCGAGGGCGTTGTGGTGAGTGATAAATGGTTGCGCAAGTGCTCCTCCTGCAAGTGATTGAAGCATCGGTGTCTCTACTTCCATATATCCTGTATCATCAAGAAAACGTCGAAGCGCGGAAACAAGACGCGCGCGCGTTTCAAAACGCTTTTTCACTTCAGGAGAGGATAGGGTATCGAGATATCGTTTACGAAAACGCTCTTCGGTATCCTTGAGTCCATGCCATTTGTCAGGAAGTGGTCGAAGTGACTTCGCAAGCATCTTCCAAGAAGCCGCCTCGATACTTTTTTCACCACGTTGAGAAAGCGCAAGGATTCCCGTGCAGGCAATCATATCACCAATATCAACAGTCTCTGCAAAAAGAGCAAAATCATCCGTTTGCATGTTGTCGTGTTTAACAAGGACTTGTATATGTCCACTTCCATCATCAATATCCGCAAACATAAGCTTTCCTTGCCCACGAAGTGCCATGACACGTCCCGCAAGTGTGATTGTGCGTCCATCACCTGTGAGAACATCAAAATCATTAACTGCTGTTGCGCAATCACATGTTCGTCCAGTATGAACAGGAAACGGATTGTGTCCCTTCGTTTTAATGATTTCGAGTTTTTTGAGGCGCTCTGCGCGGAGTTCTTCAAGGGAAGACATGGTAGTATGTAAGGAGATTAGTAGGTTAGGAAGTTAGGAGATAGAATATGGGGAGGTAAAAAATGGAAAACATATATCAACATATCGGTTAACGATTGTTCCAGTATACCAGAAAATCTGGGAAGAAAAAGTGGCGGTGTCTTGAAAAATCAAGACACCGCCACTTTTATCGTTCTTGAAGAACATTAAGCTACTTGCTCAATAACATATGTCATTGTTCCTGCAGGACTTTCATACGAGACTTCGTCCCCTTTCTTATGTCCAAGAAGTGCGTTGCCAAGTGGTGACGCCACAGAAAATTTACCTGCGGCACTGTCTGCTTCTTCCGATTCAACAAGTGTCATTTCACGTATCGTGCCTTCTTTTTTCTTTTTTACAACAATATGTGAACCAACGCGAATGACATCACTCTTCACATGCGTCATGACCTTTGCATCTTTTACAATTGCTTCAAGTTCAACGATGCGTTTTTCAATCTTTGCTTGATTGTCTCGTGCTTCATGGTATTCGGCATTCTCTGAAAGATCACCGAGTGATTTTGCATATTCAAGTTCGTCCGCAATTTCTTTACGACGTGTAGTCTTTAAATGAGCAAGTTCATTCTTCAATTCTTCAAGTTTTTCTTTGCTGAGTAACATAACGGATGAGGGCGTGGGCAAAAAACGCCCACGCCACTGAAAATAAAGGATAATATAAGAAAACTGTATTCCCGAGGCACTTAGTATATGCCCGTCAGTACTGATGGAATAGTATACTACATATATATTAAAAAGCAATGCGCTCGGGTAATGTGCACACACATATGGCGGTTTTCCAAACTGTAGCTAATATTCAAGGATGTGTGTCACTATGGCAACAACAATTAAAGAAGAGCGACTACGGTGGGTACTCCCTATCGTACGAAAAGAAG